>MFNE01000030.1:90331-117640 GCA_001783695.1 Candidatus Lambdaproteobacteria bacterium RIFOXYD2_FULL_50_16
AGGGGAAATTAAAAAAAGATTAGTTAGCGCCCCTTAGCGGCGAGCGCCCGCCAAGAGGTTCCTAATCCGTTCGGGGCTGATCAATTGATAAACCTCGGTTAATTGGACTGGATCCACTAAAAGAATGGTTTTTCGGTGGTGTTTAACAATCTTGCGAATCGCTCGGCTAGGGAGTTCGGGCGGGAGTTTCCCCGCCTCTTCGACCCCTACGGTTTTGGAATCGAGTCCTAATAAGGGCAATTTTAAGATCAAATGATCCACAAAGATGCCCAAATGGATATTGGGAGCCATCTCGTTTAAAAAAATCATCCCTTTGTAACTAAAACTGACCGGCCTAAGACCAAACAAAGCCCCGAGATGCAAAAAGATGCCCTCTTTTTTGTGGACTCGATCTTGGTAATACCAAATCGCTTTGTCCACGCCACTAGGGGAGATGTTCAACTGGTCTAGGGTGAAGGGCTGGTCGAAGTCGGAGGGAGAAATCCCAAATAAAAAATCCTGCTCTTTAAACACTAAAAGAGAATCACCGTTCACTGGTTTTCCTGAATGAGCTTGATGGAATGCTTGGGGCTCTCTACAATCTAGGCACCCAGAAAACCCTTGTCAATCTAGGTTTAGCAAATGCTTGAGGAACGGCACCTATTAGCACTCGACCAGCTTTCGAATGCGGTTAGTTCAGTAGAGCGCCAGAACGCCTACCAAATGCTTTTGTCTTATGAAACTGCGGGCGAGATCAAGGAGGCGGACTTGCTTATGCTCTTAGGCGAAGCCGACCCCGTAGTGCAGTCTCATGCGCGAGGGGCGCTAGCCCGTTTGGGCAGTGAGGCAGCCAAGCCCAAGATACTTAAGTTATTTGCAGAAACGAATGACCCTATTTTACTTGAGGAGATCCTAGAAACCTTTACCATTTATGGGACTGAAGATTTTATTGAGGCGGTTATAAAACGGCTGGCAAACCCTATTAAAAAGAAGGGTTTTTTTGCCAAACGGGTCGAGGGTCCTATAATGGAGCAGCTTTTTGACAAGGATTTTGTACTCCGCCAGATCTTGATTCCCTCAATAAAGTACCTAGGAGCCTCTCGCTCCCCAAAGGCGGTAAAAGTGCTTAACTCATTGATAGAACATGACGATCCGATGATACGATTGAATTGCTTAGCCGCCTATGACAAGATTGGCGTTTTGCCTGGACCAGCTAAGTTAGCGGAGATGAGCAAAAATGATCCTAGTGCCTTGGTGCGCGACGAAGCCCAGATATTGATCGAAAAACACAGCCGATGAGCCACCCCCTGCTGGACGAACTTACAGACCCTAGCGAGGTCCAAGCCCTTTCCGTACCCAGGCTCGAAGCCTTGGCTGCTGAATGTCGGGCTAAGATTATCGACGTGGTCAGCCGCACAGGAGGCCACCTCGCTAGTTCCTTAGGTACCGTCGAACTTACCATTGCCTTAGCCAAGGTTTTTGACCTGGATAAGGACAAGGTAGTTTTCGATGTGGGCCATCAGGGCTATACCTATAAGTTACTTACCGGGCGCAAAGATCGACTAGAGCTTTTAGGCAAAAAAGACGGCATCTCCAAATTTTTGAACCGCGACGAATCCAAATACGATCACTTCGGCGCCGGTCACGCCTCCACTAGTATCTCCGCCAGCTTAGGCCAAGCGGTGGGCGCGAGGTTACTCAACAAGCAACAACACCATATCGCGGTGATCGGGGATGGTGCCATGACTGGCGGGCTAGCCTTTGAGGCAATGAACCACGCGGGGCACCTAGACGAAAATTTGATTGTGATTCTAAACGACAACGAAATGTCGATTGATCCAGTGGTAGGGGCCTTGTCCAAAGCGGTAATCAACATCTCAGCCAGCAAGAGTTATAACCTTTTGCGCCGTGAGATTGTTAAACACCAAGAAGACGGGATTATCCCCAAAGCGATCCACACGACCTTCAAGCGGATCAACGACAGCTTCATGGCCTTTTTTACCCATGGGGTCTGGTTCGAAAATCTCAATTTCCGTTATTTTGGGCAGGTGGACGGGCACAACATTGGGGACTTGGTTTCGTTACTAAAGGTAACCAGAAACCTTAAAGGCCCAATTTTGCTGCACATCTCCACCCAAAAAGGCAAGGGGTACCAACCGGCCGAGGGGGACTCGCTATCTTATCACGGGATCGGAGCCTTCGAGCCCATTACTGGTAAACCGGTTATCTCGACCCAACTAGGGAAATCTTATACCAATCTTTTTTCAGAAGCCTTTGACCAAATCATGGAGGCCGAGCCCAATACAGTGGCTATTTCGGCAGCAATGTTGGCCAACACCGGGCTTTCTCAACTTTTGCCAAAATACCAAGACCGGATCTTCGACGTAGGCATAGCCGAAGGCCATGCGGTGACCTTTGCGGCCGGACTAGCAACAGAGGGGATCAAGCCTTGGGTGGTGGTTTATTCGACTTTCTTGCAACGGGCCATCGACCATATTGCCCACGACGTGGCGCTGCAACATCTGCCCGTCAAGTTTGTGCTCGACCGAGCCGGGTTTGTAGGCGCCGATGGGGCGACCCACCATGGGGTGATGGACTTGACTTATTTGCGGATGATTCCATCGATGGTGATTATGGCACCTAAAAATGGGTATGAGTTGCAATCAATGTTAAAAATGGCCCAAGCCTACGATAAAGGCCCCGTGGCCATTCGGTTCCCCCGTGCCAATAATTCCGATTTTTACGAAAATCCCGCAGACGCCCCCCTACTCCCTTGGGGCGAAGCCGAGTTAATAAAGCCAGCCCAAGACCTCTTGTTCCTCTGTGTGGGCCCCTTGGTCGAGACCGCCCAACTGGCTATCGCCCAACTGGAAACCGAAGGGATCAAGGCCGGGTTGATCAACGCCCGCTTTGTTAAACCTCTGGACGAGTCTCTGATTTTAGCGCAGCTAGCCACAGTAAAAGGGCTGGTTACTTTAGAAGAAAACACTTTAAACGGCGGTTTTGGGGCAGCAGTGATGGAGCTCATGGCCCGCCAGGGTATCGCAAAACCGATTTTGACCCTGGGTATTGAAGACCGTTATTTTGAACATGCGACCCGAGATGAACAGTTAGCCGAAACAGGCCTAGACCTGGATTCGGTAGTAGGCAAGGCTAGCCGATTTTTTAGGGGGCTTACTTGAACGGGGTACTACTGACCATCGGGCTGGCTTGGGGGATGCAATTGCTGACCCTGCAAGGGGCTCCTGAACTAGCCCAAACGAATTGGTGGCCTATGGCCGAACTTCTGGGGGCTTTTTGGTTGGTGCAGCGGGCGAACCGGCCAGGGGTGGAGACTAGTTCAAAAGTTGTGGACCTCAAGGCCTACCGGCAAAACCGCCACGCAGAAAAAAAGCCCAGCCCCCCTTGGATCAGCCTGTTTGTCTCCCAAGATGCCACCAAGGTAGCCCTTTTGAGCAGTTTATTAGAGTCTGAAAGTATTGAGTATCAGGTGTCAGGGCAACATACTTCGACCTTGTTTGGACCAATTGCCGCCTTGCCGATGGAGATTTTGGTGCGCCCCGAAGAATGGGAGCGCGCCCAAGTGTTAGCCCGAAAATTTGAAGACCCACCCCAAACTTAGGAGCAACTATGGACACAGCGGTTTTAAAAAAAGCCCAGGCTTGGGCGACGAATCCGGTCTTTGATGCCCAGTTCAAGGCTGAAATTCAGGGTTTGATCGACCAAAAACAAGAGGCCGAATTAACTGACCGGTTTTATCAAGACCTAGAGTTTGGCACCGGTGGACTGCGCGGGGTGATTGGGGCCGGGTCCAACCGGATGAACATTTATACGGTGCGCCGGGCTACCCAAGGTCTCGCCGACCACATTCAGGCCACCGTTAAGGGGAACAAGTCCGTAGCTATTGCCTACGACTGCCGCCGGTTTTCTCCAGAATTTTCCAAAGAAGCCGCCGGGGTCTTGGCGGCCAATGGGGTCAAGGTGTACCTCTTTGACCGTTTACGCCCCACCCCCATGTTGAGTTTTGCGGTCCGCTATCTTAAGGCCACCGCCGGGATTGTGGTCACCGCTAGCCATAACCCACCTGAATACAATGGTTACAAGGTTAGTTGGTCTGATGGTTGCCAAGTCTCTGAACCCGACGACCAAGCGATTATTGACCGGGTTAACGCTTTGGACTTTAAAGAGATCAAACATCTGGACTTTGAGACCGCTAAAAAACAAGGGTTGGTTGAAATCATTGGGTCAATCGTAGATGAGGCCTACTATAAACTGGTGCTGGGCTTGTCCTTGGGCAATAAAGCGATCTATAAAAACTACGGCGTGGTTTATACCCCGCTGCACGGGGCCGGGAACGTGCCGGTTCAAGAAGTGCTCAAGCGGGCTGGGTTCGAAAAGGTCAGCGTGGTGCCTTCCCAAGAAAAGCCCAACGGTGAATTCCCCACGGTTAGCTACCCCAACCCAGAAGACCCCAAAGCTATGGCCGAGGCACAAAAAATTGCCGGGCCTAATGACCAATTGATTTTAGCCAACGACCCCGACTCCGACCGGATCGGGGTCATGGCTAGACATAAAGGCGAGTGGGTCAAACTCAATGGCAATCAGATTGGCCAGCTCCTGCTCCACTTTTACTTAAGCGAACTCGCCAAGTCTGGGCGGTTGCCCAAGTCGGGCCACTACGTCACCACTATCGTTACCAGTGGGCTAGGAGCCAAGATTGCCCAAGCTAGCGGATTAAAAGTCCATGAGGTTTTGACCGGGTTTAAATACATTGGCGCAGTCATGCGGGAACTAGACAAAGACCCGGCTCAAAGCTTTGTTTTTGGCACCGAAGAAAGCCACGGCTATCTTTTTGGTGATTTTGTCCGGGACAAGGATGGGGTTTCGGCCAATATGATTTTTGCGGAAATGGCCGCCCAGTTAGCCTCCCAAGGAAAATCTGTACTCGACCAATTGGATTTGATTCATCAAGAGTTTGGCTATCACAGCGATGAATTGATAAATTTGACCTTTAAAGGTCAACAAGGGGCAGACCAAATTCAAAAAATTCTGCTAACCTTAAGGAAGAGCCCGCCCAAAGAGATTGGCGGAGTCCAGGTAACTGAGATTCGGGACTACCAAAACCAGTCCATTCTGGACGCGAAGGCCCAGGTAATCGGCAAGTTGAACCTTCCCAAATCCAATGTCTTGGCCTTTTACTTAAGCGATGGCTCGCGGATCACCGCTAGGCCCTCTGGCACCGAGCCAAAGGTAAAGTTTTATTTTAATCTAACCGGCCCAGATCAGGCTGAGTTGGAGGCCCAAAAAGTTCGTTATGTTAAAGATTTTACCCACTTGGTCGAAACTATCTAATCGGAGGCTACCTTGGAAAAAAAGGAATTGGACTTGATCGAAAAACATCGGCACAGCCACTATGAGTTGGGCAAATTGATGAAAGACCACGACGCCCTTGAAGCCCAAATTGCGGGTATGGAACGAACCAAAGGGCTTTCGGCAGGCGATGAAAAGGAGTTGCACCGCTTAAAAAAGGTCAAGTTAGAAGGCCGCGACCGGATCGAAGAGATCCTCAAAACCCTTAAATAGGTGTTCCCCCTGGGCCAGGGACTGTTTTTCTTCTTGGCGGGAACAGCCCTGTCTAGTTTTAGCCTAGCCACTGTTTACCGGTTAGAACGGGATTTGAGTCTTTGGGCGAGGTCAGCCTGCGAGGGTTGCTCAAAGTCCTTGGGACCTTTGGACTTGATCCCCCTTTTAGGCTGGGTGTTCCGGCGCGGGGCTTGCCCCCATTGTGCTTACAAAATCCCGCTCCGTTACCCCCTGCTTGAACTGGCGGGCGGAATACTGGCCCTGGGGTTGTACCTTTGGGGCGGGGCAGGCCCAGAGACGTATAGAGCTTTGGCCCTTTGGTTTGGTTTAGGCCTTATCTCCTGGCTGGACTTTAAAACCGGCCAGATATATACTTTACCTATCGTTTTTTTAGCCGTCCTCCAAGGCCTATATCTGGGCCTTTGGGCTCCTGAAGCCAGGGTGGATAGTCTGATCGGCCTCCTTTGTGGGGCCGGTTTTTTTTATTGGGTCAGCCTTTTGTACCGCTTCTTTAGGGGGCGTGAGGGCCTGGGCGAGGGGGACGCGAGCCTTTTGGGGCTTTTAGGGTTTACCTTCGGATGGTCCGCGCTATTACCCCTGGTTTTCCTTTCAGCCTGTTTAGGGGTGATCGGAGGGGTTTCCTTAATCATCGCAGGCAAAACCGGCTGGAGCGACCAACTGCCCTACGGCCCTTACTTAGCCCTTAGCGCCGCGCTTTACGCTGCGGCGCCAGAGTTTTGGGAACATTATTTCCATCTGTTTTAAGATGAACGCAACAACCAAAAAAAATCTCGACTGGAGCAAACTCGGGTTTAATTACCTTAAAACCGACTACCGCTTTTGCGCCCAGTGGCGCGATGGCCAGTGGTCTAAGGGTGAATTGGTCACCGACCCTATGATGACCCTACACGAGGGTAGCCCGGTCCTGCATTACGCCCAAACCTGCTTCGAAGGCCTCAAGGCGCAAACGGCGCCAGACGGACGGATTTTGTTATTCCGCCCAGAACTTAACGAAATTCGGATGCGCGAGACCGCCGAGCGCCTCTTGATGCCACCAGTGCCAACCGAACTCTTTATGCATGGGATCGAAGAAGCGATTCGGGCGAATTTGGCTTGGGTTCCGCCTTATGGTTCTGGCGCGTCTCTCTATATCCGCCCCTTGCTGATTGGGGTTGGGGAAAACATGGGACTTCGACCTGCTCCTGAATATGATTTCCGGGTTATCGTCTGCCCGGTTGGGCCTTACTATAAATCTGGGGGGCTTTCGGCCATTTCTTTAGCCGTTATCGACATTGACCGCGCTGCCCCGCTGGGAACCGGGGCCTACAAGGTAGGGGCCAACTATGCGGGAGGTTTACTGGCCACCCGCAAAGCCCAAGCTTTAGGGGCCTATGAGGCCCTATACTTGGACCCAAAAGAGCGCAAATACTTAGAAGAAGCGGGCAGTGCCAACATTGTTTTGGCAACCAAAGACAAACGTTTTTTAACCCCTAAGTCTCCTAGTATTCTACCTTCGGTGACCCGCCGTTCGATTGTTACGCTGGCAGAAAAGGAGTTGGGATATAAAATCGAGGAGCGCCCGATTGACTTCTTGGCAGAGTATCCCAACATCGCCGAGATGGGAGCCACGGGCACGGCTGCTGTATTAAGCCCGATTGGCAAGATTTTGATTGATCAAAAGTGGTATCCTATTGGCGAGAATCCTGATCAACCAGGGCCTATTATGATCGATCTATACAACCGTCTGACCCAGCTGCAAAAAGGCGAACGAGAAGACCCCTACCAATGGACCAAAGCGGTCCAGCTTGATTGATTAACCCTAACAGGGGCGCTAAGCCCTTGTTAGTCCGGCCCAACAGGGAACGTTTTATGGTAAAACAACTCAAGTGTCCTACCTGTAAAAAAGTCACGACCTGGGAAAATAATCCCTTCCGCCCCTTTTGCTGCGAACGCTGCAAGTTGATCGACTTGGGCAAGTGGGCTGATGGCAGCTATCAGGTCCCTGGCGAACCGGTCTCGACCCACGATTTAAACCCAGAAGATTTCCCAGAGTTGCTTAACTAATGCCAAGGTTCTTTAGTCTCTTAGTCCTGTTACTGTCCCCCCTTAACCTATGGGCGACTAGTGCCAAAGACAGCGAGGGTTTGCCCGTAGAGGGAGAAACCCAGATTCGGTTTGAAGCCAAGCTAATCCCCAACCCCGTGCGAGTGGGCGAACGAGCCCGGATGGAAATTGCACTGATCGGGGAAAAGGGCTGGCATGTGTATTCGGTTTTCCCTGCGCCCGAGGAGGACGCTCCCCCTCCAACCAAACTGGCCTTCGAGGCCCTTGGGCTTGAGGCAGACGGCCCAGCTTACGAGACCGCGCCCTTGGTGCAATTTGACCAAGTGATCCAGCTAACCCTCTCTACTCATGAAGAGCGGTCGGTTTTTTATCAGAATTTTTTGGTTAAAGGGCTCCCTGGGGAAAGGTCGGTAAAAGTAGCGATTAAATATCAGGTTTGTAGTTTTCGGGTGTGCCTGCCGCCAGCCCAAAGCCTGCTGGTTGCAGACTACCAAGTCGAACCGGGCCCGCCGAGAGCGCAATTTTTAAACGCAGACCGTTCGGTGGACACCCTGCCGGAAAGTGGACGAAGAATCAATAAGGGTTTGGGAAAGGAGGGCTTTTGGGCCTTTATTGGACTGGCCGCCTTTATGGGGCTTGCTAGTTTGATCACCCCCTGTGTCTTCCCGATGGTGCCCATTACTATCAGTTATTTTTCCAAACAAGCCGACGGCAACCCAGCCAAACTCTTTGGACTGGCCACTCTCTTTGGCGGTGGGATCGTGGCCACCTACACGGGCACTGGGCTGATTTTAAGTTGGATTTTTGGGGCAGGAGCGGCCAGCCAACTGGCCACCAATCCTTGGGTCAACCTCACTATTGCCCTGGTTTTTATCCTCTTTTCTTTTAGCCTAATGGGGGCCTTCAACATTCGGCTACCGGCCCAAATTGAGGGCTATTTCGATGCCAAAGCGCGGGCCACTGGCGGGGCCTTGGGTGTGGTTTTGATGGGGTTCACCTTTACCCTAACCGCCTTTACCTGCACCGTGCAGTTTGTGGGGACCTTGATGATCGCCGCTGCCCAAGGCCAGATGTTTTGGCCGTTGTTGGGGATGATCGTGTTTTCTAGTGTCTTTGCTTTCCCCTTTTTCCTCCTCGCGTTAGCCCCTGGACTAGTGGGCAAGATGCACCGTGGGACAGGGCAGTGGTTGGGCCGAGCGAAATGGGTCTTGGGGATGTTAGAGTTAATGGCCAGTATCAAGTTTTTATCCAACGCCGATCTGGTCTGGCAGACCGGTCTAATCAGCCGCGATTTAAACCTACAGGTCTGGATGGCGCTTTTGGGGCTGATCATAGGCTATCTGATATTCACTGGGTTTCGCCAAGGTCGCTTTAAGAGCCCGGTCCAGCTAGCTTGGGTCGGTTTTTTTGTTTTGCTTTTGGTGCTAACCTCCCAAGGCCTGGGCGGACGCAGTTTGGGTTCTTTGATCGATTCCGTTTTGCCACCTGCCGAGGGTAGGCACCTAGAAGCCGCCGAATATGCGAGTGAAGAAGAAATCAAGTCGTTAGTCTGGATGGATAACCTGGAAGCCGCTCAGGCCTTGGCCTTGAGTCAAAAGAAACCGATTTTTCTGGAATTTACGGGTTACACCTGTGTGAATTGCCGCTGGATGGAGCAAAACGTCTTGGCTCAAAAGGCTATCTATATACGCCTTAAGGAGCGTTATATCTTGGTCCGCTTGTTCACCGATGGCGGACCTGATAAGGACCGAAATCTAGCCTTGCAAATCAATCGTTTCCAGACGGTTGCCCTACCGCTATACCTGATCCTCACCCCCCAAGGCCAAGAGCAGGGACGCTATATTGGCCTGGCTTTAGCCGGGGCCGAATTTGCTGCCTTTTTAGATAAAGCCCCGTGAAAAGGTTACTAATTACCGGGGCAAACGGGCAGTTGGGCAGCCGGATCCAGGGATTGTGGAAAACCGGGTATGAGGTCCTTTGCCCAGATCGCCAGGTTTTAGACTTAAGCCGCCCAGAAAAGATAGGTCCTTGGATTAAGGCAAACCGGCCCGACCTCATCTTTAACTGCGCCGCCTATACCGCCGTGGACAAGGCCGAGGCTGAAGCTGAACTAGCCCACCTAATCAACACCAATGCCCCCGCCGAACTAGCCAAAGCCGCCAAGGCGTTAAAAATTCCGTTGATTCACTATTCAACAGACTACGTATTTGATGGGACCAAGCCAGGGCCCTATCTGGAATCGGACCCGACTGCCCCACTTAATCAATATGGGCGCTCCAAGGCCTTGGGTGAGGAAGCGGTCCTAGCCGAAGGGGATTTGGTTTATATCTTGCGAGTAAGCTGGCTTTATTCACGAAGCCACCCCTGTTTTTACCAAACCATGGTCCGCCTGCTAAAAGAGCGGGACGAACTCAAGGTCGTCAATGACCAAATCGGAGCCCCGACAGCGGCAGGCTGGGCGGCTTTCGAGTCAGGTATTTTGGCGGAGAAGCTGTTAAGCTGGGACCTGGAGCGGAGCAAAACTCATCGCGGCATTTATCACTTAAGTGCCAGTGGCCAAATCAGTTGGTATGAGTTTGCCCAAGAGATACTAAAAAGCCTCAACCTAGTTGGTCAGGTGGACTGTAATATTAGTCCGATCCCTGCTGATCAATACCCTTTACCTGCCAAGAGACCCCAAAATTCGATTTTATCCAATCAAAAGCGAGCCCTCATTTTTGGCCGCCCACAGATGGATTGGCGCACCCAATTCTACGCCGAAGTCGGCAGCCAATTACGCCAAACCTAGTCTATCTGGATAAATAACAAAGCTGAAAAAGGGATTAACCGCTCTTCTTCAGCATCGTTTAATAGGGCCAGATAGTCAGCGCCCACCTCGCTTAATATTCCTCGTAACTCTTGGCCCCCGCTGATCTTAATCCGCACAGTGCGGCTGCCCACTAGGGGGGCTAGCTTTTGGGTTAGACTGCCCTGCGAGGATAGATTTACGGTTTCGATTAAGCCCATTAGTATAAAATATGGAAGTTTTGGACCGGGGTGATTTTCAAATGCCCCAAAGACCGGATCGAGTTCACCATCAGCTCGGTGATCTTTTCTGGGAATTCTTCAATGATTTGTTCCCCACTAAACATCTGGTAAAAAGCCCCTTGGGCCCGGTAGGTGGTCAGACCCACCTTGAGCCGGTCTAGGGGCTGGATTGGCTTGCCCGCATAGGTCAATTCGGTCAGCCGGGTTCCAATCGGACGGGTTAGGTCGAAACTGTATTCGATCCCATCAAAAATATCATAATTATAACTTCGTATCCGATCAGAGCCCCACTCAGGATTGACCTCTATCGTTTTCCCGTTAAGTATAAAAAAGCTAGCCACCTGTTCTAAAGCCAGGATCAACACCTCGCCAGTCACCTCGACCACACAAAGGTTGTCTTGGAAAAAATAATTAGCAATCAGATCTTTAAGGTGGACCAAAGGCGGCAGGCCGGGCAACCCGGCGTCTAAAAGTGAGGTGCAAACAATAGGGGCACCGGTGCGCTCTTGGATTAGCTGATTGATCCACTGGATCATGGGGTGTTTTTGGGTCCAGACCTGGGTCAAGGGATCGGTGATGGCAAAGTCGGGCTCGGCGGTACCTAAAGGCTCCTCCATCAAGGCCCGAACCCGCAGCATTTCCGGCTCAAATATCTCGCAAAGGCTTGGGTCTGGTTCGAAGTCTTGGGCTTGTACCAGTTTAGCAGCCAGATGCCAAGCTCCAGGTTGCCCAGTAACCTCAATCTCAGCCCAACAGCGTCCGTAGTTGCCTGCCTGCACTAAAAGCGCCCCTTGGGGACTTTGCCAAATCTGGCGGCGGTGCTGGTGCCCACAAAGTAGCAAGTCGATTCCAGGAACCTGCTCAATGAGTTCTAAACCCTCATTTTCTCTTGCATCATAACACAAGGTGTCGCCAGTCAAAGGGTCTTTGGCCGTCCCTCCATGGTAGCTAACCACTAACAAATCACATTGCGCTTTTATCTCTGGCACCCAGCGTTTGGCTTGGGCAACAATTGGCAAAAAGTCCAGGCCCGGGATCTGGCTTTCGTGTTCCCAACGGGGCACAAACTCGGTGATCAACCCCAGAACCCCGACCCGCAATCCACCTTTTTGAAAGATTTGATAGGGCCTAAAATAGGTCTTGCCGCTGGCGCGTTTTATGATATTTGCTGAAAGCCAGTGGGCGTTTGAATGGGCGCGGATCAGTTCTAGCCCAGCAAGTCCAAAATTAAATTCGTGGTTGCCAGGGACAAAAACCTCGACGCCTAAGGCTTGGTGAAGTTGATTTACGGGGTGTTCTAGCCCTGATTCGGGCTGGTAAAGATCAACTAATGGCATACCTTGGATCGAATCCCCGTTGTCGATAACCAAGGTCGCTTGTCCCTTTTGGCTCAGTTGTTTAATACGGGTCAAAAGGCGGTCTAATCCGTGTGGTTCCTTTTGAAAATTAAGACTATTAACCGAAGTATATCTACCATGGGCGTCCGTATAAACCACCAGTGTAAAACCACCAACACCACTCATTTCGGCTCCCCCATCAGTTAATCCCAAGCCTATCGAATAAATCGGAGGAAATCCACTTCGAGAGTATTTTTCGGTTATTTTGCAGCCGCCCCATTTTAACCCTTGGTTTAGAAAGCCCGTGAAAATCAGAACCACCTGTAATAAAAAGATCCAGCTCTAGGGCCATCTTAGAAATCCGGTTGCACTGGTTAGCACTATGACTGCTATTATAGGCTTCAACCCCTTCTAAGCCCAGGGTTTTAAGGGTTTGGAGATATTCAAAAAGCTGGGCCCGCCCCATTTTTAAGGATACCGGATGAGCAACCACTGCTATCCCACCGGCTTCTCTAATCAAACCAATCGCTTGGGCTGGATCTAAGACCTCTTTGTCCACAAAGGCAGGGCCCTTTCTTCCCAAATATTTATAAAAGGCCTCTTCAAAGTCTTGAACATAGCCCTTTTTGATCATCGCTTGCGCCAAGTGGGGCCTTCCTAAACTGGCTCCAGGGAGCAATTCGAGGTCAGAGAGCTCAACAGGTAGATTTAAGTCTGATAAACGCTCCATCATCTTTAGCCCCCGCCCCGCGCGAGCCTCTTGCAAAAGGGCAAGACCACTAATTAAGGCTTTATTGGTGAGATCAAAGCCATAACCCAGGAGGTGCAAATGGCCAACCTCAACCTTGGCGCTAATCTCGATTCCATTGACCCAGGTCAAACCCAAAGATAGGGCTTCTTGTTGGGCCTCAGTGAGACCGTTTAAGCTGTCGTGATCTGTCAGCGCCATAATTTTTACCCCCTGTTTGTGAGCGAGGCGCACCAATTCGCTAGGCTCCAAGGAGCCGTCAGAGGCGGTAGAATGGCAATGAAAATCTACTAACGTCGGATTCATCTTGGCATTGCGGGGGATTTTTCTTAGGTTTGTCTAACAGGCAGGATCAATCCATCCCTACACAGACCTAATCATGATCAAACACCTTGTATTATTCCAGTTTAAAGAGCCCAAACTAAAAGCCTTGGACGAGGCCGCAGCCCAACTGAAAGCACTTTTAGGCGTGGTCCCCAGCCTCCGTTCTATGGAGGTAGGGGTCGATTTTGTAAAAAGCGAACGCTCGATGGATTTGAGCTTAATCGCCACTTTCGACGATGAAGCAGGCCTAGAGGCCTACATCCATCACCCAGCGCACCAAGAGGTTGCCACGTTTATCAAAGCCCATGCCCTACTGTCAAAAGCTTGCGATTACCAGTTTTAAAAACCTATTTACCAAAGTGGTAAGCCAAGCCCAATCCATAGACAGAGGCCTTCTCGTCTAGGTTGTCGTCTAAATCTACGGTACTTTGAAACGAATAGGCACCAAAAAGGTTCAACCCTTTAAGGGGGACCAAGAATCCGATATCCCATCCCGTGTAATCGGTATTGTTGGCCGAGCCGTCAGCGGTCCCTTGGCTAGAATAGATGGCGGTCACCCCAGAACCTTCGGGGAACCAATCCATTATTGTTAAAGCCCAGTCAAAAATATAGACCAAGGTGGTTTTGTTTTCGTCGGGGATGATGCGGCTGTCGATGTGTTTTTGGCCCGACTTGTCAAAGTTTAGGCTTAATTGTGACTCCCCAAACGGGATCCCAAAACCTAAAGAGTAGGCGGTGTAAAGCTCGTTTCCATGTACCGAGTCAGAAGCCAAAGCGGCCCGATTTCTTGCTGGTGTTTCATGGACATTCGCAAAAGAAAAGGCGACCGGAACCAAACCGGCAATTTCAGATTCAAAGTAAAAAGCAAGTACTGACTCGTCGAAATTTCCCCCTTCAACCGAGGTGTCCGGGGTCGAATGGCGCCCGGTGACAAAGGTGGTTTCTAGGGTTTTAATTTCAGTTTTAAAAAAATCTCCTGTACCTACGGTTTGGCCAACACTTAAAGAGTTGTCGATGTTTTCTAAATATTCGCCACCCACGTTGCCACCGGAGGATTCTTGCCGCCCGATACTAAGCAGGGCATAGGTGTTTTCCAAGGTTACATAGAGATATTGCGGCTGAATCGATACGTCTGCCGACTGCAAATCAAATTCAATGACCCCGCCCGATTTCCATCCGTCGGCCAAGGTTTTCGAAGCGGCAAAGCCCAAAAAAGCGTCGGTGGTCATGTCGTACCAAGCCAACTTGTCCCCACTTGACTCTAAGGCGTTAAACTCGACTGTGGTCCGCACCCGACCATAAGAACTAGAATCCAACGGTTCCTCACCAAAAGCCATACTGGCCCCTAGCAAAAGGAAAAGAATTAACCCGAAAAATCGTTGTTTCATAGGCACCTCGAATTATGAATACAGTCGTTACGAAGGCACAGGGTAGCTTTTTTAGGGTTTTTGACCAAGTGAAAAATGATTCATTAAGGCTTTATTGCCCCTTGCCCTTGAAGACTAGGGGATAATCGGTTAGTATGGGCGACCAAGAGGGGAAAATAATGAAAAATTGGGTTTGGCTTTTATCATTTCTTTTAATTGCAGCAGGCTGCGAAAAAAGTGGGCCAGCGCCTCGTTTTTTTACCATCGGCACTGGCGGACTTTCGGGGGTCTATTACCCCGTGGGGCAGGGGATCGCACGCTTGCTAAACCAGGGCCCTGGCTACTTTAAAGCAACCGCTCAATCTACTGGGGGTTCGGTTTTTAATGTAAACGCGGTGCTAGGGGGGGATTTAGACCTAGGAATCGCCCAATCAGACCGACAATATCAAGCCTACCATGGGCTGGCCGAATGGCAGGGATTGGGCCCCCAAACCCACTTAAGGTCTATCGCCGCCCTGCACTCAGAGGCGGTTACTTTGGTAGCTAGTGTCAATTCTGGAATACAATCCCCAAAGGATTTAAAAGGAAAACGGGTTAATCTAGGCAACCCCGGCTCGGGCCAATTGGGAAACGCTCAAGATCTTCTCGAAACCTTTGGCATTGGCCTAGAGGAATTAGACGCGCAACAAATAAAAGCGGTCGAAGCCCCAGGATTACTGCAAGATGAACGGCTAGACGCCTTTTTTTACACCGTAGGTCACCCCAACGGGAACCTAAAAGAAGCCAGTAGTGGCAGGATCAAGGTCCGTCTTGTGCCCTTAAGCGGCCCTGAAATTGAGGCCTTGCTTACGGCCAAACCCTTTTACGCACCCACGGTTATCTATAAAAAACACTACCCCCAAGCCATTGGCACTGAAATGATCCCCACCTTTGGGGTCAAGGCCACTTTGGTTGCCTCCGTGGCGCTGGATGAGGAGGTGGCCTATCTTTTAGCCAAAACACTGGTCGAAAATTTTGAGGTCCTCAAAGCACTTCACCCTGCCTTTGAGGGCATGACCAAACAAGACTTATTTTTAGGCCTAAGTGCGCCCTTGCATAAGGGTGCCTACCGCTATTATCAAGAGGCCGGACTAACGCCCCCGACCCGTCTGGCTCCCCCATGAAAAAAGATCATTTATCCCCCGCCCTGAGCCCTACCGGAAACGAGCATCTGCGTTTTTTTTCCGCCCTTGTGGCCCTGGCTTGGGCTGGGTTTCAACTATCGGTCGCTCGGTTTGTTTTACTCGACCCCGTAATCACCCGGTCCGTGCATCTAAGTTTTGCCTTGGGTCTGGCCTACTTAAGCCTTAGTCCCCGCCGAGGCCACCGCCCAGTTTCGTTTTGGGCCCTACTCTTCGCCTTGTTTTCAGCCGGTTTGGCGCTTTATTTGGTGCTCGACCAAGAAGGCATGTCCGCCCGCTCTGGCTTGCCGAATTGGCTTGATTTGATGGTTGGGATGGCGCTCTTTTTGATGTTACTCGAAGCCACCCGGCGCAGCATTGGCCCCGCCTTACCCGGCTTTGCTCTGCTTTTTACGGCTTACGTCTTTTTGGGCCCCTGGCTGCCAGGGCCCTTGGCCTTTAAAGGGGTTGGGGTCAGTCGATTTTTTAGTCAGATCACCTTATCAACTGAAGGGATTTATGGGTTACCGCTGGACGTATCCGCCTCAACGGTATTTTTGTTTGTGCTTTTAGGCGGGCTTTTGGAGCGGGCCGGGGCGGGCGAGTTTTTTACCCAGATTGCTTTAAGTCTCTTGGGCGGGTTTAAAGGGGGACCAGCCAAGGCGGCAGTGGTTTCTTCGGGGATGACCGGGCTGGTCTCGGGTAGTTCGATTGGCAATATCGTCACCACCGGCACCTTCACTATCCCCTTGATGATCAGAGCCGGCTTTCCCCCTAAAAAGGCCGCCGCCGTTGAGGTGGCCGCCAGCACAGACGGCCAATTGATGCCCCCGGTAATGGGGGCGGCCGCCTTTATTATCGCCGAATATGTCAACCTGCCCTATCTGGAAGTTGCTAAAGCGGCTCTGATCCCGGCGTTACTTTCTTATTTCGCCCTGTTTTTTGTGGTTCATTTGGAGGCAGACAAGTTGGGGATGAAGGGGCTTAAACGTAGCGAGCGACCGGCCTTTTTGCCCCTATTGCGCGCTGGGTATCTCCATCTAATCCCATTATTGGTGCTGGGGTTTGAGTTGGTGGTCCTGCGCCACAGCCCCAAATATGCCGCTTTTACGGCAATTTTTTGCCTTTTGGTATTGTTGTTTTGGCGAGAATGGCGCCAGACCCATAGTTTAAGAGCGGCTTTGGCCAATTGGGCCAAGGTGAGTGGGGCAGGGATGATCCAAGGCAGTAAAAACATGATCCCCGTGGCCCTGGCTACGGCTTCGGCGGGAATTATTGTGGGGATTGTGGGAATGGGTTTAGGGGGAATGATTACCGGTTGGGTAGAAAGCCTATCAGGAGGGATGTTGATCCCCATGTTGGCCATAACCGCCATTGCCAGTTTAATTTTAGGAATGGGCCTGCCCACCACGGCCACCTATATTGTAATGGCCAGCTTGACCGCGCCTATTATTGTCACCCTAGGGGCCCAAGCGGGTTGGGCGATTCCGCTTTTGGCGGCGCATCTTTTTTGTTTCTATTTTGGGATCTTGGCCGACGACACCCCGCCAGTAGGTTTGGCAAGCTACGCCGCTGCTGCCATCGCCAAGACCGAGCCGATTGCGACAGGCCTGCAAGCCTTTTGGTACCACCTGCGCACCATAATTATTCCCTTTATGTTTGTACTGAATCCCGAACTGATTTTAGTGGGGGTCGATTCTTGGCAGGATGCTTTGTGGATCGGGGCACGGGCTAGCCTAGGTTCCCTGGCGTTTGCCTCCCTGCTCCAAGGTTGGCTTTTTAAAAAAAACCAACTTTGGCAGGCTCCCTTTTTGGGATTTTCTGCGCTGACCCTTTTCCACCCCTTAATTTGGGCAGGTTGGGGCCTTAGCGAAATCCAAGCAACGGGCGCGGGGCTCTTGGCCTTTGGTCTAGTGCCTTTATATCAATGGCTTCGCGGTCGTTAAAAGGGCTTATTTTTTTTGTAGTGTTCCAACCAGCGCCCGGTATTCATAAATTCCAGTTCGTTGGTCTGGTAATCCATCAACACCCAACCCCCGGCAGTCTCGGCGATTTCGCGAAGTTTTTTAACCTCAGCAGCTTCTAAAATTTCAGGCTCATCGACCAGATCGCGCCATAATTCGTATTCTAGCTGAACCATCCAGCGGTCACTGTAATATTTATTGGACAGCTTGACCATATATTCGGCCAAATTTTGCGCGTAACCCTTGATCTGCATGGTTTCCTCCTAAGCAATCAGGCCCTCATTATGAGGCGGGCGCAGGAATTTGTCCATCTTCGCCCCGCATTCTCTTCCAATTTAAACTAAATCTATTTTAATCCAACTGGATACAAGCGATATTGGGCCATTTTGCCCCCGGTAAGTTACCCCCTTAAAGGCCCCTTCCCCTTTTGATTTGATCGAACCCTGGGCTTTTGCTAGGAATGGGTTATGAAAATAAAACAAGACCAAGATCAGCTTTGGATTGCCCTAGAGCGAGGTGAAGAAATCGCTGCCTGTTTAGCAAAGGTAGCCAAAGACCTTGGGATTGGCTCTGGCTGGGTCCTGGGTATTGGAGTGGCCGAAAATCTGGAACTGGGTTTTTACGAACCCAACACCACCTTGTACCAACGGCAAACCTTTGCGGGCTCCTGGGAGATATTAGCCCTGACCGGGAACTTGACCCTAGACCAGGGGGCCCCAAGGGTGCATCTACATGGCAGCTTTTCTGGCGAGGATTTTAAGGTGATCGGCGGACATTTTTTTAAAGGGCACATCGCGGGAGCCGGGGAATTTTGGATTTCACCCGGGGAAGGCCCTATTTCCCGAAAGTTTGACCCCCAGCTAAACCTAAAACTTTGGGACCTGGCATGAAACGGCTACTTTTGCCCTTGGTGTTGCTGGCCTTTGGTTGTTCCAGCAACCAGACCCAACCTAGCGGACTCGACCCGCAAATCTTTGAACAAGCCAAAAAAGGCGACCCCTACTCCCAAGGGGTATTAGGGGCCAACTACCGCCGAGGTGAGGGGGTCAACCTCGATCTGGCGCAAGCGCTCAAGTGGTCCGCCCGCTCTGCGGATAAAAACAACCCCATTGGCCAGTACAATCTTGCCCTCCTTTACCGCGACGGGGCGGGCGTAACCAAGGATTTAGCCAAGGCCGAAACATTAATGAAGCGGAGTGTTACCGGACTGAAAACCTTAGCCGAACAAAATGACCCTCGCGCCCTAACCAATCTAGGATACCTCTACGAGATTGGCTGGGTATTGCCTAAAGATTACAAATTAGCCTTCGACCATTACCAAAAAGCGGCAGAGATGGGATTTGCGCGGGCTCAAAATAACCTGGGGCTGCTTTATCAATATGGCGACCCCGCCCATATTGATCTGGTTTTGGCAGCCCAGTGGTACGACAAAGCCGCCCACCAGGGCTTCGCCCGCGCCCAAGCCAATCTGGCCCTGGCTTATGAACTAGGCACCGGGGTGCAGCGCGACTTAAGGGTTGCTTTAGAGTGGTACCAGTTGGCCGCCGACAAAGGCAGTGCTGTCGCCCAAAACCGGTTAGGGATGCTTTACGAGACCGGGGAAGGCCAAAACTCAGACCCTCACCTCGCCTTTTTGTGGTATCAAAAAGCTGCCGAAGTGGGACATGCCCCGGCGATGATCAACATTGGCCGTCTTTATCAATATGGCAAAGGGGTGCCCAAAAACGCTAACGCCGCCTTTGTTTGGTACGTAAAAGCCATGCAAACCGAAGAGGAGCAAGGGCGCAAGCGGATCAACCTTCTCTTAGGTGACTTAGGGGATCAACGCCAAAAACTAAACCTTAGCGGAGTTCGCTTGGCCGGTATGACTCTCAAAGGGATCAACTTCTCTGGGGTGGACCTGACCGGAGCCGACCTAGCCAAGGCGGACCTTAGCTGGTGCCAATTCATTGAAACTAAGCTGGAACGAGCCCATTTAATGGGGGCCGACCTGCGCTATACCCTGCTTAAAAGTGCCGACCTGTCCGGGGCCAACCTGACCGAGGCTAATCTTACGGACGCCCAGCTTTTAAACACTCGCTTGATAGGGAGCAATCTGAAAGATGCTGACCTAGCAGGGGCTAGTTTGGCTGGCGCTAACCTGAAAGGGGCCAATTTATATGGCGTTCGCGGCGAAGGGATCAACCTAGAAGGGGCCCAGTTCAAGGGGGCCTCTGAAATCCCTAAAACTTGGGTTTTTGGAATCAGTAAAGACGGGGTCTGGCGCTCTCAATAAGGCTTTTGGTGAGCTGTTAGGCCGTACCTAAAGGAAGGGTTTTTTTTTAACCTGCGCGCTCGCCGCGTTTGGAGGCATACATTACCTAGCCCTGGGCATTCCCCGCCGGTTTGAGGCCAGCGAGTTAGCCGACCTTTTTGATCCTGAACCGTTTACTTGTTCTCCTTAACATTTCTGGCCCTTTTTACTTTCGCCAATAATCTACGCCATGCGCCGCTCTCAGCGAAAGGCGCTTGAGAAAACCCAGAATTGCCCATCAGGTCGGATATCGACCTACCCTCGCCTATCGGTAAAAACCGCTAGGCCAAGTCATCCGTTTAGAGCGGTGTTTAGGCAGCCTCCGAGGTTGGGGCAGTTCCCTGTTTGAGGTGCCTGATAAAAAAGACTAGCATCGGTGAAAAATTGGGCCGAAAAGCTGGAAACTCAAATGCCGGCAACTATGCAGGGAGGTTCAAATATTTTTTTGCCCTCTAAGCCCCGATTCGGGTCCAAGACCATTTACATTTGACCCCAGCCCAGTTAGGCTTGCTCCCAATCGGCTGGGCCCCTAGGGACTGGCCGGACAAACACTCCGTTTTGGACGTTAGAATTCACTTGTTAGGAGAATAATCGATGGAGGCCATCGGCATCATCCTGGTTTTCGCCAGCCTTTCGGTTTTGGTCGCGCTGTTTAAAGCCAAAAAAATCACTTCTATCGCAGTGGACGCAGGCGCGGACACGGTTGAGGAAGGGATTAAACTGACCAAGATCCACAAAGCCATCGCCGATGGGGCGATTGCCTTTTTGACCCAGAGTTACAAGGCCATGTTTGCCTTTATCGCCGGTTTTTCGGTGTTGATTGTGCTGGTGATCGATGACCCTCATACGTTAACGGTCAATGAAGGGGTGCCCACCGCAATTAGCTTTGTTTTAGGTTCTTTGACCTCGATCTTGGCCGGTTTTATTGGTATGAAAATCGCCACCGCAGGCAACGTGCGCACCGCCGGGGCCGCCAAAACCGACATTTCCAAAGCCTTTGGGATTGCTCTGGATTCGGGCGCGGTTATGGGATTTGCGTTGGTAGGTTTGGCGCTGTTTGGTTTGGTTGGTATCTTGTTTCTGTTAAAGGCGCTTTTCCCTGACCTGGATACAGAGGAAAACCGCCATATTTTAATGGAAGTAATGGCCGGTTTTGGTTTAGGTGGGAGCTCAATCGCCCTGTTTGCTCGGGTAGGTGGGGGTATTTATACCAAAGCGGCTGATGTGGGCGCTGACTTAGTGGGCAAGGTAGAGGCGGGAATTCCTGAGGACGACCCGAGAAACCCTGCGGTTATTGCCGACAACGTTGGGGATAACGTGGGCGATGTGGCTGGTATGGGTGCCGACTTGTTTGGTTCTTGTGCTGAGTCCACTTGCGCGGCCATGGTGATTGGGGCAGTGGCTTTTGCGGCCAACTTTACGGCTATGATTTACCCTATCTTGATTAGCGCCGTGGGTGTGCCTGTAGCCTTGTTGACCTTTTTGTTTGTAAAGGTAAAAACCGCCGAGGACGTAGCTCCCAACCTAAAGCGGATGCTGATTGTCTCGACCTTGATGATGGCCGCGGTGATGTACGCGTTAACCGTTTGGGCGTTGCCAGAAAATTTCGAATTATTAGGTCACCCGGCTTCGGCCTTGGGGATTTATTTCTGTTTCCTTTCGGGCTTAGTGGCCGGATTGGTGATTGGTCTGGCTACCGAATATTTCACCAGCCACGACTATAAGCCCACTCGCAACGTCGCCAAAGCTTCCGAAACCGGCGCCGCAACCAACATCATCGCTGGACTTGCTCTGGGTTATTACTCGGCAGGGATTCCAATTGTGGCGGTAGTGCTCTCGATTGCGGTCAGCTACCACTTTGGTGGGATGTACGGGGTGGCCGTGGCCGCCTTAGGGATGTTGGGTACCTTGATTATTGGCCTAACCATTGATGGTTATGGCCCAGTTTCGGACAACGCCGGGGGCATCGCCGAAATGGCGGGCTTGGGCAAAGAAATCCGCGACCGTACCGATGTTTTAGATGCAGCAGGCAATACCACGGCTGCCATTGGTAAGGGGTTTGCCATTGGCTCGGCAATCTTGACCAGTTTAGCCTTGTTTGCCGCGTTTTTGACCAGAGCCAACGGCCTGTTTGAAGAGCAGGGGCAAGCCGGGGTTTTAGACTCGATTAACCTGCTAGACCCCTTGGTTCTGTCAGGCCTGTTTATTGGGGCGCTTTTGCCCTTCTTGTTTAGTGCCATGACCATGGAAGCAGTGGGCAGTGCCGCGATGGAGATGATTGTCGAAGTCCGCCGTCAGTTCCGCGAGATCCCTGGTATCTTAGAAGGCACTGCGGATCCTGATTATAAAACCTGTGTGGCTATCTCGACGGTAGCCGCTTTGAAAAAAACTATCGCACCAGCGGCCTTGATTATTGTTACTCCTTTAGGGTTTGGATTCCTCTTTGGGATTCAGGCGTTGGCGGGGTTACTGGCCGGTTCGTTGGTTTGTGGTGGGGTATTAGCCATTGCCTCTTCTAACTCGGGCGGGGCTTGGGACAACGCTAAGAAATACATCGAAAAAGGCGAACACGGCGGCAAGGGCTCAGACGCCCACAAAGCAGCCGTAGTCGGAGACACCGTCGGTGACCCCTGCAAGGACACCAGCGGACCCTCCTTAAATATCCTGCTTAAGTTACAGGCGATTTTAAGCTTGGTTTTTGTGCCCTTCTTTGTTCATTACGGCGGCTGGTTGGTAAAGCTAGTGGGCTAAGTCAGCTCACCGAATAAAGTTGGCAAAAAAAAAGGCCGGGCTTTCGTGGAAAGTCCGGCCTTTCTATTTTGTACTCTAGAACTTGTAACTATAGAAATTAAAACAAAGAAGGGCTTAGGGCCACCAAAGGGGGGGGAGGCGGTTTATCCTAAGCCCTCCTCCGAATTTACCCCAACGAAATACGCTTCATTCGTCGAGTATGGAAAAAGATTATTCTAGTTTTTATTCCCTGGAACTTGGCCGAAAGAACTATATACAAAATCCAAATATAATCGCATATAGAGAGACAAGCTGGGAATTTGTACGTTTCCTTTTTTCTGCCATATTTGGCAGTAGGCAGTTTTGATCCCTGCCGATATCTTGCAATTGCATGAAATTTATAGGTAAAAAATGCCTTTCCAGAACGAGGCTAATTAGCTATAGAATCAAGAGATTTAACGGGCTAGAAGCCTGCCGCTGAACCGAAACAAAAAAAAAGAGGGTATATGCAGCTTACCGGGATGAGATACGGCAAAATACTTCTGGAAACAGTGGATTTTCCCGCTGCCGAAGTGCTGACCGAAGACGCCTCCAATGAGGAGATTGCGGATTTGATCAACAAGTCGCCGGCAAAGAAAGTGGTGGTTAAACCAGTCTTTCTTGGCGGTGTAGGCAAAAAGGGTAAGGCCGGTCTGGTACGGATCTGCTCGACCGTTTACGAGGCGCAACAGGCCAAACGGGACCTCTTTTTTGCTCGACATACCTTTGGTAATCATACGGTACAAGCAAACGGCGTGACCTTTGAGGAGTTTATTCCCTCAGAAATCGAAATCTACGTCAACATCAGCATGTCCACCGAAGACCGGGCTCCGGTTTTGGTACTCACCCACGAGGGTGGGATGGAGATTGAAGACCTGCCCCCAGAACGCAAAGCTTTAGTACGCTTCCATCCGGCTACTGGAATCAAGGCTTACCATATTAACGATGCGTTGATTAAACTGGGCTGCCCACAAAAGTTTATTAGCCCCTTGGTGCAGCACCTGCCTAAGCTTTGGGAACTTTACAACAACTATGGGATGACCATGGTTGAACTCAACCCGATTCGTATGGCCAACGTTGGCGGGAGAATCAAGCCCTATGCTTGTGACATCAAGGCCCAGTTTGATCAAGATGATCCAGCCCATAGCCGGATACAGTTTCCCGAAGAAATCTTCTCTACCGAATTCACCCCTTTTGAAGCGGAAATCAACATGCTCCGCACCTATCAAGGGCAGTCGGACGTAGTTGAGTTGAATCCGATGGGTTCAGTATTAGCCTTTATGTTTGGCGGGGGTGCCAACTCGGCTGCGACTGAAATTTTGGGCGATAAAGCGATTGTTTCTTCCGACTACGGCGGAAACCCGCCCTACGCCAAGATGCGGGCTATTGCCGATATCTCCTTTAAACATTGGCTTAAACAGAGCCGGGTGGTTTTGGTGATCGGCGGCAAGGCCAACAACACCGATATCTTTGTCACCCTTAAAGCGATTATGGACGCCCTTAAGGATCATATCCGCCGGAACCCAGGTGTCCATGTAGTGATCGGTCGCGGGGGTCCAAACGTGATCCAAGGGATGGCTTATGCCCGCGACGTATTAGACAACCTGGGCGTGCCCTACCATATGTTTGGTCACGATTCCTCAATGATTGGGGTGCTTAACTATTGTATGCAGCTAGACGATTGGTTAGCTAGCGGCCAAAAGGGCGCTAAACCAGCAACTCTGGTGCCGGAAAAAAAGGAAGTCCCCACCAAAAAAGAGAAGCCTGCTAAAAAAGCCGCCGCTCCCAAGAAGGCAGCCGCGCCTAAAAAGGTAGAAAAAAAGGCGGTCGCCCCTAAAAAGGCCACTGCCCCCAAAAAAGCCGCCCCTGCCAAAAAGGCAGCCCCTAAAAAAACGGCTAAGTCTTAACGCTAACCGAACAGAAAAGAGAACAGAATCATGTCGAAGCTGAAGAATCCCTTTCCCTACTACGTTGGCGTAAACTCCCTTGAGGAATTGGCCAACAAAAAGACCCGGGTGTTGATTATGAACATCTTGGGCAACGAGTCTAAAACCGTGACCCCGACCTCGCACCAATACTCTGGCGGCAACATCGTCGCTGGGGTGCAATTTGGTCAAGGTGGGTCTGTCTTGGAAACAAATGCCGGGAATATTCCGGTTTATGGTTCGGTTAAAGAAGCCTTAGACGACGGCAAACAGTTTGACACCGGGGTTATTTACCTGCCCCCTTCGGCGGTTAACTATGCGACCGCCGAATTGTGCAAACACAACCACAACCTTAAAAAGATTGTTATTCTCACCGAAAAGGTCTCGGTGCGCGACGCCCGCATGATGCGCTGGGGTTGCCAAGAAGCCAAAGTGGACGTTTTTGGTGGTAACTGTTTGGGAATCGCCAACCCTCATGACCGCGTGCGGGTGGGCGGCGCTCTAGGTGGGGACAAACCGGCAGAGGCCTTGGTTAAAGGCTCGGTGGCTATTTACTCGAATTCGGGTAACTTCTCGACCACTATGTCCGAATATTTAAAAACCGGCGGATTTGGCACCTCGACCATCTTGTCTTCAGGCAAAGACGTGATCATTCATTTCGCCTTGCCCGAGTTCCTCTACTGCGCCGAAAACGACCCACGCACCCGCGCCGTGGTAGTTTATATCGAGCCAGGTGGGTATTACGAGAAACAGGCGCTAGACTGGATTCAAGACAACCGGTTTAATTTCACTAAACCGATTATTGCTTGTGTCACCGGTCGCTGGAAGAAAAACATTACCCGCGCTTGTGGCCATGCAGGTGCCTTGTCTGGCGGCGGCGACGACGCCGAAGGCAAAGAAAAGTGGTTCGATAACTACTTTGGGGTGGGGCAGTTTAATGCCAATAAGATAAAGGTATCCCCTCGTGGGGTCCGGGTCGCCTCGATTCAGGAGATCCCGGCAGCGATGGCGGCAGTTATAAAAGCGTTGGGACAAAAACCCGACTTTGCCCCCATTGGTGACCTGTCGCTTAAACCTTGGTTCGCGAACCAGTTCAAAGCGAACTACCCAAAAAATCTGTCTTTCCCGGTGACCAAGGCAATTGAGCCCTACGCCGAACAGATTGAGCGGGTCAGCCGGCAAGTAGGTGCGCAGCTTCCTAGAGAAGGAATGCGCAACCGCTCAGGCGCAACCATGATGAACGCCCAAACCCAAGTGACCGAGATGCACGGCAAAACGGTCTTAGAATTGGTAGAGCATCCCTTTGGCGCGACCAACCTCTTTGCCTTGACCAAAGAGATGCCCTCGAAGAGCCAGCTTAAACTGGTAAACCTGCTGCTCAACTACTTTGTTTCTAATGCCACCTCTGGGGGCATGGCGGCCACAATGGGGCGCAAAAACGGGGCCACCCCGAACGCCTTTATTGGCGCGGAGGTCTTA
The DNA here is from genome assembly GCA_001783695.1 of Candidatus Lambdaproteobacteria bacterium RIFOXYD2_FULL_50_16. GTDB lineage: Bacteria > SAR324 > SAR324 > XYD2-FULL-50-16 > XYD2-FULL-50-16 > XYD2-FULL-50-16. The sequence continues at coordinate 116,351 of MFNE01000030.1, forward strand.
ATGACCGGGGATTCGAGTCTGATCAAAGCGGTGCGGGCCAATATCTCTACCCTGATCGACCTTTTCTACCCAGAAGTGGGCAAAGAGGTGGGGCCTAATGCAAAAGCCGTAGAAAAAGCGCTCAAGTCCAAGTCAAAGATGGTCGAGAGCAAAAATAGTGCGTCCCAAGCCAAAGCCGCTGAATTTATGTTAAAATCAGCGAAGACTTACAAGGCTAGCACAGTTTTTACGGACTACGCAGACGCCTACTTGGCCAAAAACCCCAAGGCCTGCCGGATCAGTCTGGCCTTGGCTGCTCTGGCTTTAAGCCTAAGCTGGGAGTCTTTAACGGGACGAAGGATCACCCGCGACAACGCCGAGGAGCTTTGCACCTATTTCCATGTGCACGGCACCATCGTCGCAAACGCGCCCGCAAACCGCGAGAAAAACGCCCATTTTGCGGCGCTGGCCTCCTTAATAGACATCAAGGTATTAGAGACCGATTTCTCTGAAACCTGTTTTAGGTTGCTTTTTGACCGCGCCCCGAAAAACGAAAACGAGATTTTTGCCCTTAACGCTATGTTAAACCTGACCGTTTCCAACGGGCCAGGGACCATCAGCGGCAAAGGGGCGAAAGAATCGGTTTCGGCGAAAAACCAGATCCCCGTGGCTTACGCCGGGTTTATGGCCAATACCGGGCTGGCGCACGGCGGTAACGGTTTTGAGGCGGTTGCCTTTTTGATCGAGCGTTTTAAGGACTACAACCCCTACAAAGGGGCTAAGGGTCTGGATAAAAAGATCCAAGAACTGGCGCACAAAGCGGCTATGGACTATAACGTAGTTAAGAAGCAGGCCAAGGTCGAAGGGAATATGCAGTACATGAAAATCCCTTGCGTTAACCACCCGGTCTTCAAAGGCAAGCCGGTTAACATCGACCCTCGAGAAGAGTTTATTTATAAACTCTTTAAAGCCAGGAAGATGGACAACCCCTTCCAAGAGTTTTACCACAAATTGGTGGTGGAACTATTCGAAGCAGGCGCGACTAAAAACGTCTTTTGTGTCAACATCGACGCGGTAATCGCCACCATCAGCTTGGAATTGTTCTGGGATCAACTCCACCAAGGAAAGGTCACCGAAGCAGAGATGCAGGATTTGGTCTTTGTGATGTTCCTCTTTGCCCGGATGGTGGGCAGCGCCGCTGAAATCGCGGACCACCGCGCCCGCGGCACCGACATGGACTGCCGCACCCCAGCCAGCCAGTGCGAGTTTGTGGTTTAAGCAGACTTGGGGGGGAGGCAAACCTCCCCAACC
>MFNE01000031.1 GCA_001783695.1 Candidatus Lambdaproteobacteria bacterium RIFOXYD2_FULL_50_16
ACTTGGGTGATTTTCCAATCTTGGCAAAGATCCCGTTAGACCTCGCCCTTGCCGAGTCGGCAAACCAAGGTCGCCCATACATCTTGGACCAAGAGCTAAGCCCCGCCGCCCATGCGTTTGGCCAAATCCTAGACCAACTAGTGCAATACGTAGGCTTAGGGGCGCAGGGCTGACGTAATATTAAATAAAACAGAGTATTAAATTGTGGCTAAAATTGGTAACCAAGAGAAAACCCCCCGGTCATTGAATAGATAGTATCAATATCGTCGCCTAGGTTGCCTATTTGATCCTCATAATCGTAGCCAAGACTGGCGGGCATCCAAAGGCCTAAAATAAAACGACTTTCAAAGATATATTCAAGGTTTAATACCCAATTATATTGGCGTACTTTAACGCGGTAATCGGTGTTAGTCGCTCGCTCGTGGAAGCTAACATTGGTTACACAGGTGCCTGCTCCAGTGGCCCAACTCCATTGTCCCGGCTTTCCCGACACCTGGCTATACCAATTGTACTCAACTGAACCACACATATCTGAAGCAGCTCCATTAACTTCAGTGAAGCGAGTACCAGAACTGACTTTGTTGATATTACCGTAACTACTAGTCGCGGTCCCAGACCAAGCCTCACCCACAAACCTGACCATTCCACCGTAACCATCGGACCAAACAATGGTTTGAGCCCCTCCAAGTTCAGTAATCGCAATTCCAGGCGAACCCAACAGACCATAGGCCTGAATTCGCATATCATTGCCCATCACCTTTAACTCAACCGGCTTCATCTCCTCCGCAGTACGCACGTATCCCTTGGGTTCTGGAGCGCTGCCCATATTCTGGGCCAATTCTAGTGCTAACTGATTCAGGGGCTGGTCGATGGCGGTTAACTCCCCCTTGTGGCGCATAGTCGCTGAGGCTAAGATCGCCCCTGATTTAATGTCGATCAATTTGGCGGTCAAAAGGTAGGTGTTTTCACTTAATTTACCAAAGCTAGAACTAACCACCCGGTCCACCCCCATCTGCTCCCCGATCACCACCGCGCATTCGTCGCGGCTGCAACCCAATTCCTTTTGGATACGGTCTGGGTCCATCCGGTCAATCTCGGCGTTGCTGGCCAAGTTAAAAACCTTCGTATTTCGCAAGCTGGTGCGAAAAACATCCGAGAGCAAGCGGGCTTGTTGTTTGTTTAATAATGGAGACTCAAGATCGGGCACTGCCACTAGACTTTCCCCGGTTTTTTGTTCCCCCGAATATCCGGCCACCGCCTGTTCTAGCACCTGCCCAGTGACAAAGTTGGTTAGCTGGGCCCGAAGCAGGGTCGTTTCCCCTTTATCTTCATAGGTCACACTTAAGCTAAAGGTTTTACCGCTGACCCCACTTAAGGCTTTTTCTTGTTCGATGATCTTTACCCCCTGCCCCAACAAGGCTGTTTTGAGGGTCTCAGATATTTGTAGCGCCTTGCGGTCTGACTTTTTAGAGTGGAAATTAACGACTTCCAAAAGCAGCCCTTGGGAGCCCTGCATGGATTTGGATTCTTTTAACAGTTTAGCAATTTGGCCAATCGCTTGGTCAAAATCTTGCCCCATTGCGGGGAGGCTTAATAAAAGAACGCTAATAAAACCTAACAGTCTTTTCATTTTTTCCTTTTTGGAAGGTATTTAATAAAACCTTCCCCTCTTATAATTGAACCCAAAAAGCTTGGCAATTTTTTTGCCTAAGGATTGATTCGATATAGCCCGGCCTCTTGGGTGAAAAACAGGGGCTCTAGTTGGCCTTTGGCCTCTAGGTCTTTGATCATTGGGCCTACAAGATGGTAATAAACCCGGTCTGGTATATCAGCATAGCCGCTGAAGGGATCGGCACGCACCAGTTGGCGCGGGGGAAGCCCTGGGCTTTGGATTTGCGCCTCGATTTCTTCGAAAGAAAGCCTAGTGTAAACGTGGTTTTCCCAAATGACCGGATTAGTAGAGGAGGGAGGCAGGTTGCCCACTAAACTATCATCAATCAAAAGGTAACGGACCTTTGGGTATTCCTCTGCTAAAAGCCGGAACAAATCCGCAGAAATCCGCCAGCGGAAAAATATTTGTAACGCTTTGCGTCTTTGAAAAATGTCTTCCTGTTGGTCCACAAAGCCGTATTGGCCCGAGGACAAAAAGGGGGGAGTTTTAATCCAGGCGGTGAGCCCATAGTGACGGTTTAGGTCCCAATAATTGGTAATGATTCCATCCTCCTTAGTCAGATGGCTATTGATAAAATCCGACATTTTTAGCCACTGGCCCCGAGGGGGGTAGTCCAAATCCCGACCAAAAACGGGCCTAGGGAAAAAGTCAAAACGCCCGACCATTTGATATTCAGCCAAAACCACCAGCACCAACAGCCCCCCTAAAAACCCACGGTAAACCCGTTTTTTGACCAAACGCATAGTTGCAGATTGGGTAAATTCAATCGGTAGTTTGGCCAGGGATACGCCCAAGATAATTAGCTCGGCGGCTAAGATAGAAAAGCTCGCATAGCGATGGCTGGCCCCGGCCTCGTATAGAGTGGGTACAAAGCTAACCGAGATCAGATGCGCAGTTAACGCAACCACCCCCCAAAACAGAAATTCGTAACCCTCTTTCGAGATTAAAGCCAAAATCAAGCTTCCCACCCAAATCCAGGGGATTAGGCTGCCTTGCGCCAATTGGGTAATAAAGCTTCCTGCTCCATTCTCAAAAAATAGCTTAGCCCAATCAATTTGATAGGGACTCTTGGCAAAATCACCCATCATTGACATGGCCCCGCCAAAAATCACTAAAAAGGTCAGCACTAATTTGATATTAAATGAATTTATCATAAACCACTGGGCCTTGCCAAGCTGCCGCTTTTGTTTGATCCCGTTCAGCAGTAAGGTGGCACCAGCAGCGGTTAATAGGGGAAGGAAATAAAACATTTTAGTCGCGGCGCAACCTAGACCCAAAATGATCAAGGCGGGGAGTAAAAAACGGTTATCACGCCTAGTTTTGTGGGCAAGTCGTCGTAAAATTGCCATTAACAAAAAAGCCAATCCGACGCCGTAAATCATGGAAAATTGCGAGTAAGGGTTGCCCTCACTGACCATCCAGGCCAAAAAACCTAACGGCAAAAATCCCCTAAGGCCGAAGCGTTCGCCTGATAAACGAAGCTCGATCATCATCCACCAACAAAGTGCTACAAACCCAGCTAAAACCATCCAGGGGGATACAAAAACAAAGGACATTGGGGCGTTGATCCCCAATATACCCGCTATTTGCGCAACTAATAGATTATAAAAATGGTGATAACCTAAATGCCCGTCTTGATAAAAGGGGTTTTGGTTGAGAGCGCCATGATACATTAAATAGTTGGAAATGGAGGTATGAAAGGCCCAGTCCGACCCACCCAAGGCGTACCGGTTCGCTTCAAATTGTTTAGCAATAATATCTGCTAATTTCCCCTGCCGCCAAGCTAAAGGATAGGCCAGGGCCAAAGCCCAGAGAAGTTCGGGCAGGTATAAAATGGAGGGTTTTTCTGGGTCAAAAAACTGGCCTAACTTTTGAGACAGTAGCCCGCAGAGGCCCAAGGCGGCGAATAAAACCGGGTACTGCGCCACCTCGCCCCAATGATAAAAATCCCCTAAAACCCAGCGCACTCCAAACGCCAAAAGCGTCCAGGTTGGGGCTAAAAAGAGGACAAAAAAAGCAAAATTTAAGGGCCGCAATTTCACGTTAATAGAAGGCCTCTTCTGACCAGTACCGGTTGATAGCCTGCCGCACTTTAAGGGTTTTTTGGCTGGCCCAATGCCCCCACCTAAGCAAATCTGTCTGCAATTTAAACCAAGCCAGAATTAAATAGCCCACCCAAAGGAAGCCCACAAAGAGACGGTAAAAAAGCTGGGTATGGGATTGTTGGTTGTAAAAAGCGTGGGTTAATTCTTTAACCTCGGGCCCGCTCAAAGGGCGCTCCCAGAGGGAAAGGCCTAAATAGGTCGCTTTCAACCCAGATCTAGGGGAAAGGCCCAACCCCACAAAAAAGAGTTCCGACTCTAAAAGACCTTGGCCCTCCCAGGGTTTTTCTAATTTTAACCTGCCATCTTGATAAAGCCGGTATTGCTTGCTTTCCAGGTCGATCACCAGTGTAAGAAAAACCAAGGGTTTCCAGCGGAATCCAACTTGATCAGAAAAATGTGTCCCATTTTGATCTGTCAAAGAAAGATGTAAGTATTGTTCCTGTCGGTCAAACCAAAGGGAAACCCGAGGGCGGCCCGGCATTTTTGCGCTGCCGTCAAAAAAAATATTTTGAAACCGCTCGCCCGTATTTGGTGGATCTTTAGGTAGAGCCAACCCCAAGGCGTAGGTTTTTGTTAAATGGGCCTTGGGCTGGTTCCACCCGGCTAAAGAAAGATAGGATTCAGACCTAAAATTCAGCAAAACCCCAGGGGTTTGGTATTTATTTAACCGAACATTAGAATTAAGCGCACCCCAAGCCCCATTGGCTTCCTTGAGGTTTTTTACTAGCGGGAAATAGGCGGTCAAACCTACCGATTGGGGTAACTTGGGGGTTGGGGACATTCGGCGGAAAACCAGGGGCGAAGAGACCCAAACCAAGAGGGCTATTCCAATAAAAAATACTAGTTTCCAGTTCGTTCTGGTTTGAATTGCTCTTGGAACAAGGTCCAATTAAACCCCGAAGGAATGCAAGTGAACCTGCCTCTTGGTCGCTCACCGGTTCTTTTTCCGGTTCAACATTGAGACGACATTCTCGAGGAAGATAGCTTAAGCCCTTTTTTTTTGCAAGACACTTGGTCCCTCAATAGCCTCGCTCAGAATAGATTTGGAGTGTTTGGGGTCTTGCCAACAACCTATTTGTAAGTCCACTTTTATCTGGCGATTGCCTAAAATTTGTTCAGCTCCAGATTTCCGAGGAAGCCTTGGCCCCAAGCTTTTTAATAGCCTTATTTCTTTTGTGGCACCTCTTGTTGCCTATAGCCGCTATCTCTAGGGTTAGGGTGATACATCTAGCTACTAAAGACAGCGGCCCCGCTTTTTGGCTGGCCGCTGCTTTGGTCTTTCACCTGATTTCTAGTATTGCCTACCGAAGTCTTTTTGGGGCTTTAGGCTTACCTTTTTGGCTGTATTCGGTTTTGCATCTAGGTTTTTTATATCTACTTTGGCAGGACCGGCACCGTTGGCGAAGCTGGACCAGAGATGGACTGGCGCAATTGGGGGGCTGGGGACGGGTGCTTGGTTTCTTGAGTGTGGCCACTTTTTTGATCTACTTTTTTTATACGACTACTTATAAGCCCATTGCTCAAATTTACCAAGATGAACACCAGCGGCTGGGGATTGTCCATGCTATAGCTCTGGCTTATCCACCGCCTGAATTTCACGTTTTCGCCAATAACTCCTATCGGTATTATAACTTCACCGAACTTTGGACGGCGAACCTTACCGCCTTTACTGGGCTTGATGCAGGGGAAGTCTATTTTAATTGGGTTTTGCCAGGAAATTGGATTTTGATTTTAGCTGGATTTTGGGCCTTTGCTAATGCCTTGGGCAAAAAGAATCAACTTGTTTTGGTGATGGCATTTTTCTTTTTCTTTTTTGTTCAAGGATTGGGTGGCGATCAAAAAATCAGTCACTTGACTTTGCGACAAAACACCTTCGCCCTAGGTCTCGCCCTGCTTAGCGCCGCCCTAATAACGCAATATTTGCAAAACCGACGAAACCTTTGGTTGCTGTTGGGATTAGCCCTGGCCTCTTTGCTGGTGGGCACCAAGTTGCTGATGTTGGCCCCAATCTTAGGAGCCTTGGGCCCTTTGGTAGGTTATCTTTTTTTTATGCGGCCCTTGCCCCTGAAAACTTACCTATTTCCGGCCCTGTTTTTTTTCGGTCTTTGCTCCTTTTGGTATTTTTTGGTGGTTTATCAACCAGACTCGGGCGGGCCTGCGCTTATTTGGGATCCAGAACATTATTGGGCCAAGACCTATCAGGTAAAGCTTACCGAGCAATATCATTGCGCCTTGGCAAAAACCCTGACCGCTTGGTGCCAAGCCCTCTGGGGTACCAACGGTTCGATGCTTTGGGCACCGATTGTTGCAAGCTTGGAATATTGGTTATTAGCGTTGGCCGCCCTCCTCTGGGGCGGGCGGGAGTTGCTTAAAAAGCCGGGTTATTGGTTTTTTGCCTTGGGTGGTTGGCTCTCGCAAGTCTTTTTCTTTGGCTTCGGGTTCGAAGAGGGCGCGTCAATGGGCTCGATTGTGTACTTTTTTATCTTTGGTGCTTGGATCTTTAGTGCGGCCACGCTGTGCCTTTGGCTGGAAGCCTTGAGCCTAAAACGGACGGTGTTCGGTTGGCTGGTTTTACCCCTAATGTTTGGGGTCTCTATGTATAGTTACGCCTTTGCCGATCTAACCCACTACCAAGGCCCACCTACCCATGTGAGTCACTCGCCTGAAGAGGTTAAGGTAATGAACTTAATCAAGGCGGACACCCAACCCACCGATTGGGTTCTGCACAATTTTTACAAAGGCCCTCGGTTCTGGAGTGTTTCTGGGATAATCGGTCGGCGAACGGTTTTAAGTGATTACGTGGGCGGCTCGATCAACCAAGACCCTATAACCTACCATGCGGTTCAGGTGGATGTGGAACGGTTTTTTAAAGGGGAACTAAACAGAGAAGAGACCCAAGCCTTTTTGACCCAGTATCAGGTGTCCGCTATTTTGTGGATGCACCGCTACCATCCCTATCCAGGGGCCGATCCAGAACTGTTTGAAGTAAGGTACAATCAGCCGGGAATCACTTGGCTCCGACCTAAAAAACACTAATCCTGATTAGCAGGAGGCGCGGGTAATGGTTGCTCGCGCAACCACAGATCGAGCCCGTCGGTGTGGGTCTCTCGCCTAAATCCTAAGTCTGTTAAGTCTAGGGGTGGGTTGATTCGGTAGAGCCAAAAAACCGAGCCAATCTGGTATTGATCTAAAAATTGTTGCATCTCGACCCGGCTCATTTCACCCCGATAAAACCGGTCGGCTAGGCCCATCATCTGGTCGTACAAGGCCTCTTCCTGAAAAATCGAATCCCAATATCGATAGCTTACAATACTGCGCCTGCCCGCAATCGCCGCTTGAGCAAGCATGCCTGACTGCCGGTAGTAGTTGTGCAGAAAATAGCTGTTTTCAGGGGTTTTGCGGACTAGTGTAAGGGCGCTAACCTCGTCTGGGCTAGCTTGGTAAGGGGTTTTAGGGCCGTAAAAGTGCTGTAAATCGACTTTGGCATGACTGTACATAGCAAAACCCCAAACAATCAAAAGCAACAACACCCCTAACCCTCGCCTTTGTTGCATACGCCCAGCGAACCAGACCATTATTGCTAGCTTAAGGTAAATCGCGCCAAAAAAGACTAAGTATATGACCGAAGCCATTGAATGCGAAAGGCGAAACCAACCAAAGACCAGAAACATTCCATAGCTGATTAATCCAACCAAACCCCAAAAGAAATCTAGCAACCTCGCTTGACCTCTACCGGCGGGGAGCGCGGCTATCCCCAAAAGGAAAAACCCGGTCAGAAAGCCAACAGGCATCAAAAAGGCGCGCCAGAAGGGCCAATCGGTCCCTTCCATTTGCGTTTTGACTTCTTGGTAAAGATAGTTGGGCGCTTCAATGATCCGTTGATCATAGGCCTCGGCCCAATAATGGGTCGGCTCCCATATAAAGTTTACCGCCGATTCCTCGCCAGGGTGATAAATCATCCCAAAGTACGTAACCCCCACCACCAAAAGGGTCCAAGCGCCCAAAGCGCCAAGGGTTAAAAACTTGATCCGCCCCGTCCGCCAACCCCAAATCCCCAGCAAAGGGATTAGGGGAATAAAGGGCAAAAAGGAGAAGGTTTTGATCCCAATGGTTAGTCCAGAAAGCAAAATGCCTAAAAAGAAATAAAACCAGCGCCCGCTTAGGCAGAACCGGCAAAAGAGGAACAGAGCCAAAAAGTTGAGGGCAATAGCAAAGCTATTTTGGCGAAAACCGAAATGGCTGATTGATTGGGGTCCACCGTAGCCGTGTAGTGTAAAAAACAACAAAAAGGTGATGCCTGCCAAAAGCTTCGAACCCGGGGCTTGAAGCCGCACCAAAGACCAAAAACCTAACCATATCAGGCTCCAACAAAAAAGCAAAAACCACCAAAAATAAACCTCAACTGGCCAAATCCCCGTCGCTTGGGCTAAATTGGCTACAAAAAGTTCGGCTAAATAATAGTAATAAAATCGCTCTGGGCTATAAACTAAAAAGTCGGTCAGCGGAAATCCTTGGGTAATAAAGGGGGTCATAGCCCCCCTTAGGATTTCGTCATGATAATAGGCTTCGATCGGTTGCAGCCCATAATAAAAAAAGGCCGCCACCGGAAGCAGGCACCAAGTTAAAACGAAGGCTCCAAAATCGCGCCGATTTTCGCTAGACCAGCGCTCCCACAAGTGATGCCGGAGCCAAGCCTTGGGGCTCAAATGGCGGATTCGAAAATCTTGGGCTGCTGGGAGTAAAAAGGGGAGGTGGAGGACCACAAAGATCCAGTAGGGCAGACCAGACCAGCGATATAGGATCGAGGCCAAGAGATCAAAGGCAATCCCTAGCCCCATGATCAAAGCGGGGCCCGGTGATTCAACCCATTTTTTTAGGGTTAGCACCCGAGAAAAATAGGCCCCCGGTGCCCAGACCATCCCCGCCAAAGCCACTAACAGGGACAGATGAGCCAGGGGATTCATGGCCGCTTAATATTCGCCCCAGGCCTTGATTTTCAGGTCTGGGTGTTGGTGAATGGCCTCTAGGAAGCGGACGGCCAATTGGAAATTGGTGATCAAAGGCATAGCCAAGTCCACTGCCCGGCGGCGGATTTGGTACCCTTGGGTCAGCTCTTGGGACTGCAATGACTTCGGGATGTTAACCACTAAATCAAAGGGAACCCGCTCTAAAAGGTCTAAAACGGTTTCGGTCGCTTCTTCATCAGGCCAAGGCGCGAGTTTGGTTTCGATCCCATGTTCCTTTAGAAACTTCCAGGTGCCCGTGGTGCAGTACAGTTCCACTTTCATCTGGGTTAAAGCCGCCACGGTCTCTAGGAGACTAACCTTGTTCTTTTCTGGCCCCGAGCTTAACAACATGGTTTTTATCGGAATCCTAAACCCAACTGAAAGCATGGCCTTGAGCAGGGCTTCGTTAAAGGTATCCCCAATGCAGCCCACCTCGCCAGTTGAAGCCATTTCCACCCCCAGAGTTGGGTCAGCCCCCAAGAGGCGGGTAAAAGAAAAATGGCTGGCCTTGACCCCAACGTGACCTAACTCCATAAAGGATTCGAGGTTTTTCTCGGTCGGTTCGCCCAAAATGGCGCGGGTGGCCAAGGTAATCAGGTTTTGTTTGGTTACCTTTGAAACAAAAGGAAAACTCCTGGAAGCCCGCAGGTTACACTCGATCACCTTGACCAAGTTGTCTTTAGCCAAAAACTGGATGTTAAAGGGACCGGTAATCTCAAGGGCCTTAGCAATTTTACTGGCGATTACCTTAATACGCCTAGTGGTTTCCAAATAGGTCCGTTGGGGCGGCAAGACTAAGGTCGCATCGCCCGAATGGACCCCGGCGTTTTCTAAATGCTCGCTAATCGCAAAGTTGATCACCTCGCCCCGGTCGGCGACCGCGTCGAACTCAATCTCTTTGGCGTTGGTCATAAACTTGGAGATCACCACCGGATGATCCTCGTTTAAATTCGCGGCCTTAGACAAAAAGGATTCCATGGCAACATCGTTGGCTGCCACACCCATAGCGGCACCAGAGAGCACATAGCTGGGTCTGACCAAAACTGGGTAGCCCACTTTGGCGGCAAACTCTTTGGCCGCAGCCATGCTGGTCAACTCTTCCCACTCGGGCTGGTCCACACCCAGTTCGTCTAACATCGAGGAAAACTTGTGCCGATCCTCGGCCCGGTCGATCATCACCGGGCTGGTTCCTAAGACCCTGGCGCCCCAATGCATCAAAGGCAGAGCCAAGTTATTGGCTACCTGCCCACCCATGTTTAAAATAATCCCTTTCGGCTTTTCTTTTTCGTAAATATCCATCACTGTTTCCAGGCGGATTTCGTCGAAATAAAGCCGGTCCACCTCGTCGTAGTCCGTGGAGACGGTTTCGGGATTGTAGTTGATCAAGATCGAGCGGTAGCCCACCTCTTTGACGGTTTTAACCGCGTTGACACAGCACCAATCAAACTCTACCGACGAACCAATTCGGTAGGTCCCAGAACCTAGAACCAACGCCGATTCTTTGCCGCCAAATTCGATGTCGTCCTGGTCCCCGTTGTAGGTCAGGTATAGGTAATTAGTTTGGGCTGGGTATTCGCCGGCTAGCGTGTCGATTTGTTTAACGGCGGGAATGATCCCATAGTTAACCCTTTGTCGGCGCACTTGGCGTTCGGATGTTCCTAATAAAACGGCCAATTGGGGATCCGAAAAACCCACTTTTTTGGCTTCACTAAGTACCTGTCTGGGGCAGTTGCCCCCCTTGTATTGCTCGACTAACCGCTCGACCCTAACAATATTGGCGATTTTAGAAAGGAACCACCGGTCAATCCGGGTGTGCTCGTAAATCTCGTCTAGGCTCATCCCCGCTTTAAAGGCGTAGGGGATGGAAAATACCCGCTCGTCGGTGGGTTCACGAAGTTCGGTAATCAGTTTGTCGTGGCTCGACTTTTTGCCCAACTCATCTTTGTTAGTCACCAAGCCCATGGCCCCGATGTCGAGCATTCGCAAGGCCTTTTGTAAGGCCTCTTGGAAGGTTTTACCAATGGCCATTACCTCGCCAACCGACTTCATGCTAGTGCCGATCTTGGTCGAAACCATGCGGAACTTTTTTAAGTCCCAGCGCGGGATTTTAACAACGCAGTAATCTAGCGCCGGTTCAAAGCAGGCGATGGTCGATAAGGTAATCGAGTTTTTAAGCTCGGTTAAACTGTAACCTAAGGCCAACTTGGCTGCCACAAAGGCCAAGGGGTAACCAGTGGCTTTCGAAGCCAGCGCTGAAGAGCGCGAAAGCCGAGCGTTTACCTCTATCACTCGGTATTCTTCCGAGTCTGGGTTGAGAGCATACTGGATATTACATTCGCCAATTACCCCAAGGTGCCGCACGGTCTTGATGGCCACCTCGCGAAGCATATGATACTCGCGGTTGCTCAAGGTTTGGCTAGGGGCGATAACAATGGATTCACCCGTGTGAATGCCCAAGGGGTCGAAGTTTTCCATGTTACAGACGGTGATACAGTTGTCATACTGGTCCCGCACCACTTCGTACTCGACTTCTTTCCAACCCTTTAAATATTCTTCAACCAGGATTTGACTGGTATAAGCAAAAGCGTTGCCTGCCAATTCTTTGGTGTCTTTTTCATTCCAGCAAACCCCTGAGCCCAAGCCGCCTAAAGCAAAGGCCAGCCGGATCATGATCGGATAACCAATCTGGTCGGCAATTTTAAGGGCTTCTTTTAGGTTGTGGGCCGCTTGGCTTCTTGGGCAAAAGACTCCAATCTCGGCCAAGGCGTCTGCGAATTCCTGCCGGTCTTCGGTTTTTTGGATTACCGAAACCGGAGTGCCTAAAACCTTTACCCCCCATTTTGCTAACACCCCGCTTTTGTCTAATTGCATTCCGCAATTCAGGGCGGTTTGCCCGCCAAAGCTTAACAAGATCCCGTCAGGACGTTCTTTTTCGATAACTCCTTCAATAAATTCAGGGGTAACCGGTAGTAGATATACCTGATCGGCCAGATAGTCTGAGGTTTGGATGGTGGCAATATTGGGGTTGACCAATATTGTTTTGATCCCCTCTTGTTTCAGGGCTTTGATCGCTTGGGAGCCGGAATAGTCAAATTCGCCAGCCTCGCCTATTTTAAGGGCGGCGCTGCCTAAGATAATGACCTTTTTAATCGGTTGATCGGGCATGGCTAAAGTTGGGCTACAAATTGGTCAAACAAAAAGCCGGTGTCCACCGGTCCGGGCCAAGCCTCGGGATGGAACTGCACCGAACCCCAAGGTTTGGTTTCGTGGATGATCCCTTCGTTTGAACCGTCGTTGGCGTTAAAAAACCAAGGCCTAAATTCGGGGGGTAAGGTTTGGTCGTCGATGGCGTAGTTGTGGTTTTGGCTGGTGATGTAGCAGCGCTTGGTTCCCACCTTTACACAGGGCTGGTTTTGGCTATGGTGGCCAAACTTTAGTTTGTAGGTCTGGGCACCGGCGGCCAAGGCTAGCAGTTGATGTCCCATACAAATCCCAAAGATAGGTTCGGGTCTTTCCATTTGTTTTCTTAGTACCGCTAGACCTTCATCCACTTTCATGGGGTCTCCAGGGCCGTTTGAAACAAAAACCCCATCGTATTTTTCGGCGGTGTAATCGTAGTTCCAGGGCACTCGAAGTACCGAAACCCCACGGGCGATTAAGCTGCGGATGATATTGTTTTTACAACCATTATCTACGAGGATCACCCGTTTTTTGCCGCTGCCATATTCAATGGGGGCCTTGCAGCTAACCTGGGCGACTAAGTTTTCTTGGGAAGGGTCATAAAAGGGTAGGTCTTGGCCTTCAAAAATCAACTTGCCCAACTGGGTGCCCTTCTCGCGCAACCTTTTGGTAATCGCCCGGCAATCTACTCCTTCGATCCCGGGGACCTTATGTTCGATCATCCAGTCTTCTAAGGAGCGCACCGCGTTCCAGTGGCTGTATTCCCTTGTAAGGCTGGTAATGACGATCCCTTTAAGATGGATATGATCCGACTCGAAATACTTTGAGATCCCGTCAATCATTTGATTGTCAGGGATGCCATAGTTTCCAATTAGGGGATAGGTAAAGACCAGGATCTGCCCTTTGTAGCTAGGGTCGGACATGGTTTCGGGGTAACCCATCATGCCGGTGTTAAAAATCACTTCACCCGCCACCGAACCTTTGTGGCCAAAGGGTCGGCCATGGTAGAGGCTGCCGTCTTCTAAAATCAACTCCATGGTCTTATACTTTGGGGGTCTGTTCAGTTTTTTGGCAAATTTTTTTAGCCCTTGCGGCCAAGTCTGCCTAGACTAGTCGATTGTGTGTGTTGATGTAAGCAAAAAAACTAAATTTAATGCAACCCTATGTATTTATAGTCCATTAAATCTATATATGGCTGTTAGGCTGATCTTGAAAGGGGAATCGAGGTTGATGGTTTGCCCGGCCCAAGCTTGATCCATCTGCCCTCGCCAGATAAACCAGCCCAATCGATACCCCCACCCACTGGGGATTTGGGACTCGAAAAAAAATTCGGCCCGCCAAAAATGGGCTTTTGAATGATAACTCCAGTCGTCTGGTTGGCTAGGTTGTTGGGTAAGGGATTGGTAACTTGTTTCTAAGTTGCTGTCCCCTTGGCCGTAAGCTAAAAAGCCGCCCAGCTTGAGCCGCGCTCGCTCCCGCAAAAAGGGGTAGGCCGCTCCTGCCACCAATTGGTGAGTTAAAAGGGTCATTTTTTGATCAATCCCAGCTAGCTTGCCACTTAGGAGATAACGGTCAAAATGATACCCGTAAAACCCCCATTCCCACGGCCAATGTTCGGCTAGAGCGTGACTAAATAAGGTGTTTTGTTGGGCGGTTTCCACCACGGCTAGATTGGTCTGGTTGAAATCTGGGGGCAGGTTATCAAAGCTTAAGCCCCCCGCCCGCACCAGTCCCCCTATGACCCATTGATCAGGCGCCTCGGCCCTAGCCAAGCAAACCCCCCAAAAAAGGCTACAGACCCCAATAAACGCGAGCTTTTTCCACATCTTTGGCGATCTGCCCTTGAAGTTGGTTTAGGCTCTCGAATTTCGCTTCGGGCCGCAAAAAGGCTTTAGGGAAAACCTGTGCCCATTTTCCATAGGCGTCTTGATTAAAGTCAAAAATAAAGGCTTCGGTGATCAACCCCTCCCCCTCGAAGGTTGGCTTATAACCGACGTTGCAGACCCCCTTATAACAAACCCCCTCGATCATAACCTCGGCCACATAGACCCCGGTTTTAAGCGGCAAGAGGATAGAACTAGGCAGGTTGATTGTAGGGAACCCTAGTTCGCGCCCTTTTTGGTGTCCCTGCTCGATCCGGCCTTCGATTGCCCAGGGCCTGCCCAAAAATCGGGCGGCCCCGTCAAAGTCCCCTTCAAACAGCAACCGGCGGATCATGGTCGAACTAACCGTAACCCCGTCTTCCTTGATTGGTCCCAACTCTTCAAACTCCACCCCCCTGGCTTCACATTCAGCCGCCATTACCTCCGCCGAGCCACTACGCCCTTTGCCAAAGTTAAAATCATAACCTACCAGAATTTTTTTAATGGTCAAATAGCTAAACAAACGACTTAAAAACTCGGCTGGACTTAAGGACGCGAACCGGTGGGTAAAAGGGGCAATCAGGCAGGCGTCGAGCCCGGCCTCTTCCATAAAGCGCCACTTAGCTTGGTCTGGATAGATTTGATAAAAGGGTACCTCTGGCTGCAAGACCTGTTTGGGGTGGGGCTCGAAGGTTAAAAGGGCGGCTTTAGCCCCGAAGTGCTCGCGTTGCGCTAATAGGCGTCTGGCCAGGGTTTGGTGCCCTAAATGAAACCCATCGAAGTTGCCTACCAAAATGGCCCAAGGACCACCTAAATCTTTAGTGGTAAAGGGCTTGTGAATCAAATCCATCGAGTTTGATCTTAGTCGCGTTAGGGAAAATGCCTTAAATAGCTCAGGCCGCTTGGCAGGCTATTTCAAAACTGATATTTAGACAAAATCGACCTAGAAGGCAAGTTGGCAACCAGATATTAGCAACGATGAACAAAAGACTTAAACATATTGGTGGTCATTATTCAGCCAAGTCCTTTGACCGGCTGACCAAACAGATAGAAGGTAAGGGGATGTTGCTCGTGGTCATTATCAATACCACCTGCGAAGACTGCCAGAAAATTCAGGATTTTATAAACCAGCTGAAACAAGGATTGATAAACAAGCTTTCGAATCTAGTAGTTTGTTTTGGCTATAATAACGACAAGGTTCACAAGGAAGAACCGAGCGGTGGGGACAAGAAAAAAACCAAAGACAGTTTTTCTGAAAAAGACGAAAAGTTAAAAGACCAGAAAAAATTGGCCGACTCGAATCTGTTCTCTTGGGAAGCTTTGCCCGACGGTCATGGTTACGCCATCTTTACTAACGCTGGGGAACCACAGCTTTACCCAGGCGAGTTTGACCACGACGAATTTAAATCCAACGTGCTCACCACCATTCGCCGGGTGGGCTCTTCGGTGCGGACTTTAGCCGGACTGCCAGGTAAACGGGAATTTGTTGAAAAGAAACGCAGCGGGATCGTGGTTGAATATGCTTCTTCGACGAAAACCTCGGAAATCTCCGAGTGTGAGCAGGAAGTGGCCAAATACCAAAGCAAGTTGGCCTTACCGGTTTATTTTTGCAAAGGGCTTACTGCTGAAATCACCTTGGTTTACAAAGGGAACTCTCTGCATAAAAACAAAGGGTTGGACCTAGAGAAGTTCCTTAAAAAAATGCCCAAGCTCCCGCAAGACAATGAGGCCTAACTAGCCATTTAAGAGCCCAGTAAGTTTGGGTAAGTATTCTTCGAGTTTTAAAGCCAAAACCTTGGGGTCTGGCTCAAAGGGTAACATCCCTTCTGCTTGACAATCGGCGACGGCTTCCAACTTTTCCCACTGATAAAACAACCAGTCCCCATCTTTGAGATGGTTAGCGTTGTTAAAGGCGAAATAAAACTCCACTTGCGAGCGTCTAAGTAGGTCCATTTCTAACAAGGTCTCGTTAAACCGTTCTTTTGAGGGGCGGATCAGATAAAAAAGGGGGGTTACTTGTGCAATCGCCCAATCGATTACCTTGGTTTTTTCATCGACCGACTCGGCTAGTCCTCCAGGGAGTTCGACCATAAGTTTGGCGTAATGATCTAAAAGCAGGGTTTGCCGCTCTGCTAAAAGCTTGGGGCGAACCTTGATCCCGTCTCGCCTAAAGGCTAATTCGATGGGGTAGTTTTCTTGGGCAACGTAGGGGTTGATCAAGGTGTTTGCCGGTTCGCCGGTCATTTGAGCGGCGTATAACTCTGCGTCGCTGGCTTGTTCATTGGCGTTATGGCCCAAGGCGTTTACCGCAAAAGGCTTAAAAGCGGCCACCTCTTTTCCTTTTAGCTTAAACCACTCCATCAACGCCAAGGTTAGGTGGGTTTTTCCGCTTCCTGACAAACCGGCTAGCATAAGTTTATTCACTGACCAGCTCTTCGCGAAGTTTGATTAATTGAACCTGTTCATGGTCCACCAGTTCTTTAAAAATGTCGTTAACCGTCAAGAACCTTTTTTCTGAAAATTCTTTTAGTTCCAGTTCTTTAAGCCTCTTTTTACCTTCAAACTCGTCGAGGTATTGCAAAAGGTTGATCTGTTCGCCCCCTTGCTCGCGGAGTTCTAAATTTTTCAGGGCTTCCTCGCTGATTCCCGCCTCTTTGGCGCGGCTCACCAATTTTTCGACTACCTTTGGCTCTTTGTATTCATCTCGGTGTTCGGTTTCTTCCGCCTGAAGGCTGATCCCCAGATTGAGTAAAATAAGTAATAATAACAGAGCTTTTTTCATGCTAAGGCCTCGAATTTGGTGGGGTCTGAGTTGGTTTATGCAGGTTTTGTACAAAGCCGGTTTTTAAAACTATAAAATCGCATCACCAAGCCCAAAGGGGGGCAAATTATTTTTTATCTTGCAGAAAAAGGCGGGTTGGATATTCTGGGCCAAGAGGTTGCGCCAGAAGGAGCTAAATGACCGTTAATAAAGAAGAGATTTTAAGTGGCATCGCCGATGCAGCCGAGCGGATGGGATTGGAGACAGAAGATCTTATCTCCATGATTGATGAGGTTTTAGACGACTGCATCAATAAGGTAGGGCGCATGCGTGAGGCCGCCGCCGCCCAAGATAGCGCCAAACTATCGGCGATAGGCCATGACATAAAAGGGTCCGCATTGAACTATGGGATTGTTCCCCCTTCGGCAATTGCCAAGGACATCGAGGTTCGAGGGATCGCCGCAGCAAACCGGATCGATGAGCTCGACCACCTACTAAAACTCATCCGTGGTTTTGGTATCTCAGAATAGTCATTGGTTCAGAAGTTTAAGGCCAGCCTGAAAGATAGGGTCTTCCTCGCTCCAGCGGGCTGGCAACCACTCTTCTGCAATCTGTAGGTCTGGGGTTAACCCTTTTTGGTGAAAACTTACCCCTTTAGGGCCATAGTAGCGGGCCACGGTTAACATGGCGTAGCGACGTTTGCCGATTGGGAACATCGACTGCACTACTCCCTTACCAAAACTGCGTTCCCCAACCAGCTTGGCGACCCCCCTTTCTCGTAAGCTCTGAGCCAGCAGTTCTGACGCGGAAGCCGAATTTCGATTTATCAAAATGACTATGTTTTCTATAGCTATCAAGGGCGGCTTTAGAGCGGTAAAGGTTTCTAAGGTTTGACCTTTTTTGTCCCTGGTCTCAGCGATAGGTCCAGGGCCTACAAAAAATTCGGCTACCTCGACCGCCGCATAAACCAACCCCCCTGGGTTGTCGCGAAGATCAAGGATCACCCGCTTGGGCTGGTGGGTCAGAAGCGCTTCTTCGACCCACTTGGGGGTATCTACCAGGAATTCTTGGATTTCAATTAACAAAGCCCCTTTTGCCAAGGGCTTGACCACAACCCCAGTTTGGCTAAACCAGTCCTTTTTGACCTTGACCTTCTGCCCAGTAGAAAGGGTTAGTTCGAGTGTTTTTTCTTTTTCTTCTTGGTCGCGCAGTCCTTCCAGCCCTAACCGCTCGACCAATTCGCCATTGACCTCAGTGATCAAGTCCCCCCGTTTTAGCCCCGCCTTAAAGGCTGGCGAGTCCGGCAATACCCGAGTAATCATCCACTGCTCTTCGCGCGGATGTAAAGTCAAACCGATCCCCTTTTGCCTCCCCGAAGATAGGGTTTTGAGGTCTTCAAACTCTTCTTCTGTAAGTAGAGACGAAAAGGGGTCCTGCCCCTGCAAAAGTCCGTCAATGGCGTGGTCGATTAACAATTGATGTTCAGTAGGCCCTAGACTTTTTTCTTCAACCAACTCCAAGGCTTTGGTGAAGTCTTCTAGGTCTGCTAGTTGCTGATCTAGGTCCTCGCCTAAAGCAACAAAGGGCCAAAACAAAAAACAAATAAGCAGTATTTTCATAGCCCACCTAAACGGCTGAAAAATCGGCTAAGGCCTTCAAAAATAGTTTTGCGGCTTGACTCCATGAGGATCAAAACCCCCAATAAATCGGTCAAAAACCCTGGCAATACTAGCGCCCAAGCTCCCACCTGAATCAAGCCTTCTTCCCAAAGTTCAGGCACCACCGGTTCCCCTTTTCGCCAAGCGATTTCTAAAAACAACAATAAATTACGGTCAGAGTGCCAGAGCCGCCAAAGGCCGAAGGAAAAGCTTATCCCCTGGCTCAAAGCCACCAACCAGCCTCCCCAGCCTTGGGTAACTAGAATCAAAAAGGCTAAGTCAAAAAGGGTTAGTCCAATCGCTAAGCTTACCAACCCGAAAATCATAGGTCCTCCTCCTTGGTTCTGGGCTCGGCGAAGGGTTGGGGCAGGGCTTCTAAGGCAACGCGGTAACGCTCAAGGTTTAGTTCCCCATTGCCTGCAATCAACTCGGCCACCTCACGGCTCACCGCTTGGCCGATCAGCCCTAACGCCTCCTTTTCCTTAAACCCCTCCTCCACCAGTCGCTCAAGGGTGAGCAGGGTCTCGGGAGGTTCTTTGGTTTCGATTTGGGTTTGGATTACCGCTCGAATCGCGGCCGCCAGCCGCTCTTGAATCTCTAAATATTGCGGTGATTCTTTGATATCCATATCATTTAAGGTCTTGGGCCTGGTTTATTGCGCGGCTCAAGCGGTCGGGCCGATTGGGGTAGTATTGTTGGACCAACTTACGTTCTTTTTTGTTAGTTATCAAGGGAACCTTGTCGGGCTTCAAGACCAGTCCTTTGGCAAAGGCCTCAATCGAAAGAGCTTTGGACTTAGGCCCGGTCAATTGCTGATAAAGCGCCTGGACCTGTTCAGAGGTGGTTTTTTCGACCTCCGTGGCCAGGAGAACCTCTTTGTTAAACTGGTAGTCTTGCTCAATGATTTTAGACCAATGGCGGCGGAATTCTTCATTTAGATTTTTCGGTTTGATTCGAGCAGCCTGAGCTAAGGCGTCGCGGTACCGGTTGAATTCGGCCTCGGGCATGGCTACCAGTTCAGACTCAAAATCCCTTAAAAAAGCGTGGATTCGGTCCCGTAAATAGACCGGGTCTCGTTGGCTGGACTGCACAATAATCGAAAGCCCCTCCACCCCGAGCTGTGCCTGCCGGCTGCTCCAAACGATATAACCAAGCTGCTCTAAGGTTCTTAAGCGGTGGTAAGCCGGTTTTTCAATGATTTGTGCCAGTAGTTGCAAGGTTGCGGTCTGGGCTGGCGTTTCGGGGCCAAGCTGGAAATATTCAATAATCGCCGAGTTATTGTCTTCTACGGCTAATTGAAAGCCCTTGGCCCCCGGTTCTAATTGGGCGGCTTTTTGTTCTAAAATCTCTGATTCTGCCAAAGGTGGAGCCCCCAGACCCTTTTTTATCTCTGTGGTCCAACTCCCAGCTTGAGCCTGGGAGAGATTGCCCAAGGCGAGGACTTCTAGGTGTAACTGGGATAAAAACTCGTCTCTAAACTGGCTTAAATCGGCCGGGGTTAGATCTCCTAAAACCGCCAGATAATCGTCATTGTGCCAAAGTTGTTGGTTGGTGAGGTAATACAACTCATAGATGGCCCGATGGTAGGCTTGGCCGTATCGTTGGTTTTG
The DNA here is from genome assembly GCA_001783695.1 of Candidatus Lambdaproteobacteria bacterium RIFOXYD2_FULL_50_16. Classification (GTDB taxonomy): domain Bacteria; phylum SAR324; class SAR324; order XYD2-FULL-50-16; family XYD2-FULL-50-16; genus XYD2-FULL-50-16. The sequence continues at coordinate 19,855 of MFNE01000031.1, forward strand.
CCGACTTTCGGTCAGGTCGCGTTTGACCCGTTCAAATAGCAAGAGATCAATCTTGGGCAGTTTCATCGCCTCGATCACCTTGGCCGATAACTTAGGTAGGTTGGCCGGATACCCCTCTAACTGCAATTCAAGTCCTCTAACCCCGTTATCAATCCGGTAGTTTAACCCAGCCACAGAAGCAGGGTAGGCCCATTCATTAAGCTCTTCTTGGACCATCAAGGTATAAATCTTGGCTAGCGCAGCATGGCTAGGGCTGTCGTAGGCTTTGGGGCTTGAAAAATAAACCGCTAGTTTGACCTTCGGACTATTAAAGCGCCCTTCCTGCTCAAACCAGAGTTTTAATCCAACCTCCTCTAAGATTAGCTGAGGCACATCTGAGGTCTGGTCCCTTTTCACTAGTTCTGCCGAATCTGCAATAAAGGGGTTGGGTGGAGGCAGGGCTAAACCTGCCACGGACCGGGGATGGCTCCAAAGGGCTAAGTCCTCTGGGAGGGGCTGGGTCTTTTGAAATTGAGTGCCGTACCAGGGTTCGGTTTGGTTGGTTTTAAGTCCCTTAGCGACCAAAAACAGGGTCATATTTTGGGGGGTTAGGCGCGCCAATATTTTTTGCTCTTCGCCGGATTTAAGTGGGGGGAACTGGTATCGGTAACTCAACACCTCTTCAGGCGGCACTTCGCGCAATTCTGTAGCTAAACGGCGAACAAGATCAAGAGATTGCTCTTTATCCTCAAATTGGAATTCCAAAGCCCCAATCCGGTTCATCTCTAGTTGGTAGCGATTCAGATTTGGCTCATTTTTAATCAGTTCGATATAGGCAAACAGGTCCTCTGTCATTTCGGACCAGTGTTTTAGCCCCTCTGGGGTCAAATCAACAATCACCTCAAACTGCGAAAAGTCGCCTACTCCAAACTCGCCTGAAGCATTTAGCTTAGACGCCCATCCCTTGGCCTTAAACATCGACAAAAGGCTGCCGGTACCCTCGTCGCCTAAGAGGCTAGAGATCACCAAACTGGGCTTTTCGCGGTAGTTTTCCTTTTGCGGTGGGATCAGAAAACTCCATTTGATCTGCCGAGCCTCTTCGATCGGCTCAACCTCAAAGATTCGGGGTAAGGGGTCTAAAATAGGTTGAATCCCAGTGGCCCCCGGTGCGGGCAGGTTTTTGTTTTTAATCGCCGAAAAGTGGGTTTTGACCATCTGTTCTAACTGGTCTAAAGGCTCAATCCCCAAAATAGCCAAACTCATCAAATTGGCCGAATAATGCTGCTCGTAAAAATCTCTTAAATCCTTTTGCAAGGCCTCTGGGTCCAGCTTCTCGCCCCCTAAAGATTCCAAGGAGCCGGTCGAAAACCGGCTAAAGGGGTGGGATGGGTTAAAGCTGGATCGGCCCAACTGATAGATCCGCCGGAAATCGGACATCTTGTTTTTTTGGTGCTCTGAATCCACCGCATTGACCTCGCGAAAGGCAAACTCCTTGGCAAACAAAGGGGCAACAAAAAATTGGGCAAAGCGATCTAAGGCGGGCTCTAAATGATCACGGTTGACCATGAAGTGGTAATTGGTGTTTTCTAGGCTGGTAAAGGCGTTGGTTTCACCGCCTTGTTCGCTAAGGTAGCGGCCAAAGCTGTCGGGATCGGGGAATTTTTCGGTCCCTAAAAAAAGCATGTGTTCCAGATAATGGGCGAGCCCTTGCCTAGTGGGCGGGTCTTGCATCTGGCCGACTTGCACACTAAGGGCAGCGGCGGACCGGTCGGCCTTTGGGTCCGAAATCAGCAGTGCGGTCAACCCATTTTCTAGGGTTATCGACCTGTATTGACGGGTGTCTGTGGGGCTTTTTTTAATCCCTTGTGGCTGATTTTGCAGATACCAAAACGTAATCAAGGCGGCGAAGGCCACCAACAGTCCGGTAACAAAGAGACGTTGAGTTTTCATATATGGCACAATTGATTAAACCGTTCTTGATCCGAAATCCGGGCTGTGAATTTTGCAAAAACTTCCTTGAATCCTTTGAATATAAAGGGGAACAAAGCAAGTCGGCTTGTTTGATTGGCGCACAAAAAATTTTCCAACAGGGGTTGCCCTTTATGGAGCGGCGCAAATACAAATGGATCGGTTGTGGTTATGCGACCGAAAAAAACCGGGACCGCTATTGTGAGGATTTTCAAGTATATAGCTTGACTGGCCGTTTAGCCGCCCGTTTGATACTTTTTTTCCAGCGGGCTGGCGAACAACTCCCACCGTCTTTCGGCGGTGAGAAGTGGTGGAACAATTAACCCATACTAAGCCTTAGCTGAATCTTGGGCAAGCCGTAGGAATACAATGCGTCAAAACCGAACCAACCACCAAACCCGTCCGATTGTTATAACCCCCGATTTTACCACTCAAGCCGAAGGCTCGGTTTTGGTAGCCACAGGCAACACCCGCGTGATCTGTACTGCTTCAGTAGAGGAAGGGGTGCCGGGATTTTTAAAAGGTAAAAATCAGGGCTGGGTGACAGCGGAATATTCTATGTTACCTAGAGCGACCAACAAAAGGACCAATCGCGAACGCCAGGGCGCCTCGGGGCGGACCTTGGAAATTCAGCGATTGATTGGCCGAAGCTTGCGCGCGGTGGTGGACCTTAAAGCCCTGGGTGAGCGCACCATCACTTTAGATTGTGATGTCATCGAAGCCGATGGCGGCACCAGGACGGCCTCTATCACCGGTGCCTATGCTGCACTGGCGCGGGCCATTGCCCATTTAGAGCGATCAGGGGTGAAATTTTCTGCAAATCCGCTGATTGGGCAGGTGGCGGCCATTAGCCTTGGGATCGTGGGTGGGGAGTTGCTTTTAGACCTGGATTATTTGGAGGACTCAAGTGCGCAGGTGGACCTTAATTTGGTGATGACTCGGGATCTGCGAATCATCGAAATTCAGGGCACCGCCGAAAAAGAGCCCTTTGTCTTGGAGGACTTGAACAATATGGTTAAATTGGCCCAAGAGGGTTTGGTGGGACATTTTCAAGCGCAAAGTCAGGTTATTTACGCTTGACAGCGTAAATCGCCCAAGGCATTCTGCCGGTTTACGGGGTGTGGCGCAGCCTGGCTAGCGCACCTGCTTTGGGAGCAGGGGGTCGGAGGTTCGAATCCTCTCACCCCGACCAGTATTTAAGGGCGCTGCTAGCGCGGGTGCCTATTGGGAGGCGAGGAAGGAAGGTTCGATTTTCTCACCCCGACCAGTATTTTAAGGGCGCTGCAAGCGCGGGTGCCTATTGGGAGGCGAGGAAGGAAGGTTCGATTTTCTCACCCCGACCAGTATTTAAGGGCGCTGCTAGCGCGGGTGCCTATTGGGAGGCGAGGAAGGAAGGTTCGATCCTCTCCCATGCTAAGGGTAAAACCTAGGGCCAGGGCCTGAGTTAAGAAGATTGGGTAATTGAGTTGACCAATTTGTGGGGGCAGTTAATGCTGGCCCTAGTTTCAGTGTGAAGGTTAGGAACAGTCGTCCTAACAAAGGTAGCCTTAGCGTGATTCCAACACCTGATGCGCCCGTAGCTCAGTTGGATAGAGCAACTGACTTCTAATCAGTAGGTCGGACGTTCGAATCGTCTCGGGCGTACCAAGTTGATGGCGGATGTAGCTCAGCTGGTAGAGCACCGGATTGTGGCTCCGGTTGTCGCGAGTTCAAGCCTCGTCATTCGCCCCATTTTTAGCAGTAAAGCGCCTGTGGCTCAGCTGGATAGAGCAGTGGACTTCGAATCCAAAGGTCGTAGGTTCGAATCCTACCAGGCGCACCAGTAGGAATGGGCGCCAACTCCCTAGAGGGAGCCCATTATAGGTTGTAGTGCGAGAATGGCGGAATTGGCAGACGCGCATGGTTCAGGTCCATGTGTCCGTAAGGACGTGGGAGTTCAAGTCTCTTTTCTCGCACCATCAACCCCCTGTTAAAAGGGCAAGGCGCCAGCCAAACCCTTCCGAAATAAGCGAGAGTGGCGGAATTTGGTAGACGCGCTGGATTTAGGTTCCAGTATCGTAAGATGTGAGAGTTCGAGTCTCTCCTCTCGTACCATGAGACTATTGAAAACAAAGGGTTTTTGAAGAAAAAATGAAGCGGGAATAAGCTGGAAAGCCCCCCAAGGTCTGCATCGAAGCGGGAATCAAAAATCACCCTTCAATAGAGCGTCCAACCGTGAAGAAGCCTGCGGATAAAAGCCGCAAAGCCAAAACCCTCCTACCAGCCCCGATCAAGGGGCTCACCATCGACCAAGCCCAAGGTCGGGATCCAGTCCCAAGAATTGACCTCAAGCAGGAAGAATAGTCGATCTTAGACCTTCACCGGGGATCGACCACTTCGGAGCCAGTTCCAAGATCAAAATCTACCCAAAGCTCTGCCGGATCTACCGGCACCGGGACCAGGACCAGATCCTGGGGGAAAAGCACGCCAAGGCCTTTGGGGCCTACGTCAGGGAGACTTTTCAAGTCGCCAAGTCCACCGCCTACCAAGACTTCAGAGTTGTTGATGCCGTGGTTCGGTTTGGAGCAGAAGACCTCCTGACCGAAGAGCGAGTTGGAAACTATAGTGGACCCCTTGGTCAAGACACCTCTTGCGGCTTTTTTAAGATAGAGCCGGGTTTTTAAGCGGGCACATCCTGGATTGGGTGTTGTCCAAAGCAAGCCTCCGGTCTGGCCTGTGGTAACCCCCTCCGATCAGCAAAGGAAAGCTGGCATAGGACTCTAGCTCAGCCCTAAAATTTGGGATTGCTTCTTTTTGTGCGGGTTTGCCGGACTAAAAAGCCCAACCAATAAAAAGG
>MFNE01000032.1 GCA_001783695.1 Candidatus Lambdaproteobacteria bacterium RIFOXYD2_FULL_50_16
TAGCGATTAGGTTGCTGATTAAAATATTGATCTGATAAATCCCTACCCCAAAGATTGTGGGCAAAATCAGCCGAAACACCTCTTTGACCTTGGGGTCCCAGAGACTGCCAAAGAGGGAAAAACCAGCCTTATAAAGAGAAGGGAACTGCATCCCCAATTGCAACACCCCCCCCAAGACCACCCCCAGCGAGAACGAGAGGGCCGGGTTTTCGAATTGGTCCTTTAAGCCCAGCGCCATGCCGATAATCGCCAAGTTTAAAGCCACCGGTGTGGCCGCCGAGATCCAAAAAATCGAAATCCCGTTGAGCACCCCTTGGGCCACCGCCGCCAAACTGATTAGGATCATGTAAACAAACATCACCCGGGTCAAAAAGATGGTCACCTCCAAGGTCTCGCCTGAATACCCAGCCGCAAAGATATGGGACACCAGCCAGTCGGCCTGCCAAACAAAAACCAAGGTGAGGAGGGCCAAGATTAAGGTGAGCACCCAAAAAAAACTACGCGCGAAGGCCATCGCTCGCGCCCGGCCCTCCTCTTTATCCACTTGGCAAAAGACAGGGATAAAGGCGTTGGACATTGCCCCTTCGGCAGACAGACGGCGAAAGAGGTTGGGCAGGGAAAAAGCCAGCACAAAGGCGTCTGAATACATACCCGTACCCAAGGCCCAAGCGCGCACCATTTCGCGGAGCATCCCCAAGACCCGGCTGAGGGTCGTTATCAACCCCACCGTCCCCACTGAGCGGGCGACCGAAGGTTTTTTTGTGTTATTTTGCATTTGTTTTGTCCTCTTGCCCCCCGAAAATAGCCGGTCTGTGGCCTTTTGCCCAGTCTTGTTTGCATTTGGGCTCAATTGCCCTCGAAAATGGTACGATTCTTTCTTTACCTTGGGCGGTAAAGATTCGTTCAACCCATAAAAAATACCATGCAGGTCAAGAAATATTTCGCTCAGGACATGCAGGAAGCGGTCAGGATGATCAAGGAAGACCTTGGCTCCCGAGCGGTTATCCTCTCGACCCGTAAGGTCCGAAAAGGGACCGGTGCCTTTGGCTTGTTTGGCAAATATGTGTTAGAGGTGACCGCCGCTCAAGATGAGGGTGCGGTTAAACCTGCACCTAAGCCATCTAGGCTGAATAATCTGGCCAAAGCCCAAGCCGAAGCCCCGGTGGACGAATACCGACAAGAAATTAGCAACAATGCCCCCGACGCCCCTAGGAGACAAGCCTTGAACAGTGCCCCCTTCGCCGGATATTCTGGCTTGGCCGAGGACATCGGCGAACTCAAAGATTTAGTAGCCGACCTCCGACAAGGGGTCCGCCGAGAACGCAACGACGAAGCTAACGTCGCCCATTTGCGCTATGAATTACACGAGCTTAAGCAGATGGTAGGCCAGTTAGTTTCAAAGTCAGGCGAGTTGAGAAAGGAGGACCTACACGAAAACTTGATCGCCTTATACCAGCAGCTTTGCTTTAACGGGATCGAAGAAAAATTTGCCCGCAAACTGGCCGAAGAGGTGCAAAAAAAGGTGCCCAAAGAGGAGATTGAAAACTATTCTTATGTTAAGATCTATCTGGCCCGAATGTTTATGCAGGTTTTAAAAGTGGACCACAAGCCCACCCAAAAGGCCTCGAAGTTTTCCCCTAAAGTATTGACCTTTTTGGGACCTACCGGGGTAGGTAAGACCACTACCTTGGCCAAGATTGCCTCGGCAGAAAAGATGAAAAACCCCAAGATTAAGATTGGGTTACTGACCATCGACACCTACCGCATCGCTGCCGTCGCCCAATTGCAGGAATACGCCCGGATTATCAAGGTTCCCTGCAAGGTAGTCGCCGACCCAGCCCAGATGGAAGCGACGCTGGCCGAGTTTCGGGACATGGATTTGATCTTGATCGACACCGCCGGACGTAGCCAGCGAGACGAGATGCAGATGAGTGAACTGCGCGAGTTTTTAAAGAGTTACGATGAGTTTAAAAACCTATTGGTTTTAAGCGCCACTACTAAAGATTCGGACTTGATCGAGATTACGAAACGCTTTTCGACCGTGCCAATTTCGGGTGTTATCTTTACCAAACTGGACGAGTCCACCAACTACGGGGCGATTTTTAATCACGCTATCCGTTTTAAGTTGCCCTTAACCTACCTGACTACTGGGCAAAATGTGCCTGACGACATCGAGGGAGCAAGCCGCGAACGCTTGATTGACCTGCTACTCAACATCTCTGGCGACGTCCCTTCGGGCCAAGCTTAAGCCATAAGGACTGCTTGATTTTTTTTAGGCGAAGGGCTCTAATAAAATTATTGAAGGCGGCCCCTGAGGGTCCCTTATCCTCAAAGTCCTAAGCTTTATGAAAGATCAGGCCGCCAAGCTTCGTATGCAGTTCGCCGACCAAGGCACCGCCAAGGTGAGTCTGGCCGGGATGCGTAGCCTTAGCTTCACCAGCGGCAAGGGCGGGGTGGGCAAATCCAATATTGTGGTAAACTGTTCGGTGCAGCTTGCTCGGCTGGGCAAAAAAGTGCTCCTTATGGACGCCGATTTGGGCCTAGCCAATATTGACATCATGTTAAACTTGGTTCCCAAGTTCACCATCGAAGATGTGTTGATGGGCAAAAAAGGGATCAACGATGTGATCTTAGAAGGCCCTGAAGGGATTCATGTTTTACCCGCCAGTTCGGGTATCTCGGAGATGAGCGAACTAGATTCAGATCAGCAACTTAGCCTGATTACCGAACTTTCTCGACTCAAAGGCAATTACGACTATATCTTAATCGACACGGGCGCGGGAATCGCGAGCTCGGTGCTTCGGTTCAACGCCGCTGCCGACGAAATCTGCGTGGTCACCAATACCGAACCCACCGCCATGACCGATGCTTACGCGCTCATGAAAATCATGGCCACCAAGTATCAGGTTAAACGCTTTAACCTGATTGTTAATCAAGCAAATAGCATGGCCGAGGCCAAAGGGGTACATCAAAAACTTTGTATGGTTTTTGAGCAATTTTTGCCGGTGGACTTGGTCTTGACCGGCTTTATTCCCAAGGACCCCAATATTACCAGGGCAGTACGAGCGCAGACCCCACTCTCGGTGTTGTACCCCCAATCACCGACCGCCAAGGCCTTTCACCTCCTGGCCAAACAACTCGACCAAAACCCCGACCGCAGCTTCAACCCCGACCGCCCCAACTTCTTCCAACGCTTGGGCCTCTGGAAAAAGCGTTAGATTTTTAGCTTGGTGTTCACCTGGGGCTTCGCCCTGGACCCCTTATTTCCCTACCTAAAAGCCATATTTTTTGCCCAAATTCGCGGAAGCCTCGTCATTACCTAGCCCTTACACCGAGCTACAGAGGACCCAAAGTAAAATAAACTATCTACCCTAAGGGCAGGGCTCTTGTCAGTCTCCAAGCGGTGCCCTCCAAAACCCCCTATATTCCCCACCTCACCTACAACAGCTGGGAGGGTTATAATTCAGTCTGAAAAATAGGTTTACCGTCCCTGGATTTGACTCAGAGGTTTGTGAATTTACACAATTAACTGGTCTGTACCGTGTTTTTGGGCATTTTGATCTATGGAAATAGTTGTTGGGAAAAATTACGCATTTGCATCTTTCTTAGATGTTGGAGAGTGATTGTCCGGCCAAAACATTGCGTTGATGTTTTCGTATTGGTATGCTGGACCAATTGCTTTTAGCGTGTCGAAGCACGTTTCGTAAGTGATCACGCAATACTCGGCATATTCTTTTGCTTCTTGTTCCCCGATTTCTTTCCGGTATCTCTGAACCAGTTTGGCCATAAGCTCGAGGCCTAGGTTAATGCGATTAAAAACCTGATTGGAAATCGTTGGAACGCTTAAGTTTTCAGGCCAAACCACCCCGATACCGTTTTTGCTAGGGGGTAACCTGTCTCGGGAGACCTTGTCACAAAACCCCTGGATCGTGTGTCCCGAATAATCTTTAAAAAGGATTTGGTTTAGGCTGGCGTCCGTTTGGCGAATCAAGGTTGCAATCGAATCACTCCGCCTTGACTTCCGCGCCTCATGTAATTCCTCCCGTTGGCCGCTGATCGTGTACAGCAAAGCGAAGAAGGCCAGCGCCGATAAAAGCGGATTCAAAACGCCCCCAAAAAAGTCTCCGAACTGTCCCAACCGCTCGGCCCTCGTTTTGGTGGCTATATCTATCCCCCATAGCCCATATTTGTATATCACATAGGAGACTATCGGTAACAAAGGAGTCAAAAAAGCAGCTATCCAAAAAACTTTGTCCATTTTCGCCTTGATCATCAGGCCCCCTGCTCAAGAAGTATTTTGGCCCCCTCGGCTAAAAACTCGCTTCGGTCCTGTCCGGTCTTCGCCCTGGCTACGTCGATCGCCTGCAAAATAGGGGTGGGCAGGGATACGTTGACCCGCTGCTTGGGCTGGTAATGGAAGACCAACTTGGGGTCCACCGGCACCGGCACTAACCGCTCGCCTGGGGCCAGCTTGGGCTCCAAGTCTTCGGCCTGGGAGGGCTTGGGGAGTTTTTCGTAATCCGCCAGGATCAAGGCCAAAGCGTCGGTGGCCATTTCGAAGGCGTGTTCCAGGCTGTGCCCTTCGGTCAAGACCCCCTCCACGTCGGGAAAACGGACGAAATACCCGCCCCCTTCGAGGGGTTTAAAAATCGCCAGATAGGTTTTCATCGGTTCCTTTGGTTGCAAGGGCTACTTGAGTCCGGTTTGTTTCAAGATCGCCTGAGCGGTGATCTCGTTGATCTCCCGATGGCGTGGGACCGAAACAGCTTTCCCCTCCTTTTTCCATTTGGAGTGACTGCCGCCTTCGGTCTGAACCCATCCGGCTTGTTTCAGTTGTTTTTCCAAGTCTTTGAGCTTCATTCTTTCCCCGATCAGTACATATAAAATACACAAATACACACATATAAGCAAACATAAAAGAGACTGGTTGTTTTTTTAGAAGGGCAAATCTTAAATCCGGGGACAGCATACCTATTCTTTAAATCCGGGGACCAAAATCCGAAATCCGGGGACAGCATATTTATTCTCAGGTCTTTCTTAAAACTAATCTGATCTTTTAAACAAGTCCATCCCGCCCTGTTTGCTTGGGCGCTGCGCTTGCCAAGCAAAAGCGGGCGGACGGGCCCCGGTCTTCCCCAGGCTGTTTTGCCCTGTTCAACGGCTTGCAGACTCGACTGCCCCTGTCTTCACACCCCGAAGGCCCGTCCTTTTAGGTCTTGCAATCTACTCAAACCTCTTTCACCCAAAATCCTATGGCTTGGCCGCTGCGCGGCATCGCAGGGGCTTTGCCCCCGCACCCCCAACAGGGACCAACGGCCCCTGGACCCCCTTATTTCCCTTACACCAAGACCTTGTTTTTTTACCCAAACCTCACTTTCCCTTCAAATCGTCAGCCCCTCCAGTTTTCCTTCGATCACGATCTGCACCTCGCCGCCGATCCAGATTTGCTCGCCCACCACCTCGACCTGCACCTCCCCTTGGCGGCCCAAGGCCTCACCCTGGGTCGCTAAATAGCGAGACCCTAAGCTTTTTAGTCCGTCCGTATCCTTCAAATAAGCCGCCACCGCTCCGTTCCCAGACCCACAAACCGGGTCTTCCTCGATCCCATGCAAGGGCGCGTAACTGCGGACCTCGATCTGGCCCGGTTGGTCTTCGTATTGCGCAAAAAGGGTAAGCCCGCCCGCCCCGCATTCCAAACATAAAGCCTTGATTTCCGCCGGGGCGGGGGTGCGGCCCAACAGCGCGGCCCGGCTGGTTACCTCGGCGACCAACCATTTTGGCCCCAAATTGACTAGTCGCGAATCAGCCCCCTCAAACTGGGTAAGCAACCGCAAAAGCCGCTGGCGCACCAGATCGGGGGTGCTCACCTCGGCCTTGGGCATCTCCACCCAAAATTGCCTGCCCTCTTTTTTGAGATTCACGATCCCGACCCCACATTCCAACTTGTATTGGGCCTTATTTTTAGGAGTATGCCCAAAGTGCAGGGCCGCGCACAAAGCCCCCAAACTGGGGTGCCCGGCAAAGGGGATCTCGCCCTTTGGAGTAAAAATTCGGGCTTTGAAATCGGCCTTGTGGCTGCGCTCTAAAAAAACCGTTTCCGATAGGTTGGTCCAGTTAGCCAGTTCTTTGAGCCGCTTATCGGTCATCCGTCCACCCTCCAGCTTAACCACCGCCAGCGGATTGCCTTTAAAAGGGTCTTTAGAAAAGACATTGAGTTGTAAAAAAGCATGGCTCATGGGTTGACTGGGAAAAGTTGGGTTGATAGCCGGTTTACATAAGAAACTAGGTTTGGCTGATCTAACAAACTGGATTTAATGGGGGAATCCAGGGGTGGGTAGAGGAGATTCGCGAGGAAACCGTAGGCACTCGCGTCTAGGCTGGTCGGCCCAGTTCCTAAAAAATAGGGTTGGTCGCCCAAGGCGGTGGCCAGCGCCTGCAGGTCTTGGGTCCCCCGCTGGTAAATCGCCGCTGGCGCGAGTCGCCCTAGCCCATGCCCGTGGAGCTGTTTTTTGACTTGGCCTCGAACCAGATTGGGCACAAATAATTTAAGAGGTCCTGGCAATCCGCCAAAGAAAGCGTCCCGCACCACCGGCCAATTATTAGGCTCAATCCAGCGGGCATAGACGGTGACCCAATAAAGGTGCTCCTCGATCAACCGTTGATAGGCCAGGGCCCGGCCCTTTTCTTGGGGGGTTAATCGTTGGTCAAGGGGGTCTCCGAATTCTTTTTTTAGGTACTCAATAATCACCGAGCTATCGCTGATCAACTGCCCCTTATGACGAATCGTGGGCAGTTTGCCGGTAGGCGATTTGCGCGGATCGCCTGGTTTGATCTGGTGCGGGATTTGCGCCAGCCTCAGGTAAGTCTCTAGTTTTAAACAAAAAGGACTAGGCGTGGTCAGCCCCCAAGCGGGGCCGTACTGGAATACTTCGAGGGTTGCTGTGGTGGTATCGGTTTTGGACATGAGGGCCTCCATTTGCCTTCTTTATAAAACGATCTCCCCACTCTGCCAAGAGAAGGGACCAAAAAGGCGAAAAAAAAGGGGGCGAGCGGGGGCCAGGGGCTAAGCCCTGGCGAGGAGACTTTGGGGGATTCAAAATCGGATCGGGAGCCAGGACCAGAAGAAAAGGGGGAGCACTGAGAATTGGCGCAACCACCAGTCGTTTTAAATGCCCAAAAAGATAATAAAAGCGGGCAGGACTTGGTTGAAAAATCAAAGCAGCAAGCAGGAAAAACTACTCCAGTGGACCTCGGATTTCCCGGATTTAAGCTTTAAAAACCCCCAATAATCGGTTAACCTAAGTCCCATCTGGCCCCCCGACCCAGGGGATAACCTCAGTTTTTGGAGCAAAGCAGTGACAGAGAAACGGCACTACAAAACCTTTGATGAATATGTGCTTGATCAGCCAAAAGCCTCGCAGGAAGCCTTGGCGCAACTACGGGCGATTATTCTTGAGGTGATTCCAGAGGCCGAGGAACTCATCAACTATAATATCCCCGCCTTTGCCTTGACCAAAGGGGCCAAACGCGAGCATCAAATCATGATTGCGGGTTATAAAAAGCATGTTGGACTCTATCCCCATCCAACCACGATCGAACATTTTCAGGATCAATTGCGTCCCTATAAAAACGCCAAAGGCTCGGTGCAATTTCCGCTTCACGAACCACTTCCCAAGGAACTGATTCAGCGTATGATTCAGTACCGAATGCAACGAATCACCGCTTAAAATGAAAAACTTTCTACCCGTCTAGGTTTGGGCAATAAATTGGTATTATATATTTTACACTAACTAATTTTTGTTTTTTGCCTTCAAAACCTTCTAGGTCGATGGAAGGCGCCGCTAAGACGGGACGCTAAACAAAAAAAGCCCCGCAGGTCTTTAGACCGGCGGGGCTTTTCTTTTCCAATACCTATTTAAAACCTTCGAAGTTGGGCCTAAGCTTCTTCTTCAGGGGTTTCTTCTCGGCGGGGTTTAGCTTTTGGGGCTTCGGGCTCTTCTTCGTAGTCGAGGCCGGCCTCTAGGGCTTTGGCTTTGGCGTCTTTGATGATCTCTTCGGCGGCAACCTTGATTTTGAGTTCAGCGTAAACCTCAGTATGCAGCTTAACGGTCACCAAATGGGTGCCCAGGCTTTTGATCGGGGCGGCCAAAGCAAACAACCGGCGGTCCACTTCAATTCCTTGAGCGTGCACTTCGTCAGCGATTTGTTTTAAGGTAACCGAGCCAAACAACTTGCCCGACTCCCCTGCCTTGACCTTAAAGAGCAACTCTAGCGCTTCTAGCTTGGCCTCAAGTGCTTTGCTTTCGTCGATAGCGAGCGCCCGTTTCTTAGCCAGAATGGCCCGGTGGTGCTCAACCATTTTTTGGTTGCCACGGGTCATAGGGACCGCTTTGCCTTGAGGGATCAAGAAGTTGCGAGCGTAACCAGGCTTGACGTTAACCTCGTCGCCGAGGCTGCCCAATTTGTAAACGTCTTGGGTTAGAATCACGTTCATTGATTATCTCCGCTCGCTAGATTCGTAATGATCGTCCTGGTGCAAGTATCCTTCAGAGAAGGACAACAAGGCCGCGTTGCGGGCCCGCTTGATGGCGGCAGTCAGGTTTTTCTGGCTGGTGGCGCTCAAGCCGGTGATCCGGCGAGGGATGATCTTACCTTTTTCGGTGATAAACTGCTTGAGCAGTTCCACGTCTTTATAGTCGATATGCTCCACCCCAGCTGCCAGCAAGGGACAGGGGCGTTTAACCGTTTTCTCGCGGTTGCCAAAATTGCGTTTCTTCTTGCCCATGTTACGCTCCTACGATGTCAGTCATTAGTTTAGAGTGCTTGGTGGGCTCTGCTTTAAGCGCCTCGAAATCGGCTTTTGCTTTTTTGGCAGAATCGACCTGCACTACAAAAAACTTCAGGATTTGCTCATCGTAACCCAACTGCTTTTGGGTTTCGGTCAAAACCGCGCCGTTGGCTTCGAGATACAAAATACTATAAATTCCGTGGCTGCGCTTGTTGATCGAATAGGAAAGTTTGCGACGTCCCCAATCCACTTCGGACAGGATTTTGCCGCCATTTTTTTTGATCACTTCGCGGTGGCGCTTTAAGACCACCTCGTTTTCTTCAGCCGTCATCCGTCCGTCGGCGACGACCATCAGTTCGTACTCTCTGGTTACCATAAGATATTTCCTTACGGGTTAAGCCCCTAGGGGCAAGGAAGAGCGCCCATTTGGGCACCCAAAAGTAAAAGACCTAAGCCTTATACGTTAAAACGAAAATGCATGATGTCGCCGTCTTTGACAAGGTATTCCTTGCCCTCAGTGCGTAGGCGTCCGGCCTCTTTAACTGCGGCTTCAGAGCCTAATTCGTCCATGTCGTTAAAGTGGAACACCTCGGCGCGAATAAATCCCTTTTCAAAATCCGTGTGAATCTTGCCTGCTGCTTGGGGGGCTCGGTCTCCGTCGGTGACATTCCAAGCACGCACCTCTTTGACCCCGGCAGTAAAATAGGTTAGTTGTTTTAGAAGCCTAAACCCTTCTTGAATCATCAAATCCAGGCCGGAACTCTCGATCCCTAAATCGTCTAAAAAGAGTTGGCGCTCTTCGAAGTCCATCTCCGCCAGATCGGCCTCCAGTTTTCCACATATCTTAATGGCCTTGACCCCTTCGAGGTCAGCGCGTTTTTTGACCACTTGTACCTGGGGCGGGTCCGCCTTGAGACCGGCCTCGTTGACGTTCATCACGTAAAAATAGGGCTTGGCCGTAATTAATGAAAGCTCAAGTAGCCAAAGCTGCTCTTCTTCGGTAGCCACAAAACGGCTGGCGAAGTGGCCTTCTCCAAGATGGCTAAGAAACCGCTCCCAAAAAGGGACTTGGGCAGCCAGCTTTTTGTCGCCTTTAGACTGCTTGCGAATCCGGTCCAGCTTGCGTTCGACCTGTTCTAGGTCGGCCAGGATTAGTTCAGTATTAATGGTTTCAATGTCCGATTCAGGATCAATCTTGCCTTCAACATGGATGATGTTGGGGTCTTCGAAACAGCGGACAATGTGGGCGATGGCGTCCACTTGGCGGATATGGCTTAAAAACTGGTTGCCTAAGCCCTCGCCCTTAGAGGCGCCTTTTACCAAGCCCGCGATATCAACCAACTTGAGGACGTTGGGCTGGGTTTTTTGGGGTTTAACAATCTCTACGAGCCGGTCTAGCCGTTTATCGGGGACGGCGACCATGCCCATATTGGGTTCGATGGTGCAAAAGGGATAGTTGGCCGCTTCAGCAGGGGCGGAGGTAATCGCTTGGTAGAGGGTCGATTTGCCAACATTGGGCAAACCTACAATGCCAACTTCTAAGGACATGGGGCCTCTAGCGTTTTGGATTCGATGTGGACCGGCTTATGACCGATAAAATTTTTAATCTGCTCGGCCGCTTCATTGGCGGCTAATTCTAAGAGTTCTTTGCTTTCCCCTTTGGCCTTGCCTAAGACATGGCCGGTAACATTACCCTTTTGGGGGCGGCCAATACCAATACGCAACCGCTCAAAGCCGTCGCCTCCCAAATGGGCGATAATGTCTTTAAGTCCGTTGTGTCCACCGTGCCCGCCCTTTTGGCGGTAGCGGAGCCTTCCGGTTTCTAAATCGAGGTCGTCAGAGACCACTAAAATATCAGCCAGTTCAACCTTAAAAAAGCGAGCACAAGCGCTTAACGACTGGCCGCTTCGGTTCATAAAGGTTTGGGGCTTGAGCAAAACAAAGGGGGAGCCCTCTAGGTTGTCTTTGATCAAGAGGCCCTGGTGCCCCAGTTTCCAGGGGCCCAGTTTTAGCCTCTCGGCGAACTTGTCGAGCGCCAAAAAACCGGCGTTGTGGGGCGTTCCTTCGTATTCTTGGCCCGGATTGCCCAGGCCACAAACCAGCCGCATCGACGATTAAGCCACCGGTGCTTCGGTAGCTTCTACAACGGCGTCTTCATCCCCCGGCTGGGCAATACGGCGTCCAGCGATGGTGATAATAGTTGGGTTGCGGCCTTTAATAATCGGCTTTACACCTTGGGGGTAGGGCAGGTCGGACATATGGATTGAGTGGCCGTGGACCAAGTCTTTCACGTTTATAAAGATATGCTCAGGCAGGTCTTTGATAGCGCAGCGAACTGGGATCTTACGGCGAATCACTTGCATAACCGCCCCTAACTTAACCGCAGCGCAGTCGTTGCTGGTTTCGATGGGGATCTCGGTGCGAATGATGGTATTTTCGTCCACTTCCATAAAATCGACATGTAGTAAACGGTCGCCCCAATTGGAGAATTGGAAATCGCGAACGATTACCTTTTTAACAATCGACTTACCGTCTTTGCCTTCGATGGTCAGGTTCACCGGGGTTACCATGCCTTTTAGGCCATGGATAAAGCGGGTTCCATAATCCACACGCATCTGGACCATCAAGGGTTCGCCCTTGCCGTAAATGATGCCCGGGGCCATGCCCGTTAGGCGAAGTTGGCGGTTAGGGCCCTTGCCCTTCTGATCGGCCTCTCGGGTTTGTACGGTAAAGTTCATTCTCTGCTCTTAAAGCTGGTTGTGTACATCGTGCCTGGATTCTGATAGATTGGGCTCGATGAAACGCAAGTTTTTCAACGAATCCGAAACTCTACCATCGGCCTTAGATGACGTCAATCCCGAAATTTGATTCAATAAAACCAAAGGAAATTCTTCTGGGTGTGACTGGCTCGATTGCCGCTTATAAGGCGCTGGACTTGGTCCGGCGGCTTAAGGAGCGGGGGTTCGAGGTGAGTGTCGCCTTAAGTAGGGGGGCGTTGGAATTTGTCACCCCACTCTCATTTGCCGCTTTGAGTGGGCGTGAGGTCAAGGTAAATCTGTTTGATCCTGCCACTGAAGGGCAGATTGACCATATTGCCCTGGCCCGCCGAGCCGACTTATATATAGTTGCCCCGGCAACGGCCAATTTTTTGGCTAAAGCCGCTTACGGACTGGCAGATGATTACCCCACAACCCTACTACTGGCCACCGAAGCCCCCTTGTTAATCGCCCCGGCGATGAACCCAGTTATGTACCAAAACCCAGCGAATATTGAAAACATAAACCGCCTTAAAGCCCGTGGGGTCACGTTTGTGGAGCCAGGGGTAGGGGATATGGCATGTGGAGAAGTGGGGGTAGGCCGACTAGCCGAAGTGGCCGAAATAGTGGCCGCAGTCGAAAAAATCTTAGGGGCCCCAGGCCCCCTGGTGGGCAAAAGGGTCTTGGTGACCGCAGGGCCCACAATCGAGCCTTTGGACTCGGTCCGCTTTATCTCTAATCATTCCTCGGGCAAGATGGGTTATGCCCTGGCCGAGGCCGCCCGCGCGTTAGGGGCCAAGGTGACCCTAATCAGCGGGCCCGTGGCTTTGGCGCAACCGCAAGGGGTGGAGCGGATAGGGGTGGAGACCGCCTTACAAATGAGAGAAGCCGTTTTAGCCTACGCTCACAGCCAAGATATGATTATCAAATGCGCGGCGGTCTCCGATTATCGGGCCACAGTTCTAGCCCCGCGAAAGCTTAAAAAGCAGGCTGAGTGGTCGGTTAGCCTGACTGCCAACCCAGATATTTTGGCGGAGCTGGGAAAAACCAAGCCCGCAAAGCAGGTTCTGGTTGGCTTTGCGGCGGAGTCGGAAAATATCGTCGCTTTTGCCCAAGAGAAATTGGTCAAAAAGCAGGTTGACTTAATAATCGCCAACGATATCAGCCAGCCAGGGCTGGGTTTTAAAGCGGATCAAAATCAGGTGTGGATGGTTGAGAAGGATCAAGTCACCTCTTTAGGGCCCTTGCCAAAAGACAAGCTGGCCCAAAAGATTTTGGCTTGGATTTTAGCACACCCCTTATTGGGGCCGAGACTTCTTTAAGAAGCCTTGGCGTGGGGCATCTCTGAAGAGGAGGAGTATTGGGTAGTGGCCCAACGCTCAAACACACAGGTCGTCTCTTCAATACGGATGGTTTCCTTAAACCGGCTGGCCTCAAAACCTTCGGCGTATTGATTAATGAAGTGAACCGGGTTCGAGGGGCTGATGTGAATGGCAAATAAGATCATAACTCCTCAGGGTCGTTAGGGTTGTCTTAAAATGCCGCTCTTCAAAGCGAAGAACGTGCCAACCCCAATTGGGCAAAAGGAATACTATAGAGTATATTAGCGCAAGGCAAAGGAAAAATTACCAAGAGGGCCTAGAAAAACTTCTTGCCTTGATTATTCAAGTCGGATACGGGTTAGGAAACAAGATTTCAACCGCAATTTTATTGGGGACCCATGATCCAATTTATCTTTACCATCATGCCCGTTTTAGCTTTGGTCGCTTGCGGCGCGTTGTTTACCGTTCCCGGCGTTTGGGGTGGATTTTTCACCATGGCCCTTTTAGGCCATAAGATGCAGTGGCTCGGCCTGGACAAAGACAAGGAAGACGCAGAATAGGCCTTCTTAATCCAAAAAAACCGGCTTGACCGGTTTTTTTGTTTCTCCCCTTTTTCCACCTCTTCTTTTATCCCTCTCATATACTAAGCTTTCGCAGCTTATCCACTGATTTCCATAGCCATCTAACCCTATGTGGTTAATTGCTGTGGTTGACTGGCAGGTCAGAACCCCGTATTCTGGCAGGGACAGGTTAAAAAAGGGTTTATGCTTTTTTGCCGGTCACTTAAAAGTCAAAAACTTGGGGGGATCTCTTGGAAAAATTTGAACTCACCGACTTGGTAGATAAGGTTCAGTTACAAAAGTTGTTAGACGCCTTGTTTGAAGCCAGCGGAATTCCAAGCGGTATTGTTGATCTCGAGGGGAACGTGGTCGCCGGAGCCGGTTGGCAAAGGGCCTGTGTTGACTTTCATAGAGCCAGTCCAGCCTGCTGCTTGCGGTGCAACCAGAGCGACATATATCTGGCGCGTGAGTCACTAAGGATCGCAACTTCTCCTGAAAACGATGACGAGGTGAGATATGCGGGTTATAAATGTGAAAACGGGATTTGGGACATTGCTATTCCGATAATCATTGATGGACAGTACCTTGCTAACTATTTTCTAGGGCAGTTTTTTTACGAAAACGAGACAATAGACTGGGAATGGTTCAAAAAACAGGCTGATACCTTTGGCTTTGATCAAGAAAGTTACCTAAATGCGATCGGTGAGTTGCCTCGCTTGAGTGAGTCAAAAGTACAGGCTATCCTAAAATTCAACAAAGTACTGGTTGAAACCCTGTGTATTTCTGCGAGCCAAAAACGGTACCAACGGTCTTTGTTGGCGCAGATCAATGAAACAAAACAAAGTTTATTGCAACACGACCAAGGTTTAGCCACAAACCTTAAAACGTCCGCAAACCATTCCGTTAGAAAAGAAGACCTAAAAATTATTATTCATGACATGAAAAGCCCGCTTTCAGGCATTGCGGGACTGGCTAAACTGATTGAAGAGGAAAACGGGGGTCGAGCCAATGCGGAACATCTCAAAATGATCGCCGAGGTTTCGGCAAGCCTAGTTAGGCAGATCGATGAAATATTGCTGCTCGGCGAAGCAGAGGACCCAATAGATATTGTGCCCAAAACGCCCATCAACATGAAACAACTATCCGATTTAATTGATCAAAAATTCGCCCTTGAGGCTAGATATAGGGGTATAAATCTACATCAAAATTTGAGACCTGAAGCCCATTTAATAAGTAACGAGCACTATTTATGGTTGATCCTTTCCAACCTGATTTCTAACGCCTTTAAATACATCTCCACTGGCTCTCATGTATATATTGATGGAAAAGTGGTCGGAAACCAATATCAAATCGAAATTGCCGATGACGGGATTGGGATTCCGGCGAGCAAACAGGGTTTGTTATTTCAGAAATTTGGCGTGACTGGCAACAAACCCCAAAACGGGGAAAGTTCGACCGGTATTGGCCTGTATATTTCCAAAAAGTTAGCCAACAAAGTAAATTGCCAATTAGGTTTTAGACCTAATTTACCTAAAGGTAGCGTTTTTAGCGTGGTCTTGCCTTTGGGTTCATCTTGCTGATTGTAAAGCATATCTCTTAAACATTGGTTTTTAAGCGAACCTCTTATAAAAAAGAAGGGCCTCCTTCTTAAGTAATCCAACCTCCCTGCTTTCCCCTGGCACTTTGCTTGGACAGCCTGTCCCCCCCCTTGGCCGATTTGTCTTAATGGACTCGGCCAGCCTGACCGGAGCGGGTGGCCCCCAAAATCAAATATTTATCCTAACATACTATTATAATACACCTAATACCTATTGGCACTGCTGGTGCAATTACCCTAATCATCTCTACCAAGATTCGAAATCACGGATTTTGCTCGGGACAGGCAAACCACGGGCGGGCCTCCTCCAGGGCTCGCCCTAAATACCGGAGAAAACCATGTTATATCCTTTCGCTCAATGGATCGACCAACTGCTCGCAGCCCAAGAAAAAGGGCAAGACCCTCAAGGCTGGCACCACTTTACCCCCAATTCCTTCCCCCAAGTCAATCTCTATGAAGAAGAGGACCACTTGGTCTTAACTGCTGAACTGGCCGGTTACCAAAAGGCGGACCTTAGCCTTGAAGTCAAAGAAGACCAGTTCACCTTTAGAGCCAAGCCGGTTGAGCCCAAAGACAAAGCTGAAGAGGCCAAAAAGTACCATTTCCGCGAACGAGCCAAAACCGTTTTTGAACGGCGTGTTAAGCTCCCTTACCGTATCGACGCCGCCAAGGTCGAGGCCCATTTTGAAGACGGTTTGTTGAGTGTGACCTTACCCAGAATTGAGGCGGACAAGGCCCAAAACATCATCTTAGTTTAACCCGAAACAGGAGCCATAGATGCAAACCCAAACCTATTTACCCAAAACCGATATTGTTGAAACCGCCGATGGCTTTGAATTAGCCCTTGATATGCCCGGCGTGCCCAAGGACGGGCTTAAGGTGGAAGTGGAAAAAAACCTCCTAAAAGTCTTTGGACGGGCACGCCAGCAAAAGGGCCGAAGGGTGCGTGCAGAGTATCCAGAAGGCGACTTTAGCCGAAGTTTTACCCTGGGCCAAGCGGTTGATCCTAAAAAGATTGAGGCCCAATACCAAGACGGAGTTTTGACTTTGCATCTGGCCAAGGCCAGCTCAGAGGCGCCGGTTTCGATTCAGATCCATTAAACCGCCCCCGCCCCCACTTTGGGGGCGGGACCCTTCCCTTTGGTGGTCCTATCGGATAGACTGGTCCAAAACAGGAGCCCATTTGAACGACTGGATAAACCAATTTTTTGTAAGCCTTTATAAAATCCCCTGGGTTCGCCAGCGTTGGGCCAAAGGGTTTAAGGCCCATAGTCCTTCGGTTCATCCCTTTACCCCGCTCAGTAAGCCCCTTGCCCAGAGCCGGTTGGCCTTGATTACCACTGGCGGGGTGCATCTTAAAACCGACCCCCCTTTTAATATGGAAAACCCCGAAGGCGATGCTAGCTTGCGGGTTTTTCCTAGGAATACCCCTTTTTCTGAATTAACCATTACCCATAAATATTACGACCATGAGGATGCAGACCAGGATCTGGGCTGTGTCTTGCCCATTTTGCCCTTAGAGCAGGCCCTAACCAAGGGGCGGCTTTTGGCGGCCGGTCCCACGGTTTATAGCTGTATGGGGCATATTTTAGGGGCCGAGCTTGAGCGATTGCTTAAAGAGACCCTCCCAGAATTAGTGGCGCGACTCAAAGCAGAGGAGGTGGACCTCTGTTTTATAACCCCTGCTTGAGGGATTTGCCATCAGACGGTCGGTCTGATCCAAAGCGCCATCGAACGAGCCGGAATCCCGACGGTTAGTTTAAGTGTAAGTCTTGAACTGACCCAAAAAATGGAACCACCAAGGGCTATTTTTCTGCGTTATCCCTTTGGGCATCCCCTAGGCGAACCTTTTTCCAGGGCTCAACAACAGCAAATTTTTGAAGACGGCTTGAGATTATTTGAAGAGGCTAAAGGACCTACCTTGGTTATCAGCCCTTACCTTTGGCGGCGAACTAAATTTTCTGAGCAGCCATGAAACAGAAATTAGAGGTCACTGACGAAGCCATTTTTTTAAATCGGCGAACCTTGATCAAGGGACTAGGACTGGCAGCGGCTTGGCCTAGCTTGGGTCCGATAGAACTCTTGGCAAAAAACACATCTGAAGAATTAACCCCAGAAGCCCTGGTGACCAGTTATAACAACTTTTATGAGTTTGCCACAGACAAGCAAAACCCTAAAAAACTGGCCGAAGGGGTGTCCTTGGGGCCTTGGGAATTGGAGGTGGACGGGTTGGTGGAGCGTCCTTTTAAAATAAGTACGGACCGTCTGGTTCCTACCTTTGGGCTGGAACAGCGGGTTTACCGGTTCCGTTGTGTGGAGGCTTGGTCGATGGTGGTGCCTTGGCAGGGGGTGCCTTTAGCACGACTGATCGAGCGGGCTAAACCTAAGACTCAGGCAAAATACCTGGCCTTTATTTCCTTTTATGACCCCCAAAAAGCCCCTGGTTTCCAAAATCAACAGTATCAGTGGCCTTATCAGGAAGGGCTAAGACTAGACGAGGCCCTGCATCCCTTAACCTTATTGGCCACTGGCCTTTATGGGAAACCGCTACCCACCCAAAACGGGGCCCCTTTGCGTTTAGTGGTGCCTTGGAAATATGGGTTTAAGTCGGCCAAGTCCCTGGTCAAAATCACTTTGACCGATCAACAACCCAAAACCCTCTGGAACGAAGCGGCTCCCCAAGAATATGGATTTTACGCCAACGTCAACCCCCAAGTCGATCACCCTCGCTGGTCGCAGGCGAAAGAAAAACGGCTGGGCAGTTGGTTTGATAAAATCGACACCCTTCCTTTTAACGGATACGAGGAGGTGGCTTACCTCTACAAAGGCATGGACCTTAGCCAGGACTTTTAGTGAAAAACGCCTTAGCTATTTATGGGCTTAACCTAGCCTTGGTTCTTCCCTTTGGCTTTATTGCTAGCGAAATTGCGTTAGGGCACTTAGGGGCCAATCCCGTGGAGCGGCTGTTACACTTAAGTGGACAGGCGGGTCTATGGCTGATTTTTGGGCTTACTTGCCTGCCCAGATTGGCCATACTTTTCAACTGGGATTGGCTTAAAACCTGGAGCAAAAAAAGGCGGCGTATTGGGCTAAGCTTGTTTTTTTACGCCTGTCTTCATTTGGGTATCTTTTTTTTAGACCAACTTACAGAACTTGAAAAACTCCCTAAAAATTTGGTTCGCCCTTTTACTTTATCTGGGCTAGTCGCGTGGGTCATTTTTCTGGTGTTGGCCCTCACCAGCTCCTCCTGGGCACAACATAAATTAAAGAAAAATTGGAACCGGTTGCACCGCTTGGTTTGGCTGGCGCTGCCCCTAATTTGGGTCCATCTTACTCTAAAAGAGGAAGGGGACCCCTGGCGGGCCAGTTTTTGGCTTTTCCCTCCAATAATGCTATGGCTAGCACTTCGGTATAAAACTAGACCTGCTGGGGATCGAGCCGTGGTTGACTAGAATCAACAGTACGTCTATAGTTAGACTTAAACCAATTTTTCCCCGGCATTAGGGGAAGCTCGCAATTCAGGAGACAACATGGCAAGAGATTTTATCTTCACTTCCGAATCGGTTACCGAAGGTCACCCTGATAAGATGGCTGACCAAATTTCCGACGCCGTTTTGGACGCAATGCTGGCCCAAGACCCCGAAAGCCGGGTTGCTTGCGAGACCTTGATCACCACTGGGTTGGTGGTTTTGGCCGGTGAGATTACCTCGAAAGCCAACGTGGATTTTCAAACCATCGTGCGCGAAACGATCCGCGGGATTGGATATGACAATTCAAACAAAGGCTTTGACTGCGATACTTGCGCGGTGATGGTCGCATTAGACAAACAATCTCCTGATATTTCTCAAGGGGTTACTGTCGGTCAAGGCGCTCATAACGCGGAAGAACAAGGCGCGGGCGACCAAGGCTTGATGTTTGGTTACGCTACTAACGAAACCAAAGAACTGATGCCTTTGCCTATTTCGTTGGCCCAAAAGATGTCCGCTCGGTTGGCGGAAGTTCGCAAAAACGGCGAGTGTGGTTACCTACGCGCCGATGGCAAGACCCAAGTTTCGGTACTTTACCGCAACGAAAAGCCAGTTAAGATTGTTAACGTAGTTATCAGTTCGCAACACTCGCCTGACGTCACCCAAGAACAGATCCGCAAAGACCTGATTGAAAAAGTGGCTAAGTATGTATTGCCTAGCGAGATGATTGACGATGAAATCGAATTTTTGATTAACCCTACGGGCAAGTTTGTGATCGGTGGCCCAATGGGTGACTGCGGGCTAACCGGGCGCAAGATCATTGTTGATACCTACGGCGGTATGGGGCGGCATGGTGGCGGCGCTTTTTCGGGTAAAGACCCCTCCAAGGTGGACCGTTCGGCAGCTTATGCGGCTCGGTACGTAGCTAAAAACATTGTGGCCTCGGGTGCAGCTGACTCTTGCGAAGTGCAGGTAGCTTACGCAATTGGCTACCCCAAGCCGGTTTCGGTCAAAGTAGATACCTTTGGTACTTGTAAGGTTGACGAAGCCAAGTTGGAAAAAGTGGTTAAAGAATTGTTCCCCTTGACCCCTGCTTGGATTGTTAAAACCCTAGACCTCAAGCGCCCGATCTACAAAAAAACAGCCGCTTACGGTCACTTTGGCCGCGAGTTGGACGGGTTTACCTGGGAAAAAACCGACCGAGTGGACGATCTGCGAAAGGCCTTAGGTCTTTAAGGAGTCATGAAGCGAGAACTGGTTATTAGCAACAAGTTGGGCCTGCATATGCGGGCTGCTTCTAAGTTGGTGCAAATGGCCAGTGGGCTAGACCCAGAAATCTCGCTTTACTGCAACAGCCAAAGCGCCGACGCCAAGTCGCTATTGGACGTATTGCAGCTAGCTGCCACCCAAGGCACCGCCATCGTCATTGAGGCGCGTGGTTCGGACGCTGAAGAGGAGGCCGACGCCTTGGATCAACTTTGTAACTTAGTAAATGACAAATTCGGCGAGGGAGAATGATTCCCTTGCCGAATGGTCATACCCGTCTTTACGGGATTATCGGCAACCCGGTGACCCATAGTTTCTCTCCTTCCATGCAGTCGGCCGCGTTTGCCGAAATGCAGGTTGACGCCCTTTATCTTCCCTTTGAAATAGCCCCGAACGATCTACCTAATCTACTGAAATCCATGCGGGTTTTGGGAGTAAAAGGGTTTAATGTCACCGTCCCTTATAAAGAAAAAATCCTCCCCTTTTTAGACCAACTGACCCCAACGGCCCTAGCCTTAGGATCAGTGAACACGGTTTTATACCAAGCCGGCAAATGGATTGGGCACAGCACAGACGGGCTGGGGTTTGTCCGCAGCCTAGAGGAAAAGGGGTGGCCTCTTAAAGGGCGACGGGTTTTATTGGTTGGCTCGGGAGGGTCGGCCAAAGCCATTGCCTTTGCTTTGGCCGAGGCTGGTATAGGGGCCTTGGATATAATCAACCGCACCCAGCCCAAAGCCGAGGGCTTGGTCGCCCAAATCAATCAAAGCTATCCTGGACTGGCCCGTTTAAACTTTGATAAACAGGCCTATAGCCTCTTGGTGAATACCACTTCAGCCGGAATGGATGGAATACAAAGCCCGATTGAGTTACATCTCTTAGATCAGTTCGAACAGGTGGCAGACATTATCTATAATCCAGTCCAAACCCCCCTGTTAAAGACGGCTAAAGGATTGGGGTTGGACTGTATAAACGGACTGGGGATGTTACTTCACCAAGGGACCTTGGCCTTTGAATACTGGACCGGCAAAAAGGCGCCTATTGACACCATGAGGCGCACCTTAAACGCCCATTTAGAACGGAGTTGAACGTGCTTAAGAAACTCTTTGGCTTGTCGGGATTTAAGATCGCTCTGTTGATTACGGGCCTGCTTTTGGTCCATTTTTTTTCGGTGATGCTAGGCTTTAACGAGCATAGCTTTGTTAGCCTTTTAGATAAAAAAGTGGTTGACTTTGTGCAAGCCGCACGAACCCCTGGGGGGGTCGATTCTCCTGTGGTAATTGCGGCAATCGACACGAAGTCGGTCGATAAATATGGCCGCTGGCCCTGGCCTAGAGCCCGTATGGCGGAGCTACTCAAGCAATTGCGCGAATATTACGGTGCCAAGGTGGTGGGCTTCGATATCGTGTTTTCCGAGCCCGATCCTAATGATGTGACCACGGCGGAGGTGCTCAAACATTATTCTCAAGAGGTCAAAACCCTTAACCCAAACTCCAAAGAACATCTTAAACAGGTGGACCGGATTTACCAAAAATTGGCAGACGATCTATCTAATGATAGCAACTTTGGCAAAGAGCTAGCGCAGACTCCTGGGGTGGTTAACGGTTATTTCTTTTTTGCTAATCTTGAACGTTTGGGACATTTGACCCAAGCCGAATTATCCAAATCGGCCAAGATGATTGAGGGTTCGGCAATTAAGGTGATCCACGGGATGAATCACTTGGAGTTTGCCCCGGTTTATCAAGTGGGCGCGGTCGAATCCAACATTGCCCAGCTTTCTCCCAAGGGCAGTCAGGCCGGATATTTTAACGTCTTTCCCGATCCAGAAGACGGCACCGTGCGCCGGGTGCATCTGGTTTTGCAATATGGGGAGCAATATTATCCAAGCCTCGACTTACAGATTCTGAGGCGGTACTACGACGACGCTCCGATTAAAATGCTGGTAAACGAATCGGGAATTGAGGCGTTTTTGGTGGGCGAACAACGCATCGACACCGCGTCTGACGGCTCGGTTATGATCAATTATCGAGGCCCGGCCTTTACTTTTCCGAACTATTCGGTCTGGGACCTGATTAATCGTAAGGTGGACAAAGACGCGCTTCGGGATAAAATTGTACTTTTAGGCGCGACCGAAGTAGGGGTGTTTGACCTGCGAACCAGCCCAGTAGGAGTCGATTTTCCAGGGGTTGAGGTCCATGCTAACCTGCTGGATAACCTGATTTATGGGGACTATTTTTACCTGTCCGACTTCACCCAGGTATTAACCTTAGCGGTGGTCTTGGTTTTGGGGTTGTTTCTGGGTTTGGTTTTACCTCGCCTGCGGGCGTTGCCTGGGGCACTTTTAGTGTTAGTGTTGGGTGGTGGTTTTTTCTATGCCAACTATTGGTCCGTAGAAAATAACCAAACTTGGATTAGTTTTGTTTATGTTTTGTTGACTATCCTGCTGAACTGGTTAGGCATTATGCTTTTTCAGTATTTTGGGGAGGAAAAGGACAAACGATTTATCAAGGGCGCCTTCGGCCAATACTTATCCCCTGAAATTATCGAAGAATTGGTGAAAAATCCCAAAAGTTTGCAGCTAGGTGGCGAACAACGGGAGATCACCGCCTTTTTCTCGGACGTGCAAGGTTTTTCAACCATTTCCGAAGCCTTGACCCCAAAGGAGTTGGTCGAATTGCTCAATGAATACCTAACCGTAATGACTGATATTATTATGCGTCACGGGGGCACGGTAGATAAATTTGAAGGGGACGCTATTATTGCCTTTTTTGGTGCGCCCGTCGTCCAAGCAGATCACGCGCTACGCTGCGCCCTGGCTTCTTTGGAGATGCAAACCCGGCTTGGGGAGATGCGGGCACAGTGGGAAAAAGAGGCTAGGCCAGAACTATACATGCGCATCGGCATCAACAGCGACGTAGCCGTGGTGGGCAATATGGGCTCGGCTCAGCGGATGGATTATACCATGATGGGCGACGGCGTGAACCTAGCCGCCCGTTTAGAAGGGGTCAATAAACAGTACAAGTGCTTCACTATGATCTCGCAAAACACCAAGGAAGCGATTGGCGACGCCTGTGAAACCAGAGAGTTAGATTTGATCCGGGTGGTGGGCAAAAGCGAGCCCATCCGTATCTACGAACTCATAGCGCCAAAGGGCCAGCTAAACGAAGAAATCGCCAAGCGAAACAAATACTTCGCCAAAGCCCTCAAGCTTTACCGCGCCCAAGACTGGACCGAAGCCGCCAAATACTTCTCCCACTGCGCCAAACAAGGCGACCCCACGGGCCAAGTATTCCTAGATCGCTGCAAACAATTCCTCAAATCCCCCCCACCCAAAAACTGGGACGGGGTTTACCAGATGACTAGTAAGTAGGGGAATTAAGGGGGGTGATTGTTTGTGGCATTCTACCAACCAGGGGTATACAACTAAATAAGGGCGGTAAACCTATAATAGGCGGGCTGCTCCCTAATTTACTTCTCCGATCTGCGCATTAAACGGGCTCTCAGGATTTCTTAACGCAGACTCTCCAGCCCTGGGGACTTGAGTTTATTTAAAGCTTGGTGGTCTAAAACCAATTTTCCGTTTTCACGCACACAAGGACCTTTAAAAACAAAGCCTCTACCTGAGACCACCTGACAAACAATGGTCAGTTTGTGGAAGGGGATAAGATAAAAAATAAAACGGTTCTCTTTTTCTACGACAATTTTCCTTTCAGAGCCCACCGGGAACTCGCCTTTGCGGACTTTGCTTTCGACCAATTTAAGTTCAGTGCGCATCTGCTCTTCCAAACCTTTACTAAACCAGTCGTGATGAGCAGAAGGAGGAAACAATAGTCAAGTCCCCAACTCAAGGACAAGTTCCTCAGAGGCCCGTACCGTTTCAACCTCAAAAATTGTCGCAAATTCGGGTCTGAAGGGTACGGAAACCAGTCCAGCAATCACGTCCTCCTCTGTGTTGTTTGCTGAAACTATCACATAAGCAAGCATACAAATTAGAAACTGCAATGCCATTTTCGGATCGTGCTCAGCAATATTGAGCGTCATCGCTTCCTGCAGCAAGCGATTTGCAGTTTTGCGAACAGCCTTTGAGATATGGAAATTCACCAAATCCTCAATTTCTCCTTTTTGACTTTGGATAAACAAATATCCCACGCTTTTCGATGAAATCTGGGCAGGATCGAAAAGACTCACAATCCATTCAGGCTGAAGTCCATCGGAAATTGTCTGTGAAAGGATTGCAAGGTTCTTTAGTCCAAGTTCAAAGCGCCCACGATTTTTATCAATCAAAGATGAAACTGCCACTGGGCTTTCGGAGACTAAGCTTACCTTCAACAAATTAATCAGGCTGGCGCTTAGATAATCCGAGGTGCTTTCCGAATTAGAAAAGACTTCGGCAAAATATTCAGCGGCTTTGTTTTTTTCATTCAAGAGTACGCAGACCTGGCCTGCCAAAAACGAAATTTTGAAATCCCGTTTTCCGGCTACCTGCAATTTTTGAAGCTCTTTTTCAATTTTTTTCAGCAACTCTTTGAGTGCTAAAGCCTGTGCATCAGTTTGAATTGCCTGCAACCATGCAGGAGGAACAATGCTGTCAAACTCCTGCTGGAGCTGCTCAAACAAGCTTTTAGGTTCGATATTCATTGTTCAGTTTCCTCTTCGTCTCTGTTTAGACTAACATAGCCTTTTTTAGCTGACAATAGCAGGCGAACGCTGGCGTAGGATGGTTCATCAATTTAAAAAGATATGGAATTCCAGTACAGCATCCCCATTTAAAAAGTGAAATGCCCCCCGACAGGTTTCGAAGCAAAGGGTGTGCTTAGAATTTACTATCCCTCCTGGCGCAAAGCGGCCTGCACCAAAAACTCGGAGCGGTTGAGGCCTTGGGCCTTGGCAAGCTGATCAATTTTTTCCAGTTGATTGCCCGATAGGCTGATGTTGACCCGAACGGTTTTTGAGTAGCGGGCTAAAAGTCTTTCATCGACCGTGATGGGGACCAGCTTTTGCTCTTTTAGACCCCTGCACGGTAAAAACCTCACATTTTCACTTTAACAATCTGATATATATTGCTATAGTTGGGTAGCCTCTAACGGAGAATC
>MFNE01000033.1:0-2319 GCA_001783695.1 Candidatus Lambdaproteobacteria bacterium RIFOXYD2_FULL_50_16
AAAAGCTAGCGAAAATGCTGGCTGAAGAACCCGCCCTTTTGGCGGGGTAAAAGTGAAAAGGTCAATCATAAAACCCGGTGGAAAAATTCCTCTTGCAACCCGATCCAGGACACCTTTGCCCAATCCCGTTTCATCAGCTGCTCCCTTGAGGTTCAGCCTTAAGAATACAGAACCGCGCAACTTGCGGAAGGTGTGGTTTACTGGGCGCATATGGTTCCCTCTGATTGTCAATCCCAAAGCGATAACCGGCAATTTCAGTTAACGAGTCAGAAGCTTGCGTATATCCGGCGTCTTTTCAGGAATCTTTTATTCCAGCGCCCTGATGGATTCTGCGCTTCCCCTCCTAATCGCTTACACGATTTCATGAATCATCGCCCGGTATAGGTTTTTGGGAAGCCGGTCCGACCTGTTTTCCCGTCAATAGCCGTTATTGCTTCGAAAGGGTTAGACAATATGAAATGCTTTTTGTGGGCTATAATCTTCACCTTTTGCAAGCAAGGCCCAGCAGACTCGAGCAATTTTGTTAGCGAGAGCTACGCAGGTCTTGTTATAGCCTTTTTTCTCATACATCAAATAGAATCTTTTTTCCAAACCTTCCAGCACAGTTGTTCCCGAGCGAAATCGTTGCAATATCACTCGCAAGGCTGATCTTGCTCCATGTACCAGGAGAGACCTAAGGTAGACATTGCCCCTTTTGCTGATTTTTCCAATTCGGTTGTTCCCGCCTGTGCCGCTATGCTTTGGTACTAACCCCAGGAAAGCCGCTAACTGTCTTCCATTCTTGAAATTGTGTGGACTTCCCATGACGGCCACCAATGCTGTAGAGGTGATCTTTCCAATGCCAGTAATTTGTTCCAGCTTCTGGCACTCGTCAGTCTCAGCAGAAATTTTTGCTATTCGCACATCCTGCTGACTAATTTTTTCTTCGAGGCGATTCCACTCATCCCATAGTTCACCGAGCAGGTCCATTGTCAAAGGGGTCAAATCGCTTGGGCTCTGTTCACCACCTAACAGGTCTTGAATCAGCTTACCCACCTTTTGGCGGCCTTTGGCCATGACTATCCCATATTCCGCAAGGACGCCCCTAATCTGGTTGGCAAGTTGGGTTCGGTTGTGGATCAAGCGCTGCCTAACACGATGAATCACATTGATATCCTGTTGCTGAGGTGTTTTAACCGAGACGAATCGCATGGAAGGTCTCGTCGCCGCTTCAGCAATCGCTTCCGCATCAGCAGCATCGTTTTTGTTCCCCTTAACAAAGGGTTTTACAAACTGCGGCGCGATCATTCTCACTTCATGCCCAGAGATTCTGGCCTTCCTTGACCAGTAATGGGCTCCGCTACAAGCTTCCATAGCGACAACACAGGGTGAAAGCTCGCCAAAAAATGCCAGAAGCTTATTCCTGGAAAGCTTACCCTTAAAGCAGGCCTGACCGAGGTTGTCTATTCCGTGCAACTGGAAAATATTTTTTGCCAGATCAATTCCCAGAACATGGATTTTTTTCCGATTCATGGTGACTCCTTTTTTGAGTTTAATACAAAACTCGTTCTACCCTTTATAGTGCCCCTTAACGGAGCATTGTTCAAGGAGGGAACCATTCCATTGCTTACATTTCGAGCCCGATACTTCTTAAACCTCCAGGGCTTTTTCTTTTCCAATTGGAGCCCTTCCTCTTTGTACAACCGATACACCCGCTTTCGGTTGATCGGCCAGCCTTCTCGTTTCAAGAGTATATGGATCCGGCTGTAGCCGTACCTGACCCTAGTCGAAGCGATTTCCTAAATTCTTTTTTCCAAAAACGCCTGATCGTCTTTGCGGGCCTTGTAGTAATAAACAGATCTTTCAATCCAACGACTTGGCAAGATCGCCTTTTGCTGACTTCGAAACAGTCTATTAAATGATCCACTAGAACTCGCTTGTGATCAGGCGTTAGAACTTTTTTCTAAGCGCCTCCTGAAGCATTTCTCTATCTAGAGATAAATCGGCGACCAGCTTTCTTAAGCGGCTGTTCTCCTCTTCAATCTGCTTCATCTTTCGCAGTTCAGAGGGCATCATCCCTTGATATTTCTTTTTCCACCGGTAAAAGGTCTGCTCGGTGATTCCAATTCTTCTGACAACCTCTTGGACTGATGTGCCTTGCTCTGCTTCCAGTAGTGCAAGGCTGACCTGTTGATCTGAGAATTTTGATTTTTTCAGGTCGATCCTCCTTTGGGGGATTTATCAAAACTCTAACATTTAAAACAGTCCACTTTTCGGGGACAACGTCAACTGCGCCGGGACTTTCACATGTTTGTACACTTGGCATTCTGCCCAAGCCGA
>MFNE01000033.1:2328-3101 GCA_001783695.1 Candidatus Lambdaproteobacteria bacterium RIFOXYD2_FULL_50_16
AAAATTCCCGAAAATAACGGGTTTGGTCGTGGTGGACGTTTTCGATGCTATAAACGTTGAGGTAAATCAGATAAAACACGGGCAACAAAACCAGCAAAAACTTGAGCCAAAGCCCCAGGCCCCCCTTTTGCTGAGGGAGACAACCGGTCAGTAGGAATCGGGAAATCAGGGAGGGGTTCGAATCAGCCATTGGTCGCTGGGCTAGATTGGGCACAAGCTACATAATTTCGTTGGGTTGATACACGATGATTTTAGAACCATCGAAGTCGAACTTGAAGGGGACATGGATCAAATCACCTAACGCTTTACGAACCGTGGCTCGCTTTTCGGGTTTAACATAAAAGCACATAAAACCCCCATTCCCGGCGCCCAGCAGCTTGCCGCCAATGGCCCCGGCTTTAATCGCGCGGCTATATATCTCATCTACATGATCATTGGTCACCTTCGCGCTTAAACTGCGCTTGAGCTTCCAGGTATCATTGAGGAGTTCGCCAAAAGCGTCTAATTCGAGATTGCCATCGGTGAGGATGCTGTAAGCCTGATCGACCATTCCCTTCATGGTATTTAAGGTATCGATTTTTTTGGGAATGTTGGCGATTTGGTCCTTGGCGACCTCGGCCGCAATCCGACTTAAACCGGTGAAAAACAACATGAGGTTTCCCTCGAACTGTTGCAGCCGCTCTGGTCTAATAATAACCGAGTGGACCACAATCTCCCCAGATTGCAAAAACTCGATTAGGTTAAGTCCGCCATAAGCGGCAAAGGTTTGATCT
>MFNE01000033.1:3220-5819 GCA_001783695.1 Candidatus Lambdaproteobacteria bacterium RIFOXYD2_FULL_50_16
GATGGCGCAAGGTTTCCCGCACCGAAGGATGATTGATCTCGTCCAATTCGTTCACGTTTTCGGTCGCCGAGTAAACGATCCGGTGTTTGTGATCAAAAAACGGCGGCAGCGCCCTAACGTTTAAGTAGCAATACTTGTCAATTGCCGTCCCCAACACCTTCCCCCCATGTTCGAGGTAGTAAGGAGGATAGTCGGTCCCTCCTCCAAAAAAAGAGATTCGGTGCGGCGTTTGTGAAATAATCATGCTTTTCTCTTGGTTAGATTGCGCTGCTAACAGGGCCAGAGGGCGAACCCTCTGGCAAAGCCGGTTAGACGTTCCCGTAAATGCTATTTTTAAGCATCGTATAACCTTTGATCAACTCTGGAATCCCGTGGTCTAGCCCGTACATCGGCTTGTACCCGGTGGCCTCGATCTTGGCGTTGGACACGATATAGTCCCTTTTGTCGGGATCTTCGCCAATCGGGGCTTCCAAAAAGACGAAGTTGGGCAGATGTTTTTTGATCTGCTGGCAAAGCTCTAACTTGGACAGGTTTGCGTCCGAAAGCCCCACGTTGTAAGGCTCGCCTTTCATCTTTTCGAAATTGTCGATGCCGTGGATAAAAACCCGGGCAATGTCGCGAACATGGATGTAATTGCGTTTGAAATGGGATTCAAAAAGCACCACGGCGCGGTCGTAAAAGGCGCGGTAAACGAAGTCGTTTACCAAAAGGTCCATCCGCATCCTCGGAGCCATTCCAAACACCGTTGCCAAACGGAAGCTAATCGAGTTGCCGAAATCCAAGGCTGCCGCTTCGGCCTCTACCTTGGTTTTGCCATAAGTACTGATCGGCTTGAGCGGGGTTTCTTCGGTGCAATATTTGCCAGCTTCGCCAATCCCGTAACCGCTGTTGGTGATAGGCATCAAAATCCGTTGTTGCTTCGAAAGGATTTTGGTCAGCAGGATCACGGCGTCGCGGTTGGTGGTGATCGTGCCAATCTGGTCGCGATTACACAAAGGAACCCCGACTAAGGCCGCCAAGGGGATCACCACATCCACGTCTTTTACCAACGCCTTCATGGTCGCTTCGTCGCGCGCGTCGCCCCGGTGGACTTTAAAATTTGGGTTGGCGCAACAGGAGTTTAGGGAAGCCTGATGAAACATAAAGTTGTCTAAAACCGTGACCTGGTGGCCCAAGTCCAGCAACATAGGCACCATCATACTACCCAAATACCCGGCACCGCCGGTAATCAAAATCTGCTGAGGTTGGCTCATTGTATTAATACCTTCGAAAGGTTGAGATTGGGCCTAAGCCAAATTTCCGCCAAATTGAGCGGGGATTTCGCTTTGGGCTCGTTGATAATCCTCGGGTACACCTATGTCCAAGAAATAACCATCCATCTCTAGTCCCCAAAGCCGGCCTTGGGCCGCCAATGGAGCAAAGAGGTCGGTTTCGATGGAACATGGAAGTTGGTTGATCTCTCGGAGTATCTCCCTTTTTAAGAGGTAGATGCCCCCATTGATCAAGCCAGGGGCACGGGCCCCTTTTTCGGTAAAGCTCTCGATCTGGCGGTTTTTTAAAACCACCGACCCATAACGAGCCACATCGGGCACCCAGCGCAAGGCCAGCTTGCCAATCCAGGGCTCGTCGGCATTAAGACCGGCTAATTCGGACAAGCGAACCTTAAATAAAGAGTCGCCGTTAAGTAAAAAAAATTGGTCCGCCAACAGGGGTTCCACATGACGAAGCGCCCCGCCGGTGCCAGCAGGTTCGGGCTCTGTGACCAATCGCACCCGGCCCCCATATCCTTCGGTGGCGTTTAACGCCTGCTCAAACTGCTCGCTTAAATATCCGGCGGACAACACCACCGAATCGACCCCTTCGTCAAAAAGCCAGTGGAGCAAATAGTCGATAAAAGGCCGACCGGCGACCGGCAAAAGGGGTTTGGGGGTTTGTTGAGTGAGCTCCCCTAGTCGGGTGCCCTTGCCTCCGACCAAAACCACTGCTTGCCCTAGCCCCGGCATCAGCCCTTCCCGTCTATATGGGCTTTAAACCATTGGTAGGTCGCCGCGAGTCCCTGGTCAAAAGGGGTATGGCGATTCCAACCTAAAGCGCGGAAGCGGGAGGAGTCTAAAAGTTTCCTAAAGGTCCCATCGGGCTTGTCGGTGTCCCACTTGAGTTCTCCTTGCCAACCGACCACTTGGGCCAAGGTCTCGGCCAAGCCTTTGATCGAAAGCTCGTCTCCAGACCCAATGTTGTAATGGCTGTTTTCAAATCGCTCGACGTTCTCCAGCGCAAAAAGGGTCGCATCGGCGACATCAGGCGCGTATAAAAATTCGCGCATCGGTTTTCCCGACCCCCAAAGGGTGAGTTCCTGGACCCCGTTTTGTTTGGCTTCGTGGAAACGGCGCAGCAGTGCCGAAAGCACATGACTGTTTTCCAAATCGAAATTGTCGCCAGGGCCGTACATACTATTAGGCACCAAAGCCAAAAACTTGGTTTTTGGATATTGGATGTTATAAGCCCGGCAACCTAACACCCCGGCGATCTTGGCGGCGGCGTAGGCCTCGCTGGTCACCTCAATGTGCCCAGCGAACAGTTGATCTTCGGCCATCGGTTG
>MFNE01000033.1:5832-27279 GCA_001783695.1 Candidatus Lambdaproteobacteria bacterium RIFOXYD2_FULL_50_16
GAAAAAAACCACCGCCTTGGCCCCGGTTTGGGCCGCCGCTTCAAAAAGGTTGGTTTGGATGGTTATGTTGGTGTGCCAGTAAAAAGCGGGGAAGGTTTTGTTACCGACGATCCCGCCAACCATGGCGGCGCAGATGATGACTCCCTCCGGTTTTTCCGCCGCCATAAAGGCTTGGGTCGCCTGTTGATTGGTTAGATCTAACTCCTCATGGGTCTTGGTCACTACCTGCTGGTACCCCCGCTCCGCCAGGAGCTTGAGCAGGGCCGTACCCAACATCCCCCTATGTCCGGCCAAAAATATTTTTGCGTTTTTATCGATCAAAATCAGGCGTTGTTAAGTAGGGTGCAGAGTTGAGCAATTCGCTCTTTGGTGAGTTCAGGGTGGTTGCCGACATAAAATCCGTAAAATGGAAATGCTCGGTCACCGGATATTCCCAATAAGTGCCCGACTCGATGTAAGGCTGCACAAAAGGTTGGCGCAACCTGTTGCCGCCGCCAGCACTACCTCTTCGAAATTCCACATTCTATGATGGGCGAAATAAGAAGAAAAATTGCTGGCAAAGCCAATGGCGCCACCCTTTTTGCCTTTGAAGGTCGCCCCGTGGGATTCGCAAACATCCTCGATCAACAGGATGCCCCGTTTGTCTAGTTCGTCTAAGAGTTTCTGGGTCAAGCCGTTAAACCCTTGGGCGTGGGCCATAAACACCGCTTTGGTTTTGTCGGTAATCGCCGCCAAGACTTGGTCGTTATCCAGGCTCAAGGTGCGGGGGTCAATATCAACAAAAATCGGCGTCATCCCCGCTTGCACCACCGAAACCATATCCGAAGTCCAGGTCAACCTAGGAACAATCACTTCCCCTTCGCCCACCTTGTATTTTAGGGCAGCCATAGTGATCAAGTTCGCCGAGGCTCCTGAGTTTACAAAGACGCAATGTTTAACCCCAACCCATCTGGCCCAAGCCTCTTCAAAAGCCTTCACCTTGCTCGCCTGCGTCAACCGCAGGGGTGGGTCCTGTTTAAGGAAGTCCACCAACATATCTAAATCTTCGCAGGTGATGTTGTCTTGCATCAAAGGCCAGTCAAGTTTTATAATTCCCAGAGGTTGTGCTGAGCGAACCCATGGTTGTGTTGAAGTCCCACAGTTTCGATCTAAAGCAGTCGAGCGACAATTCTAATTAGAGGACCCTTCTCTGTAAAGCACAAAGAGTTTCCGTCCCCGCCGCCATTTTCCCCAAGGCCTTTGGTTTGTTGGGCCCTTTTTCGTTATAAATTTCTCCGTTTTTTACAGAATTGCCTCACCGGGCGTACGGAAAATGCCGTTTAGCGCCGGTGACTAATCCCGCCAGACCCCCGGCTTGAGGGGCCACCGCCTTGAAAAGATGCGAAATGGACTTGGTTTTTTAAAATAGCCGCCGTTTGGCGATCCAAGAGTTACCCTTTACTTTTTTGCTTCAGGTCGTTATATCTGGGCGCAACTTGTACTCTTCACCCCATAAAAAAGCCTTCAGTGCCCATCGTATGAAAGTGACCCTTGCTATTTTAGCGCTTAACGAACTAGACGGCCTAAAAGCCATTATGCCGAAGATTGATCCCGCTTGGGTCGATCAAATCATTATGCTCGATGGCAACAGCACCGATGGGAGTATCGAATGGTACCAGGAGCAAGGCTATGAATATTACGTTCAAAAGAAGAAAGGGATAAGGCACGCTTGGGACGAGGTTTACGACAAGATCAAGGGGGAGGTCTTAATCACCTTTAGCCCAGACGGAAACTCCGTCCCCGAACTGTTGCCCCCTTTGATCGAGAAAATGAAAGAGGGTTACGACATGGTGATCGTTTCTCGGTATAAAGACGAAGCGGTCTCGGAAGATGACGATATCATCACCGCTTTCGGCAACTGGTGTTTTACCAATTTGGTCAACGTCCTTTTTGGGTCCAAATATACCGACGTGATGGTGATGTATCGCGCTTATAAAACCAAGCTGATTTTTGATCTCGACCTCGACAAGGATTACACCTACGAGTTTCCTGAGCGGCTTTTCCACACCAAAATTAGCTGGGAACCTCTGCTTTCGGCTCGCGCCGCTCGACTTAAATTAAAAATTGGCGAAATTCCGGGCGATGAGCCGGCCCGGATCGGCGGAGAAAGAAAACTGCAAATCATCCGTTGGGGCAGTGCTTACCTCTATCAAATTATTCGGGAACGATTTGTTCGTCATAAATTTGGGCTGGAGCCCTAAGCCGGTACCCCTACCTAGACGACCTATTGAAAACCTAAAGGGGTTCCCAAATTTTCAGGGTTTGGCAAAAGTAGGTCTGGGTTTTTTAATTGGCCGGTTTCTGCATTTACTAAGGGTAATATCCAGCAGGGCAAATCCCTGGCTTGCCCCCGTGGGGGCCATCCTTCGAACTAGGTAAAACTTCCACTAGTTTAATGATATGAGACCACCGGGCCGAAGCCCCCTCGCTTGGACTTTTTGGTCTTTAAAAGGGGCGCTAGCGCTTTTTTTGTTCGCCCTATTGATCCACAGCTTTGACCCCTTCGCAGAATCAGAGATCCATCGCCAGTGGGCCGAAAAGGTCAGCAAGGTTAGTGACGCTCTTGACCCCGCCGTCCCAAATCCCGTTTTTTGGCTCCCCTTAAATTCCGTACCGGAAACAGCGCTGGGCTTTGATTCCGGGTCCCTTTCCAGCCAGCCCGCGCGCATGCGAATGCGGGGCCAATATCTAGGACTGGGGGCGGACAACAGTGGCTCCGCCAATCCAGAGTATCTCCTGGCTACCCCTTTAAACGAGCGCCCATTTTCCGGGGAAACCTTAGCCTTTGGCTTTATCATGCCTCCGCAAATTTCCGCGGGCTACCGTAATTTAATCCTGTTATCCAACCCTGGAGTCTTTCATAGCAACCCTCGTTTGGGCCTCTATTACAACCTTGAAAAACGTCTGTTCCATCTTGATGCCAGCGCCGGCAAAGTTAATATGGAGGCGGCTGAATTGGAGGTTGGGCGCTATTACCATGTAGCCTTGGTCCTAAAACCGGAGGGGAACGAGGTCGCCCTTTATTTGGACGGCGTCCTCACCAACCAAGGGCCATTTGGCCATCCGTACCCGCTGGATGGCGCCAGTCTATTGGTTTTGTCCGGGGGCCAAGAGGCCTTGGGCATCGACGGGATGTTACTCAACCAGGTCGGACTTTGGTCTCGCGCGCTCACACCTAAGGAGATAGGGGCGTTGGCGCAGTCCGCCGTTAAGGTCAAGCATTGGTTGGCGCCAAGCGCCTTAGTTTGGGGACTACGAGCGTTGGTGGCCATATTTCTCTGCTTCCTATGCCTCCCGCTTTTTCGGCGTTTTTTAGACCCCACGACCAAACCCTTAGAGACTCCGGCCTTGGTATCCCCGACCCCCAAAGGTTGGGGTGCCCCCTGGAAATGCTCCTGGTTTTTGGCGCTTCACCTAAGTTTAGCCTTAAGCTACTTCGCTTATCTTTACCCACTCCATTTTATCCCTAGCGACGAAATGGCGTTTGCCGAAGAAACCGACCGCTTAGTCCAATGTTTTCACCAGGAGGGCTGGGGGCTCTGCCGACCCTTGATCCCTAGCCGGGGAATTTATACCAAGCCCACCTTGTTTTATCTAGCCGCTTGGGTTCAGGTGTTGATTGGGGAGCTTTTAGGTTTTACCAGTCTGGACAGCATCGGCTTTTTAAATCTCCTCTTGTTTGGATTCGCCGGTTTTTGGATCCACCGGCTTTTTGTGCGGGCCTTTGGCTCTCCTTGGCTGTTTTGGTGGGCCTTGTTAGGCTTTTATTACACCAGTCTGACCCTCATCGCCGGTTTGACTTGGTGGGGTTACACGGGGATCAAGCTTTTTTTTACCCTGGGGTTTGGGGTGAACCTCTTTGGTTTTGCTCAATTAGTAAGAGCGCGCGCTTGGCCTCTGAAAACGGCCCCGATTGGACCTCTGGCGCTTCGGGCGGGACTGGCTTGCGTTTTCGGACTGGCCGCTTTTTTTACCCACGTCTCCGCTTGGCCCTATGTCGGCGGGGTCGGGCTAGCCGCCGGTTTTGGTAGCCTGTTTAAGGGAATAGGCAAGGGAGTGAGTCGAAAACAACTCCAAGCCAATCTGGGGGTAACCTTGGCCCTGTTAATCCCAGGTTTGATCTGTTTGGCAGGAGTGGTTGGCATCAACGAGTTTTCCAAAGGAGGAACGGGGAGTGGCTATGTCGAGGCCTTCGAACGTAACATTGAGTTCACCTTGCAGGCGGTAGCCCAGTTGGGGATTCAAAAAGACCCCATTTACCATTTCCAGGTGCCTTTGTATTTTTGGTTTTTCGAGCGGCCAGCACTGATTTTATTGCTGGCAGGCGTCCTCATTTTCCCCTTGGTTTTTCGCCAGCCTCGGCCTCGTGTCCCTTTGTTTGCAGGGGGCGGGCTTTTGGTGTTGGCCATGGCCTTTGCCGCGCTTTCCATCTCGATGTCTCCGTCTTTAAAACTCTTGCGCACTTTTTCCAGCACCTATTTGGGAATAGCGCTGCTCTTAACGGGGCTCTATTTCGGGATCTGGCAGTCTGCCAACACCGCCAGGGCGCAAGGTCGAAGGGGACAGACGCGGTTAGCGCTCCTCGTTTGTGGCCTGTTAATCGGTTGGGTGGGATATACGCAGATGACCAATTTCCTTCAATTTAACCAACAACAATTTGGTTTGTTAAACTGGCTCGACCAACGCCGGGGGGTTGATACAGGCTCCCTCCTAACCGGAGCGCCCAAACACCAACTCCATATCCTAACCCAAAATCAATGGCCGGTTTATTTGGACTTAGCCACCGCCCCGAACCAGTTTTATACCTATTACCTACCCAAACATTTGGGCGAGTCTTATCTAACCATAGACCACGACCTCACCGAAGCGCGTCAAACCGCCCAGCCGGGAGACTTGCTCCTAAGCTGGGAACCCCTTGAGGATCAGTCTTACCTCAACTTGCTCGAATCACGAAGGGTCGCCCCTAACAGTTGGCACCAGTTCGCGAATTATGAGCATGAGCTATATGAAATTAGAGATCTCAACGCCAGGATCCTAAATCGGGTTAGCCTTGCCCCCACCAAGGTGGAGTTGTACCTTTATGCGTTTCAATAAGCTCCGATAAAATTGCAGGCAAAGGGGAAAGGCTCTAAAAACGATTGCGACTGGGCATCTAGGCGCCTTTAGCCCTTTATGGCAGAACCCCGGTTTACCTCCCGGCCAGAGCTAGCTACCTTCACTTCCTAAGATAATTTTAGGAGACTGAAAGGGCCCGGTAAGGACTGGTCTTGCCTATTTTAGGCTTTACGAATAGCCTTTGCGGGACTACGCTCAAAGCTCGGTTTACCAGAGAATTTGGCTATTTAGAAAACTTTTATCATTGGGATTCATGGCCAATCAACTTTCGCCCCAGAAGCTCGAACAACTCAAAGCCAAAGCGCAATGGGTCTGGAATCAGACCCTGCTGCTGCACAAACGGGCTCCAGAAACGCGGGTCGCTTCTTCGTTGTCCGATGTAGAGACCTTTGTTTGTCTTTATTATGGCGACCTTCTCCAATACGACCCTAAAAATCCCCGCTGGGAGGGGCGCGACCGCTTCGTGATTTCTAAGGGCCATGGGTCCATCAGTATGTATCCCATCTTGGCAGATTGCGGCTTTTTCCCGCTGGAAGAGCTTGAGCGCATTTGCACGGCCGGCAGTTTTTTAGGCGGGATTCCCGACCCCATCATCCCCGGCTACGAAACTATTAACGGCTCCTTGGGCCACGGCTTGGGAGTCGCCTCCGGCATGGCCTTGGGCCAAAAAAACAAGGGGGATGACCGCGATGTTTTGGTGCTCGTTGGGGATGGAGAACTATCCGAAGGATCTAATTGGGAAGCGATCATGTTCGCCGCCCATCATGGCCTGGACAACCTAACCTTGATTATCGACGACAACGGCATCGGCATGCTTGACCTGTCGGTAAACATCCTTAACTGGACCCCGATCAAAGCCAAGCTGGACACCTTTGGCTGGGAGGTTTTCGAGGTGGATGGGCACGACATCGAACAACTGCACCCGACCCTAGCCCAAGCCAAAAGCCAACGAAAGGGCAAACCCAAGGTGGTCATCGCCAAAACGATCAAAGGCCGTGGGACCTCGATCGAAAACCATCCGCTTTCCCATATTTTAATGGTCAAGGCCGACGAGGTGGATCGACTGGTGGACCAAGACGGAGCGTTACAATGGGGCTAGAGAAAAAAACCATGCGCGATGCCCTTCTGGACGGCATTTATCAAAAAATGAAGGAAGATAAAAAGATTTTCTTCCTCACCGCCGATTTTGGCGCGCCCGTGTTAGACAAAATCAGGGCCGAATTTCCCAAACGCTGTATTAACGTCAGCATCGCCGAGCAAAATCTGATCAATGTGGCGACTGGCTTGGCGCTTGAAGGTTATACGGTATTCGCCTACGCCATTGCCCCTTTTATCACCATGCGTTGCTACGAGCAGGTGCGGGTCAATCTGGCGATCTTGTCGGAGATCAGAGAACTAAACGTCAACCTGATTGGGGTAGGGGCAGGTTTTAGTTATGATATGTCGGGGCCGACTCACCAAGCCTTTGAGGACTTGGCGATTATGCGCCTGTTGCCTAACGTCGAAGTTTTTTGTCCGGCCGAGTGGAACACGGCAGCGGCGCTCTTGGATCACGCCTTGGCTAGCAAAAAACCCAAGTATTTCCGCTTCGATTCCAAACCCCAACCGGGTTTATACGAAGGGCCGGTTCCCCTAAAAACCGGCTTTGCGGAGCTAAAAAAGGGCCAGGGGACTTGCTTGATTGCGACCGGATATCCAGTTCATGTCGCTCTTAAGGCCGCCGCTCAGCTTTCCAGCGAAGGAAACGAGGTGGGGGTAGTCGATTTCTTTGGTTTAAAAACCTTCGATCCCGATGCACTCGCCGCCTTAATGGGTCGCTACCGGCAAATTATCTCCCTCGAAGAGACCTTCGTCGGCAAAGGTGGCCTCGACTCCTTGTTGCTTTATTTTGCCAATGAACGTGGGATTCCGGTTAAAATTAAGGTGCTTGGGGTCCCGGAAAACTACCGTTTTGAGATTGCCTCTCGCGATGAGTTACACGAGCAGCGAGGGATGGGGCTTTCCCAAATCTTGGCCGCCGCCCGAAGGTAAGGATGTCGGACCCCGGTTTTAACTTCGACCAAAAGGAAGCCGTTTTTTCGACCCCTTGGTTCCGGTTGATGAAAATTCCCCACCAAGATGGTCGGGACTTTTATGCCTTAGAAAGTGAAGACGCCGTGGCCGCCCTCACTCGCTCCATCGACGGGCGTTTTTTGTTGGTCCGCCAATACCGCCCAGCCATGGCCACCTATACCCTAGAGATGCCCGCCGGGGGGGTGGACCTTAATGAAACTCCCGCCCAAGCTATCTTGCGTGAAGTCGCTGAAGAAACCGGCTATCAGGCCCCAGAAGCCGTCTATCTTGGGCAGTTTTTCCTCGACTCCAGCCGACTTTCCAAAAAGGTGACCCTCTTTTTTTGTGACCAAGCGGTCCAGGTCGGGGAGCCCGAAACGGGTATCGAATTGGTGCTTTGGACCAAAGAAGAGTTGGAGGCGCAAATCGTAGAGAATCGTTTCGACGAAGCCGTAGGGATTGCGGCTCATTTTATGGCCCAAGCCAAAGGGCTTTATTGATTTTTTTAAAAACCGCTCCAAAAGCTCATGAATTCTTTGCGTAAATTGGCACTAGGGCAAGCGCTTTTTTGGTTAGTGGCCGTTACCATGAGCTACCTAACCCTTTTTCAAGGGGACGGGGCCAAACACAACAACTATTTCCGCTGGTTTTATCCGCAAGGCCAAGAGTTTCCAGAAACCTCCCATCTGTGGGGTGCTGCGAGACCCTTTGGAATCTAGCTGCTCAACTTCCAGTTTGATCACTTAGAGCGTAACTTTGCCGATTTTAATCTGCACCGGTTTGTTAGCTACCTCTTTTTGCTCCTTAATGGGCTCTTGCTTTGGTTATTGCTGGGACAACTCAAAGGGTTAGAGCCCAACCTACGTCTGGCGCTGCCAGTTGGATTTGTGTTGCTGCCTAGCAACCTTCAACGTTGCTTGGCTGACCAACCTTACCCCCGGTATCTTAGCGGCGATTCCCGTTATTTTGGGGTATTATCTATTTAAGAGCGCAAAACCAACCTGGGTTAGCGCCGCGCTTTATTTGCCCTTGTTGCTGGTCTCCTTATGGACCTATCCTCCAACGGCACTTTTGGTTTTTCCCTTAGAGATGTTATTCGTCAAGACCGCTGCACGGTAAAAAACCAACAT
This sequence comes from Candidatus Lambdaproteobacteria bacterium RIFOXYD2_FULL_50_16, assembly GCA_001783695.1. GTDB lineage: Bacteria > SAR324 > SAR324 > XYD2-FULL-50-16 > XYD2-FULL-50-16 > XYD2-FULL-50-16. Next base: position 14,169 of record MFNE01000033.1, read on the forward strand.
TTTCACTTTAACAATCTGATAAGACCGCTGCACGGTAAAAACCCAACATTTTCACTTTAACAATCTGATAAGACCGTTGCATTTTGCCAAGCGGTTCAAGTTCTCATCTGGGCACAGCTTTTTTGAACTGTCGCCCGTCAGGTCAGACCTCCTCAATCGGCTGGTTTGACCCCATTTAGGGGGTCTGGCCCAGATTTTGGGCAGACCAATCCCTATGAAACCAAGCCAACTGCTCGTTTGACGTTGAAGGCGAAGCCGTCGAGGTAGAACTCTAATTCCACTTTCTCCCTGCCCAGGTACCGAGTCCGATCAAAGCCCAGGTGCAGTTTAAGGCAACCGAAGCAGTGCTCCACCCGATAGCGAAGCTTGGAGATCGACCGATTCAGGCTCTTTTCCTGCTCGCTCAAGGGTCGGCCTCGGACGGCCTTTTTCATAATCCCATCCAGCAGTCCCAGGGATTTCAGGATGCCGCGGTTCTCTGCGCTGGCGTAACCTTTGTCGGCCAACACGAAGGTCCCAGACTCCAATCCCTGGACGGATCGCTCCAACTGCTTCATGTCCGATTCGTGGGCGCTGGTGACGTGACCGCCGAGCAGGAAACCCTCCTTGGCATCGACGAGAGCGTTGGCTTTGTAGCCGTAGACGGGCTTTCCCGCTTTAATGGTCCAGGTGGCGTCAGGGTCGTCGGAGTAGCGGACCACCGAATCCGGTCCATGCTGTACCTCTCCGTCCTGTTCGGGTTGCGGCTCAACGGCGATGGCCTTGCGAGGACGGTGGGAAGACTCCACCAGAGTGGCGTCCACGATGACACCCGTCTTGACTAGCAATCCGGCGGCCTCCAATTGCCCGTTGAGCAGGGTCAGCAGGTCCTCGTATAGGCCATCCTTTCCCAGGGCGTTGCGGAAGCGGTTGAGGGTGCTGTGGTCGGGCTTGTCGCTGGTGATGGAGAGGCCCGAAAACCGGATCAGCCGCAGATCGTGGTACAGGGCCTCCTCTAGTGCCCGTTCGCTGAGCTGATTCCAGCGAGCGAAAAGGACCGCCTTGAACAGGGGCAACGGCGGAAAGGGGGTTGGACCGACGGAACCTACTTCCTTTCCCAATTTGGCTTGCAGCAAGGCTTCCACGGGCCGCCAGTCGATTACCTCATCGACCCGGTCGTAGAAGGACTTGCGGGGTGAATGGGGAATAAGCGCGTCGGCGAAGCGGGGATCGGTATGGAAGCGTTTGCTGCTCATCGTGGCCTCTTTGATAATGTTTTATATCAAAGTAATAGCATCCTATTGCCTGCGAATCCAGTAAAATCGATGGGCGGTTTGTGCAACACTCTTAAATTGGATTTCGTTCCAGCCTTGCCCTGCAAACGATGGCTTGGATTTTTGTGGTCTTTATTTTTTACCGAGCCGGCGGCTGGTTGCCCGCGAACAAACGGTTTTGGCCCCTCGGCGCTTTAATGTTGGTTTTACTATTTTGTACCGGTCGGACGGCTTGGCTACAGGCAGAAAACGGTCGGCGGGAATTAGCGATGTTGCGAAAATCAATGTTCAGCTACCCTCCAGAGTTCCGCTGCGATGGGCGACATTGGGTAATATGGGGGCGACGAACTATGTAAACCCCAATTTGGTCATGGATTTTGGGCTCAACGCCACCACCGCGCACCTGTTTCATCCTGGTCTAGCTACGTTTATGGCATCGGAACTAGGTTGCGGCATTGGGCACCATCACTATGATTACCAATTTCTGTCTGGTGACTTGATGGTATTTCCAGATGATTCCTGGCTGGGGCGGCATGTTTTAGACCTTTCAGGCACGGCCCAAGGGGCCGTTTTGGGTCAAGTCACTGGCAGCGACACTTATCCGGGGCCAGGCACCCCCCGATATGCCTTTTTGCTAAACGGTCTGACCTACGTTAGTGAAGCCAAAGTACCAATCACCTTAACCCTCACACTAGACAGACCAACAAAATTCACGAAATATCGAATTTATAGTGAAACCCCTGCGGAAATGCCAGTAAAGTGGACCCTAGAGGCTCGTACCGGTACCGCCCCTTGGAAAACGGTAGATGAAAAATCCCATTGGGATTGGAAGCCTAACGAGCGGCTTTTCTTTTCCATAGACCATCCCCTCGAAGCGGACCAATACCGATTCCGTTTTGATGAATTAGGCTGGTCTGGGCGACTTCGCTTGAGTCGAACCAAGTTTTTTTACTAAAACTATGAATCCACAACAAAAACATCGCTCCCGTACCTTTTTTGCCTTCCTCTTGCTGTTGGGTTCGCTTGCTTTAATAACGCAGGCGAACCGTTTGTCTCTGAAACTCTTAAAAGCAGGTAATCTCCCTGTCGAGAAAGGATTGGTTGCCTATTACCCTTTACTAAACTCGGTCAAGGCTACCCAAGGGTCTACCCCAACCGGGCTAATCTACCACAACAAACAAAACTATCAATCCTTTGGTCTCCGCCTGGAGGACAAACACGGCGACTATCTCGAAATCTCTAATTGGTTCGAACAGTCCTATCACAAACCGGAGCAAACCCTCCTTGTTTGGGTCATGCCGGAGGAGAGAAGTGTGATACAGCCTTTGATTTGGGACGGGAACATCGAATTCAAGAGTGAGCCCCGCCAATCGGTTTGGATCAACACACTTAAAAAAATCGCGCACCACTCCCTTAGCCATCACGTCCATTACGATGGGAACGCCCAAGCGGGGCCGCAGGGCCGGTACTACCTTGCCGCAACCATCTCCTACGAGACTGGGCAAAGCGCGCTTTATGTCAACGGTTCCCTTGCGGAAGAACATAGGTCGGAGCCGCGGCCAGGAACTAATTCGAACCACCTATACCTGGGCAAGGGTCTGGCGCCTTTTAGCCAAGTAAAAGGAATTATAGGTGGTTTCGCTATTTACGAGCGGGCCTTAACCCAAGAAGAGATTCGTTGGATTTTTCAAACCCAAGTAACCGATTATTTCACCTTAACCGCTCTCCATAGAATTTACTCGCTCGGCCTTTATTTACTAGCTTTTCTTTTCGTGATTGCTGCGGCTTGGCTGTGGATTAAGAGAGGTGGCGTGGCTAAAATCGCCGCAAAGTGGTCGCAAAAGGAAACCCTTGATCCCGCCGAAAGAGCTTCTCTTGAAAATGAACGCTACCCAGAGCCGGTTCGCCCGGCGCCTAGCCTGTCCGTGGTCTTTTCTTTTTTTAACGAAGAAAACGTTTTAGATGAACTAATCTCGCGCACCCGTAAAACCCTAAAAGACGAGATTGCTCAAGGGAACCTGATTAGCTACGAGCTGGTGTTTGTCAACGACCAATCGAGCGATGGCAGCATGGCCATCTTGAAACGGGAGGCTGCAGCAGGCCAAGATATTGTGATCGTGGACATGAGCCGCAATTTCGGGGTGTCGGAATGTGTGTTGGCTGGGTTTTCCCAAACCACCGGGGACGTCGTAGTTTATATGGACGCCGACCTGCAAGACCCGCCCGAAGTGATCTCGCGGATGATCGCTAAATGGCGTAGCCGCGAGGATTTAGACGTTGTTTATACCACGCGCATTACCCGTGAAGGCGAACATCCCTTAAAGATGTTAATCACCAAGTTTGGTTATCGCTTTATCAACCGCATCTCCGACATCTATTTACCGGTCGATTCAGGGGATTTTAAGCTTTTGACGAGGCGGGTGGTCTTCGAAATATTAAAGCTTCATGAGCAAAAGCCTTATATCCGGGGAATTGTTAGTTGGGTCGGTTTTAAACAAGAACCGGTTTATTATAATCGAGACGCCCGCTTTGACGGTCGAGAAAACACTAAATTTCCCGTGCTGAGTCGGCGGGTGATTTTTGGATATCTCGAACGGGCGATGATTAGTTTCTCTGATATCCCGCTTAAAGCCTCGCTTTTTTTAGGCTTATTTGTTTCTTTCGGTTCCTTTGTTTATGGCATCATCGTTTTTGTGATGAAGTACCTAGGTTTGCACGAACCTGGATGGCCAAGCCTAATGGCGGCGATTGTCTTTCTAGGTGGGATTCAACTTTCGGTATTAGGGATTATCGGCCTCTACATAAGCACCATCTTTTTGCAGGTTAAAGGTCGGCCGATCTACATCATCCGCGAGGTGATCCGTCCGGTAAAACCGGTTTTGCAATCGCATCCAATAAAAGATAGCCTAACCGACATCCCAGGCTGATCAAAAAGCAGGTTGAACCAACCGGCCTGCTCGGTAAACCCCCAACGCGGTACCTTGATGTCCTTGCGTAAGCCATCGGGCCTTCTATTAGCCCTCCTACCCAACTTGCTCTTTAGCCTGATTTATTTGGGGTCCAATTGGGTTCCTGCGCACGACACCTTTTTTCATCTTTTTTCGGGCTTCCATTACCTACGGCATTTGCTCACTAGCGGAGAACTGCCCTTCTGGAGTCCCTATATCGACTTTGGTCGCCCGGCCCACCTGTATTTGCTTAATTCGCTCCATCCCAGCCTCTCCGCATTGTTGCCGCTAGCGATGGGCCTGGGGATACAAGATGTTAAAACATTGTTTTTTATAAGCCTGCTGATCAACGAAGTGATTTTTGTCTTCGGGCTTTACCTCTTAGGAACAAGGCTTTATCAAAGCCGGGCGGCGGTTTTATTTGTCTGTTTCAGCTTGGGCGGGACCTTGTTGTGGTATCGGCAAATTTATTACAGCTTCCATATCTTTTATAGTCTTCCGCTGGTTTTTTGGCTGATAATACGAGGGCTCGACACCCAAAAACATGCACTTATCGCCGCTGGCTTTTTTTTGCTAAGCGTAACCGGTTTAGTCGGCCTGCCCCCTTATAATTTGATTGTAACCGGGAGCCTCGCCGCCTTGTTGATCCCTTTATGGATCTGGAGCGGTCAGGCCAAACTTAAGTGGGTTTGGGAGCCAGGATGGCTCTTCTATCTCTTGCCAGCCTTTTGCACCTCCCTCATTTTAAGTTATTTTTTAAAGTCCGGTCTTTCCTTAAGCAGCCCCGGCAGAGACGCGGCCGGTCGGGTCAGCCTGGATACCTTCTTAACCTGGGCCATGCCCCCGGCGGCAGAGGCCTACAAAGGGGCCCTCTGGGGTGAGGGGGCCTACCCGGATTTTGGGCTTTACGCGGGGCTATTGGCCTTACCTTTTGCCTTGCTGGGCCTAGCCCGCCTCAAGCGCGCGCAAGGACCTTGGTTTTTTTTCTTTGGCTTGCTTTTATTGTTTTCTGCGGGGGCGCAGTCCTTTTTGGCCCCTATAATTTATTATTTGCCCCCCTTTTATATTTTTCGGCACCTAGGCCATCTCCTACCGTTGGCTCGAATCTTTTTACTCCTAATCGCCGGGTTTGGTTTCGACCGGTTCGTGATGAGTCTAAAACATCCGAATAACCGCTTGCTTAGGGGGGAGCGGCTGTACTTGTTGGTGTTGCCTGCGCTTTATTCCTTGGGCGCGATGATCCTGCATTGGCCCGGCCAAAGCGAAATGCGGCTCCACCACACCCTTTCTTTGGTGTTGCTCGTAGCCGGTGTTTTACTGCTAGCCCTGGCGCGGAGAAGGAGCGCGGTTTGGTTGCTGTTGCTCTTGGTGGTCGTAGATGTAAACAGCTACCGCGCCGATCGATATTTAGACAAATCGGGCTTGCTCCAACCGGAGGGCCAAGGGAGTTTTTTGGCTACACCGCTGCCCTTTGTACCTTTTCGGGTCAGCGATCCTTTTTTAAACCAAGGATTCGCCGAATTCGCAAAAAAACGGGCAGTATTTACGCAGGAACAATATCAGATGTGCCTAAAAACCGGACAGTCGGGTTGCTTGCGAGACACCCATCCGGTCCATGGGGTGCTTTATCGGGGGACCGAACAATGGTTAGGGGCTGATGTTTGTACCTCCTTGTTCAGGACCGATCTAGCCCCTCCCTTGATCGAGCGCCTCCGCCGAACCTGGGGGTTGGAGGAAGGTTATTTCGACCCTCTCCAACGCCCAGCGATTCAAGCGGCATTGGGATGTAACCAACCCAAATTACACCTGTTTGGCCCACCTGGGGCCCTGGAGGCGGAAAATTCGGCAGTGGCGCTCGCCCAACCGGGCGAGCCCTTTTTTGCCGAACCAGCCGACTTAGTGGACGCCGGGCTCCAACCGGGCTCGGTAACCCAATTCCCGCTGGAGGGACAAATAGAGGTGACCCATTTTTCACCGAATCAGGTGGGAATCCAGGTAGTCACCTATCAGCCCGCATGGCTTTATTACGCCGATACGTGGGACCCCAATTGGCAGGCGACACTTAACCAAAAGTCGGTCCCCATTTTGCGGGTCAATTTAGCTTTTAAAGCCATTGCCTTGCCTGCGGGCATCTCTCAAATAGCATTAACCTACCGCCCCCCCTATTTAGCTACCCTGTTTTGGATGATCGCTGGCCTGTCTTTTACCTTGGTATGGGCTACCTTATTTGGCGTAGGCTGGGTGATTTTTAGGGAGAGGCAGGATGCCTAAAGGGCTACCGCTTATTTGGGACCGGTGGGCACTAGGGGCCTTGATCGGTGCCTTTATGTTAGCCGGTGCCGCCTGGAATCAATCCTGGCGAATAAACCCCGAAAACTTAGCTTTCGCCTATTCGCCAGCAGGGACAAAAAACCAAATCTTTTCCGGGGAGCAAGAAGACCCTGTGGTCCTTTCGTTGCCAAACGGCGACTATTCGATAAGTTTATGGGTCTGGCCCCACAGCTTACAGCGGCCTGTTAAACATGATTTGGCCAATATCTTTTGGATCGGTGATCCAGCGGGGGTAACCGAAGCCTCCTTTTGGCTAAACACTAAAACCCAACGATTTCATTTTTCCGCCTACAATTCCCAAGCCGACCTAACACCCCAACGACCTATCTTAGATCGGCCTTTTTTGGTACAACTGGTTAAACAAGGGGCGGGGTTTAGGCTTTTTTTGGATATGATGCCCGTACCCCTAAACGCCAGACCCGCTAAACCCGCTCCGGCAGTGGGCCAGTTCATTTTGGGCGAAGGAAGAAACCCGCAAACCGGCTTTTCTGGGGAGATCGGGGGGGTGAAGATTTGGGCGGGGGCCCAATCTCGCTGGGTGATGTCCCAAACGCTCGCCGACCCGTGGAAACTGCGCTTGGTTTATACTAAAAACCTAATTGCCCAAGGTTTGCCTTGGGGGCTGAAGTTGCTTTGGGTTTGGCTAGCTTTGGGGCTGGCGATTTATTTTAGGCGCTCTTGGAAGCTAGACGAGGCCTTTGACCTGTGGCTCGCCCAACCGATCCAAACCCGATTGGTGAGCTTCACAGCCCTAGCTTTAGGCTTCTGGGGTTTCTTTTGAGGCAGCCAAAACCCCTTGATTGCTTGGGGTCTATCCGCTATGCTGAGTCCTTCCAGTCTTTCCCTCAACTCCGGGCCCCCAAACCTCAAACAAACATGAGCCTAGATTTTTTCCGCAAGCAATTGGCCGATACGATCCGCATCAAAGAGGCCCTGTTAGAAGACCAAAGCGCCATGGAGGCCATTTTGGCCATAGCACAAGGTTGCACTAAAGCCCTCCAGGCGGGCAAAAAAGTGTTAATCGCCGGCAACGGCGGCTCGGCGGCGGACGCCCAACATTTTGCCGGCGAATTGGTTTCGAAATTTTATTTCGACCGGCCCGCTTTGGGGTCGATTGCCTTGACCACCGACACCTCGATCATGACCGCCATCGGTAATGACTACGGCTATGAAAAACTTTTCGAGCGGCAAATCCAGGCGCTAGGCCAACCGGGGGATGTCTTTATCGGAATTTCTACGAGCGGCACCTCGAAAAACATTGTCGCTGCATTGACCGAAGCAAAGCGGATGGGGCTGGTTTGCTACGGCTGGGCTGGGGCGAAAGAGGGGCCGATGGACGCGCTTTGTTCGGTGTTGCTCCATGTTCCTTCCAGCAGTACTCCTAGGATTCAAGAGTGCCACGGCACGGCGGGGCATATGATTTGCGCCTATATTGAAGAGCAAATCTTTGGACATTTGGCCCCTGCCCGGTGAAACCTGCTCTTCTCCTTTTAAAAAAGTATTTGCTGGCGTTGGTAGCTTTACTTTTGGCTCTGGCTTTTTGGCTGGGCACCCCTTTTTTATCGCCTTATCTCGTCTCTTCCCCGGCGTTGCAAAAGGCCGAAGGTCTTCGGGCTTATTATCCGTTAACCAGCGATTTAAAAGACCACTCTAATCAAGCGCCCAACCTAGTTTATCCTGGTAAAAATCCCCTTTTCGCCCACGGCGGCCTTCAACTCACTGGCAAGCCCGGCAGCTTTGTTATGTTTGACGGTTGGGGCCAGCACCAAACCCCAAACGCGCAAGAGCAAACCATCTCTTTTTGGATGATCCGCTTCCCGAAAACCCTGGAGCAGCACGGCTATCAAGGGCTTTTTTGGGACGGTGACGTGCGCGATACCCGCAAGCCGCGTCACTCCTTTTGGTTCAACCAAGATATTCACCGTTGGCACCACTCGATTTCAAAGGTGGACGGGTTTGATTCTGACAATTCGATAATGCCGGTTGACCGGGCCTTTATCACCTCCGTGGTCTCTTATAAGGAAAAAAAGGCCTATTTTTATTTAAACGGCAAATTGTGGGACTCTAGTAATTTAAAATTAGAGAACTTTCCCCCTTCGACTTATCTGTATTTTGGCAAAAGTTGGACGCCCGAAACCCTCTTCCGGGGGGTGATCGGGGGGGTGACCCTCTGGGACCGAGCAATCACCGCCGAAGAAGCCGCCCGTTTGTACGACCAACAAAACCAAACCTATCAGACCATTGATCACAACATCGGGCTGATCGACGGATTGGCAGTGTTTTTGGCGATTTTACTTTTTGGGTTTAGTTTATACCAAATCGCCCGAATCCCTAGAGCGGTCCCCGGCCTGCTGCTTCTCCCCTTGGGTTGGACCACCCAGACCTTGGAAAAATTGGCAAAACCCTACCGAATGCTGGGTTTGACGCTGCTGATCTTGGCGTTATTTCAAGGGGTGGCGCGCCTGTTGCGCTTGGTGCCTGCGGGAGACGCCTTTCAATATGCCTATAGCCAATATATCATCCTTAACGAATTGGTTTCCCACGGGGAGTTGATCAAGTGGTTGCCCTTTATGACCGAAGGGATGATCGCCAATATCTGGGCCTTCATCAGTTTTTCCCTGTCCTATCCGTGGGTCCTGGGCCTGCATTATTTGACAGGGCTACAGTTCGATAAGCTGTTGTATCTGGGCTATTTTATTGATGAAACGATTTTTGTGGTAGGCCTGTTTCTTTTGGCCCGGCGGCTTTTTAAACGCTCTGAGGCTATTTTGTTTGTGACTGCTACGGCGGCATTTACCTTGGTTTGGTACGGGCAACCTTGGTTCAACTTCAAATTGTTCCACCTATTCCCGTTAGCCCTGTTTTTTCTGATTACTGGTTTGGAGCGCCGCCAAGTCACCAGGTTGGTTATCGCTGCTTGGTTGGCGGTTACCGGGGTCATAGGTGCGCTCCCTTATTATTTGCCCATTTTAGAGATGATGTTTCTCGCCTCTTGCTTAGGCTTTGCCCCGTATCACATAAAATCCAAAAAAGATTTGGTTGCCCTGGTAAGCCCCAAAGGGGAAAACCCCTTTAAACTCTTGTTGGCACTGGGGCTTTTAGGTAGTTCTTTATATGTGATTTATGCCTTTAACAAACTTGGGGTCGAGGAGATTAGCCACTTGAACATGGGCCGCTCCGAGGATGGCCGGGTGGCGTTGAAAGACTTTTTGGTTTATGGCCTCGACACCGACTGGCGCAAATATTTGGAAATGGTGACCGCCATCAGCCCCAACCGAGAGCACCAATTTTTTGCAGGCCTCTTAACCCTCCCTTTAGCCCTGTTCGCGCTGACCAATAAATCGGCCAGACAGGGCCGATATTTTTGGGCTTGGGTGGGGCTGAGCGGTTTAACGCTGGGATTCTCTTCGGCCTCGCCGGTCTCGGTTTTGATGTATAAACTGGTGCCCATGATGGACTATTACCGGCACATCGGTTTTATCGACAATTTTCAAAAAATCTTTATGCTGATCCTGGCGGGTTTTGGGATCGAGCATCTTTTGGAGCGGGAGCCGGGCGATTTTTGGGCTAATGAAAAGGCTTTTTGGGCTCTTAACCTATCACTGCTTTTTGGGCTTGGGGTCCTGGTTTATGAGCTTTTGACCAACTGGATCGGTTACTCTTGGATCTTCGATTTTTCTAAATCCATTCACCGGGTGACCATCGGGGCCTTGGCCAACGAAGCTTGGTACGTCAAACCTGCCTATAACCTGGGGATCGCCCTTTCCTTGATTCTGTTTTTGTTGATTTTTTGGCTAGTTCGAGTGGAAACCCGGCCAAAAGCTCGCCAAGGCCTACTCGTTTTGTTGGTGCTGGTCCACCTGGGTGGCGCTTTGACCTACCGTATCGTTTATACCGCCAAAGTCGGAACCACCGTCTCGCCAGAAGCCATGGCGACCCTCGAATTCGCCCCCTATTCCTATCCAGACCACCGAACGCAAAACTATCTGACCTCAAAACGGTATCAAGCCTGGCAGACCTACCTTTACTTTCCCGACCACTTTCCCATATTGCCAACGGTTACCGACTATTTCCTTTTTATCCACACCTTCCACTATGGCCCCCATGGCAGCACCTATTGGTCGAGTGAGTCCTTTCACCATGTTGACGCCTGTTATGGCATCTACCGGACCGATCAAGCCTTGCGGCACTTAAGGCGGTTAAAAACTATATACGGGCAATATATGTTGTCCGAAGGGGGCCGGGACCTCTTGACCGGTCCGGTTGATGACCAGTACTACCGCCTCACCGGTTGCTACCGATCCAAATTGAGACTCTATCCAGAAGCCTTGGTGTTAGCTGATGATCAAGCGGACGCCTGGTTTACTGACCGAGGCCCCGACCGGCTCTTGGTTTCTTCAGAAACGGTCTCGGCAACGAAAGGTGCCCTTACGGGTTTCGAGCCTAACGCGGGCTTGGTTCAAAGCCCCGAGTTGCGGAGCGAGGCGGGCTCCAAGGAGTTGAAGGTGGGTGAGGAGGTGGCGGTGACCGGTTTTTCGGCGAATCACTTAGAACTGGACCTCACAGGCCTAAACGAGGCCGAACGTAAAGGGTTTTTATACCTAGCTTACCCCTGGCACCCAGAATGGAAAGCCTGGGTCGATGGCCAAGAAGTGCCGCTGCTTCGGGCTCAGTTGGGCTATATGGCGGTGCCTATCGGCGGTGGAAAGCAGGTAACCTTCCGGTTGGTAGAGCCGAAACTAGATGCGGCTTACCTCGCCTTTGGGCTGATGTCTCTAGGCTTTTGGGCGGTGCTGCTTTACACCTTTTGGCGCGAAAGGCGCTAAAGACCACCAACCTCAGGCAGGGCTTCGCCTTGCTAGCTCGCCGAACCGCGCCCCCCTAACCACCCCAAAGGCACCGCAAAACTTGCAGTATAGTAAGACTTGGGTTAAACAGAATCAGGCCCCATCCCTCGATTTTGGGTGACCCCTTGGGGGTTTAATTTCGGTAAAACCCGCTTGGAGGCGGCCTCAGCGAATCGGTGTCTTTGGTCTTTGAGGGTACCCCAATTAAAAACTTATGCCGAAAAAACGGGTTCTGCTGCTCTTTATGATGGCCCAGTTGGTGGGTTTGGGGTGGTTTTACTTTATCCAGTTGGATCGCGCCCAGCGGGATCTTACCTCCGAATACGCTTTGTTTAAAGGCCTAAGCGCCTATTACTCCCTGCTCCGCTATGTTCCCACCCCTGGGCTCCAGGTCCAAGGACCGGCCAAGTTTCAATATTGTTGCCGTGGGTTGCCCGGTCTCAAAGGGGAACCGGGGGTTTACTTAAGCCTGGATCAACCGGAAAGCTGGTGGGCACAACCGGCGGTGACGCTTTCGTTTCTTTTGCAAACCGACCGACTGGATCCGTTAGCCAAGGATCATTACGCCGGGGGTTTTTGGGCCGGCGAGCCCAAATCGGGGCGAGATTGGTTGAGCCTGTACGTCAACACTAAGGAGCGGTTTTACCACTTAAAAACGCCGGGCCAGGCGTTTAACAGCAGTTATGACCGGCTCTTTGACCGGCACGCCCATTTGCTGACCCTCGTGATGGAGCCCGGTCGCCTACGCCTTTGGGATAATCGGCAGCTCGTACTTGATCAGCCAGTGACCCGCGTTGCCTGGGAACCAAACGGGGTGTTTTGGTTTTCAAGAGGCCTAAAGCCGCCCCAGCCGCTAGACGGGACCTTCAGTCACCTCGCCCTTTGGACGCGGGCTTTAGGGGAAGAGGAGGTCCAAGCTTTGGTGAAACTTCATCAAACGCAACCTGCAAACCGGCTCCTGGCCTTAACCTTCCAGTGGGCGGATTTTTGGGGGGCAGACCTTTTTCAACCCTTTGATTTTTGGTGGTTTTATGAGATATTTATCTTGCCTTTGGCGGGCCTAGCCGGTTGGCTGTGGGGCCGACCCTTTTGGCGGAGGCCTCAATGACCCCCTCCTTGTGGTTCGCCACCGCCTTGACCCTCACCCTGCCCCTGCTGCCTCTGTTTTTTTGGCAGCCTACCCGCCGCCTAGCCCCCTTGATCGGGCTCGCCATGGTTGCCTTTGTTTGGGCGCAACCGGCCTACCTAACCGGCCAGTTGGCACCCTTCCACGACACCCGCCAAAACCATATTCGTTTGCTGTACCTCATGATAGAGTGGCTGGCGACCGGAAACCCGTTGGGCTGGAATCCTTACCTAGGCGCTGGGCAACCGTTGGCGGTGCTTAACAATTTTTTCTTGTTTGCGCCAAGTCTGGTTTATGGGCTTTTACTCAAGCTTTTGCCCCTTGGTCTGGACCGTTTGTTACTGATGAATCAGGTTTGGTTGTTCGCCTTTTTAAGTTTTGTGAGCGGGTCGGTGTTGTGCTTCCAGGCTTGGTTCAAACGGGGTTGGGTGACCCTGTTCGGGGCGGCCTCGGTGTTGTTTGGCGGATTTTTTGCGGCCGATCTGGGCGAGCCCGTCTCCTTTAACTCACTTTATCTCCTCCCTTGGGTTGGTTTTTTTCTGCTGCGTTTTTTAGAGACTGGTCGAGCGACCGCTATGGCGTTGGCGCTATTTTTTGCGGGGCTAA
>MFNE01000033.1:27336-27753 GCA_001783695.1 Candidatus Lambdaproteobacteria bacterium RIFOXYD2_FULL_50_16
CTTTTTATGTCGTTTGCCGTTTTTTGCCCCCGGCAGACCTGGGCGGGGCTCCGACGACTCTTCTTTCACCTTAAAAACCCCAAGGTGTGGCTGGGGTCCGGGATCGCCTTAATGATCAGTTTAGGGCCGGTCGCGCTAAGCTTTCAAGAAACCAGAAGCTATCTCAGTCCCACCCGCGGCTTTTCCGATGGACAGGTCGCTGGCGAAAATACGGGGTTTCAGGTGAGTATCGGGGCCCCTTTATCCAGCTATTCCGCCCTTTGGGACCATAGCTACCAAGCCAGTAAAACCGGGTTCAACCACCTGACCCATACCCACGGCCCGGTGTTTATCGGACTTTGGCTCTTGGTTTTTTTGCCCTTGGCGATCTGGAGCGGGCGTGGACGGGCCTTGCTTTTCGCCGCCCTGATCCTGGCT
>MFNE01000033.1:27763-49222 GCA_001783695.1 Candidatus Lambdaproteobacteria bacterium RIFOXYD2_FULL_50_16
TGGTTAGGGGCCGGACCGGGAAGTGGGCTCTGGGATTGGGCGCAGGCCTATGTGCCCGGTTTTGGCTTGGTACGCCACGGATTTACCTTCGCCAGGTTGGTGAGTTATTTGGTTTTGTTGGCCGGGCTGGAGGGTTTGGGTCAACTCATCAAATCCTACCCGAACGGGCCCAAACTCCTGGTCCCCCTATTCTTGGGGGCTTGGGCCAGTTGGCCCCTCTTTTCGTACATCGAAGCCGGGGGATTCGTCTATTTATCCTGCCTGACGGGGCTAGCCGTCCTTGGGATCTTCCAAATGCGGCGCGGGTTTGTCGGTTGGGCGCTGTTGTTAATGTGGGGGGCTCATCTGACCGACCTGACCCTGGTCAATCAAACGACCCACTACCCAGCCCGCGAAGCCTATGACCACGCCCGCAACTATCCCCTGGAGATGTTGCCGGTGTTCCCCTTTAAATACCCGGCCCGATGGGGTTTCAGCCCCCCAGAGTTTAAGGGGATACCCTTTGATATTAGGCCAATGGAACGAAAAGAACTCTATTGGTCTAATCAGCGATTTAATCTAATGGTCTGGTGGCCTCAGGAGATGACCCCGCTTTTTCTCGCGTTGCAAAGCCAACCGGGCAACCTCTTTTTAGAGGGGCCCCGATTTTTGGCTTTTGAAGCCAAAGCCCCGCTCGCGCAATTGGAGCTAGCTGACTGGCGGGACCTTTTCCTGTGCCATGCCTTCGCGGAGATTAAAGAGACCCCCAGGCCTAAGCCTGAACAGGCGAGATTTTTAGGAATTTTAAAAACAGACGCCCGGCTCCAAAGCCGCTGCGACGCCTTGCCTCGTCCCCTAGCCCTAGCCCTCCAACCTGCGGCGGAAACCAACCCGAATAGGACCCACTTGAACCTTAGCCATGATCAGCCGATTCAGCTCCTTCGGTTGGAGACCTACCACCCCGATTGGCGGGCAAAATTGGATGGAGCGAGTCTAGTGGGAATTCGGCTGAATCCTCCTTTTTCCTTATACCAGATCCCGGCGGGCCCCCATCAGCTCGACTTTAGCTTTGTTTCGCTATATGCCTTCGTCGTTTGGCTCCACCTGGCTGCCTGGCTGGGGGTGACTTTGGGGTTACCCCTTTGGCTAACGCAGAACCCGGTCCCCTCCTTAGCACCGCCACCTAGAGGTGCTTAAGGCCCCGCTGGGCTATTTCGCTACCCAAGGCTAAGGAAGAGGTCGCCGCTGGGCTCGGTGCGTTAACCACCTGCACTAACCCCTCCTCTTCAATAATCGCGAAATCGTCGAGTAGGTTTCCGTGGTCGTCCACCGCTTGGGCGCGCAGACCGCTGCGCCCCGGGCGCAAGTCGCTTAGTCGCAAGCTCGGAACCAAGCGCTGCAAACTCTTTAAAAAGGTTTGCTTGGATAAGGCCCGATGATATTCCCCCAAACCATACTGCCAGTGGCGAGCAAAGAGGGCCCAGAGCCCAGGGAATCCAAAGGTAGAGAGGCTATAGCCCAAGTCAAAATCAAATTTGCCATAACCTTCGCGCGCGAAACTAAAGACCGCGTTAGGCCCACATTCGACAGAGCCCCCCACCATCCGGGTTAGGTGTACCCCCAAAAAGGGAAACCGGGGGTCAGGAACGGGATAAATTAGATTTTTGAGCTTCTTTTTGGCCTCCGGGATCAACTCATAATAATCCCCCCGAAAAGGAATAATCCGAATCCTTTTGGCCCATTCACCGCGCAGCCACCGGTCGGAATGGAGGCCCGCGCACTGAATCAGCAAACTGGTTTGGTATTGATGCTGGCTAGTTTTAACCAGCCATTGGGCGCCGGATTTTTCGAAATGATGAACCTCGACCCCTTTGATGATTTTCGCGTTTGGGTTTTGTAAGATCAACTGGGCCAGTCGCTCCGCTAGTCCGGGGTAGTCGATGATGCCAGCTTCGGGGACGTGCAGCGCCTGAATCCCGGCGCAATAAGGCTCTAATTCTTTGATCTCTTTGGGGTCAATCAGTTTGACCCCGGCAAGCCCATTTTGTTTCCCGCGCTCTTCTAACCCCTGGAGCCGCTCCAGTTCTTCTGGTTCGGTCGCTACCACGATCTTGCCGCAGATCTCATGGCGAATCCCTTGCTCTTGGGCGAACTGAATCAACTCACGACGCCCGCTAAAACAGAACTTGGCTTTTAAGGAATCGGGCTTGTAATAAAGCCCAGAATGGATCACCCCCGAATTGTGGCCCGTTTGGTGCCTCGCCAATTGGGGTTCTTTTTCAAGAAGCACCAGTTTCAAGTCTGGTTGGTCTAAACTGAGGCGGTAAGCGGTAGCGAGGCCCAAAATGCCGCCCCCGATCACCAACACGTCGCAAGATTGACCCATTGATCTATTCAAAGTGAAAGATTAACCCTGAACTAGGGGGTATTCGGCTTGTGGAGGTTCCCTTTTTTGTGGCGGTCAGCGGTCATGGTGTTGTCCAAGTGGGGGGCATGCACCGCCTTTTTAGAATACTGGTCCCGCAGTAACCTTAGATAACCTTTGGCCACCTTAACAAAACTGGGAAAGCTCACTGCTTTGGAGACACCGGTTTCCCGCTGGTCGAGCCGGTAAGGGACCTCAGCGAAAAGGTAGCCCCGTTTAAGCAGGCGGATCAAGATGTCCGTTTGGAAAAAGAAAGAACCGCTGCGATATTCTAAAGCCATTAAAATCGAACGGCGGTACAAGATGGTGCCGTTGGTGTAGTTGAGGTTGGTATTAAAGGTTAAATTGATGATCAATCGGTACACAAACGATAGGGTCTGCCGGTACATCGACCGCACTTCTTTATTAAAAACAAAGGGGATGACAATATCTACATGCTCTAATAGGGCGAAGTACCGGAAGATCTCCATCGGGTCGTTTTCAGCATCGCCAGGCAAGACCACCACCACATCGTTTTGAGCGTGATCGACCCCGTCCCAAAAGCTGGCCCCAAAGCCGTGGGGGAATTCGTGGGTGACCATGCGCACCCGAGAATCCTCTTTCATCTTAGCTTCGACCAACTCGGAGGTCCGGTCACGGCTGCCATCGTTGATCACAACCACTTCCCCAACGATCCCAACCGAATCAAACGCCTCTAATGCTTCGCTCATGGCCCGTTCGATATTTGCCTCTTCGTTCAAGGCAGGCATTAGCACGGAAACGCTATTTTTAGAAGGCATCGGTCTCCAAAGGGGAATTGGCCCTGAATCTAGTGAATGCGGAGGGGATAGTCAAGGTCTAGTCACCAAGTTTGCCCCCCTGGCGGCCATCAGGAGCCGTCTTTATAGGGCAAAGCTACAGTCGCCAATTTTTAATACTCTGGCGTAGGGCCGTCCAAAACACTTCCAACTGCCCCTGCTCTTTGGCTCGGACCAGAAACACCCGCAACATCACACTGGGCACCGCCAACAAAAAGGCGATAAACATAAACAGGGCCAGGATTTTTTTAGAATAAAAGATCGGCTTGAAGTCGTCGAAGGTCAAGGGCTTGGCCTGCTTGATTTCGGTGCTCTTGCCCTTTTTAAAATTGAACCGGAAACTTACTTGGGTTGATTCAAGACTTGGGGCCTTGACCATCACCAATGGGCTAAAAAGTCCATTTTTATAAGTGGCAATCAGGTCCACTAGGTTCAGCAAGTCGGCTACCTTTTCTTGTTGGCCCCGGTGGAAGTCACGCAGGTCAACTATCCGTTTAGGTCCGGTGGTGCGCCATAAGGTCGAGCCCGAATTTTTCGGGTCTTCCATTACCTGATCTCGGGGGTTTTCCACGGGAATTTTAAGTTCAAACTCCACCCAGCGGCTGGCCGGGTAGGTGCTTAAATTAAAGCGAGCGGACATGATTTTTTCGACCTCTTGATAAATCATGTTGGCCTTAAACTGGGCCAGCGAAATCTGCGATTCCACCTGATTTGAGGTCTCCGATTGAACCAAAAGTTTGGCTTGGGCCTCGGCCAGGGCTTGTTTTAAAGGCGCCAACTGGTCCGGTTTGGCCTCACTGACCTGAGCGTGTAATTTAGCTAAGGTGGCGAGCATTTCTTTGTATTGGAACTGAAGGGTTAGGTTTTTTTGCTCCAAATCAATCATTCGTTCATACAGCGCTTTAAGCACTTTGGTTTGGCCCCCACCGACCTGGATCAAGTTTTCCACTTCTTTGTGGACCGACGCTTCTTGGCCACCTAGGGACTTAAAATCAGTGAACTGGATCGCCTTGACCCCGAAGGTGCGCACCGCTGGGTCCTGACCCAGGTCGGCTTGGACCCGAAGCAGGTAATGAACCCCATCCTTTTTTAGGTAATAGTTACCCCCTCGGCCTGTCGGGGTGAAGGCGTAGTCGTCAAGGTGCAAAATCCCTTGCAATAAGGTTTGCTCAGCGGCCTTAAAGTCGCGCAGCCCTTGGTTTAGTTGCGTTTGGTAAAGTTGGACGTAAGCCTTTTGGTTTTGAGCCTGCACAAACTCATTGAGTTCGGTTAGGGCCTCGAAGGTATCTTTAACATTGTAGGTGCTCAAAGTCATCCGCACCCCTACCATGCAGTCTTGGCAGGCGGAAAACGTGATTAACCCAGAATCTTTAAACAGGCTGAAGAGTTGTAAGTCGCTAGCCCCTTTGCTGATGGGGTAATGTTTCTCTAGGATATCTTGGGCCAGGGCCAACCCTTGGGGGCGCAGTAAATGGAGGTCGGGGTAAAAGCTGTCGGGGTATTGAGCTTGTAATTGTTTGATGTCGTTAACCAACCCCCCGCTTTTGGTGCGGTTGACCTCGGCGAAGGCCAAGGGTGGGCCATATTGGTATTCAATATAGTCGGTGTAAAGCACCTCGCCATAACGCAAGCTTGCCCAGATGCCTAAAAGCAACCCCAACACCACCACTGCCGCCACTTGCAACTTATAACGCACCAAGGGCACCAATACATCAACCACCTTAAGTTCCTGTTTTTCCAGGTCAGGATTAGGGACGATGTAAATGGTTTGTGCGCCTTCAGAGGGAGGCGTGGTAGTTTTTTTGGACGTCTTTTTTTCGGTCATGTTGGCTTAACTAAGATGGGTATGAATAGTAAGCAGTTTAGCCTCTGTTTGCAAGTGATTAACCGAAACCTGGGGCCTGGGCCAAGATATGGTCGGCCATTTGTGCCAGATTAGCAAAGACCTGGAGTTTGGGGTAATCGGCCTTTAACCCATCCAGCTCTTTGAGGCCATATCCAGTCGTCACCAAAAAGGGGGTGACTCCGGCGTTGTAACCTAGTTCGATGTCGCAGCGCTTGTCCCCGACCATAAAACTGCTGGACAAGTCCAGTCCCAAGGCTTGAGCCGCCTTTAGAATCATACTCGGCTTGGGCTTCCTGCAATCGCAGTCTATATTCAGCGGAGGCAGGCCTTGTAAATGGTGCGGGCAATATTCCATCCGGTCCATGGCTGCTGGGCCTAATTGCCGGTTAATCTCTTCAAAAGCCTCCAAAACAAAAGCCTCCGTAAAATAACCCCGAGCTACCCCTGACTGATTCGTGATCATCACTAATTTATACCCTGCCTCTTTTAGTCGCCAAAGGCTGGAAGCCGTCTGTGCAAATAGCTCAATCTGCTCTAGTTTGGAAAGGTAATGAGCTTCTTTAATCAGGGTGCCGTCTCGGTCAAAAAAAACGGCCTTGTTGGACTGGTTCATAGAGGCAAGTGTTCTTTATTGGGGTTAGTCGAGGCTTAGAAAATTTTCGATCACCAACTGCAAACTAACCTGCCCTCGGTAACGATTTTGGTTTAGACTATAGGCTAACCGGTAATTACCTTGGGGCCAAGTCTCGTCGGCCCCATTCCACCGGATCAGCTCCACCCCAGGGCGAAGCGCCCATTTGAGGTGTTTGTTAGCCATAAGGAAAGGGTTGGCCAAACGAAGTTGACTCAGCATAAACCGGGGTTTGCGATTTCCTTGCCCAAAGGGCTCAAGTGCTTTGACTGCGTCCATTAATTCGTGATTGACCATCTCCAAGCTTAATTCAAAATCAGCCTTGGTTTTGTTTGCCTGTGCCGGATGGTGCTGGCGGGCGGACTGCCAAAACAGTTCTTTAAAGGCCTCTAGCCGGGCCGGGCTTAAGAGGCAGCCCGCCGCTTGGGCATGCCCACCCCAAGTGACTAGTTCTAAGTCGCAATCCTTTAAAATCAAAGCGAGATCCCCACCCGCAGAGCGCGCCGAACCCTTAAGCATTCCTTGGCTGTCTTTGGATAACACCATCACCGGCACCTCGAACTGCTCCACTAAGCGAGAAGCAATGATCCCAATCAACCCGATATGAAACTCTGGGTCATAGACTACAATCCCCGGCCTCCCCACCTGCAACTCGGCCAGCTTAACCGCTTTTTTGGCTGATTTATTTTGCACCCTTCGGCGCTCTTTGTTGAGCGCTTCTAGGCGTGTCAAGGCCAAATCAGCTTGGGCGAGGGGTTGGGGCTTTAAGAAATCCAGCGCCAGCCCGGCGTCTTCCATCCGTCCCGCTGCGTTGAGTAAGGGGCCTAGACGAAAGGCTATGGCTTCGGTTTCGGGGATAAAGTCGCCCATACCGCCCCACAACACCTTTAAATAGGCCGAACTCCCATCCCGGTCAGCTTCAACCAATCGCCGGTTCATCTGCTCTAGGCCGTGCCTAGTCAAAAGTCGATTAAGCCCCTTCATGGGCACTTGATCAGCCACGGTCCCTATAGCCACTAGATCAAGGTCTTCTAACAGATTGGGGCCTTGATCAGACCAACGCCCTCGCTCGCGCAAAAGCCGCCTTACGCCCAAGATCAACATAAAGGCCACCCCCACCCCGGAAAGGTCGGGTTCACTAAAATGGCAGTCTGGCTGTTTAGGGTTGATTACCAAGCCTTGGGGCTCTCGTCCAGGGATCAACAAGTGGTGGTCAGTGACTAAAACCTCAATCCCCACGGCCTTGAGCTGGGCGACCTCTGGACCAGCGGCAATGCCGTTGTCCACGGTCACCACCAAATCTGGTTTAAGGCCAGCCACCCGCGCGATTACCGCCTCAGTCAAGCCGTAACCCTCGGTAAAGCGGTTGGGGATTACAGATAGGAAGTTTTGAAAGCCTATTTTGTTAAAAAAACGGATCAAAAGTGCCGTGGCGGTCACCCCGTCCACATCATAATCCCCCAAAATCAACAACCGTCCGCCCCGATCCATACAGTCTATGATCAATTGCGCCCCTGCTTTGAGATCCTTTAGGGTAAAGGGATCAGGGATTTGATTCAGTTTTGGAGAAAAAAAGGCCTCGTCGCCTGCAACCCCGATCTGCTTTAACCAAAACTGGGTGAACTGCTGGGCTGCTGGCCCCAAATCTGGATTAAACCAATCGTTCAAAGCAAACTTGGCAACAAAATCGGGCCTCACTTTTTGCCCTCGATCACCACAAAGCGATTTTTGTTTTCCGACATAGACTTAAGGAAACTACGGGCCTCTTCTAAAAAGGGCTGGTCTGTCTGGCCGGGTGAATACCAACCTAGCACCTGATCTAAATGAGGCCGACTGGCCGGGTATTGGCCAAGTTTATAATAACAAAGCCCCTGTAAAAAATGCCATTCTAGCTCCTCTTTGGGTTCAGGAGGATCCAGTTTGGACAGGCACATTAACGCCTCATGATAGCGGCTCAAACTTTTAAGCATCCTCGCTTCCTTGATCCACAGTTGGCGGAGTTCATCTGGGTCAGTCGCTTGATTAAAGGTGAGGCTTTCGATTAATTCGGCAAATTGATCCGGGTTGTAAGCTTTGCCGTGGTGTCTTGGGAAATCAACCAACACAATCCGCTGGCCTAATCCAGGCAACGCCGAATTAAGTCTTAAAAGCCGGTCCACCTTCGATTGCAAGGTCAACTCCTCTAGCTGCCCTTCGTCAAGGATCAAGGGCAGGGGGTGTCCGCATTTTTTACAAGTAAAGGTCCTTGGGCTCCAAACTGAATTAGGACCTAAACGACCAGAGCGTTGCAAGGTGCCTTCGTCAACGTAGATAACATCGGCAAAGTATTGATAACTATGGCGGCATTCCGGGCAGGTCAGGCGCACCGGCTTTTTCAGGCCTGGCCGTTGGTTCGGGTGGATCAGGTCCACTTCGACCCCAGCGGGCACGGGCTCTTCGAAGGCGTGGGCCAAAAAGGCGATCAAACGGGCTAGGTCATACTCTCCTGGCTGATACAAATCAGCTAGGCGATTAATCATCGCCTTTTGTGGCATTAGTTCCAACGTTTGATATAAAAGATCAGCATGATACTGCTGCAAATAATTAAAATGCTCTACCAACTTCGCTAGCGCCTCTAGGCTGGGGCGGAGTTGGAAAAGTTGCAATGCATAGTCAATCGAAAGATGGTCGTCGGCCTCAATAAACCGATCTAGGTTGGCTAAATAAATCTGAGTCAGGCCTTCGGCCAAGTATTTCCGGTAGCCTGGGTTCGGAAAGAGGCTGGGCCAAGGCACAGGATAGCCCAAAAGCTCCCCTTTAAAAAAGGACCAAAGCACCTCGCCTTTGGGGGACTCGATCCCTACCGGACTTTGAGCCTGGGTAATCCACATAGATTCGGGTTTCCAGTCAGGAGCTTGGGGGAAAAACAAGGCTAAAATCGCCGCCTGATGCTCTTCGGTTAACAAGGCTGAGTGATAGTAGGCGGCAATCTCGCTTAAATGTTCTCCAGGCCGCTGAAGCCAACGGTTGATCGAACGGTCGCTTAACGCGATTAGAGGCAGGCTTAATAGGAGTTCAAGTTCAATCTCCAGGATCTTAGGGATGGTGGCGCTCATATGCCCTAGATTGCGCTCGAAGGCCTCTACCAGCCACAGGGCTCTTTGATCCTCGCTCCCTTCTAAAAGCAGCACCAACCAGGATTTAAGCCCACTTAACATCAGGTCAGGCCTAGAGGGGGCTATCGGGTGGATGGCGTCAAAACGAATCCCGGCCTGTTCAAGTTTAGTCCAAAGGGCCTCTTCTTGGATCCCCGGATCCCAACCAAGCAGTTTACAACATTGCCGGTAAACCGACTTTACATCGTATCCCAAGGATAGGCTGCCGACCAACCAATCCTTTAGTTCCCTCTGGCCCAGTACCTTAACCAAGCGGTCGATGGTTTCTAAATCGGCAAAATGGTCACGGAGCCTAAAATAGAAGTCCATTAACAACCCAAACTGTTCTGGCTTTTGGCAGTAGGGCAGAGCCTGCCCAAAAAGCACTGAACCCCGAATCAAATCGGCACCCATCTCCCCTAACTTCGCCAAAAGTAGGTCAAGGTGTTGCGGGGAAACTTCTAAATAGCTAATCGCTGCGGCTTCGAGCTCAATGCGCGTAGAGCCACTAGAAGTGAGGACCTGGTCAAACCATTTTGCTAAGAGATTTTTAGAGAAGTCGTTGGGCACCATGGCCAGACAATAAGCGGCCTGATATTTGAGTTGGCCTTCGGCTTCTCGGAAGAGTCTGATTAATCCGCTGATCAGTTGGCCAGGGCCTTGTTCGGCCAGTTGGACCAACCCGGCCTCTTGAATCACGCTAAACGGGGAATTTAGGAACCGGCTAAGTTCCTCCACATTGGGCTTTTCCCTTTGGCGGATAAGCTCTACCGCGCCCCAAATAGCCACGGGCTCGTAATTCGAGTTCAGGCACTTAAACAAGAAACTTCTTGGATAGTCTGGGGCCGTTAATTTCATGGGACCATCAAAAGAGGATATGTCCCAATCTAACTAGCCCTAGCAAAAGGGACAAGGGCTTTTAAAAATCGTCTTTAGCTAACACAATCAGCCGATCTCCCGGCTCTAGCTGGAAATGATGATCTTTTCTTGGTATAATATAGACCCCTGCGGTTTCTGGGTCTGATTCTTCCCGATGCAAACTAACCCCAAAACAGGTTTCGCCTCTGGTTTGCGCGGCCAAGACCAGATCGGCAAAGGGAATACTTTGTCCCTCAATCTCCTCTAAATATAATTCAACCGGTTTAAGGTAAATCTCGCTACCCTCCGCGCGGAAGAGCTCTTCATAAACCCCTTTGACCCTTGGTTCTTCAGAGATTTGGGCCATGATCTTCGAAATAAACTGGTTCGATATCAAAAAGTCTTTAACCCCGGTCTGTTGGATGATCTCTAAGTTTTCCGAGTCCATAACCTCGCTGATTAACTTAGTGGGCACTGGCTTGCCCCAGCGTTCTTCTAATTTTCTAATGTAGTGGCGGAACTTAAGCAAGGCGCCGATGGTCTCCGCGTCGATTCGGTCCACCGTGTCCCCGTTACCGGCTAAGATAATTACGTTATCGTAAGTCTCCGGTTTTAAGGTAGCCGGGAATTGCAACGCAGAGGTGTTGACCGCTTCTAGGCTCATGCGGATATCAGGAAACCGGCGCTGGACTGCCTCAAAGGCCTTTTTGACCGAGTCACTCACCCGCTTAACCCGTACATCGATCACCGATCCTGGGCTCAGGTAGCCTGCGTATTCCTTAATTAAATTAGAACTCTTGTGGGACCAACCAAAAAGCAAAAATCGCTCTTCCCGAGCGCTAGCTTTAAGGTTCGAAACCGTTCGGCGAACCGGGGTTACCGGGGGTTCTGGGTAATATTTGATGGTCGAGTCGTCTTCGGCCAAGATAATCAACTCGTCCCCTTCTTGAAGGGGTCGGTTCATCGGGGGGTTAATAGTGATTTTGCCCTTCCGATCGGATATCCCTAGAGGCACAGACTGGATAAAATGATGGGCCAGATCGCCAAAACTGGTGCCCAGCAAAGAAGGGGGTGGGTCGGAAAAATACACCTCGTTACCTACGAAGCCCACCAAGTTAGAATAAACCAAGCTTAACCCATGACTACGGCTGGTTTGCACCAAAATCTTAGACAAGATGGTCTCTTCGTCGAGCACAAAAATCGAATCAGGGGCTATCGCTTGCGCTAGTTCTCGGTGCCTTCGGTAGTGGAGTTGGGCTACTACGGGAGGGAAGTTTTTAGTGTCTTCACCGATGGCCGCAAAGATGGCCATGATTGACTTTAAGGCCCAATAGTCAGCTTGGTTTTTTTCTTCTGGACTGGCGGTGGAAACCGCTGGATTAAGCAGGAGTACGCTTTTACAATGGCTAACCCCGTTTCTTCGCAAAAAATAAGGGCTGGTCACCGAGCCCGAGCGAGTGATCACCCTGGTTGAGCCGCGCTCGGTTAAGAGGTCATTAAAAAAATCGTCCATCACCTCTTTGTCGGTCTCGCTTAAGACCACCACCGCTGAATCAGGCTCCGAATCGTTCGCCTCGACCAATTCGCGAATGATTTCTAACGCCCTAATCCCAAAGCCCAAGATCACTGTATGATTGGTTTCTAATACCTTGCTTTTGCCCTTTCTTAAGTCTTCTAGCTTTTCTTTAAAGACACTGGTCACAAAGGCCAACATGGTCGAGATCAACATCAGACCCAGGATACTGGTAGCGATGCCAATGGCCTTGTGATAAAGGGGCGACTGGCTATCGTTTTCCATGCCCCCGATATCCATGATCTGGAGCCAAACCGCCCAAAGTTGGTCGAGCGAACCCACGAACGTCCCGGTCACCCAAAAGTGGACCAGGATTCGCAAGCCCCCCATTAAGATTAAGGAGGCGATATATAGGGAGATAAGGGTCTGGAAGATAGCCCAGCCACCTTTGGCAAAGAAGTTGTCAAATCGATAACGAAATCGATCTTTATAAGATCCTGGATCCACCGTTCCCCTCAAAATCGGTTTGGATTCTTTTGTCACCAAGACAGCTTGTCAATGGCCCAGAAGTGCAA
Source organism: Candidatus Lambdaproteobacteria bacterium RIFOXYD2_FULL_50_16 (assembly GCA_001783695.1). Taxonomy (GTDB): domain Bacteria; phylum SAR324; class SAR324; order XYD2-FULL-50-16; family XYD2-FULL-50-16; genus XYD2-FULL-50-16. The sequence goes on from MFNE01000033.1 coordinate 39,522, forward strand.
TTAACCTAACTTGCTATAACACTTGCAGGTTTTTGACTAGCCCTCGTATTCCTTAAGTTTTTCGATTAAGTAGTCTGATTGGGCGCTAAAGAGTTTGCCTAAATCGCCTAGGTAGTCTCTGGATTCAAGAAACTGTTTTTCGAAGGTTTCTTCGTCGCGCTGTTCGACCATTTTTAGATGGGCTTGGGCTTCGGCGACAAACTGTTTAAGCACCGAGCGGTTTTCTGGGTTGTCCATCAAGATATGGGTATAAAGATGGGGGTCCCGCTGTAGGATTCGGCAAGCAAACGCGAAGTTTGCTTGATAAACTGGGCTACATATTTGCAGAACCGTCTCTAAATCAACCTTTCTTTCGGTTAAGATCCGCGAAAACAAAATATGCTGGAAGTGCATCAAACCTTGGATCACCGACATAGACTCGTCGTGTTTTTTCCAATCTTCCATCACCACTACGTTCAGACCCAGGTCGGCATAAAGCCGCTGGTACGGTGCCAGACGCTTGGTTTTGCCACTAGCGGGCAATAGGATCACGTTGTGCCCCTTTAAGGACTCTACCTCGCCAAACATCGGGTGACAAGCGATCACCTCGGCGTTGGTTTGCAACATCTTGGGCACCACCGCCGCTTTGACACTGGTAAAGTCTGATAGCAGATGATCAGGGGTGAGCCACTTGGAGATACGACCAATTACTTCAGCGGTTTTTTCGATCGGCACGGAGACAATCACCAGTTCCGATTCTAAAACCAAACGCTTTTCGGCGTCATGATCTTTAGAGCCGGAAACCAAAACCGTTTTGCCTTGCGCCTCCCAAGCGGGCTTAAACATCCGCCCCATCATCCCGCGCCCGCCGATAATCCCAATCCGTTGAATCACCTTATCCCTCAAAGATTTCGAACTGGGTCACCCCGGCCTTTTTTAGGTCGCCCTCGTCGTTAATCGAGACCGCGTCATAGGGCAGGGGTATGCAGTTGACCTTAAAACCATGATCAAGCGCCCGCATCTGCTCTAAGCGGTAACTCACTTCGAGCTGGCTAGGGGGCAGGTTGCAGAAGGTTTTTAGGAAGTCTGGGGTATAGGCGTAGATCGAGGTGTGTTTGTAGGCCTCGTCGATCCGTCGGCGGGTGAAGATCAGGGCGTTTTGCGACCGGTCTAAAACCACTTTGGCGACGTTAATATCGTCCTGCTCTGCATCCTTAATAGGGGTGACCGTGGTCCAAAACTGGGCTAGTTTTAATCGGTGAGGAAGTTCCCGGACCAGATCCCCTACCATGCCCGGGTCCATAAAGGGCTCGTCCCCTTGGACGTTTAGGATTACATCAAAAGGGCCTAGTTCCTTTTGCATAATCTGGTAGGCCTCTAAAACCCGCTCTGTACCACAACTATGATGCTGGCCGGTCATCACCGGAAACACCCCTTTTAGTCCTTCTGCTTCTGCTAAAATCCGAGGATCGTCACCAGCCAAAACCACCGGGGAGACTCCAGAAGCCAATACTCGCTCCAAGGTCCGCCGGATCATACTCACCCCTTCAATTTTCAAAAGGGGTTTGTTAGGCAACCGAGTGGACTTAAGCCGAGCGGGGACTATAACCAGGGTCCTCATGGTTTAGTCCAACCCGGCCACAAACTTGGCGATTTTCATATAGCGCCCAATCAAGACCTCCGCCTCTTCAAAGCTTAGTTGGCTGGCGGCGTCACATAGCGCCCTAGGTGGGTCTGGATGAACCTCGACAAACAAACCACTAAGGCTAGCCGCCGCCGAAGTGGACATTAGGGTTGGCAAAAATTCCTTGGCTCCCCCCGCCGGATCTGAGCTAGGCACCCCGTATTTGCGGATCGAGTGACCCGCGTCAAAAAGCACCGGATAACCGGTTTGCTTCATAATATGAAAAGCACGAGGGTCCACAACCATGTCTCGGTATCCGAAGCAAGTTCCCCGCTCGGTTAATAAAATCTTATGGTTGCCTACGGACTCGACCTTTTTAACAACCTTGGCCATGTCTTCAGGGTGAAGGAATTGGGCCTTTTTTAGGTTAACCGCTTTCCCGGTTTCGGCCACCGCTAAAACCAGTCCGGTTTGCATGGCTAAATAGGCAGGGATTTGCAAAATATCGAATACCTCGGCCACCCCTTGGCCCAGTTCCTCGGGGTAATGCACGTCCGTAATCAAAGGCACGCCAAATTCGGCCTTGAGCTGGGAGAAGATCTCCAAGGCTTCGGGCAAGGGCAACCCGGCAAAATAACCAGCACTAGAGCGGTTGTCCTTCTTGTAGCTCGCCTTAAAGACATAATCCACATCCAGCCGTTTAGCCAGATCGACCAAAAAGGCACAGGTCCGAAAGGCCGATTCCTTGCCTTCCAAGATACAGTTGCCCGCCATCAACAGTTGGCGGCCTTTGGTTAAGGTGAGCTTTTCACTGATTTGCATATCACTCAGAGACTGGGAGGTTAAAAAGTTGGTGGAGCACGCCACTCTGCCAAAGCACTAGCGCATAAACCACCAAAGCCGAAGTGACCGTATTTTTTTCAGAGCGAATCGCCGTTTGGTAATCGCCTGCAATCTTTTGCTCCACCCCTTTTGTCTGGGCTAAGGTAATTCGAGGCACCCAACGAGGCACTTGGGAGCAGTAGGTTTCGTAGGCCTGACCAAACTTAGAACGCAGGTTCGATTCCTCCCAAAGCACCATAGGAATATATTGAGCGAAAAACACCACCACAAAGAGGAGTAAAAAGTCGTAGGCAAATATAAAATGGACGTTGGACACCAAAACCAACCCTCCTGAAAGGAGAAGGTTGCCCCAATAAAGCGGATTCCGAACATAGGCAAAAGGGCCACCTGTGATCACTTTTTGGCCTGTCGAGTGACTTCTAGTGCGGCTGACCCCGCCAATATAAGCGACCCCGTGTATCCGAATCAATTCGCCCAGGATCATCACCAAGCCGCCAACAATCAGGCTGAACTTGTCGGTTTGGGCAAAGACCACCATCACCACAATAAAGGGTAGGGGGGTGTAGTCACGGTATTTAAACAAAAACTCGCCGAGCTTTAACATGAAGGATCCCTATTTAAAGTAAAAGGGCTGGTTGGTTTGTAGATGAAAGAGCAGAGACAGCCCCTCTGTCAAGGATTGCTTGGGGTTAGCCCTAGTCTTTTTTTTAAAAAACGCTCCCATTAAGCGGGCTATCTCCTTTTTAAGCTTGGTTTTGTAACGCTCCTAGTGGGAGCGGGCGGTTTTTAGAGGTGTTGATTAATCGTTTAACGACGGCCTTATGACCTTAAAAAACTGATACCCCTCTAAAATAGTTGGGAGGGGATCGAGGTGGGTCTTGTCGGCAAGGGCCCGATTCCCTTTTGGGTTGCATCTGGCCAACCCCGTGTTTGTGGTCCTCGTCAACTGGCCCATGGCCACCATCAAGAGTCGTAGTTGGCTAAGTTGACCAGATAGATTAAGATGAGAAACCTAACGATTTGTTAACCTGCTTTTTGTATTTCCCATGAATCTCAAAAAAATGGGTCTCGCCGCCCTCTTGATTTTTATACTTTGGACGATCTTGGATTTTGTGATCCATGGCCTGATCTTAGGGAACACCTACGAAGACCTGATCCCCCTCATAAGGCCCACGTTCGAGATGAAGATGGGGTTGATCAATCTGGTTTTGATAATAAATGTGGGCTGTTTTGTTAGTATTTACGCCCTATTCGTAAAGCCTAAAACCCCGAAACGGGCTTTGGGTTATGGTGCGCTTTATGGATTGGCCTTGGGTTTTGGGATGGGTTTTGGGACTTATGCTTCGATGCCTATCCCCTTTATGCTGGCTTGGGTGTGGTGTGGTGGTTTTTGGGTGGAAGGCTTACTTGCCGGCGGAATTTTGGGCTGGTTAGTTAAGGAAAATCATTAGTCTAATTATACCCCCTTTTACCGATTGTTTCACGTGAAACATTCCCCATTTCAACCAAAAATTATCATAGCCGGACCCACCGCTAGCGGCAAAACCAAGCTGGCTGTGGCCCTGGCCCGACACTTAGACGGGGAAATTATTTCGGCTGATTCGCGGCAGGTGTACCGCGGGCTTGATCTAGTCAGCGGCAAAGATCTAAAGGAATATGGCGAGGTCCCCTATCATGGGATCAACCTTTTAGAGATCTCGCAAGAATACTCGGCCTCCCGCTTCCAACTTTGGGCGCGGGCCTGGATTAGTTCGATCGAGGGTCGAGGGAAGGTTGCGATCCTCTGCGGAGGAACTGGGCATTATTTAAAGGCCTTGATCCAAGACTACCCCTTTGCCCACCCAGGCCACAATCCCCATTTTTCCCATTTCTTAGAATCCCTACCCCTGCCATTTTTAACCCTAGTAGCAGGCGAGTTGAAATTAAGTGGCCCTACCGATTCTAAAAGGAGAATCGCTAGGCAAATCGAAAAAGCCTTAAGCCCCCAAGTGCCCTCACCTGCCGCACCCCCAGATTGGCAGTTTCAGGTTTTTTTATTAAAAGTGGACCGAACCCTATTGCGGACAAGGATCTTGTCGCGCTTAAAGGAACGATTCGAACAAGGGATGATTGGCGAGGTAGAAGGGATTTTAAACCAAGGCGTGCCCGCCGATAGACTCTTGAGTTTGGGGCTTGAATACAAATGGATCACTCGTTATCTACTAGGCGAAATCAATCGAGAAGAGTTGGAGTTGGGGCTTTATCAGGCGATTTGCCAATTTGCAAAACGACAAGAGACCTTTTTTCGCTATATGCAAAAAGAAGGGATAGCGATGCAACCGGTGGAGAGTTTAGAGCAAATGTTAGAGAGGTTGAAAAAGTAAGCGCCTTCCAGGGGGCCGGTTGGTCCCTAACTCAAATCCACTTTGTGGATCAAATCAATCGCGCTTTGAGGGATTATCAACTCCCCCTCTTTAAGGTGCAAAGCGATGCCTCGAACATTTTTGAGGGACTCCACCCGGTCTTGAGGGATTTTTAAGACCCAGTCAAACTTGGTGTGCTTAGCATATTTGAGGCCAAAGGCGGTGAAGACAACTTCGTTGCCGCCTTTGGTGTAGATCAGATATCTGCTTTTGGTTTTGGCCATCCTAAACTCCAAGCCCGGCATAATACCAGAGCCAGAACGTGAACTACAACGCTGGTGAATACTAATAACTTGGAAAAACCCAACCAATCCAATTTCGCTTTTCCCTATTTCAAGCAGGCTCTGTGAATACCTTTAGGGAACCGCTGAAAAATATCACTTTGAAAATCAAAGTGTAAATTGGAACTTTGCAGAATACAAGTGACCTCTCTGGTGGACCCCAAAATCTGGACAACTTGTTAAGCCTGCTATTCGGCCTTGGAGCGGGCGTTCAGACGCTTTGTCAAGCCGGAGATCTTCAACACCGATCAGGGGCGCCAGTTTACGGGTGCGGCCTTCACCGGGCTTTTGAAGGAGAAGAAGGGGCAGATCAGCATGGACGCCAAGGGACGGGCGATGGACAATATTTTTGTGGAACGGCTCTGGAGAAGTCTGAAATACGAGGAGGTTTACCTTAAAGAATACGCCTCGGCAGAAGATTTACGGCGCTCCTTGAAGACCTATTTTGAGTTCTACAACCTTGAGCGGCCCGAACCGGGATCCCCGAAAACCAAAGGTTTTTGGGGTGGCAATCAGTCGCATCAAGGACGAACCTCGGCAGAGGTTCACTTTGGGCCAAACCCAATTCAGGGTTTGGCCGCTTAAACCAAAGGCTCTATCTTAAAAAGCCGGAAAGGGTGTCTTGACGATGGGGTCCACTTCAAAAGGGATACCAACACAAACAGGCTTAACAAGGGGCTTAATTCGGAGTTCATTCGAATTCCCAGGCGAAAAGTGAACGTTTCTAGTCTTCCTAAACCCGCACCCAAAACAGTTTAACTGCAATAAAATCTGGTAATTAGAGCCAGCTTAGACGGAATATCCTCAAATAAACCCGTTTTTCGTCAAAGCGATCTTTTCTGATTTCCTATTGCTTTTTACACCTTCGGTGAGGAGCCTTGAGAATAAGGCAGGGCACTAATATCCGCTAAAAGCCCAGGATACCTAACGAGTTCTGGGCTTTTTTGCCAATGAATCGCCCGGACCCCTTAAAACGGGATATCGTCTTCAATAAAATCATCGTTTGGCGGAGGGCCGTAGTCAGGGCCACTTTGGGGCTGCTGATAATTCTGTGGTGGGTTGGCCTGATATTGCGGCTGCGCCGATTTGGCCGCGTACCCGCCCGCTTGAGGCGTCTGATAACCACCTTGAGGGGCTTGATAACCGCCCTGCTGGGGTTGCTGGTATCCGCTTTGCGGTTTTTGATAACCTGTGCTCTGACCTTCGGGCTTAGAGTCTAAAAACTGTAAATTTTGGCAAACAATTTCGGTTTTATACCGCTTCGAGCCGTCTTTATCTTGCCACTCACTAGTTTGCAGTGAGCCTTCCACATATAACTGGCTGCCCTTTTTGCAATATTGCTCCACTAGATCAGCTAATTTGTTCCAAAAAACCAGACGATGCCACTCGGTGCGCTCTTGCTTGTTGCCTGCCTTGTCGGTGAAGCGCTCGCTGGTCGCTAGATTGACCGAAACCACCGAATGCCCGCCGGGGGTCACTCGTTTTTCAGGATCTTGGCCCAAGCGGCCAATTAAAAGCACTTTATTAAGATTTCCCATCGTTACCTTTTTTGGTCAGTTTTGCTTGAGCTCGATCAAACAACGTCGAATCAATTCGTCTAGTCCGACTTCGGAGCCTATCTGTTTCGCGAGCACTTTGTCAGCCTCTTTCTCCCCAAAACCCAGGTTAACCAGAGCCGAGCGCGCGTCGTCTAATATTCCAGAAGGCCTAGGCGAGGCTCTGAAGGTTCCAGGGGCGGGTTTGGGTAAGCTGGCTAGATCGTCCAGTTTTCCCTTGAGGTCGATAATGATTTTTTGAGCCGTTTTTTTGCCCACCCCAGGGACCTTGGTAAAGGCCGAAGGGTCTTCACTCTGGACCGCAAAAACCAATTGGGCGGGCTCAAAAAGGTCTAAAATCATTTCCGCTGCTTTGGGCCCGACCCCACTGATCCCCAAAAGCTTGTCAAACAACCGGCGACTGACCGCGTGGCGGAACCCGTATAACTTGTTGGCGTCTTCGCGGACGAGATGGTAGATAAAAAACTCCACCTCTTTGCCCACTTGCGATTGGAGTTCCCTAGTTTGGTTTGGCCCAATCAAAACCGAATAACCCACACTCCCACCTACCTCTAAAATCGCCTCCCCACCCTCGATGGATACCAAATGACCCTTTAGCCAAGCAATCATCAATTCCCCGCTTGTAAAGCTCGATTTCTAAAGGTACGGCTGTTGGCGTGACAAATGGCCACCGCCAGCGCGTCCGATTGGTCTTCGCTGATTTTTTGCCCCTGCAAATTCAAAATCACCCGCACCATGGCCAAGATTTGCTCCTTTGGGGCCTTCCCTTGACCTGACACCGCTGATTTAACCTCATTGGGGGCATACTCGGCGACCCTTAATCCCCCTTCCACTAAGGCTAATAGCGCCACCCCCCTAGCTTGGCCTAAAACCAAAGTAGCTTGACCATTTACCGAAACAAAAACCTTTTCTATTGCGGTTTCTTGGGGTTGGTAGGCATTAACTACCTCTAAAATCCCTTGGTGAATCTTAAGCAGTCGTTGGGGCAATTCCCCTTCTTTGTGGGCTTCGATCCGCCCAGAGGCGATGTGAATCAACCGGTTGCCCTCCTGGTCCAAAACGCCCCAACCTGTGTAACGGCTGCCTGGATCTACCCCTAAGATACGCAGTTTAGTCATTCATCCCAGCCATAGCCTCGTCGGACAGGTCTAGGTTGGTAAAGAGGTTTTGCACGTCGTCGTCATCTTCGATTGCTTCTAAAAACCGCATCACTTGGGCCGCTTTTTCGGGGTCCGTGATCTCCTGGCGGTTTTGGGGAACATAGGCGAGGGCTGACTTTTGAATCACCACGCCCTTGGCCTCCAACGCTGTTTGCACCAAATGCAAATCCGCCAAGGCGGTGGTAATCTCGAAATAATCCTCACCTTCTGGATCAAAGTCTTGGGCCCCGGCCTCTAAAGCCAGTTCCATCAATTGGTCCTCTTCCATCCCATCCTTGGCCACTTCGATCAATCCTACCCGGTCAAAGGCGTACATAACCGAGTTGGTCGAGCCAATATTGCCGTTGTTTTTGTTAAAAATGGTACGAATGTTGGAGATGGTGCGGTTGCGGTTGTCTGTTAGGCACTCGATAATCACCGCCACTTGGTGGGGGCCATAACCTTCGTAGGTAATGGCCTCGTAATCATCCCCCTTGCCCACACCCGCTCCTTTTTGGATGGCCCGCTTGATATTGTCTGCGGGCATGTTGGCCGCTTTAGCCGAAGCCACCGCCGCCCTAAGCCTAGGGTTGGCATCAATGTCCTCGCCACCCATGCGAGAGGCTACGGTCAATTCTTTGATAATTTTGGTAAAAATCTTAGACCGTTTGGCGTCTTTGACCCCTTTTCGGTGTTTGATTGTACTCCACTTACTATGTCCTGACATGTTATTCCTCTTCGAGAATGCGAGCGACCAGATCGTAGGGCATGGCCTCTACAATCTCTACTTCGGCCCAGGTGCCAGCAATGGCCTGGCCTTCATTTATCAGTACAGACCCATCCACCTCGGGCCCCTGGCCTTGGTGCCGCCCTTCTAAAAGCAGTTCGGTCTCCTTCGAGGTACCTTCTACCAAGATTTTAATCCGATTGCCAACGCGCTTTTGATTTTTAGCAAAACTGACCTGTTGTTGTGCTTCCATCAGCAATCCACGCCGTTCTTCTTTTTCCTTGAGGCCAATCTTTTTGGGTAGTTTTTGGGACTTTATGTTGTCTTCATCTGAATACACAAAAACCCCCAGATGATCCACCGCCCCAGACTCGACAAAGCTCAACATCTCTTTAAACTCGGCCTTGGTCTCCCCTGGAAATCCCACAATTAGGCTGGTGCGGAAACTTAGTTCAGGCAGCTTCTGGCGGGCTTGCTCAAGCAATTTAAACAGAGCCGCTCCCTTGATCTGGCGATTCATCGCCTTTAAAATTCGGTCGTTTACATGCTGAAAGGGAATGTCCAGATAGGGCACCAATCTTGGGTCTTTGGCCATTACGTCGAGTAACCCCAACGGAAAGCGGTTCGGGTAACAATAAAAAAGCCGAACCCAAAAATCCCCTTCCAGGGCGCTTAGCGCCTGGGCCAAGCCCAACAAGTCCTCGTCTTTGTCCACTCCAAAACTAGAAGAGTCTTGGCTAATCAGGTTTAATTCTTTGACCCCTTGTTTAATCAAGGCTTGCGCCTCTTGGACCACATTTTGGATGGGCTTGCTGGAAAAGCCCCCACGCAAAGCAGGAATATTACAAAAGCTACAGCGATTTGAGCAGCCCTCTGCAATCTTAAGCCAAGCAAAGTGGGGCAGGGTCGAAAGGATACGCGGAGCCGTTAGATTAGCCATATCATAGCCCGGACGTGCCGCCAGCCAGGAGGCCCGCTCGCCCGTGAGTAAAGCTTGATTAACCAGGGCCAAGATCTGGGTGTAGTCGCTGGTGCCTAGAATTGCGTCGAGTTCGGGCAGTTCGTCCAGGAGTGCTTCGCGGTAGCGCTCTGTAGCGCAACCGGCAAAAACTAAAAGCTTGCAGGCCCCCTCTGTTTTGTATTTAGACAG
>MFNE01000033.1:49280-58617 GCA_001783695.1 Candidatus Lambdaproteobacteria bacterium RIFOXYD2_FULL_50_16
CGGATCGGCGGTGGGCTGAAAGTTGCCCGCTACTAGGCTAGCCATCATTATTTCAGAGTCCACCCGGTTTTTAGCGCAACCCAGGGTTTCAATATAAACCTTCAAGACCAAACCCCCTTTTGCCCACGGAAGGCCCAGCACTGCCTAGAGCCTTCTTTCCAAAAGAGCAAACCCTCTAGGTATCCTGGCCAATATTCGGAATTAAATTCCTTTAGTTTCAATAGATAATGTAGCAGCAAGGCGATAATATGGTCGTGACTGGTAAACAAGGAAAGTCCGTTGGCTAAAGGAGCAAAGACCAACTCCAAAACCCGACTTGCCCCCACTGGCAAAGCCTCCAAGCCCTCTACCAGGACCCCTTGGACTAGGTCTAGCAGAATCGGCTTTAATTGGCGTTGGGCCAAAACCGTCTCTGCCTGGGCGCGGTTAGTAAAAAAACCGTCTAGTAAGAGATTGCTTGGGGTAATCGTTAAGGTAGATTGAGCTCCCGCCAGGATTTGGCTAGCGGTCTGGTGACAACGTTTTAAGGGGCTGGCAAAAGCGGCGACCAAGGGCAGGGGCAAAACTTGGCCCAACGCAAACGCATCACCAAGGCCTTTTTCGGTCAGGCTAAGCTCCGCCCCAAAACTGCCGTCCACAATCGGAAACCGCTCGCCGTGGCGACAGAGTAGGGAGACCGGCTGGCCTTTGGGGATAAGGGCAAAACTTGCTTCTAGCCCAACGGGCCAAGGTGAGTTCACTCGATGATACTGGGCACCTTGAAGTGCCGATTTTCGATTAGTTCAGAAAAATCTTCAAGCTTGACCAAGGACGCTACCGCCCCATCAGGCCGGTAGTTTACCAATTGGGTTTCGTCTCGGTCCTGGCCTTCACCTTCAAGATCCACCTCGGCGAGTAGCCCGATGTATCCCAAGATTTCCCCGAATTTTTTGCCGATCGCTACTGATTCTTGGTCGGTCAGTTTGAGTCGAGCCAGCTTAGCCACGTGGGCGACGTCGATCTTTTCCATGGTTATTCGGGCGGGAACTGTTGCGCCTCTAAAACGAGGCTAAAACCGGTTTGTTTAAAAACTTCACTCTGAACCAGCTTGATCAATTCGATCAAGTCCCTTGAGCGCCCGCCCCCTAGGTTTTCTGCAAAATTGGCGTGTTTAGGACTGATGCGCACCTGCCCGAGCTGTTTACCCCGGAGCCCGGCTTGATCGATCAACGCCCAAGCACTCTGGCCTTTGGGGTTTTTAAAGATTGAACCAAAGGTATGGGCCCAGATTTGGGTTTCTTTGCGCTGGGCGAGCAGCGCCTTTTCGTGAGCCTGAATTTGGGTTTTGTCCCCTGGTTCCAGGCGCAGCTTGCCAAAAAGCACTAATTCCCCAGATTCTTGAAACCGAGAACATCGGTAACCTAAGGCCATTTCAGATTTTTGGAGCCGGAAAAACCCTTTATTGGGCTCAAAACATTCGACTGACTCAATCAGGTCGGCCATTTCCAGCCCATGGGCCCCGGCGTTTTGGAAGACCGCTCCCCCCAAACTGCCCGGGATGGTCACCAAAAATTCGGCCCCTTTCAGGCCCTGGTTACGGGCCTTGACCGCCAATTTGGTATCGGTTAAACCGGCGCCAACCGTTACCATTGGCCCGGCAAACCTCACCTGTTCAAATTCCCCGGCCAGCCGGATCAAGACCCCTTCGAAGTCTTCTTCCTTGCAGATCAGGTTGGTTCCCTTGCCAATTATAAACCAGGGAGCTTGGTGGGTTTGGATTATCTCAAAAAGCCGGGCGAGTTCGTCGCGAGTGGTTGGCTGGCAAAAAAGCCCCGCCGCCCCGCCAATGCCAAAGCTGTTTAGCCGAGCGAGGGGCTGCCCAGAAACCGGGGTCAGGGCCCAAGGTTCGCCCAAAATGGCTCGTAAAAATTCTAAAGAAAGGTTCAATAGATTTGATTTTGCAAGAGTTGCTCTGGGCTTTCACGCCGCCGGATTAGTCGTGCCTGCCCGTCTAGTCCGATCAAAACCTCAGCCGGACGCCCCATCCCCGTATAGTTACTAGCCATCGAAAAGCCATAAGCGCCGGTGTCGCGTACCACCAACAGGTCTCCTTCTTCTAAAGCAGGCAGATTACGGTCCTTACCTAAATAGTCACCAGACTCGCAGATGTTGCCAACTACGTTTGTACTAGATCCCTCCCCGGCTTTGGTGGCGGCCAAGATCTCATGATAGGCACCGTACATCTCTGGGCGAATCAGAAAATTAAAGCCAAGGTTGGTCCCAGTAAAGCTTGTGCCTTGGTTGATCTTGACCGACTGCACCTGGATCAAACAAACCCCCGATTCAGCAACCACAAAACGGCCGGGCTCAATTGCAAAGGTCGGGCGGCGTCCGGTTTTATCCATCCAAGCGGTTAGCCTAGCCTCCAAAGCCTGCCCGAAAACGGCAACCGGGAATTCAGCCTCTTGGGATCGGTCATAAGGAATCCCCATGCCCCCGCCAAAATCAATATAATCAATCTGGGGGTACTGCTCAGCAATAGCTAGCAACCAATCGACCGCCTTCAGCCAAGGCTCCGGGTCCAAAAAGAGGCTGCCAATATGCACCATCAACCCCTTAACCTCGCCGCCCAAGGCTTGGGCTTGGGTAATGGCCTCAGGAATCAGGGCCGGGTCGATACCAAACTTGACCTTACCGGCGGTCACCACCTTTTGGTGATGCCCTGCCCCCTGGGCCGGATTGATCCTTAACACCGCCCGCCCGCCGGGGCGAGCTTTAAGCCAGCGGCTTAACTGACCGAGGGAGTCCACACAACACTTGACCACCCCTGCTTGAGCGATCTCTCCAAAAATCTCGGTAGAGACGTTGTTAGAAACAAATAACAAATCCTTAGGGTCATACCCCGCCTCGGTCGCCGCCAAGAGTTCACCGGGGCTCATGGCGTCAGCCAAGAGGCCTTCGGACTGGATGATCTTAAGCAGCGCCACACTGCCATTGGCCTTGGCGCTGTAATAAACCTGGAAGTTTTCTAAGCTCACTAAGGATTTAAGCGACCGACAGCGCTGGCGCAATGTTTGCTCGTCGTAGCAATATAGGGGCGTCCCAAAGTCTGCCGCCAGCGCACTTGCACGCATCCCTGCTAAGCTAAGTTCTCCAGACGTGAAGGCCAATCTCACTTGAGGTACTCCCGAACTTGACCCTTAAAGTCGCCATTAAATCTGGGCCCCACCTGTCCAACTACCACCGAGGCTGATTTGGCCGCTAAGCGCCCGGCTTGGGCAATCTCGTAACCTTGGGTTAGTCCAAAGAGGTATCCCGCCGCAAAGGAATCGCCGGCCCCAGTGGTGTCCACTGCTTCGACTAAAACCGCATCTATATGGTATGCTTGGCCATCTACCGAAATCAGGCTACCCTGTTTGCCCAAGGTCAAGACCACATGACTGGTCCACTGGTGCAATGCCTCCACTATCTTTTGGGGATCGGTCTCGCCGGTCATGTATTCCGCTTCCATCTGGTTGCAAAAGACTAGGTCCACATAGTCCTTAATTAAACCAATAAAGGCCTCTTTGTGCCGCTGGACCACAAAGGCGTCCGATAAGGACAGCGCAATCTGAACCCCTTGGGTCTTGGCATGAGCCAGGGCGTGGAGTACTGCTTCTTGTTGCTTAGGTGTATCCCAGAGATACCCTTCTACATACAAATACTTAGACAGACCAATAGCCTCTAAATCGAGCGCCTCTTTGGTCAGTTCTTGGCATTGGCCCAAGTGCGTATTCATGGTCCGTTCGGCGTCAGGACTCACCAAAATAACGGTCGAGCCAGTCATTCCGACCGACTTTTTAGTATAAGAATCTACCCCTGCTTTGATCAGTTGGGCTTCATATTCCTTGGCCAGTTCGTCATTACCCAGGTTCCCGCAGAAAGCCGCCCGGCCCCCTAATTGCGCGATCATCACCATCGAATTGGCGCAAGAGCCACCTAAAGCAACAATCGGGGTTCGGTGACTGGTTTTAGCCAGAATCACCTCTTGGCGTTCCCGGTCCACTAGATTCATGGTGCCCTTGGCGAGTCCTAACTCGCGGTGTAATTCGTCGTCCACATGGACAATCACATCCACCAAAGGGTTACCTAAGCCGTAAACATCGTATTTCATGGGTTCTCTTTAAGTTGGTTAAGGTAGGTTTGCACCTGTTTTTTGGTTTGGCTCATCGCCGTTTCTAGTTGATTGGTCCAAATTTCGACTTCTTCCACGTTGATCGGGTTTGGGACATAAAGTGGTGCCCCATAGCCCACCACTAGGGTGCTAAAGGCCTTGGGGAACAGGTGCCGGTCCCAACTTTTTTCAAAGATCCGCTGCTTGGTCCCTTCGATGTACAGGGGCATCAGCGGCAGCCCGGTCTTGGCGGCCAGATTGACCGCCCCGCTCTGGGCCACTTGGGCCGGGCCGCGGGGGCCGTCGGGTGTGATCAAGGCGTGACCGCCGGATTTGCACCATTTAATCGCTTCAAGTAACGCCTTCGCCCCACCTTTGCTGCTAGAGCCCCGAATCACGCCATTGCCCATAGACTCAATGGTTTTCGCCGCCAGTTCGCCATCTTCACTATCGCTGACTAACCCCTTAAGCCCCCTGCCCCGAAGCACCCAAGTGGCCAGGGTCACATCACAGTGCCACATGCTGTAAATAAAAGGCTCACCCGATTCCTCAAAGGGCCTGATATGTTCCACCCCTAAAGTCACTTGGCGGCTAAAGGTCCCGGCCCAAACCAACAGGCCCTTGATCACCTTGGGCCCCAGCCAAAACTTAACCCGCTTTTTAATCGACCGCTGACTCATCAGTTGTTTTTATGCAACTCTTGATTCAACGCAATCGCGCTTTTATTAGTTAAACATTCGAGCGCCCCGTTTAAGGAGTTACGGCGGAACAGCAGGTCGCTTTGACCGGAGAGTTGAGCGGCTTTAACGGTTTTGGCGGTTTGGCCTTTATCATCAAGTAACAACACTTTGGACCCGGCTGTTAGATAAAGACCCGCCTCAATGGTGCAACGGTCACCAAGGGGAATACCCACCCCGGCATTAGCCCCAATCAGACATTTCTCGCCAATCGAGATCACCGCGTTATTGCCGCCAGACAAGGTGCCCATAGTGGAACAGCCGCCGCCCAAGTCACTGCCTTTGCCCACGATCACGCCAGCCGAGATCCGCCCCTCGACCATTGATTCGCCCAAGGTCCCCGCGTTAAAGTTAACAAAACCTTCGTGCATGATGGTGGTTCCCTCACCCAGATAGGCTCCCAGCCTTACTCTGGAGGCGTCCGCGATCCGCACCCCTTTGGGCACCACATAGTCGGCCATGGGTGGAAACTTATCCACCAAACGAACCACCAACGTTTCTCCTTTAAGCCTTGCGAGGCTCCGAGCTTCATCGAGTTGATCCAAGGGGATAGGCCCTTGGTTGGTCCAAGCTAGGTTTAAAAGCTTGCCAAATATTCCGGTCAAGTTGATCTGGTGAGGTTTGACCAGTCGGTGGCTAAGTAGCTGAAGATTTAAAAAAATGTCAGGTACTCCGACAGGCGCTTGGTCATGGAAGCTTGCCGTAAGCAAGACTGGCTTTTGGCCTGCTTCCCAAAGCCTTGCCAGCTTAACCCACTGGGCCGCTTCGGGCAGGGATTCAAGCTGGGCCAAGAGTTTTTTAAGCGGCTCCGCCTCTAAAGCCACAAATTGGTTTGCTTGGGGCCGCTGCCAAACCGCGTCCAGCGCCGCCAGTAAGGCAGGCGAGGGGCTCGAAAGGGGAGCTGGGTAATAGGCTTCGAGCCAGGTGCCGTTTGGGTCCTTTGTTGCTAGACCAAGGCCTAGACTTAATATCGAAGGGATCATGCCTTTTCGGGATCGTCGTTTGTCTCTTAAGTCAATTAGCCTAGCTTAAATCAGCTTTCTAGGCAAGCGCAACGCCACTTGGCAGCGGGCTTTGGGCCTGCTAGGATGAAACGAACCTTAAGCCTTAAAAAAACCATGAGCCAAGACTGCATTTTCTGCAAAATCCTCGAAGGGGCCATCCCCGCAGACAGCCTTTACCGCGACGAAGAGGTGATGGTTTTTAAAGACCTACACCCCCAAGCGCCCACCCACCTCCTGATTATCCCCACCAAACATATGGACACCTTGGTTGAGGCCGAACCGCAAGATCAGATGGTTTTGGGGCAGCTAATGCTCACCGCCCAGCGAATGGCCAACCAGTTTAATTTAAATGAAGAGGGTTACCGGCTGGTGCTTAACGTCGGCGCGGGCGCGGGCCAGGCGGTCTTTCATCTACACCTACATCTACTCTCAGGACGCAAGTTTGAATGGCCACCCGGTTAAAAGGCGTTGACAGTTGGCGGGGTTCCCTTTAAAAAACTTCTTTAGCTGTTTGATGTGCCGGGGTGGTGAAACTGGTAGACACGCGGGATTCAAAATCCCGTGCTAGTGATAGCGTGTCGGTTCGATTCCGACCCTCGGTACCATCTTTTTGTTAGGGTTACTTCCAACCCAATCCCCAAGCAATAACTTATAGACCGGCGGACGATTCCAAATCCCGTGCTAGTGATAGCTGGTCGGTTTGCTTCCGACCCGCCATCAAAAATTCTCGCTAAAACCCCCAGCAAAAACTTTTAGACCAGCGGACGATTCAAAATCCCGTGCTAGTGATAGCTGGTCGGTTTGCTTCCGACCCCTCCTCAAAAATTCTCGCTAAAACTCCCAGCTTTCTTGGCTAAATCCCCAGCAAAAACTTTTAGACCAGCGGACGATTCCAAATCCCGTGCTAGTGATAGCTGGTCGGTTTGCTTCCGACCCGTCATCAAAAATTCTCGCTAAAACTCCCGCCCCTGACTTTTAGACCAGCGGACGATTCCAAATCCCGTGCTAGTGATAGCTGGTCGGTTCGATTCCGACCCTCGGTACCATCTTTTTGTTAGGGTTACTTCCAACCCAATCCCCAAGCAAAAACTTTTAGACCAGCGGACGATTCCAAATCCCGTGCTAGTGATAGCTAGTCGGTTTGCTTCCGACCCCTCCTCAAAAATTCTCGCTAACACTCCCAGCAAAAACTTTTAGACCAGCGGACGATTCCAAATCCCGTGCTAGTGATAGCTGGTCGGTTTGCTTCCGACCCGCCATCAAAAATTCTCGCTAAAACTCCCGCCCCAAACCCCCAACGCGCCAGCGCAAACCAGCCCTCATCCTAGGTAAAAACCAGGAGGCCCCTTTATTGCATGGCGATTAGTTGCGCTTTTTTATGCGCTCAAGCTGTTAATCCAGGGGGCAACTGATCTGAGGGAGGGGCCGATGAAACCGTTTTTAATTATGACTTTGCTCTTCGCCCTAACCACTCCAGCCTGGGCGGCCTGGTACGAAGGGGGGAGCCTGGCGGGCTCGACCATCGCGCAGTGGAAAAAGGCCCCGATTCAAGATAAAGTTGCCACCGCTTCGAGTTGGGCTTCGGGTACCCCTTACATCAGCGCCCGCCTAAAACGCTGGAAACGCCCCGAACCCTACATGCAACACGCCCGCCGATTAGTTGATTGCATCGACTTCACCACTGGTGTCACGATCAATTACGACCAACAACTTACCTTCCACTTCGCTAAGGAGTGTATGGAAAACTTCGGCTGGTACGAACGCTCGAAATAGGTCCTATTGCCCAGCAAAAATCCCGGTTCCAGCTTCCATTTTCTTTGGTAACTTTTTTTACTTAGCAGAGGTTGCGAGGTTCGCTAATCAACCAAGCCCTGTCCCTAGGGCCTTGCCAGCGGTCCCGCCTTTCCCTTGAGGCAAGGGTTTTGGACTGGGTACCTTTTTTCGGAGATTGGAACCCTTGGCCCCCAGGGGGCAAGGATCCCCGGCTTAGCTCCTTTAGCCTGAAAAGGCGGGAGGCCCGCGAAATCCGCACCTTGATAGGACTTCACCGGAGAACGAAAGTGAAAAAAACCCTGATTTTTATTCTGCTCTGGTTGGCTGGGACGCCCCCCTAGGAGCCGCCCCTTTCACCGACAACCGGAACTCCACCGTCACCGATCAAGCAACAGACCTCACCTAGGACCAGCGGGAGACCGACCTCATGAGCTGGGAGAACGCCTTGGCTTATTGCGAGGGGTTAAACCTCGCGGGCCAAACCGACTGGCGGATTCCCCATATTGATGAGCTGAAAAGCCTCGTGAACCCCACCAAATCCACGCCCCCAAACATCGACACCACCGCCTTTGGGTCCGCGGTTTCGACCTACTACTGGGCGTCCTACTCACGGGACAAGCCCCTCGCCTGGCGGGTGTACTTTGGCCGTGGCTTCGGGCCCCAAGACCTGACTTCCCGTTTCCAGGTCCGTTGCGTCCTTTGAGGCGTTTGGCCCTTTTGGGAGCGGTAGCCCCCGTGCACCTAGAGGGCTGGTTTGGGGCGTCGGAGCCTGCTCAGCGGCCTAAGCCTTTTAAGAACCCTTGGCTAAACTTGCCAAACTCTGGAAGCCACGGTAGCCTAGAAAGGTCTTTCAACCCCCTTTAAGGCCAAAAATGAGCCCCGCAATTTCCAAGGTGACCGTCCTCGGTTCTGGGCGCTGGGGCACGGCCATGGCTATTTTTTTAAGCCGCAAGGTCGAGGTAACCCTCTGGTGCTTTTTAGAAAACGAATATCAACAGCTCCTCAAAACCGATCGCGCCCCCAACCTCCCTGACTTCAGTTGCGAAGGGCGGGTTAGATTTGTTTTAGGTCTCGATGAGGCGATCAAAGGGGCCGATTTATTGGTCATTTCTACACCAGTGCCCTTTTTGCGCGCCCTCCTTGAACAGTTAAAAATCCCCCAAGACACCATTATCGTCACCATTAACAAGGGGATCGACCGCGATAGTTTGCAAACAGTGCCCGAACTGGTCCAGGAATTTTTTCCCAACAACCCCCTAGCCCATTTGGGTGGCCCCTGTTTCCCTGAAGGGCTTTTAAGCCCACATAGCCCGGTCGCCGAAACCCTTGCTGCCACCGATGAATCCTTGGCGGTCCGCTTACAAGCGCTTTTTTCAGCCCCTGGATTTCGAGTTTATAGAAGCCTCGACCTCAAAGGGGTGGCTATTTTGGGGGCCTTAAAAAACGTCTATGCGATTATCGCCGGCATCGCCGTGGGCCAGGGCATGCACGAAGAAGCGGTGGCGGTTTTGGTCACCCGGGGCCTAGCAGAGATGCGAAGGCTTTCCGAAGTAATTGGGATCAGCCAAGAGACTCTTTATGGATTGAGTGGGTTAGGTGATTTGGTTCTCACCTGCTACTCCCAAAAAAGCAGTCACAACAAAAACTTTGGGATTCGTTTAGGTAAAGGCGAATCGGTAGAGTCAATTCTA
>MFNE01000033.1:58677-58774 GCA_001783695.1 Candidatus Lambdaproteobacteria bacterium RIFOXYD2_FULL_50_16
GCCATGGAACATAAGCTTGACCTGCCCCTTTGCCAGACTTGTTATCAAGTGATCTACCAAGGCAAACCCATCTTAGAGGCCCTGGCCCAACTGATGG
>MFNE01000034.1:0-9893 GCA_001783695.1 Candidatus Lambdaproteobacteria bacterium RIFOXYD2_FULL_50_16
GCTCGCCGGGTCTTAGACGCCAAATACCAGGCTTACGGATGCGCCACTGCGGTGGCGACGGGTAACCTTTTTTGTGAAT
Source organism: Candidatus Lambdaproteobacteria bacterium RIFOXYD2_FULL_50_16 (assembly GCA_001783695.1). Lineage (GTDB taxonomy): Bacteria > SAR324 > SAR324 > XYD2-FULL-50-16 > XYD2-FULL-50-16 > XYD2-FULL-50-16. The sequence continues at coordinate 80 of MFNE01000034.1, forward strand.
ACGTTTTGGGAAAGACCCCTCAGGAAGTCTTGTCCATGCCTGAGGAGGAAATCCCCACCATGTTGGGGGAACTAGCGCCATCCCAGCGCCATTGCATTGAATTGCTTGGTCAACTCTTCTGTCATTTTAAGGGTTATAGATCATGAAAGAACTTTATTTTGATAATAACGCCTCCACCAAACCCAGTAAGCAGGTGCGACAAGCTTTGTGGGAGCAAAGGGAGTTATTTGGAAATCCTTCCAGCAGCTACCGCATGGGGCGTGTCGCCAAGGAACAGGTGGAACTTGCCCGGCAGAATGTTGCCAGCTTGCTCAATGCGGAGCCAGAAAATATTTTTTTTACTTCCGGCGGCACCGAATCCAATAACTTGGCGCTTAAAGGTTATTTAAATAGCCTTCACCGCCATGCGGGGCAGTTGATCACCTCCTCCATTGAGCATCCTTCCGTGTTAGAGGTGATGGAATACTATCGCGCCAAGTTTGGCTATCAAGTCGAGCATCTTCCCGTCGATAGAGAGGGCATCGTGATGCCAGAGGCTTTAAAAGCAAGATTGGGCAGAAATACAAAAATGATTTCAATTATGACAGCGAACAATGAAACCGGTAGTATTCAGCCCATTTCTGAATTCTGTGGTCTTGCGCAGGAAAGGGGTATCTTTTTTCATACTGACGCGGTGCAAGCAGTAGGCAAGATTGAAATTGATGTCAAAGCCTTGGGGGTAGATGCCCTTTCACTTTCGGGCCATAAGCTAAATGCCCCCAAAGGAATTGGAGCGCTTTACCTGAAGACGCCAGAAAAACTTACCCCTCTGTTGCATGGCGGCAAACAGGAGAAAGGCCTCAGGTGCGGCACCGAAAATTTGATGGGCATCATCGGCCTGGGTGTAGCTTGTGCTGAAAAACAGGCGAAAATGCAAACGGATTTAGCACGGCTCAAGCAACTGCGGGAACGCATTTTAGCCCGCCTGCCGCAGTGCAAGCGCAATGGCCCTGTTGACTTAGATAAGGCGATGCCAAACACCTTGAATCTGCAATGTGCGGGGGTGCGCGGTGAATTGTTGGTGGGGTATCTGGATCAAATTTATTCCATTGCTCTTTCAATGGGCTCGGCCTGTAGCGCGAATCAGCAAAAAGACTTGTCACATGTCTTGCTGCAAATGGGGCTCAGTGACTTGGAAATCCGTTCCTCCGTACGCATCAGTATGGGGGACGATACAACCGAGGATATGGTGGACAAACTTTGCCTTGCATTGACTGAAGCCATTGATAAATTTAGCCAACTTTTGCCAGCGCAAAGGCAGAAAAAATCCGACTTAGAGCAATTTAACGCCGTATCTTCTTAGGATAATAGTGAATATGAAAGGTAAAAAAGTACTGATCACCGGCGGCAGCAAAGGCATAGGGCGCGCCTTGGTGGAAGCGTTTTATCGTGCTGGAGCCGAGGTGGTTTTTACCTATTGCTCAAGTGCAGAGGCTGCAAGGGAAATTGAAATTCAATCGCAATCTTCTTCGGGCTGTGCAACGGCGTTTCAGTTGGACCTCACCGAGCCAGAAGGTATCAAGGCGCGTATGCTGGAGGTCAAAGCTCATTTTCAAGGTCCGCCTGATATTTTGATTAATAATGGCGGGGTGACGCACGATGGTTATTTGATGATGATGAAGGCCGAAAACTGGGAGAAGGTGATCAATACCAATCTCAACGGGGCGTTTCATGTAACCCGGGCTTTAATTGTAGATTTTATGAAACAAAAAAGTGGCAGCATTATTAATATTGCCTCGGTTTCTGGCATTAAGGGCATGCCAGGTCAAACCAATTACAGTGCCTCCAAAGCTGGCCTGATCGGCTTTACCCGTTCATTGGCTCTGGAAGTGATTGCGCATGGAATCACCGTCAACGCGGTCGCCCCTGGGTTCATTGATACGGAAATGATCCAAGCGATCAAACCGGAAAAGCTTGAGGAGATTCACCAACAGATTCCGGCCAAGCGTTTTGGGCGGGTCGATGAGGTGGCGGATTTGGTGTTTTTTCTGGCTTCAGATTCTGCAAAATACCTGACGGGGCAAACCATCGCCCTTGACGGAGGTCTAAGTGTGTAATCCGAATAAGATAAATTTAAATATCAATGAAATAAAGAGATTAATTCCACAGCGGTATCCTTTTTTATTTGTCGATCAGGTGCTTTCTTTGATTCCAAAGCAAGAAATCACGGTACTAAAAAACCTTACAGCTAATGAACCCTATTTTCAGGGGCACTTTCCCGATCAGCCTATTATGCCTGGGGTTTTAGCCTGTGAAGCCATGGCTCAGGCCTCAGCAATTCTTCTTGCATATGGGCAGGGGCAAAAAGGACTCTCCCTCATTGGCAAGATCAAAAATGCACATTTCAAATTTCCCTTGATTCCTGGCGACAGCTTGCAAATTCATATGAAAATTGAACGGGAACTTACCAATCTATGCTTTGTAAGCGGAGAAATTCTGGTCGGCGGGCAAAAAGCGGTAACAAGTCAGTTTATATTTTCAAACCAAAAATCGGATCACGCATGAAGCGAGTTGTTATTACAGGGCTTGGAGTGGTTTCGCCCCTAGGATGCGAACGGGAAGAATTCTTCACCAATCTCCTAGAGGGTCGCAGTGGTGTGGAGCAAATTACCTCTTTTGATTGTTCGGGGCTGAGAAGCAACCTGGGAGGAATTGTGAAGGGTTTTGAACCGGGTCGTTATCTTACCCCTGAAGAGCAGATAAAAACAGGCCTTAGCGCGCAATATGCCATTGCGGCAACAGCGCAGGCCCTGGAACAATCCGGCTTGCTGCAAAATGGCGTTGCCCCCAGGGATATTGGGGTTTCCTTAGGAACCACCATGGGGGAGGCGCAAGTTACCTATCAAATTGACCAGGTGGCTGCACTTAAGGGGATTGATCAGGTGCCAGGCCAGTTGTACTTGCAAAGGCCTCCTGGCGCCATGGCCACCTCCCTTGCGCGCAAATTCGGGTTTGGAGGACCCAACAACATGATTCCTACTGCCTGTGCAGCAGGGAATTATGCTATTGGAAATTCCTTTGATCTGATCCAGTCAGGTAGGGTTAAGGCCATGGTTACCGGAGGGGCAGATTGCCTTTCCATTTCAGCAGTATATGGGTTCAACCGCCTCAATTCCCTCACCCCCGACCAGGTGAGGCCTTTTGACCGCAATCGCAAGGGCATCCTGGTAGGCGAAGGGGCCGGTATTTTGGTGCTGGAAGAATATGAGCAGGCCCTCGCACGGGGGGCCAAGATCATTGCGGAGGTACTCGGGTATGGAATCTCTTGCTCCACCTACCATATGATTACCCCCGACCCCCAAGCCCGCGGTGCCGTGAGCGCCATCAATAAGGCTTTGCAACGCGCCGGGGTCGATAAAAACCACATCGGCTATATCAGTGCTCATGGTACGGGTACCCTTGCGAACGATAAGGCGGAAACAAAAGCGATTAAGCAGGTTTTTGGTGATCGGGCAGGTGAAATTCCTATTAGTTCGATCAAAAGCATGCTTGGGCATATGATGGGGGCTGCGAGTGCCGTGGAAGCCTTGACTTGCGCCTTAGTTGTCCAACGGCAGTTGGTTCCTCCGACTATCAATTATCAAGATCCAGACCCTGAATGCGATTTGGATTATGTGCCCAATTATGCCCGCAAAGCAGAGGTAGATTATGCGCTTTCTAATGCCTATGCCTTTGGGGCAAATGATTCCACCGTGCTGATCGGAAAATTTCAAGAAAGGCGGCAATGAAACGAGTTGTAATCACGAGCTGTGGGGTTGTAAGCCCTATTGGCATTGGTCATGAGCAATTTCTTAAAGGGTTGCAGGCCGAACCTCCTAGCCTGACGCGCCCCAGTTTTTTTGAAACCAAGGGGTGTTCTGAGGAAGGAGTTTTGGAGTTGGTGGGCTTCAATGCCTCAGACTACATCGAAGGTAAGGGCTTACGAAGTCTTGATCGCAATACAAAAATTGCAATGGCGGCCACCTCACTGGCTTTGGGCAAATCGGGTTTAAGCGAGGAACAGCGTCGCAAGGTCGGCATGGTGTTAGGGACGATGTTTGGTAGTATGACCAGCATTAGCGACTTTAATTTAGAATCCATTCAAAACGGGCCTTTGTCTGTTAGCCCGATGCTGTTTCCCAACACGGTCATTAATTCGCCGACCAGCCAAGTTAATATCCGGTTCGGCCTAAGTGGACTCAGCGCTACCCTGTCTTCATGCAATACGTCTTCGCTGGATGCCCTTGGCTACGCTTGCCAGATGATTCAAACTGGCATGGCAGATGCCCTTTTAGCTGGTGGCTCGGAAGAACTCTGCAGCCTGAGCTATCATGCGCTTGATCGCTTTAAGTTACTTGGCACTGCGGAGGAAGATCACCCTCCGCCTGCTGAAGGTGCGGCCATTTTACTGCTGGAGGAATTTGATCATGCTGTCCGCAGGGGATCTCCCATCTTAGCCGAAATCCGTGGGCAAGCGAACACTTTTGCCCCTGATCAAAAAACAGATAGCCAAAATGCATTGCAAAGAAGCATTGAGGCTTCCTTGGCAGAGGCGGGGCTACATGCTCAAGATATCAATCAATTTTTCTCATCTGTGAGCGGGTTTCCCTGGCAGCGCCGCTTGACCTCCGCATTGGTGGCGAGGTTGTTGCCCAACGCCAAAACCATGCGCAAGGATTTGCAACGCTACTTAGGCGAAAGTTTTGGCGCCCTTGGGAGTTTAACCCTTGCCGCGGCACTAGGCCCGCTGAATGACCAAGTATCTAATGCAAATGGGCCAGAACATATTCTCCTGGGCGGTGTTGGGTATTTTGGGAATGCAAGCGCATTAGTACTGACTCGTAGCCAAACCTGGGGAGAAGCTTAATGCCTAACGAATACGATGTAATCGTAGTGGGAAGTGGCATTGCGGGATTATTTTGCGCTAATGCCCTTTTGGATCAAGGCAAAAAGGTTTTATTGCTAGAGCAGCACCATATGCCAGGGGGATATTGCACCTCAATTCAACGCAAGGGGATGACCTTTGATGTGGGGGCTCATTTGATTGGATCCTTGGGGAACCCCCGAACTCCAGTTGGCCGGTTAATCCAGCAATGGGAGCTTCCTGTGGAGTTCATTCGGTGCAACAAGTTGGAAAAAGTGCATTTTCCCGGGCTTACGATACATTTTCCTGCATGCTGGGAAGAATTTCAGGCAACGGTGGCATCCTTTTTCCCTGATGAGGCGGAGAATCTGAAAAAGTTTTGGGCTGACTTGAGAAAGGTGATGCGGAGTTACCTAAGACCGGTAGAAGGCAACCGCATGGTGGAAGAGTTGCATGGGCAAACCTATGGCGAATTTCTAGATGTCTATTTCAAATCTACGAAACTCAAAGGAATCCTTTCTTCTTTATATGGCTATGTCGGCCTTGCGCCGAACCAGATTTCCCTCTTTGCCATGGCATCGATGTTGGGGAGTTATCTGATTGACGGAACTTATTATGTGAAAGGGGGCTCGCAAAAGCTTTCTAATGCCTTGGCACGCCGATTCAAACAGGCTGGGGGGGTGCTGAAATATAAAGAAAAGGTGGATAATCTGCTGATCGAAAATCAACGAGTTGTTGGGGTCAATAGTATTCCTTCAGGGAATTTTTGGGCAAATCAGGTTGTTTACAATGGGAACTTGCATCAAGTTTTGCCTGCGGCGCAAGGGGGGGATTATCTACTGAATATTATCAATCAAAAGCCTTTTCACCCGCATCGCAATTCCGTAAAGCTATTTAGCATGTATTTCGGTTTGCGGATCTCAGAGCAGGAACTTCGCCGTATTCAGGGGTTTCATTTTGCCGATTTTGACCTGGATCAGCCGGAAAATCTGCTATTATATCTTGCCGCGCCGAGTTTGGAAAACAAAGAATTGTCCCCCAAGGGGACGCAAATATTAATTGCAAATCTCCCCCTACGGGGGGAGTCAGCGGAATTAAAATTTTGGTCGCCTGAAAATAAAGCGAAATTCGAAAAACAAGTCAATGAGGTATTGAATAAATTAAGCCCTGGTTTTGCCCAACGCATTGTATTTCAGGAAGGGGCGACACCAAAAACCTTTTTCAGATATACGTGTAATGATGAAGGATCCGTTTACGGTTGGGCCAAGACCCCTGAACAGATGTGGGTGAATCCCATAACCAAGGTAGGGGGGCTGAGCCAAGTTGGACATTGGTCTTACCCCGGATGCGGTATTGCAGCGGTTGCCGTATCTGGTATTCACACTGCTGCACAACTCAGCCGAACCTAGCATCAGACCTTGCTCAGATCAGATTCATGATTTTTAACCCTTTCGCAAAAAACAAACATGCAAAATTCGCAACTTGATTCAATTGAAGTGAAACAATTCATACGCGAGCTGATCGCGGAAATTGCTGAAACCAGTGCGGAAAAAATCAAGGATACCACGCCCTTTTATGAAGAATTGGGAATGGATTCCGTAATGGCGCTGGAAGTGTTATCAAGCTTAGAAAAAAAATACACGATCCGCATTGATGAAGAAAAAATGGTGGAGATGAATACGATTGATAACACTTATGAGGTCATCAAACCTTTGTTGTCGGTTTCTGCCTAATCGTTTTGACGCTCTGCCTGGGCTTCGGTGGAGCAGCCAACCTTATAGCCCCCCTTGATTATGAATCACATTAAATCTTTAATTGAAGACCAGTTTGAGGCATTGTCTGGCCATCTTTATGACCATAAATGGAAAGTTTTTCTTGGCATTTGCGTGGCTACCCTCGCGATGGCGGCGAGTTTGGTAAATCTTCAATTTGATTCGGCAACGGTCAACTTCTTTCATGAAAACGACCCGGTGCGAGTTGCCTATTTGGAATTTCTAGAAGAATTTGGCCAAGATCAAGTTGTCATGGTTTCTGTGGAAATGGATGATTTGATGACACCTGAAGGCTTTGCCCGCCTGGCGGCATTCCACCAGGAACTGGAATCAGAGGTGCCTTATCTGGAGGAGATCAAAAGCTTGATCAATGTAACCTCCGTTTGGGGAGTAGGTGAGGAATTACAGATCGGAGGTTTGATGCAGCCCTTTCCGGCTGATCAAGATGCCTTTGCTCTCGCTTTGCGCAAGATTCGCGAAACCCCTTTATACAGGAATTTATTCATTTCTGAAAATGAACGTTTCACGGTGCTCTTGCTCCGGTTTGATGCGAAGCGAGAAAATACGCAAGAATCGTCTGTGGATGCAACCGGCATGGGGAATTTTGCTGATGCCGCTTTGGCAACAGAAAAAAGCGTGCCCGTAAATAGCCATAAATCCAGCCAGATAGACCGAGAAATGAAAGCCTTTTCAAAGGCGATTTCCCAAGTTGCGGTCAAACATCAGACACCAAATTTTAATATTCGGATTGCCGGCTCCCAGTGGGTGATCAGCAAAGTGAGGGATTACATTCAATCGGACACACCAAAATTTACGGCTGCCGCCTTTGCGGTGATCGCATTATGTTCATACCTCCTCTTTCACCGACTCAGCGGGGTTTTGCTGCCGCTCTCGGTGGTAGGGTTTTCTTTGCTTTCTACTCTGGGTTTGATGGCGGCCTCAGGTGTACCCATCAATGTGATTACGCAAATTCTTCCCTCCTTTTTACTGGTGGTAGGCATCGCCGGTTCCTTACATGTCATGACGTTATTTTACGGTGAATATCATGAAACCGGTGATAAGCGCCAAGCCGTGGCCTATGCCTTTAGGCATTCTGGGTTTCCTATTTTAATGACCTATCTCACAACCATGGCGGGGGTCATCTCATTTGCCTCTTCCGCATTATTGCCGGTATCTCATTTGGGGTGGTTTGGTACCTTAGGTGTGTTTCTGGCTGGAATTTATACCTACTTTTTACTCCCTGCTCTTTTGGCTATTTTTCCCATCAAAGCTCATCAGAAGGAAAAGCATACCGGTAAAGCCTTTGCCTGGTGGATGGATAAGCTGTTGCTAAGGGCCGTAGGCTTTGGCTATCGCCGTTCTTCATTGGTGATCGCCGGGTCGCTTGGCTTGATCCTGAGCATGGGGTGGGGGGTAACTTTATTAACCTTTTCGCATAATCACTTGGCCTGGATGCCCGAATCGGACCCACTCGTGGAAAACGTGATGAGAATGGACAAGGAACTAAATGGCACGGTTACAGCTGAATTTATAGTAGATACAGGCAAGCCTCAGGGGTTGTATCAGCCTGAAGTGATGCGTGGGCTGCAAAAGGTTAATGAACTTAGCAGTTATTCAGAACTGGGCATTGGAAAATCATTTTCCCTGGTTGATACTGTGCGCAATTTAAACAAGGCCCTGCTGGGGAATCAAGTCCAAGCCTATTCCGTGCCCGAAAGCGAGCAGTTGATCGCGCAAGAAATTTTACTATTTGAAAACGGGGGCGCCGATGATTTAGCGCGCATGGCGGATTCTAACCTGCAGCGAGCTAGAGTAACAATGAAGTTCCCTTGGCGGGATGCCAACGATTATGTTGGCTTGCTCAATGATTTGGAATCCCGATTAAAAGGGATATTTGGGCGCGATATCCAGGTGACCCAGACGGGGTTAATGGTGCTTCTGTCTAACATCATTCAAGGGGTGATGTCGAGCATGGTGACCAGCTATTGCATTTCTGGAGTTTTGATCACTCTTTTTATGATTGCGATTCTGGGCAACCTTCCAGATGGCTTGCTGATGATGCTCCCCAATTTTCTACCCATTTTCTTAGGCTTGAGCTTGATGGGGTGGCTGGGGTACCGGCTGGATCTGAGTTCCATTCTCTGTGGTAGTTTGGCGATTGGCTTGGTGGTGGATGACACCATTCATTTTATGCACAACTTCCAACGCTATTACGCGGAAACCGGTGATGCTGAATTGGCAATACAAAAAACAGCCACCACGACAGGGCGCGCAATGCTTGCAACAAGTTTGATTTTAGTCGGCGGTTTTTCGGTTTTTGCAAGTGCCATGATGAAAAATGTGCAAGTTGTGGGGGTTATTACCGCCTTTATTATTGCGGTCGCCTTTTTGGCGGACATTCTTCTTGTGCCAGCCATATTGAGGATTCGATATGGCGCGAAGGCAGAATAAAGAATGGCCAACCCAAATACGCCCAGGAAAAACCTGGATCCGGGACATAGGTTTTTATGAAAGCAAATGTTGAGTATGAACAACGCTTAATTGAAAAACTTCATCGGTTTTTTGAAGCAAGAGGTATTGGTCAATACTATGATTTCAAAAATCTTTCAAAAAATTCCAGAACAGGCTTACAGCAATTGTTAGAAGATTGTGGGTATCTGGTACCCACTGAAGTGCTAACCTCCGCCGCTTCGTTGGAAGAGTTGGTTGCGGCTGTCAATAAAATGCAATTTCAAGATGAAAATCGCATTTACGATTGCTTGATTATTGGTGCTGGGCAAGCGGGGTTAACGCTGGCGCGCATGTTGCAGGGGCGTTATCGCTATCTGGTGCTGGAACGAGGGCAGATTGGTAATGCCTGGGACAACCGTCTGCAAGGGATGACACTGTTTACCTCAGGCCAATTTTGTGGTCTGCCGGGGATGCAATTCCCCGGTCGCCGAGAGGCGTTTCCTGCATGCCCAGCGGTTGCGTCTTATCTTCGTGATTATGCCAAGCACAACGAATTAGCAGTGCAAACCCAGGCAGAAGTGGTTTCCTTGCAAGTTGAAAAGGGTATGTTTCTAGCTACATTAGCGGATGGGAGTTCATGCAAAGCAAGGGCAGTTGTGAATTGTACAGGTTCGAATCAAAAGGCCTTTGTCCCCCCTTCTGCTGAAAA
>MFNE01000034.1:9982-10882 GCA_001783695.1 Candidatus Lambdaproteobacteria bacterium RIFOXYD2_FULL_50_16
TTTTGGGCGGGATGTGTTTTGGTGGCTTAATGGATTGAAACTACTCCAGCAAGATAAAAATTCCCGCATCGCGCGAGTCATGCAACGTCGCAACCCTGTTCCTTGTAAAGAATATAATAATTACAATTTAAAAAAAAGAAACATAACCATCAAACCCGCCTTTGACTCACCTGCGGGCAAAACGCTTTTATTTGCTGATGGCACGATTGAAGAAGTAGATGTGGTTGTTTGGTGTCTCGGATACCAAGATGATACTTCTTGGCTTAAGATTCCCCAATGTAAAAATGAATCTGGATTCGTTGAAGAGTACGGGAGTACGCCTTGTCCTGGATTATTTGTGCTGGGTAGAAAATGGCTCAGTTGCCGCGCATCTGAATTGATATTAGGAATTGAAAAAGATGCCATGCGGATTTGTGCTAAATTAGAAGCGCATCTTTCTCAAGTCCTTACTTAGATAGTGTAATCACGAGATTTTCATTTCAGTAAATTACTGTCATGCCCCGCTTTTCAAACATTTCATCGCGGGGCTCCATGACTCTTCCAGCGCACAGATGGCACGATATTTCAGGCCATGTTTGGCAAAAACTCGAGCCGCATTTGCCCGGCAGAAAAGGAACTTGGTGCGGCATCGCCCAGGACAATCGCCTTTTTATCAATGCTGTGTTTTGGATCATGCACACAGGCTCGCCCTGGCGCGTTCTGCCTCCCGACCAAGGCGGGTGGAGTAATACCCATCGGCGCTTTATTCGCTGGCGCGACCAGGGGGTTTGGGAAAAACTCCTTGAAATTCTGATTGATGCACCAGATTTCGAATGGTTGATGATTGATGCCAGTCATTGCAAGGTTCACCCGCATGCGGCGGGGGCTATTGGCGGCAATCAAATGATGAGCCGCACAAAA
>MFNE01000034.1:10917-11246 GCA_001783695.1 Candidatus Lambdaproteobacteria bacterium RIFOXYD2_FULL_50_16
GCGCATGGTATGCCGCTCATGGCTGTTATTACAGAAGGTACAAGAGTAGATTGTACGCAGGCAGTCCCTTTGATGGAAAGTTTTTCCGCCGAACATCTCTTGGCGGATCGGGCCTATGACTCAAATGAGATCATCGAAAAGGCCTCACAGCAGGGGATGAATGCCGTGATTCCGCCCAAGAAAAACCGAAAAACAGTCAGAGATTTCGACTCAGAGCTTTATAAGGCGAGGCACTTGATTGAGAATGCGTTTCTTTATTTGAAACAATGGCGTGGAATTGCAACCAGATACGCTAAAAACGTGGCTTCTTTTCTGGCGGCAATTCATAT
>MFNE01000034.1:11270-12528 GCA_001783695.1 Candidatus Lambdaproteobacteria bacterium RIFOXYD2_FULL_50_16
CAATCTCGTGACTATACAATCTAGAAGAGGGGGGCGAACTAACAAAAGTGCAGAAACTCGCGCGACACAGTCTCATAACGACTACGAAGGGTTATCAAAACACGGCATTGCAAGATTGCTTGCCTTTGGTGGAAATGATCAATCTATTACCAACTATAAAAAAATAATTGCTTCGGCAGAAAATAATTTTTTAGCAAATAAAATCAAATTATAACAAGAAATCAAACCGGGTTCGAGTCCCGTCAACCCCGCCATTCTCTTCTGAAGAAAAATCATCAAAGTCTTATTGTGTAAGCCTTGGTGGCAATTGGCCTCAGGGCTTTTTGTGCCTTTGGGCATGGCGAAGTGTGCCGTTGACGGCGGTTTTGCGTACACTCTCGGGCAGGGGGTTGGCATGAGCCCCCGTATCCCCAGCTACCTGATCAAAGGTCGTCAAGTTGGCCCCTTTCTCTTTCGTACTACCATCCCCCAGCATCTTCGCCCCAAGTTCGGGCAGGCCCGCGAGGTTCGGCTCTCGTTGAGGACAGGCATCGAGTCCGAGGCCCGCAAGCTAGCAGTCTTCCTTCAGGTTTACGCTGAGGAGATCTACCGCCGTGCCCTCTTTTACGAGGGCACCTTGGGGGCGGAAGGCCTGAGGCTCTTTCTAAAACATCGCCTCGCAGAGCTAGGCCGTGCCTCGTGTTTCACTTGCAGGTCCATTCCGCTACTTGTTACCCAGGAACAATGGGGCTATACTCAGGCCAAACTTCAACCAATGTTTCAACCCGTTTCCCCAAGCTGGATGAATCAGGATACCGCCCATCTGCAAATTTTCGCGTCATCCGAGTTGTTTGGGGTCGGCGAGGGGCAGGGCTTCGCCATCCAACTGCTGAGCTTGGTGCTGCCCCGCTTGGAGGCCGAGGAAATGGTTGACCTGCTGGAAGCGAACGACCTCCTTCCATTGATTGGAGTGCGGACCCGAAAGCAGGCGATGGAAGTCGCGGGGTTGCACGAGGCCTTTCTCAAGGTCGCAAGGGAACAGGAATTGGTGGAGCCCCTGGCCGAAGCCTACGCCAGGGAGATTGCCGAAGGGTTCTTTAAGAAGGGGAACCCTGAGGAGGTTCTAGAACTCTTGCAACACCTCCCTAAGGACCGCCTGAAACAACTCCAAGACGAGGGAGTCACCGCCGCCCACTTTGTGGCAGCGCTGGAAGAAGCCACGGGTGACGTGGTGAAACTGGCCCTCAAGGTGGGGGTGGATTACTTGCCGGAGCGAGCA
>MFNE01000034.1:12631-33732 GCA_001783695.1 Candidatus Lambdaproteobacteria bacterium RIFOXYD2_FULL_50_16
CCATGAAAGACAGTTCAAGGAACTGCTCCAGCTATTGCCCGCTCGCTATACCCAGATGGCAGACTACAAGGACTTACCCCTTGAGGCTTTGAAAGCAGATAAGACGCTACCTAAGATGGCCCCACTCACTGTGGGCAAGCGCCTTGGGGCTTTAGTCACCCTATTCAACTGGGCTTCGGATAAGTACGATGACCTGAGCAACCCCTTTTCTGGGGCGGCGGACAGCAAGAAGGGCCGGAAGAAGCTCAAACGGCTCTCCTTTACCGACGACGAACTGGCCCGCATTTTTGAGCCTCAAGACTACTTGGAGCAGTCAAGTGAACTGGTCTTCCGCTATTGGGTTCCCCTGCTGGCGCTCTATCATGGAGCCCGTATCAACGAAATCTGCCAGCTCCACCTGGACGACGTGCGGCAAGAGCAGGGAATTTGGGTAATGTCATTCGTTGCCAGCGAAGAAGATGATGCGGAATACGGGATTCAAGATGACGAGGAATTGTTGGAAATGACCAACAGCAAATCAACGAAAAATGAAAGCTCCGAAAGGACAATCCCCATTCACCCGGCCCTGCTGAAACTGGGCTTAGACCGCTTCGTGGATCGCCAGAAAAGGAACAAGGGACAGGTCCGCCTCTTTAACCAGCTAACCCAAGACAGCAAAGGCCATTGGAGCCGCAAGGTTTCCCGCTGGTTCAACGGCGACATCCTAACCAAAAAGCTCCAGATCAAGACCGGGCCTAACGCCAAGCTCAAGGTCTTCCACAGCTTCCGCAACACCTTCATCACCCGGTTGAAGAATGCTGGTGTACCCCGTGAGCAGATCGCTGAAGTCGTCGGCCACGCCCATCAGGACATGACCTTTGGAACCTATGCCGGAGAATTCCGGCCTGAGTTTTTGAGGGATAATGTGATGGCGAAGTTGAGTTTTCCGAGTGAGGCGGTTAACTTGGGAAAGCTCAGTAGAAAAATAATGCGCAAATAGGAGTATAAAGAATGGATGTTTCTCCCGATAAACAAAATCTCAATTCTGTGTTTTCGGATACGGTATACCATATTGATTTTTATCAAAGGGAATACAAATGGTTACATGCTCCTGTGCAACGTCTATTAGATGATATCTATTTCCAGTTTGGAGAAAAATACCGACAACACAAGGAAGTTGAACCCAATATGGAGACAGTAACGACGCACTACCCTTGGTACTACTTAAACACCTACGTGACCAATCAAGTGAAAGGGAAAGTTTATGTCGTGGATGGACAACAACGGCTCACGACTTTGACATTAATTCTGATGAAATTACGCCAAATGGCAATTGCCTATGGTTCGAAGACAGAGAAATGGCTAGAGAATAAAATAGCCGGTTTTAGCGGTAAGGATCGAGAATACTGGATGAACCACGTTAACCAGCAGAGCACTCTTGATCACATTTTCGACGGGAAGGGTGCATTGCCAACAATTGCCCCAGATGATGCGACAGGCAGAAATCTACTAGAAAACTATAAGATAATTTCCGACTGGCTGGACTTCAAGGTGGAATCTCAGCATCAATTCGAGACCTTTGTTTTTTACATTCTAACTAGGCTGGTACTAATCAAATTGTCTGTAGAGCAAACTGATGTTCCGATGGTTTTCGAGGTGATCAATGATCGTGGAGTACGCCTTAAGCCTTATGAAATATTGAAGGGTAAATTGCTCGGTCAAATCGATAAAGTTGAACTCGAGCAAGTGGATTATAACGGGATATGGGAAAAGCAAACAAAACTAGTCAACAAATTCCGGGAAGATGAAATCGATAGCTTTTTCAGGGCATTTCTAAAAGCAAAGTACGCAAGAAACCGTAAAGACGGACAGAGATTTGACGGTGACTATCACCGAGAAATGTACACTGCCGATTTGGAAGCCCAACTTCACTTGGAACACAGTCCTAATGCTGTAAAAGATTTCTTGAAAAAAACATATATTTACTACAGCAGGCTATATGCCCGTATATGGGCAGGCACACAAAGTATCGCAAGTGACTATCCATGGGTATTCTACAACAGTCTCAATGAGATGGATACTCAGTTTCTACTGATTATTTCGGCATGTAAATTGGATGATCCTGAAGAAACTTTTAAAATAGCTGAAGTTTCTCGGCAACTTGATCGGATGTTTACCTTACTACAACTGCAGAATAGCTATGATAGCAACGAGGTGATTACCTCAATCTATTTAGTCGCCAATGAAATCAGAAATGGGGCTCTACAGGATATTGCTCCTGCTTTTGATAAACAACTTCAAAGCATTTTGGGACAACGGCGATCTGGCCATGTGCAAGAGAGTTTTCAATGGGGATATTTCAGAAATGCTTCAATTGTTTCCTTGAATAAACGATTTATCCGATATTATTTCGCTAGAGTTGACGAATTTCTGGCACATGGAACAAAAGTGAGTCCAAAGCATCCGATTCAGGAATTGGTTACAAAAAGAGGTGGGAAAACAGGCTTTCACGTTGAGCACATTCTTTCCCACAATAACCAAAATAAAGCCCTTTTCAGCGATGACGAAGAACGATTTGATGCTGATCGCAATAGATTAGGCGGGGTGCTATTGCTGAAAGGAAAAGACAACATTTCAAGCTCAAACGAAGTTTACAGTGATAAGTTAAAAACGTATGCAAACACGCTATACTGGAACGAGACCCTACGACAGGATGCCTATAAGTCGAAGTTGGACTTTGATGCCTTTAAAAAACAATACAGTTTAGACTTCCACCCTCTGGATCAATTTGGGCCAGAAGAACTGGAGTATAGGCATCGGCTATTATATGACATTTCAAAGTTGATTTGGTTTTAATAGAAAATGTATGAAGATTATTAAGGCAGCAGTATTGGTACAAACAACAATCTCACCTGCTCATCCCCACACCAGCAAAACTGTGTATAGCCCCGCCGTGGAACTGGAAGATGGAAGTCTCATTCCTTATGCGGAAGAGGGAAGGGTAATAACCTCTGGTTTTGAAGAGGACGCAAAATCATTAGCGGATGCGTATTTTAAAAAATTACCGAAGAGCGTGCTTATGTAGCGATCAAAGAAGCCAACTGCCCTTGCGCATTTCTCTCCCAATCCCGATAGATCATCAGGGTCGAAAGGTGCTTGTGGTCTGAGAACTCCGGCACCCCGTCGAGCCCAATTTCCAACTGCTGGGCCTTCTTCACCGCTTCGGTGATAGCCGTGTGCCTGGTTCCATATGGTCGGGTTATACCCTCGCTAATCCCATTTCTAAAGGAAAAGCTCCCCAAATGAACCCAAACTTGCTCAACTTTATCGAACGAGATATCGTAAAACGAAACTAAGATCGATAGGAGGCAGAATGGAAAGCGTAACCCTTTCCCCTAAATTTCAGGTGGTGATCCCCAAGGCCGTTCGGGAGGCGATGCACTTGGAAGCGGGGCAAAAGATGCAGGTGATTCCCTATGGCAACCGTGTGGAGTTGATCCCGGAACAGCCGATTCAAAAGATGAGAGGCTTTTTAAAGGGGATGGATACCCGCTTTGACAGGGAAGGGGATCGGCTGTGAACCTGGTCGATTCCTGTGGTTGGTTGGAGTATTTCACCGAGGGGCCGAATGCGGAGCATTTTGCAAAGCCATTGGAAAAGCCCGATGAGTTGATCGTCCCCAGCATCACCCTCTATGAGGTCTTTAAAGTCGTTTTGAGGGAACGGGACGAAGATGCTGCTTTGCAGGCGGTTGCCTTGATGCGGCAGGGCAAGGTGATTGACCTGACGGAGGCAATTGCGATCTATGCAGCGAAGGTGGGAACAGCGTTGAAATTGCCCATGGCGGACAGCATCATCTATGCAAGCGGCCAGTTGGAACAGGCCGTGATCTGGACCCAAGACAATCATTTTGCCAAGTTGCCCGGCGTGAAGTATTTCCCAGCAAAGTAGCCTCCTATTGCTCGGCGATCATTTGAGCCAATTTCCCTTGCACGTTTCTTTCTCGATCCCGATAAATCATAAGCGTGGACAGGTGCTTGTGGTCGCTAAATTCCAGCACCTCGTCGAGCCCAATGCCTACCTGCTGGGCCTTCTTGACCGCTTCGGTGATGGCCGTGTGCCTGATTCCGTGGGGCCGGGTTTTGACTCCCACCTGAGCACCATAGCCCCGAACGATTCTGTACAGACTGCTGCCCGTGAGTCTATGCCCTTTGCCAGCGCGGTCGAGGTTCACGAAGACCGGGCCATCTTCACTGCCCCGTATTTCTAGCCAAGCTTCCAAGGCGGATTGAGTCACTTGAGGTAGGGTCTTCAACTTCTTCTCGGAACGCTTCTTCAACGTCACCCAAAGGGACTGCCGATCCAGTTCTAAGTCAGCCATATCCAGATTAACCAAAGATGACCTCCTAAGGGCTAAGTCATGCATCAACCTCAAGATTGCGGTGTCTCGTATGGCTTTAACCTCGTTCCGGCATTCTCCGGCCTTTTTCAGCATCTTTTTGAAGGCCTCCTCACCGGGGCCACGGGTATCCCTGTATGGTTCGGTGGTTTCGTTCGGAACTTCCAGTTGCCAGTGGATCAAGCCCAGAGTTCGGGCTAACTTGACCAAAGACCGAAGCCCAGCGAGTTTGCGGTTGATTGAGGTGGGGCTCAGCCCCTTCAGTTTCAACCAAGCCTTGAAGTTCAGGGCTGTTAAATTGGCTTCCCTATGAGGCTTAGCAATAAAAAGCTGGGCTGCCTGCTCGACTGTAGGACCATTAAGAAATTCCCTAACGTCTTCTAGGTCTTGCCTGTAGGCCCTTAAGGTAGCGGGTGATTTGTTTTGAAAAAAGGCTTCCAGAAGCAGGGCAGACTGCTCCCGCTTACCTGAAGGGATCAGGTTCATAGTAACCTCATTGGTTTGGGTAAACGAGGCCCTAGCCCTTGAGTCGGGCTAATAGGTTTTTTAAGAAGGGAAATTTGAGCAGGTCAGCTCGTTGGTCTCGTGATTGTGCATGATAA
This sequence comes from Candidatus Lambdaproteobacteria bacterium RIFOXYD2_FULL_50_16, assembly GCA_001783695.1. Lineage (GTDB taxonomy): Bacteria > SAR324 > SAR324 > XYD2-FULL-50-16 > XYD2-FULL-50-16 > XYD2-FULL-50-16. The sequence goes on from MFNE01000034.1 coordinate 17,612, forward strand.
CACAAACGAGGCTGGATTGGCAATTCCTTGGTATAATTACCCAAGTAAGCGCTTTTCAAGGAGTTCTGGCATGTTGCGCCGCCCATCCAAGACTGCAACGATGATCACCTTCTGCGCCAGGATTTGATACAGAACGCGGTAGGGGCCTTCGATGATTTCCAAGTACCCCTGAAGAATGGAGTTGATTTCAGGAACGAGGTGCCCACGGTTTGGCAGGGCGGATAAGCTGTCGGCGGCCTTTTGCAGCTTGACGAGGAGTTTTGTCGCCTTTTCCTTCGAGTCGTTCGCAGAAACCCACCGGAAGATTTCCCTTAAATCTTGCACAGCGGGATCGGTGAATTCGACCTGGAACTTAAGAGCCGCCAAGCCCGAACTCCTGACGGATTTCAGCAAAAACATCTTCGGTCGGACGGGTTCGCCCTTCTGCAATGGCCTTTTGACTTTGAGCCAACATCTTTAGAAGTGCGAGCGTTTCTTGGGTTTGCTCATAGCTTTTGATGTCCTGCAAGACGGCCTTTGCCTCGCCATTTTGGGTAATAAGCAAGGTGCGGGGCTCCTGCCCCAGGTCGCGGATCAATTCCGCCGCATGAGCTTTTACATAGCTAATGGGTTTAATGTCTTCGCTGGCCTTCATAATCTGCTCCTAAACATGACTTATTTTAGACTAAATTTAGTCCAGTGGTCAAGGATGAGTAAGCCAGGTTGATTGAAAGTCCTTATTGATTGCCCCAAGACAAACCGCCCAAGCATGGGGTGTCTTCATGGATTGATTAAAAACTGCTGCTTTCACACCCTGAATGGCAGTATGTGCAATAAATGCACGAACTGTTTTGCTTACCAGCCCAAGGTAGGCACAATGTTATGCTAGCCCAAGGCAGGTGTTTCGCTGATCAATGTGTTCTATAACTGATATTATCATACTCTATGTTTTCAAGAAACTTCACCTTTTTTTACTAAACAAAGCTCGTTCGGGTTTATGTCTGGAATATGAAAAAGTTGTGGGGTTTGGTCCTCAGATAGCCCCTCTGCTAATATAGCAGTTTTTGCTTGATCAAATGCAGTTTGAATTGAACGACCAAAACCGATAGCTGAATAAAACTGCCCCGCAAATATGATTGCAGCCTCATCAGAAATTGAATTTGCCATCCCAATTGCAGTGGAAATATAGTTGATTACAGCTTGAGCCGAGCCCGCTGAATAACAGGAGTTGAGAACCACAAGTTGCAGGTTTCTCGTCATCGTACTCACTATTTGGGATAAGGCATCGCTGGTGACAGGTTTAGGGTTACCTTGTGGGTCTTCAAAAAAGATCATATCTGTGTTCCCGTGCCCACTGATATGCAATATTTCAGGATCATGTTCATTTAGTGCGTCGAACAAGTCCTTGATTTGCACAGCCCAAATACTTTTCACTTCTATTGAATCTCTATGGTGACTCAGCCTAATTCTATTCTCAATTTCTCTAACTTCCCGATCTAATTTTAAGGTCGGATTTTCCTTCCCCTTGTCATCCACTGTAGTTGGATTAGTAGAGCAAAATAATACTTTTATTTTTATGGGCAACTCTTTTTCTTTTTGGGAAATTTGAGCCTGTAATACCCGCTGCATTTGCTTTTCTCGGGTAATATCCTTTTCATGTTTTAGTTCAGTTGAGTGTTTTTTGGTCGCTTCCCGTTGTTCTTCTTTTTCCAATGCCATCTTCTTTGTTGAACAACTATTCTCTTTATCAGCTATTTTCTTATCAAAATCGGCAATTTTCCCTTCACATGTAGCAGCTTCTTTTTCTTTCCTAGACATTTCGGAATATTTGGTTTTTAGCGAGGAAGATGGGGTTGTTTTTGTAATACTTTTATCAATTGCCAATATACGTTCATTTGCCTTTTGCTTCTTGGAAGACTCTGCGGCCCGTTTTTTCTTTAAATCAGCGATTTCCGTTTGGAGTCGTGCAATTTCTCTTCTTAAACTATCTACTGACATGATTCCCCTCCTCCAACAACTCCTCAAATTCAGCGCCACCCTGGGTTAAGATTCGCTTTAAGCTGTTGTTTAGGGTTCGTTTAAACTCATCATCGCTAGCAAAGAGGCGAAAAATACTTTGCTCCTCCCTGCTGATCTGGCTCATAGCCTTTTGAATCATTTTATCCAAAGCGATCTGTCGGTTTTGCTGGTCGGGGTTATCGGCCACCTGCTCACTATAGGCTTTATTTCCTGCAATGGAGCGAGCTACCTTCGTGATAAAGATTTTAATCTCTTCAGGAGTGCGGCCTGTTAGGTCAAACCACTTTTTATTAAAGGCTTCGATAATCTCATCTAAAGAGCTCTTATCCCCACCTGTACCATGTACCCCTCTAGGGTTGGGGTTTTGTGGGTTCACCTCAGATGTTTCTGGGTCCAGCTCAATATTGTATTTTTCCCTTACCGTTTCTAACCCATAGGTGGAAAGGTCAATAGTCTCTAAAATCGCATCTAGCTGGTCCCCTTCGGGGTCTTTTACGATCAACTCAGGGATCAAAAACTTTAAAAACCAATGCAACATCTCCCAATTCGCGTTGTTATAGGGCATGATACAGGCTACTTGAGCATATATCTTTACAAACTGCTTGGCCTTAATCTTAAAGTCCTTTTTCGCCTCTTCTTCTAACTCCTCAAAACGGGGCACCGCCTTCTGAATGATCGGCTCCAACTGGTCTGCTGGGGCCTTGGTGAAAAACAAGAGATTGAATTCTTCCACCTCAACCCATTCGTATATCCCCTGCTCATCTAGCTTTTCTTTTAGATCATGTAGTACATTTACATCGGTGGGCTCGCCCAAGCTGGTGGAGGTGTAAAAGGGATCAAAGGCGGTTTTAATGTCTTCTACGCTGTTATAAAAATCCAAGACAAAGGTATCCTCTTTACCTAGGTTAGGGTTGCAGCGGTTCAGCCTGGATAGTGCCTGCACCGCCGTCACCTCTTGCAACTTTTTATCGACATACATAGTATGTAATAAGGGTTCATCGAACCCAGTAAGGTATTTATTTGCAACCACCAAAAGGCGATATTCATCGGTTTTTAGTTTGGTCGGGGTGTCTTTATCAGAAAAGCCATTCAAGCTATCTTCAGTATGCTCAATCCCATCCACTAGTTTTTTACCTGAAAAGGCAATCACCGCTTTAAAGGGGGCCTTCGCCTCTACCAGGGCTGCCTGGATCGCTTGATAATAACGAATTGCCGATTCAATATTTCTGGTCACCACCATCCCCTTAGCCTTACCTTTGAGCTTTTTTGCCCCCACTACTGAGCCTAAAAAGTGCTCGATCATGATCTTCGCTTTATCTTTAATCGTATCCGGGTGGCCTTCCACAAAACTCTTTAATCTTTTTTGGGCCTGCACACTATCAAAGAACGGGTTATCTTTAATGGACTTTTGAATTTCGTAATAGCTTTTATAGGTGGTGTAGTTGGCTAGCACATCTTTAATAAAATCCTCTTCAATGGCTTGCTTCATTGAATAGAGGTGAAAGGGGTGGAACTTGCCATCGGTATCTTGCCAACCAAACTTTTCTAAGGTGGCGTTTTTAGGGGTGGCGGTAAAGGCAAAGTAGCTAGCGTTTTTACTCATCTTACGCCCTTCCATGGCCTTTAAAACCATTTCTTGCAGGTCTTCTGGTTCTTCCTCCCCACTGCCTTTTAGGGTCATGTTTAGCTTGTCTGCGGTTTGGCCTGATTGGCTGGAATGAGCCTCATCAATAATCACCCCAAAGTTGCGGTTTGCCATGTCCTGTATCCCATCCACAATAAAGGGAAACTTTTGAATGGTAGTAATGATCACCCTTTTCCCCTCATCAAGGTGCTTTTTTAAGTCCGCAGAGCTTTTCGCATGGGCGACAATGTTTTTTACCTCGGCAAACTGTTTGATGTTATCCCGAAGTTGTTTGTCTAGGTTGGTCCGGTCGGTCACTACGATTACTGAGTCAAAAACATTACTTTTCCCATCGGGGCCGTAAAGCTCAATCAGTTGGTAGGCCGCCCAGGTAATACTGTTTGATTTACCCGACCCTGCAGAATGTTGAATTAAGTATTCATGCCCAGGGCCATGTTTTTTTGCATGGGCGAGGATCATTCTCACCACCTGCAACTGATGATACCGAGGGAAGAAGAGCAGTTTCTTGTTTTTTCCTGTATCTATATCCTTTTCAATCACCTGCTTGGCAAAGTGCATGAGGATGTTGGTCAGGCTGGGCCTAGTTAACACTTCTTCCCAAAGGTAAGCGCTCATAAAGCCATTGGGGTTTGGCGGGTTCCCTTTGCCGCCCTGATAACCTTGATTAAAGGGGAGGAAGTAAGTCGATTTACCGCTGACATGGGTTGTCATCCAGGCTTCACGGGTATCCACAGCAAAGTGCACTAGGCAACGGGCAAAGGCAAAAATCGGCTCGCTGGGGTCACGGTCTTTATATTGTTTTTTAGCATGGTAGACGGTCTGCCCCTGGCTGGGCTTTTTAAGTTCAAAGGTAGCAATGGCCAGCCCATTGATAAAGATCACCATATCAATAGAGGGTTTGGCGGCAGTATCAGAGAAAAAAAGCTGTCGGGTAACCGAAAAGATGTTGGAGGCAAATAAAGCGACCACCTTAGGGTTGAGGTCGTTATAGGGCTGATCATAAAACAGGGTTAGGTGGGCATCGTCAATGCTCAAACCCTTTTTAACTACATGCAGCAGCCCCTCATTTTTAATCTTGCGGTCCAGCCGTTCTAAAACCAATCTCTGCCAATTAGGGCGGTCTCTAAGTTTGTCCAGCTCTGCCTTTTGGGTATTCTCTAAAAAGCCCCAAAATTTAGCGTTATCAATACAAAAGGTACTGTCGTAGTCCTTGCTTTGCCCCGCTTGATAACCCTGGGCTAACAGGGATTCTTCGATATGCGCCTCAAAGGCCGCTTCGCTAGTATTAGTAACCATGGTTTTATGAACTGGCTAAGGTTTGCGCTTCCGCACTGATGTCAAAACCAGCTTGTCTTAGCCGATCACATAATTTAGGAACAATTTCCTTAACATGATCATTATACCCAAGGTAAATTACTCCAAGTAAATCAGAAGGAATCTCCAAATGACCCTTTACAACAACGGCCATCCGATTCCTTGTCAATGAAGCTAGAAGCATACCCGTTTCTAAGATTACATTCTGCCGTGTTCTAGGTTCAAGTTTGTCAGGGCCATCATTTTTTGAATATCCCATGTCATCAGGAGTGAGTAAGGCGATTCCAAAGTCACTGCTATAATCTTTACCGATTTTCCCTTCAAGGGCCTCAATGATAGTTTTCCCATCACCTGAAGTATTCATCAGAACAAAAGGATTTATCTTTAGACGATGAAGTACTAATTCAAGTTGCTCTTTTGCTGCAAGGTCATGGCCATGAACAATGAAAATACTTTTGTCACTTGTTTTGGGTTTTGCTGGAATGGAGCCGCCTTTGTTACCTCCCTCAAGCTCGGCCAAAACCATAGACTGGAGATTCTCTTTTGGCTCCTGTGGTCCTTGAAAACTGATAGTCCTGTTTGAAGGCCACCAATTTAAAATAGCCTGATCAACAGCTTTGAATTGAAATGCCCCGTTAACACCATCTTTCCAAGTTCCGCTAATTCCCGTATTTGCAACAAATTGTTTCAAGTCCTCAATGTTACCATTATATTTTTTAACCATAGTGCCCTTTTTCTATTCAATCTTGATTTTGCCTGTCACGGCGTTGGAGATTAAGATGGATTTGAGTTCTTTGAGTTTGTCGATTTTTTGAAAAGCTGAGTTAATAACTAGATCATGCTCAACTAACCTTGCCTCAACTTCTTTTTCAATTTGGTTTTGCTCTGCTCGATCAGGATAAATCAGCTCCATGGCTAAAAATACATCTGCATAGAGCCGTAAGCGTGAGGAGTGCAATCCTGTTGATCGTTTATTGTATTCTGATACATATAGCTTGCTTCTTAGCAATTGTTCTAAAAACCAGGAATTAAACTGCTGTGGCTGCCTGGGACGAAAAACCCCATAGGAGGGGCTGACGATTCCAGTTTGATTTGAAACCCCAAGCGCCCCCATCCAAGCCCACATGATATTCATAACCAAGTCACCCTGACGGCAAACTTTCGAGCCAGAATAGTCTTCTGCCATAAACATATTTACATTCTTTTCGCTGCGAGGGGTCACCCCTGTCATATGGGAAACAGATAGTAATTCCTCCAACCCCTCTACCGAACGCTCATCAATTTCTTTAAGCAAATATTTACCTCGTTTGACCTCCCAATGGGCGGGGATTTGGCCAATCCAGGGGATGCCGCTGTCTTTTTTTGGGGCGGCGGGGTCGAGGCCCTGAGTGACCGCTTGGTTGATCAAGATTTGCTTTTGCTCTTCTAAAAGGGCAATCAACCGTTCCTTCTTGCCAATCGCTGCGTCAATCTCCGCTGCCTTTTCGTCAAGAAAAGCAACTATGCGATTTTGCTCTTCAAATGGAGGAAGTAAACAAGGGATCTCTTTCATTTTTCCTTGGGTCAACTTATCTCTTGTTGAACCATCAATATAATCCATAAAATCAACAGAATTTAGTTGATGCGCAAGTAACTTAGATTGAATCGCAGGATTGGCCTTTAACACATGTATGTGATTATTAATCCAAGCTCTGCCTGAACTCACAAAGGAAACTGGCTTTGTGCGGTCAAAAAATGGAGCACCATCTTCTCCAAGCAGAACTATTTCTTCATCAAATAACCAGTCATTCACATAGTCCATAATATTGTTTGCGCCCCAATATGGTATATCTCCAAGCATATGACTACGTTCTTCACCGTTTAATGGAATTCTCAACCCATCTAAACATTTAGTGAGACGTTTAAGAGGCTTTAGCTGCCAATGCTCCGGCACCTCGCCCAGCCAGGGCACACCACTATCTTTATACTTCTCATACCGTGGAAAACTCATGCCTGCCCCCTTGGTTGAACAGGGGCTTGAGACTGATAGAGCCAATCCCTTTCTTGAGCTTTAGAGCGGAGTACCTTCGCATGTTTTTCTATCTGCGTCGTTCCCAACTTTGAGAAATCAATCAAAGTGTGGGCGGGGTATGGCTTTGGGTCTGGAATAACGTCCAAATTGATTTCACTGCATTCGGCATGGGTTACCGCCATGACCCCACAACTTGGGCATTTTAGAACCTCGGTAAAATGTTGGAATGAATCAGGGGGTGTTATTTGGCCTCCATCGTCAACCGACAGCTGCTTTTCATCCTTTGGAGTAGGTTTGAAGGCTTGAGAAGTTACTCGGCCCCCTTGAATCCAGCTAGGATGGATCTGTCTAAATAATTTGGTTTCAGGGCTCATTTACCGCCCCCAATAATCTGTTTGATACTCAGAACCAACTCCTGCCAACCATCGTTATTAGCCAGGTTAATTTTCTTTGAATTTTCAATATCCGTTTTCATGTTTAAGGAATGCCAGACGCCCCTGTGGTTTTCTAGGTTGATCTCCAATGAAGTTTCAATTTCGTTAACCGTCCACTCTGCTTGAATACCGCCTTCAGCGGTTGGATAAAGGTAAGGTAGAGGTAAATCGTCAGGGTAGAGGGTTTGAAACCCTTCATCCAACCAATCTAACCCTGCCCCATTTGGTGCCAGGCCCTTTCCTTCACCCAACCAACCATTGGACAAGTCTCGAAACTCATCTAAACGAGTACTAATATCGTTGGGATCAAGGATATTCAATTGCTCGACTGAATCTATATGTCTTAAATTGCCCTTTTTATCATACCTGCCAATTCCCTCTACTGACACCCTTATCCCTTGATCGTATTCGATAAAGGCATCTAAAATTGTTTTACGGTGCTGTGCGGAGAAAAAGACTTTTACTTTACGCCCCGTACTCAACTGGAGTTCAAAAGTTTCATTGTCTTGATCAGCTGCTGGAATCATCCCTTTTTGAATTAGCTTTTCAGATATTTCTTCTTGAGCGGACGCTAAAAGGAGCTTGTGTCTAGTAATCTGATTTAAGATAGCCTTACGGGTTAAGTTTTTTGGGTCAAACTCAATCCATTCATTTTCTTGTAAATTACGGCCCAATCGATCAAAATGAATGAGTAAGGAAGGGGGCAGGAAAGACGTTATATCTTCGTCGTGAGTTGCTGCATTAATAGCCCCAATGATCAGTTCCCTAGATTTTTCACAGTATTGGGCGCTTTCGGGGATTAATTGGTCTGTGTAATTGTATAATTGTATTTGGGCTTCTGCGCTTCCATCTTTAATTTCAGTGATTTTAAGGCAAATTTGATCACTAAATCCACGGGGTTGACGCTTCCGATGGGTAGCCTCTTTATAACACCAGATGGCAGTGGCTTTAATTAAGGCCTCTAGTGCAGCAAGATCCTTTAGCATTTCGAGGGGGATAGCGTGTCCCTCAAAACGGTCACCCACTAACCTGGGTGTAAGAAATAGTAATGGGTTACTCATCTTTGCTTCCAGTATAATTCAGCTGTAAAGGATTTCTTTACAACTGAATCTATTAAAGTTTCAACTAGTAAGAATTTATTACTAGTTGCCATATTACTTACAAAAAGCTTCACCCCTGCCCCACAAAGCTGACCAGCTTTTTTAAGAGTCCTTCGGTTTCACCTTCTAGCTGTAAAATCTCTCGGGTTACCTCTTCTAGGCTTCGTAGGGGTTTATGTTGGTAAAAGTATTTATTAAAGCTGATTTCGTAGCCGATTTTAACGGATTCGCCGTTGATCCAGGCATCGGCCACATGGGGGCGAACCTCTTTTAAAAAGTAGTCATGAATGGATTCCCCTAGGGGGACATTTTCAGTATCTCTTAATTCACTATCAGACTCGTATTCAATCCATAGCCCCTTGCCTGAGGGTTCATAACCGTAATCGATTAAATCACCCTCATTACACTTACAACGGGTGAGTAGGGTCTTTAATTTGTCTCGGCTCAATTTATGTAGGGTTTTCAACACCTTTTCTGCTGCTTCATCCCGCCAGCTAACAGCATTTAGGATTTGGTTTTTTTCAGAGGCTTTAAATTTAAACCCTAAAGCCTTAATCGCCTTATCCACCTGTGCGGAAAATGCATTGAAATCCATAGATAGCTCTTGCCCGACGATTCCCATGATCTTCACCCCGGTCTCAAAGATTTCCTTTTGCTCTGTCCAGGTAGCGGGGCTAAGCAGGGCTTTTAGATTTTTAGCATTCAGGTTGATTTTTTCTTTTTCTAAATATTCCTCAATCAGTTTTTTATGGGTGGTTAAATCTGTGTAGATGGCATCACCCCATTTTCTATAGGCCCATTGCATGGGTTGGTCGATCGCATTGACAAACCTTAGGGTTTTTAAGCGCTCTAGACTAAACTGGGAGGCAAGGCGTAGGGGCCGCTCTACGGTGACCTTATAATACCCAAAGTCGGAGTTGTTAAAAACCTTAGAGACCCCTTCATGGGGCATCTCCATATAGATTTTAGTGATTTCATCAATATGCTCAGGGGCGAATTCGCAGTTTTTCTGCCCTAGGTTTTTTCTCAGTTTGCGATGCATCTCAGAGGCATCAACCAGTTGTACCTTTCCCTGGCGGTGGGCTGGTTTATTATTACAGAGTACCCAGATATAGGTGGTGATACCCGTGTTGTAAAAGATGTTGTTAGGCAGTTGAATAATCGCCTCTACCCAGTCGTTATCAATTAAGTATTGGCGGATGTTGCTGGCACCGCTGCCTGCATCCCCCGTAAACAGGGAAGACCCATTATGTACCGAGGCGATACGGCTACCCTGTGGAGAGTCTGAAAGGCGCTTCATCTTCTGCGCCATTTCCATTAAAAATAAAAGCTGGCCATCGCTGCTGGAAGGGGTGGCCTTTTCATAGGATTGAGTTCCCCAATAATCGGTTAGACTAACTTGAAAACGAGGGTCTAAGATGTCTTTTCCATCGACAATGTGTTTTTGATCACTCGCCCAGGACTTGCCATAGGGCGGGTTAGATAGCATGAAATCGAAGCGGGTGCCGCTAAACTCATCGGTGGCCAGGGTAGAGCCGTAGCGGATGTTTTCAGGGTCGTTGCCCTTAATCATCATGTCGGATTTACAGATAGCGTAGGTCTCGGGTTGGCTCTCCTTGCCATAAAGATAGGTATCCACCTGAGCTTTGATCTCGCCTTCTTGGTCTGTAATGAAGTCTTGGGACTCTGTGAGCATCCCCCCTGAGCCGCAAGCAGGGTCATAGATCATTACGGGGTTAGGCAGTTTGTCTTTAACAGGAATAAAGAGAATATGGGTCATTAACTTTATCACCTCACGGGGGGTAAAGTGTTCCCCAGCCTCTTCATTGTTTTCTTCATTAAATTTACGAATAAGCTCTTCAAAAACATAGCCCATCCCTAGGTTAGATAGGCCGGGTAAGGTTTTACCGTCTGGGGCTTTAGTTGGGTCTGGTCCAAGATTGATCTCTGGGGAGACAAACTTTTCTATCACCGAATGGAGGACATCAGACTCAGCCATCTTGCGGATGGTGTTTCGTAAGTCAAAACGATCCACGATCTCTTTTACATTGCCCGAAAAGCCATCGAGATAAGCTTTTAAGTTCGCCTCTAATTGGGAGTGATTGACTAGCAAGGTCTTTAGGGTGAACTCGGAGGTATTGTAAAAGACATGGCCCGTTGCATCTTGCAACCCATCGGGGACTAAATCGGTTAGTTTGAGGTCTTTACGCTGGAAGGCGACTTCTTCTAGCACCTTGGCTTTAGTTGGCTCTAAAAGGCTATCTAAGCGGCGGAGCACAAACATAGGCAAGATGACATCTCGATACTTGCCCCGGACGAAAACATCACGGAGGCAATCATCGGCAATGGACCAAATGAAAGAGGCAATTTTATTGTGGTAGGCGTGATCCATAGTGTCGTCTTAAATTTAGCGGAATATATTATTGCTCTGAGCCGATGAATGCTTTATTTTCCATACCATTTTGGGGGCGAAAAAGGCAAGAAGTATAATGTTGTCAATACAGTTGGCAATTCACACCTTGCATTTGTTTTTATATATCTACGTTTGCGGGTTACCTGATTGGAGGTGTAGAGGATATGTGGAAAGCAATCAACCCAACAGAGATTCAGGGGGCTTTGCGTATTTCTCCCAAAAAGCCCGTTTGCGCATGTGAGCTTTGGCCAGTTGGGCTGCATAGGCCGCATGGGTTTCAACCCCTTGCCAATTCTCAATGGTCTGGTTGAGTTTTTCTAACTTCCTCAAGTAACGAACAGCATGATGGTAATATTTGCTCGTAGCCCGTTGCAGGATGTAGTCGATCATCGCCCGATATAAAATGCTGACCCCCACTAGGAGCTCGGCTTGTTCCAACGACTGGGCTAAGGGAAGCAAAAGGTCATAAAAGGCCCCGTTCAGTTGTTCCCGACGAGCCAACAGATAGGCCTCAGCTTGTGGGGCTAAACCCGCCCTTAGCAGAAAATGGGCATCACTGTAGATGAGTTGCTTTTGAGCGCAGATTTCTTCTTTGGCTTCTTGAAGCACGGTTTCACGCTGCCCTGCTCCAATGACTTGAAGGAGTCTAGTCAAAGATTCTTCACTCTTGGATCGGTGGAAGATTCTCCAGGCGATTTCCGCTTGGGCTGCCGCGTTGCCTAGCGCTGCTTGAATCTTAAAAAGGAGGTCGTCTTTGTTGTTCTGCCAATGATCTGGAAGATCATGAATGACGCTTATTTTATCCAAAGCCGTTTCGGGGTTGCCGCAAGTGAGATAAGCTCTAGCTATTTGTAACTGGATTGTGCTTGAAGCCTCTGGATGGATGGCTAAACATGCCCGTTCATAAAGAGGTGCATCCTTCAATTGCATGGCTACAGTTTCGATTCCATAATACCAACGCCTTTGCTGTTGTTCACTCTTCGACTGCTCTGCTTGATTCCAAAACCGCCCAGCAAGCTCTTGCAGTTGATCCTCAGCCAATGCTGCCGTAGCGGCTTTAACGGCCCCGTCTCTTACGCTGTACTCGTTTCCTTCCACCAGTTGTTCAATGATGCTGACTAGCTGAGCTTGATCAACACATTTTGAGGCATACTCCTGAAAGAGTTCAGTGGCATCATAACGGAAGATGTCACCAATTTCTCCGTTGGAATCATCAACCCGTTCAAGAGTAGGTTTGTCGCACAGATAGAAACCTGTGAGCAATTCCAGGCCCTCATCAGCTGTTTTGGCAGTAGTGCGGATCGTTTTCAGCAGGTCCAACAATTCTGATTCCAAGTCAGCCCGGTGATGCCATTCCACAAAGCTGGAACGCCTTTTCAAACCCGCTATCCTGGTCTGGAGTTTGCCTGTTCGCTGATGGCTCGGGGCTAATAGCAGGTCGATATTTGAACTGATCCGCTTGTTTTGTTGGGCAAGTTCCAGCAGCATTTCAGCCAAAGGCTCTGGGCCTAAAGCGATCAATCGCTCTTTTTTGCATTTAGCAGCCATGACGCAGAAGCTTGACGGATTATTGGTTGAGTCAAATATTTGGAAAATCAAACATACCTGAAAAACTTTCGCTTTAAAAGTGGGATTTGCTTAAGCGGGGATTGGCTGGCTGGCATTTTGTTCGGCCTTTCACAACCCTAACTTCGTAAAAAGTTTATCAAAATCATCCTCATCAAGCTTATGCCCTGAAAACCGCTTAACAACCGTTCGAACGCAATTGCGGACTCCCGTCTTCACCTTCTCTAACTCCCGATTGAGCTTTTGGATCGCCCTACTTTGCTCACCCACGATGATTTCTCATGCCTTAAACCGATCTTTGATAGTCTCGTGCCTATTAATGAAATCCACATCGGCCAAGGGCTGAGTGGCTTGCTGAAGCGCAGCCCAGAACGGCCTACTAACGGCTTCGACAAAGCCCCGTTGAGGGATTTACCTATGCTTTTTATAAAGTACGATCAACTTTTTCGGCGCCCCCCCCCACTCAGTAAGATTGATCCCGCTTTTGGGGCATCGGTTATCCTGAAAATCTAAAGGGATCACATACCTTTGCAAGACAATGAAGGGCATGTGCCCCCCATAACTTTCTGCTAGACATGGATCGTCCAGATTCAACGACCAGTTCTTCGACCAATATCAGACGGAGCTTTTGAGCTTGACCCCATCGTGCTCAAACCAGAAAGGGTAATATTTCCAGTTAGTTTCACTCATGGTTTCCCCTTTTTAAAATATCTTAATAAAGAGGGCCGACATAACCTGGCGGCACTTTTAAATAGGGGCTAGAATCACTATACTAGCCTCATGATCTAGGCTTTCTGTACTTTGAAGACCAAAGAGCCAGGTGTGGTTTCCCGCCCTTGGGCTACAAAAACTTTCAAAGGCGGAACTCACTTCATGGAGGCTTACTCCACTCCCAACCTCAAAGATGACAATGCATCCATATTGTGGGGTAGAGCCCATTAACTCCTTGGCTTTGTTCAAGGCATCTTGGCACGCATCCAAGGCACTGCTGCTGGTTAAGCAAGCAAGCCCAAATGGGTAATGAGCGCACAAGTCACTGACCATTTTCCCATTGATTCCGATTGCATAATTTCCGGTCATGGAGCGCAACAGGATTGAGATTAACGCTCCCCAATCGTAGGACGGCTTGGATTTCATCAAAAACCTTCCAGTCAATTGTCGGGTGAAATTCGGCAGTTCCATTGCCCCCAGCTCTGAGTGCAACCAAAGACAATAAGCTTGCCTTTGAATAACTTGGGCATTCAACGCCTCAAAAATGCGCCATTCCCTTTCAGTTCTTGGTGTGCCAATTACCAGAATGGTTTCTCCGATCGAAAGTGCTTCAACGACCTGGGGCAGATTGATCTGCTCACGCTGAAAAGAGGTTGTTGCGATAGAAAGCCGCTCATCTAACAATGGCAATATGATGCTTATGCTTTGGTGTCCCTGCCTCTGGAGAAGGGATATGGCAGCTTCAAAGCCCACCTCCCCAAAGCCGCACAGGATGATGTGATCCTCAGGCGGGTCTGAGGGTGTTTCAATCGCCCTAAAGAGGGTTAGGTTTTTCATTGGTCTCCTTGATGAAGCAGCCCCGAAGGGCTGCGATGTGTTGTTTAGTGGTTCTTTTCGGTTTCGAGGTTCTCAGGTTCCAAATCGAGTCCAAAGTTGGTTGTTTTGGTTTTGAGGTGATGAGTTCCACAAGAGGGACAACTTTCGATTTCCCCTAAAAAAGCTTTCCCGCAATTCATGCAGGCATTGTCCAAAAAGCGAGACCCTTTGCAATTCGGGCAGGCATCAAATTGAAAAGCATCCTCACAGCTAGGGCAAACCATTTGAATGTAGCGATACCCCATGAAGAAGCATCGGTAGGGCACGTAGGTGCTGAGAAAAATAACCCACAAGATCATGGGCAGGCTAAATTGCTGAGCTACTGAAAACCAGACTGCAGGCTCGGACCAACCCGCTGCCTGGATACCGATGAACGACAGCATGATGGCCCAGTAGGTGGCCACCCAGATGGCTGTCAGTTTGAAGCTAAGGAAAAAGGCCTTTTCCAATCGTTCTGTGAAATCCATGAAATTCTCCCAATAAGAAGTGACAAAAAGACTGGCGTCTACTGTGATCAAACAGAGTACGCACTGGTAGGGGTGAAGTTTTAGCTTCGTTGATAACCCCTAGTTCTGGATTGAAGACGCACCTCGGAATAGCTCGGGAATGAACGATTCGTTTTGGTGCAGGAAAAGCCCCCTGTGGCGAGAATGCCAAGAGAGCCAGAAACCCAACCGTGGAATGCTGGGCTAGATGAGGCACAGTCTGAAGAAGCCTGTCAGGGCTAACTCAAAGACTGTGACGAATGTGTTGCATTATATTGTGATGTCATTGCTCAGGGCGAGCTCGGATAATTTACTTTCGAATATAGGCAAGACATACAGCTTTCCAAGAGCCGTCTTCCCCAGCATTGTGAGTCTTGCCAATCATCGGGGATAAGCTGACCGAATCCATTTCATACCCGCTTGCAAAGTCAACATAGCTTTGCACTAGAGCATCGATATTATCTTTCCAAGGGGCCGAGAAGAAGAAAGCAGAAATGCCAAACTCAAGCGGGTTATTGTCAGCCCGGTGAGCCAGCAAGGAAGTCGTGCGTGTCAAATCGCTTGCAAGTTCGGTTGTGCCATTAGGTTGCCTTTTGACTTCGATGATGCCCCAGGGCGTTTCTTCTTTCCAGATGAAAAGATCAAACGCTCCACTTTTGCCAGAATCTTTTGAGCTTCGAGCGATTGATTTTGGCAGTGGTCCAGGCCCTTTAATTCCAGCCTGGACAATGCTATCGGATACGCTTTTTTCAAGCTCAATAAAGGGGGTGCCAATTCGTTTTAGTTCACGGGCGATTTCTACGGTCTGCAAATATTCGGGAGCCTGGTGAAGCCACTCTCCGCCCGACCATTCTTGGTACTGCGCAAAGGCATTTTCAATTCCGTGAATAACCGCTTGGAATACCGTTGGAAGGTTGGGAGTAGTCATTGTTGATTCCTTATAAATAGTGCGGATTTTGGACGCACCTTCGGTAAGGACACCCCTAGTGCGGATTGAAAAAAATAATAAGAGAATTAATACGTTTATATCAAAAAGTCAAGAGAACTGGGTTCTGTAGAAATGAAGGGAATTTCAATATTCTTTAAATTCCCCTAGGAGAACTGTGATCCCAGACATCAATAAAAAGATAGGCCGAAAAATAGCTGAATACAGAAAGCTAGCCGGGTTTTCTCAAGCGGACCTGGCTGGCAAAGCCGAGTTGAGCGTTGAGTATATCTCCCGTTTGGAACGAGGCGTGAACGCTCCTTCCGTAGGAACCTTGAACGCCTTGAGCGATCCACTGGGAGTTTCCATACGAGATTTCTTTTTATTTTCAGAGGACGATGACGATTGGGAAATTACCTTTGATGCATTGGTCGTCCTGATGAAAAATAAGAAGGGTAAAATCATTCAAAAATTGCTTAAATTGGCTGAGGATAAAGAGGCCTAAATTAAAGCGTTTTTCTGATTTTCTCAACTTCTTCGCCCAGCTCTTTCATCATCTCCTCAGTTTTTGAAAGCATCAATTCAAACAGCTTCAGAATATCCAGGGCTTTATTATGCCGTTCCGGCTCATTTAGCAGTTCCT
>MFNE01000035.1:0-18675 GCA_001783695.1 Candidatus Lambdaproteobacteria bacterium RIFOXYD2_FULL_50_16
CTGCGCGGTAAAAGCTAACTTTTTTCTTTACCATACTGATATATAGATATATTTAATCAAACTCTAGGGTCAAAGCCTCATGAAACGCAAAATCGAAACCTCCTTCACCCTCGCCGATGCCTTGGTTTTTGAACATCCTTCAGCCGGATTTTTAAGCAAGGTGGAGAAGTTGGTTGATTGGAGGCCGATTGAGTGAGTGTTAGCAAAACGTTTAGGTCGCAATCAGGATGCCGCTATACGGTTATCCACGGTTAATGATGGTCAAAGTATTGATACCTCAACGTGATGATAGATGCGAAACATGGATTTTATCTCGGGGGGGGCACACCACGGCGGCCAATCGGTTTGATGGCAAAGAGCTAGGGGGGCTCGTTGAGGCGATCCCGCTGAAAGACGAAACCATCATCTTTGCGGACAAAGCCTACGGTCGCGCCGAAAATAGGGCGCTTCTTAAACAGAAAGACCTGACCAACGGCTTGATGAAAAAGGCGGTGCGGGGCAAGACCTAGACCGAACAGGAAAAAAGTCTAAACCGAGCCCAAGCTGTGCTACCGGGTCGAGCGGTGCTTTGGCTGCCAGAAACTTCGATAACTGTTTGATAAGACACGCTATATTGGCAAAGCCAAGGTAGAGTTGGAGTTCTACCTCAACGGCTTCGCCTACAAACTTAAACGGGCAGTGGGATTGGTCTTATAGGGAGCAGTCTGCCCAAAAATTGGGCAAATCCCCCAAAAAAAAGGGGAAAACCGGTTCCGAAAATCAAATCAAGAACGGTTTGACCAAAAAAATGCCTTGAACCGCCTGTTTTGTTTCGCACCTGGGCAACGGTCTCAAAATGATTTGACGCTATGCACCCCAAAAGGTATGTTTCGCCAGTAGATAATGGAGCTTAATTTTTTCATTAGCTTTTCAAACCGTCAGATCCCATGAAGCAAAAAATCCTTGAAATTTCATGGCTTTCGATCAACGGATTTGTCCTCTTGGCCAGCTTAGCTATACTTGTTTGGCCGATTTGGGCATACCTCTTCGCATTTGTTACCACAAGTGAGTATTCAGATACTCTGCGCGAGCAACTAAAGCCCGACTACTTTTTCTCGTTAAACAATTGCGACGCGGGTGCTCAAGAAGAGAATTCGTTTTGCGGAGTGGTCGAGGACAGCCAATCACGGATTCCCTTATTTGATTCGCTTGACCTTGAACAAGTGCAAAAAACTGGCTTTACCATCAGCTTCTGGATAACCCCGGCTAGGTTGCAAGAAACCAGAGAACCTCGCTTTCTAAACCTATTGTGGGTTGGTGACAACCGGGACTCCTTTCTCCCCTTCGTTTCTCTTTGGATCAATCAAGAGGACCGAAGCTTTCACTTTTCTGGCTTTAATATTTCCTACAATAGTACCCCAAATCTAGTATACCCCGAGCGCCCCTTGCACATAACCTATACTTTCATGCCCACTTTGGGGCATCACGTTTTCATAAATAATTACAATTTAATCCAAATGGTCGATGGGGATGAACCCTTATCAAAGGGCTTGTTCGCAGGTAAACAATTACAGCTTGGAATTGGCAACGGTTTTTATCCCCAAACCGGAGCCTTCGGGAAATTTTCTAATTTGATGATCTTTAAGAGAACCCTCTCTAGCAAAGAAATCAGACAACTGCACCAAGTTCCCAGTTTTTTGGCTTCTCGTAACGCTTTACACCAGGAGAACAGAAAATATCGGTTCAATGCGATTTTGGTATCCATCACCCTGGGCACCTGCTCTGCTATGGTGTTATTCATCAAACTTTTTAGCCCAGGATTCAGTTGGGTCGCATTTTTCAGTCAATCTAAAGAAAAGGACTGGGTTTTTATGCTAACATTCTTGTTGGGTGTCAACTTTCTGTTGGTTTACCAACTTTTCGATCTGCTCGGATGAGTTCACTCTTTCGAAGGGAAGGCTGGCTTTTTCTACTCTTTCTGCTGATTGTTTCGCTGCTTTACCTTAACTTAACCACCCATGCCAGCACCTATGTTGGCGAACCATTCGAAGACATGCTTCGGCATCGCTTTGGTATTGAGCGGTTACGCCACTGGGCGCTTCCTTTGTGGAATCCATACATCTACGCAGGCCAGCCCCATTTTCTGTTTTTGCTTCTAACAAGCTTTCCCTCTCCGTTGGACTTAACGCTTGCGCAGGCCTCTCGCCTATTGGACCTGGGCGGTTCGGCCATGGCTGATGAGGTTATGGACTATGTAACAATTGTTTATGCCTCACTTTTCTGTTTAGGCTTCTTTAAATTGGCGCGGTTTTGGACCGAAGAGATCTTGGGAGCAACCAAAACAGGAGAAGTGACCGCTTTTTTATGGGCAATATTTGCACTGATTATGTTCTACGATTTCGGTGCTTTTGGACATGACTACATCTTCTGTCAGATTCTAATATTTCCCTGTTACACGATTTACTATTTTAGCCGGCTTCTGAGGCGCCAAGCGGGTAAGGCAAGGATGGTAAAGATGTCCTTGGCAATTTTATTGAGCTTTTATAGTCCAGGAAGCTACGCCGTGCCCGCGTCGATTATTTTGATCAATCTGTTGCTAGGGCATCTTTTAATCAGAAATCCTAAAAACTGGGGGGTCGAAGTTAGTCAAATGTCGCTTTGGATTTGGGCGCACAATCGCCAGACTTTCTTTGCCTTGGTGATCTTAGCTGTTGGACTTTTTCCCCATTTGGCCGTCTATAAAAATGAGTTGCCCCAAATTAATCGGCATGGCCGTGTTCTCGAAAACTTGGACTATCAATCCTTCGTTAATGGACAAAAGGGCCAACATTACACCAAATACTTAGAATATTTTTCGGTCCACAAAACAGCAGAAAGTCGGCTACCAGTCACGGACCCTTTGGGAATTAATCTTCTGTTTGGATTTTGCTTTTTTTTAAGTCTGATCTTAGCCTTTAAACGGGGGAAGTTGATTCCCTTGGCCTTCACTTTGGCTATGCTTTTAACGGTCCATATGGGGTATGGTTCTCCATTTCTATATTTTTATTACAATTTTCTTTTCCCGTTTCTGCAAAAGCTGCTTTACCTTGATATTTATTACGATCTTTGTGTTTTGCTGATTTTGGCGCTTTCAGCGTCGGGTGCTGCGGCTCTGGGGCTATGGCAGGTCCGACTCGAAGAGGCGGCTTTGGCTTTAATGTTCACCATAGTTTTGCTTTGGATTATCGGGAAAGAGATTGGCGTGGGTTCAGTAGAGATAGCTATTTTATGCCTGATCCTCGGAGGAATCTGGCTCTTGACCCAATCTCGCCGACTTCCGCGACAAGCCGCATTTCTCTTTTTTTTGCTGGTGTTTTCTTTGCTTCAAGTGGGAACCCACTATAATAAACTGATCCAATTTCGGCTCATCGGTTTCCAAGTCGCGTCCAAGGAGGCGATCCATCACCGCCCATTTGTAGAAAAATATCTCTTTTATCCGTATCGTATTGACCAGCCTCCTTATCCTTGGGAAGCCTGGATGATAGGGACACCTCTGATTGAGCAGAAACCGGCGATGCGTCCGTTTGCTCTTGCGAATAGTAAGAGCTTTTTAGAGTTTAATAGTCAAATTGGCTCCATAGATCGGCGAAACCGATATCTAGGGATCACGGCCCCGATCATTCGGTTTTCTAGGCGTTGGACTCAAGGAGTTATAACCACAGAAGGGCCAGAAATAGACTTCTTAGAAGATCCAGCACCCATCCCAAATCCTGGAGGACTCTTTGACGCACCTCATCAATTGGAAGTGTCCAATTACGATCCAGAGCATCTTGACCTTATACTTTCGGTACAAGATCCAGGACTCCTAGTAATTTCGCAGAACTTCCATTCTGGGTGGAAGGCCCAATTAAATGGCGAGTCAGTCCCGCTTATGAGGGTTAATCATACTTTTATGGGCATATTCTTGAATAAGCCGGGAAAGCACGACCTTAGGCTCTTATTTTCTCCGCCTGAACGTATTTTAATTTGGGCAGCTTATGCCATCTTTTGGGCAGGTGCTTTTTTCTGTCTTTGGTCTGACCAGAGGGTCAAAATAATGGGGATGACACCTAGATAAACTTTTTTGTGTTATGGCGGCTTTGTATAACCCTCGCCAGTTGGTTCACTTGTTACCTTAATTCTGCAACTTCCAAAGTTAATCGGTTTTTCGGTGGTGTAAAGTTTTATGGGTGAAATAGGTCTGGGGTAGATTTGAAGGTGTTTCCCCTTTAAGGTTTGATTGCAACATCAACCAAAGAAGGAGAAACACCCATGAGACTAGACTTAGATATAACTGAAGCCCGTGATTGATCAATCTTTTGGGCAAACAGGAGAGCCTTTTGGAGGCTTTGAGGCAAGACATCAACGAAACGGTTGGTGACTTTTTCTCTAAACTGAGGGGCGGGGAATTGACTGAGTTTTTGGGCCGTGAACCCTATGAGCGGCTAGAAGCTACAGCTAATCATCGTAACGGATTTTATGATCAATGACTGACGCTCAAGGGAATTAGTGAAGTACGCCTCAAGGTGCCTTGTGATCGGCTCGGGCTTTTCCAAACCCAAGTCGTAGAGAAAAGGCAACGCTATGAAAAGGCTCTGGTCGATGACTTGTGCCTGCTCTTTCCTTCAGGCTGTAGCGGGCCCGTTGAGGGACTTATACCTGGAACTGCTCCAACCTGGCTCTGCCCAGCACAACCTAGGGGTGACCCAAGGCTAAGGGCGTAGCGATCTGGGGATGATGGAGCGGAAGTGGTAGGACTTGGATCGTCTTTTGAGGATCAGGTATCGGCGGTAGGTTCCCATGATCCTTGGGTAAGAGGTTCACGGAGAGATGTTCAGGGGAACAGGTAGGACTTGGACCAGCGTTTCTTGAGGTGGCGGAGTTGTTCTGTTCTGATGACGGGAGAGTCTTGGGAGTTGGGGCGGGTTGTACAAGGGTAGAAGTTTCCGAGCCTCATTTGAGGTATAGACTCTTGAGGGTCTTGATAAAAGTTCATCTTGCTGATAAGAAGTTTCCTAAAGACTGTTCAAATGCTCAAGCAGTACTGATTAATCAAATTCGGAGGATACAATATGTCGGGTACCATTTCGATTACACAATTTCTTAGCAAAGGCTTTTTTCATATACCGGCCTATCAGCGGGCATATTCCTGGCACGCTAAGAATATGAGAGAGTTAATTGATGATATCCAAGAGGCCTCACTTTCAAACCGAGATCATTATCTGGGTACTGTCGTTACATCCAAAGGGCAAGAGCAAGACCATTTTTATATCGTTGATGGGCAGCAACGAATCACGAGTATTATTTTTCTCTTTCATAAAGTCCTACCATTTATTGAAGGGGATGAAAAAATAGCGTTTCGGTATAACTGCATAGGGACATCAGATCAATTAAGACTTACCCCGTTGGGACGAGATCAGAAATTTTTTGAAAGTATAGTTTCCGGCTCCCATCCAGTACCGACTACAAAAAGCCAAAAATATATGCTCTCGGTGCTGGAGACTGTTGATGAGTGGGTTTGTAGATATGAAGCAATTGACAAGCAAGCTTTTTTTCAAGCCCTAAAGAGACTGCAGATATTGCATTTTAATGAGGAGAACCATGTAAATTCCATTCGTTTATTCCAGACGGTCAATGACCGGGGAATTCCGTTGACGAATATGGACAAACTCAAGGGACTGATGGCTTACCACTTGGCCCTTGTCGACCAAGAGCAGGAAATCGAACGATTGAATGACAATTTTGGCAAAATGTTCCGCCTATATGACGACATTCTTGATCGAGCAAAAGCTAACCAAGTGGACCTTATAACGAAAAGTAACTTTAATGAAGATAGTATCTTACGGTTTCACTTCGTTTCGCAAAATGGCGTAGATTATGACGCTACATCAGCATCGGTTCTGCAATGGGTTAAGGAGCAACTAAAAGAGCACCAAAACTCCGAAGATTCATTAACTGGGCTTGTGCAGTTTGTTGCTGAATATACTGAAGGGCTCTTATTGTTTTTTGAGTCCTTAGATCAAATTATGGAGAAAGTTGATAAAAGCCCTGATTATTATAAATTGTTCTCAATTTTGGGGTTGTCGGCCACATTGTATCCCCTTGTGATCAAACTTCAATTGTATGAATTATTGAGCTCCAATGTCGGCGGTAAATCGTTAATCAATTTTGTGGAGATGATTGATGTGAGGGTGTATAAAATCAGGGGGACAGATCCAAGAGCGGAACTGATGCGTTTCACTGGAAAGATCAACGAAGATTATTCTGCTGTTCAGGTGGCTAACTTCTTGACCCGATTCGCGTCAAATTGGATGAGTGATGCCAGTCTGAAAGCCAATCTTTCAGGAGATATGTATCGAAACCCTGTTTTGCCCTACTTTTTTTTAGAACGTTCAATACAGTTGTCTGGATTGGATTTGTCACTGGAGAACCTCAAACGATTTAATTCGAGCGAAAATCGGCTACGTCCCACTGTGGAGCACATTCTCTCTCAAGAGCTTAATTTAAATCCGCAAGATTACGGCTTTGAGGAGGATGAATTTGAGGCTTATGTTCATCGGGTCGGGAATTTGACGCTTCTACCCAAGCAAGTCAATAGCAAGCTTCAGAATGTTGCACCAACCCGGAAAATTGATGACTACATGAAGCCGGAGTCTCTTATTGATGAGGGCAATAGATCGAATGGATATGAGGATGCAAAAAACGTTGCCTATCTTATTCATAACCAAAGCACCTTCACAAAAGATATGTTAGATGCTCGGACAGAGCTATTAATTGAATTTTGCTTAAACCGGTGGCCTTTACTAACTCAAGTAAGCGCACTTGAAGGTGAGTTGTTAGGGGCAGAGAATGCGTCTGAAGTATTCCCTGAAACGTTACCTATTGCGTTGATTCCGGGCGACCCGCAGGAGTTTAAACTAGCGCTATTGCAAACAAAAAAAGCTAAGATCACTATTTTCTACGTAAATGGATCAGTTGAAGAAAGAGTTTGGGATGCTTCGAACTTCCAGCCAACATCTAATGTGATCGGGAATCTGCGTTCGAGGCCTGAGTTTCGCCAGGGTGTTTGGCAACAAAACAATATCCGAAACATAGAAGTTCAGACATATTGGGAATAGCTGAATTCAGTAGGCAAGTTTGAGCTGAATTTTATAAGGATCGACCGAAAACAGCCACCCCAAGTGTGCCTCCCAGCGCCGAGCCGGATCAGCCCAATAGCACACTATTTCAGTGTCTTAAAGAAATCAAAAAGGAGGGAAGAGATGGAGGCGTGGATCGGAGTCGAACCGATCTGAAAGGTTTTGCAGACCTCTGCCTAACCGCTTGGCTACCACGCCCCTTATCCCCGCACGGGGAATCGGGTCTAAACCGCTGTTCTTAGGGCCCAGCAGAATCTGTTAAAAATTCCTTGAAGCGAGAAACCGGGTTCGAACATTTGACCTCGCTGCTTAACAAGCTGCCGCAGCTATCCGTTTGCCCTATTATTTGGAGCGGGAAACCGGGTTCGAACGGTTGACCTCGCAGCTTAACAACTTGCCGCGATATACTTCCAATATCTTAACTTGGAGCGGGAAACCGGGTTCGAACCGCCCACCTCGCAGCTTAACAATTTGCCGCGATCACTACCTAAAATCCAATTAAATCTTAACTTGGAGCGGGAAACCGGGTTCGAACCGGTGACCTCGCAGCTTAACAATTTGCCGCGATATACTTCCAATATCTTAACTTGGAGCGGGAAACCGGGTTCGAACCGGCGACCTCGACCTTGGCAAGGTCGCGCTCTACCAACTGAGCTATTCCCGCACAATCTTTGTTTTTAATCGGCACCAAAACCGGGGTATTAGTATTTTCATCTCGCCCCGTTTAGCCCTTTATCCTAATCACCTTGCTTTTTACTGTCAACAAAAACTAATCGGGTTTGAAAGATTACCGAGATTTTCTACTTGCCCAAGCGGATATATGGCGGTATCTCTACATCTCCCTAGTGCGCGAGCGTGGTGGAATTGGTAGACACGCGGTCTTGAGGGGGCCGTGGCCGTAGGCCGTGAGAGTTCGATTCTCTCCGCTCGCACCAAACAAGGGGAACGAAATCAACGAGTTAAGGCGCAAGCCGAAGCGGTTGAAAATAGTTCAAAATAGTTGAATGGAAGCCATCCAACTGACTTGGTTGATTGCGTTGCAAAGGTGGAACCGAACAGAAACCAAAGGTTTCTTTTTCACCATCTGAGCGATAGAGGGGTTTTTGGTAAACCCCTCCACAGGTTCTCAACTGGTCGCGTTTTTAGGATGGTGAAAGGTTGGCCCGAGGATTCGGCAACCTGGGCCTACGGCGTTTAACCGAGTCGGCCAAGATCCATGGGATTAACCCCAGAACCTACCTCAACGCTCTGCGTTTGGGTTCGACCAACGAGCAAATTAAAGCTCTGTTCCCCCACCAAATCGACCTTGCCGTAGCCACGCCCAAATAAATAGGGGTGGTTTAGTTGGCGGCTACTTTTACTTTAGGGTTCGACCGACGAGCAAATTAAAGCCCTGTTCCCCCACCATTTCGACCTTGCCACAGCCGCGCCGATCTAAATAGGATTGGTTTAGTTGGCGCTTACGTTGGTTTACTGGACAGGCTCATCTTTGCCTTAATCCTATCATTTCATAGGATATTGGGGCTCAAATTTTAAATACTGCTCACAGGAAATAAATGTCAAACAAACAGGATATGGATGATGCTCAAGTGTTTTTGACTCAAGCTCAAACTATAATTAAAAAGCATAATGCCCTAGATGATGAAAGTGGCAAAAAATTTAACATTTTTAAAATCTTAAGGAGACATCGTGATGAAAACATTGGCCACTCCGAGTTTATAAAAACGCTTCTGAATCCCAAAGGGCCACATGGGCAGAAAAATGTCTTTCTAGAGTTATTTTTAAGAAAACTGTCAGAAAAGCTATCAGGCAACCTACCAGAGAGAATTATTCCTGAGGAGTTCATAATTGACGACAACTGGTTGGTACGAAGAGAGTTCCCAACGGACAAAAAGAGACGCATA
This sequence comes from Candidatus Lambdaproteobacteria bacterium RIFOXYD2_FULL_50_16, assembly GCA_001783695.1. Taxonomy (GTDB): domain Bacteria; phylum SAR324; class SAR324; order XYD2-FULL-50-16; family XYD2-FULL-50-16; genus XYD2-FULL-50-16. Next base: position 9,041 of record MFNE01000035.1, read on the forward strand.
GATCTTTGGCTTGAACACCCAAAGTACATAATAGCTATCGAGGTTAAAATCGAGGCTGAGGATCAGGCAAACCAACTTGCAGACTACTTTGATTTTACGTCAAAAAAAAGCAACGGGGAAAAAGATTTCCTCTTAGTTTATTGGACAAAATATGGCAATCCGGCAAGCGATGAAAGCCTTGCAAGAAAGGCTACTGCGCCAAAGCTCCTTGATACGGATTATGTTTGCCTGAGCCATAAACACTTTACCGTGGAATGGATAGACAGCTGTGTCCAGGCTATTACAAATTCAAAGCTCAGTCACATTAGGGAAACTTTAGAACAATATAAAGTAAATCTATTAAGTATCACGGGAAGCCCAATGACCAAAGAACGACAACAAGAGCTAACAAATCTCTTATTAAAAGGAAATAATCTTGCAACCTATGCAGAATTAACCAATTCCTTTGAGGATGCATTAGGCAATTTGCTGCATGATTTTTTTAAATCACTCCTAAATTACTATGGTGAGAAAAATAATTTTACGGAAAAAGTTCGTAGCCCATCAAATAGATCTCTATCTCTCACAAATAGTTCTCAATGTATTAATCACATTAAGAAAAGAACAGACCCAAAAAATCAAGGTTTTGGAGTGTTTATCAGAATCGGAAGCCTACCGAACCAATCCATTGATGTTTTGTACCATATGGAGATTGCAACAAGAAGGATACGCCAAGGATATTGCTTTTGGGATGGTAAAAAAGTTGACCATCAAGGTTCTCAAAAAATACCCAATTTTAACGCTGAAAATTGGACTTCGGATAAAGAGGAATTCAAGTGGTATCCGAAAGATCCCGAATTTGATAAATTCGCTATATCACCATCGGATCAAAACCTAAGAGAAATTCGCTTCTTAAAACGTATTTGTGACTTTTCAAAGCAATTCCAAGACGACCCAGGTATCGAGGCAATCGAGTTTTTCGCAGCCATTGATCGCGATATCGCTCTAATTAAAGAAGCGCTTTTTCTTCAAGCTTAGCGATATCGATGATTGAGACTGGAAAACTGCTTTGCGAACGCTGCCATAAGCTCCAAAGGCTCAAGCACTTCAACCTAATCCCCAAAGCTCAGGAGCCACCAGCGTAACTCCTGAGTATCCCCAACAGTGGCTGGGAACTGAACCTTTTTTTCCGGCTTCTCAAGTTTTTGATCATCTGCAAGTGGCGTCTCGAAAAGGACGCTGCTGCACCGGGGCTAAAAAGCACCTTTGATTTTAACCGCCAACTCCCCCCCTTTTTTTCCTTAGCTAAAGATTTGCAGCGGTGAGGCTCCATTTAACGGTGTTGGGCCAGGGAGCTGGATTTATCAAGGGTTTGGGCTGGGTGGTTTGCGACTTGCGAAGCCTTGGGGTTAAGCCAAGTGGAGTTTTGTAGGCGTGAAGGGCTGTCGTGGTCCTCCTTGAAAGTTGTTTTCTAGGTTGCTCGGAAGTCCATCTTCCCGTTGGGGGACTTCCTTCTACATTATTGATTCAAAATAAGTATTCAATGTTGAAAGCTGTTTTCTAGGTTGTTCGGAAGTCCATATCCCCATTCGGCGCCCTCCTTCCATATTTACCAAATCTCTTGACACAAATTAAGTATTCAATTATTCTATTGAATAAGTTAATACAAAAGGGTTCCCCCTAGCTGCTTAAGCGAACAGGGTAAAAACAGTCTGAACGGGCGAGGAAAAGATGAGTGAGTGGATGTTAGCGCAGGAATTGACCATTAGGTTAAGCTTCTTTTTTGGAGTTTTTGGGTTGATCGCATTTTTGGAGGCCATTTTCCCGCGCCGAAAAAGGCAGCATGGTCGGATGCTCCGATGGTACGCCAATCTGGGGATCGTTTTTTTGAACAGCGGGATTGCCAGGGTGGCAATGCCGGTCGTACCTATGGCGCTGGCCGCATTAACTGCGGAAAAGGGCTGGGGGCTGTTTAACATTGTAGAGGTTCCCGAATGGATCGCCTTGGTTGCTTCGGTGATCTTGCTCGATTTTTTTATTTACTTCCAACATGTTATGGTCCACGCGGTTCCCTTATTCTGGCGACTGCACCGGATGCACCATGCAGACCTGGATTACGATGTGACCACTGGAGCCCGGTTCCACCCCATCGAGATCCTTCTTTCTCTGTGGATCAAATTGGCGGTGATCATGATTTTAGGCCCGCCGGTGGTGGCGGTTTTGATCTTTGAGGTAGTGCTTAACGCCATGGCTATGTTTAACCACGGAAACCTGCGCCTTCCTTTAGGGTTGGATAATTTCCTCAGGTTGCTGGTGGTGACCCCCGATTTTCACCGGGTTCACCATTCTTCGATCCCGGCCGAAGCAAACCGCAATTTTGGTTTCAATATCTCCCTATGGGATCGGCTTTTTGGAACCTACAAAGCTCAGCCAACCAAAGGCCATGATGATATGGAAATCGGGATCGATATCTTTAGAGAGCCCAAAGACTTGCACCTACACCGGATGTTGCTACAACCCTTGTACAGCGAGGGGCGTCGATATGCCTTTAACGACAAGCATCAGGAGGAGAGTCAATGAGCCAGACCTTTTATATTATAAACGATCCTGCCCACGACACCCAGTGCTGCGGCAACTCTCTTCGGATAGCGATGAAACTGGTCAAATGGGATGCAGAGGAGAACCAGGTATTTTTGAGTGGGCAAATCAGGCCAAACGGAATGGAAGCGTTCGGAATCGTACGTAAAGCAAAGGAATAAAATGAAACTTACCCTAAAATTGCTTGGATTGGGCTTGCTGGGTACGGCCATGGTTTGGGCTGGCACTCAGCGCAGCGAGCTGGTCGCTTTCGATTTGGAAACCTGGGTTGCTAGCTTCGGCTGGGCAGGCCCTTTGGTCTTTGTGCTGGTTTACGTCTTAGCAACGATCCTTTTTTTACCTGGCTCGCTGCTGACCTTGGCTGGCGGTGCCTTATTCGGGTTGGAGTTGGGCACCCTATTTAACCTCGCCGGGGCCACCATAGGGGCAGGCATCTCTTTTTTGTTAGCTCGTGGTCTATTGGCAGAATGGGTCGAATCGAAAACCAAGGGGAAACTGGCCCAACTCAAGGAGGGAGTCGAAAAAGAAGATTGGCAGTTTGTCGCTTTTGTCCGCATGGTACCTCTGTTCCCTTTTAACCTTTTAAACTACGCCTTAGGACTGACCCGCATCGGTTTTTGGCGATATTTGGTTACCTCCTCCATTACCATGCTGCCTGGAGCCCTGGTCTATACCTACATCGGCTTCCTGGGGAAACAGGCGGTTTCCGGTGGAGATGGCTGGGCTGAAACAAGCCCAAAGGCGTTGTTGGCCTTGGGGGCTTTTGCTGTAGTGGCCTACCTGTCCAAACTTTATTTCTCACGAAAAAAGTCGCCTACATTTATGATCAGTGTTGAGCAACTCCACCGCAGGTTGGTTAAGGGAGAATTGCTGCTTTTAGACCTCCGCGATGCCGAGGATTTTCAGACCAAAGGCAACATCACGGGGGCTAAAAATATTCCCCTTCCGATGTTGCCCGATCTGGTGGGGCAAATCGCTGACTGGAAGGAAAAACCGGTCACCTTGATTTGTACCACCGCGATCCGCTCACAAAAAGCGCGCCTGTTTTTGCTGGAAAAGGGTTTTAAGGATTTATCAGTAGTGGATGGAGGAATGAAGGCTTGGAACGCTACCGGAATAGCTACCGAGGGGAGATCAAGCGAATCGGCAGAGGGGTAAAGGAGAAGTCATGAAAAAGAAGCTTTGGCTGTTGGTCGCTCTGGTCCTGGTCGCCTTTTTTGGCTGGCGCTTTGTACGCCCGATGAACATCTTTGTGGTGGAAGACCGATTTGCTTTACCCATGAAAATGGAATCCCCCGAGGGAATTGATTCGTTAAACGCCAGCTACTGCGGTTCCTGCCATCAGGCGATCTACGAGGAATGGTCCCAAAGCATGCATGCCAAGGCTTGGACCGATCCCTATTACCAGACAGACCTTGAGTTCGACGGGAACCAGCAGATTTGCCTCAATTGCCACATCCCCCTCGAAAATCAACAGAAAGACTTGGTTATGGGATTTCGGGACTCTGAGCGATTTGACCCGATCCTTAAACCTAATCCCAATTTTGATGTAACCTTACAACAAGAAGGGGTGACCTGCGCTGTTTGCCATATAAGGGATGGGGTCATCATTGGCCCCACTGGAAGCGAACTGGCGCCTCACCCGGTGAAGGTTGATCCCGAAATGGGCAGCGGCGTAAAGTCTTGCCAACAATGCCACCTTGTTTCTAATGATCGTTGGGATGTTTTTTACAAAATTCCCCCATGTGGCACAGTGGCCGAGATCAAAAAAGGGGGGGAGCAGATCGATTGTGTGGGATGCCACCTGCCCAAGACCCAGCGGCCCTTGGTCGAAGGGTTTGCGGCTCGCTCTTCAGGGAAACATCTGTTTCAAGGAGGGCACCATCCCCCTACGGTTAAGGACTCGTTGAAGGTTGAGTTGGTGCAGGAAAACAATAAGGGGGGCAAGCTGATTACCGCCACCTTAACCAACATCAAAGCGGCCCACGCCTTGCCCACCGGAACCCCAGACCGGCACCTGACCTTGCGCATGCGACTAGTTGACCGCCAAGGCAAGCAGGGGCCCGAAGAAAGCTGGAAAATGGCCCGCTTGATCATGTGGCGGCCCTTTATCGTTGACCTCAAAGATACGCGGCTGCTTTATAACCAATCGAGAAGTTTTAAGTTCGAGGTTGCTCAAAAGGAGTTAGAGCAATACGATCATGTAGAGGTTTTGGTGACTTATCACCTCCTGGACGAAGCCAGAAGAAAGCGGATTGGCTACCAGAACAAGGAGCCTATCTTCTACCCGATATTTGAAAAAACCATCCCTTTGCAAAAATAGTAAAATGGCCGATTTCAAACATTTGCTTTATTCCCAATTCGCCAAGATAGCCAAGGCCATGAGCAGCCCTCATCGATTGGAGGTGCTTGAGTATCTCTCGCAACGGGAACACAGCGTAGAGTCGTTGGCGAAGGTTTCGGGGCTCACTTACGCAAATTGTTCCCAACACCTGCAACAACTAAAAGCAGTTGGGCTAGTTTTAAATCGCAAAGAAGGGCAGCATGTGTACTATAGCATTGCCAATGATATGGTGCACGAATGCCTGGAGTCTCTAGCTAAAATAGCCCGCAACAACTTAGCCGAGGTGGACAGGCTAATCGAACAGCATTTGACCGCCAAGGATAGCTTAGAGGCTATCTCCAGCGAAGACCTGATAGAGCGGCTCAAGGAGGACTCGGTGACCCTGATTGACGTTCGCCCGGCAGACGAGTTTCAAGCGGGTCACATCGCCGGGGCGATCAACGTTACACTGTCAGAGTTGGAGGACTTTATCGCCGAGTATCAAGCCCATAAAGAGGTCATCGCCTACTGCCGGGGGCCGTACTGCATCCTATCCTACGAGGCCGTGAAACGTATGCGGGCCAAAGGGATCGAAACTTACCGGCTCGCAGAAGGTTACCCCGAGTGGCATTTGGCTGGTCACCCAGTTGATCAAAAAGGATCAACCTCGGAGAAGTAATACGCCAGCTATTACCAATGGTTAAAACCCTCAGACAGACTTTGTGGCTCAAGGGGGTCTGGTTTTTGATCCATTCGTAAGCCCAAAAGGTCACTCCGAAGGCAGGGGGGAATCCTCACGGCCCCAAGCGGGGGATTCTTCCAAATGGGGAAGTCCTGAAGATTGGTTTCTCAATCGAGGAATTTTGAAATTGATCCCTCCCGAGCGGGTAAGGGAATATTCAAGGGTTTCTTTGGCTAGGGCTGCTCGACTCCTTCTAAAGCGTGCCTAACCTTGGCAAAACCTTAACCAAAGGAAAAGGTGCGGTTTACCTAGCACTTAGGTTTGTTTTTTTTAGTAGCTAGGGGTTCGATTCCCCAGGTGAACGCTAATGCAGCCATTAAGGCCCCTAAAATTGGCCCCAGCACATAAACCGTTAGGAAGCTCCAGGGTTCTTTGGGAAATGCGGCATCACCCCAACCAGCCCAATAAGCAAACAGTCTAGGGGCTAAATCTCTGGCGGGGTTAAGCCCAGCTTGAGTCAAGGGGGCAATAATCGCGATGATAACAGTAACTGCGGCGCCAATAAAAAAAGGGCTTAGGGCCTCATCGGGCCGACCTAGATTACATTTATCTGTAAGAGAAAAAATCAACATTACCAACATCCCGGTTCCTACAGCTTCGGCAAAAAATGCGGTGACAGGGCCAACCTGCACCCAGGCAGGCAGGCCGGGATTGGGGAAGAATTCCCCAAAGATCATTGCCGTGATTCGTGACTCATCACTGCCCCGCAAAAGATGTTGGTGGGCCTCAAATTGAGTAATAGTCTCTCCAAAAAGCCCATAGAGCAAGGCCGCTGCGGAAAATGCGCCAAAAAACTGCCCTAAAACATACCAGGGCAACAGCCGCCAGCTCATGCGGCGGGAAACGGCCATGGCAAAAGAAACAGCAGGGTTCAGATGGGCACAGCTCAAGTGACGGCTGCAATAAATGGCCAAGGTAACCCCGATTCCCCAGGCAAACGCAACCTGCATCAAACCCTGATGTGCATCAAACAAAACCGTCACCGCTACCGTAGAGCAGCCAAAAAACACCAAAACAAAGGTGCCTAAGAATTCGCCAATAAAATCACGTAAATGTTTCATGTTGCAAAGGGAAAAAATTTAACAACAAGTTGGTGCTGATGGTTCATCATTAAAAGGCAAGCCCCCACCACAACCAGGGTATTGCCCAAAATGTCTTGTAAAATCGCCAAAAAAATCAAAATGTTTGGCGAATCTGGTTTCTTTAATCATGCGGTAGCTATTCCCGCAAACCCGCTCTAAACGCCCTGTTTCAAAGCGGTGGCCGGCATCTAGCTCAAACACCAGGGGGGATTGCTCGAGGTCGCCAAGGTAGCGCACTGCTTGGCCATAATCTTCGCAATTGGATTCCAGCCCAGGGAGCTTAAAGAGGCGGATGGTTACCGAATGGAATTTAATGGCTCCTAGCTTTTCTGCCATCGCTTCATTGTTAATCTCAATACGTTGCTGGGTCACTATTCTGGGGTCGCCAAACTTCGCCTCCTTAACCATATCAATAAAATCATTCCAGTACAAAGCGCCGGATAAACATTCGCCATAAAGCAAAGGGTCTTTGGCTAGTTCTTGAGGAATTCTGCGATCTGCATAGACATCTGAAAAGTACATTTCTCCCCCTTCGGCCAACAGATATTGTGCCCCCGCAAACACCTTGGCCTTATCATTGGCTAAGTTGACCACACAATTGGAAATGATCAAATCAAAACTGCCTGGGGAAAAGCCTAATTCCTGCAATCGTTCAATGTCGCCTTCTACAAACTCGACATTGGATTTTGAAAAGCCAAAGGCTTGTTGATGAAAATCAAGGTGCCGACGGCCAATGGCCAGTTGCTCTGGAGTCATGTCCACCCCCACCACTTTTCCTTGGGGGCCGACTAATTTTGATAATACAAAACAATCTCGACCAGACCCAGAACCAAGGTCAAGCACGCGCAATCCGGTTAAACTTTGGGGGGCGACCAGCCCGCAACCATAATAGTGATTGGCCACTTCGGGGTGAATTTGTTTTAGAATCTCTTGCAAATAGGCTGGAGGGCGAGCATCGGTGCAACAGGCACTGGTTTGCAAGTCACTGGTGCCTTGCAGGGTTTTGCCGTAATATTCTTGTATCGCTGGGTGATGATCTAGTCGTTCTTGGCTCATACCGCTCTTTTGAAAATAGGATTAAGGGGTTTTGTTCAGTGACCAATCGTATTCCAGAAATGTTATCTTTGCATCTTGATGCTGGATCACTTGCTGGTCAAGTGCATTTTGGCTGATCGAATCCGCCACAAAGGCTTCCACAGAGCCAGCAGCTTTGATAAAATCAGCCGCAAACCAATCAAATATTTTTGAAAGGTAAAGCCTTTTTGTCTGGGCGTCATACCGATTTCGGGTTGTATCGCTTAAGAAACGGGTTTTAGCAGATTGCAACTGGGCAGGTAAATCGGCGGCAATGTAAGGGGTTTGCTTCAGCGCCGGGCAACCCTTAGAAGCGCAAACAATGGCAAAATGCACATTAGGTTCGGCAAATTTATTTCGCAACCATTGGTGTTCGAGGCTGTCCAAATTGTGAATCCGTTCTAATAGGGTAAAAAAGTCTTTCTGCCAGGGGCTTGAAAACAATCCTCCCAAATCTTTGATCGAGTTTAGATTGGGATAGGCATTAACAATGAGTTTTAAGGTAAAAGCGTTGTAAGCATTGATCAAAAATGCCATTTGCTGCTGTTTGCTCCAACGGGAATATTCATCCAAACTAACACTTTGTAATTCGGAGAGATATTGATCCAACGTGGAAACATGGTCCTTCAGCCAAGCATAATTCACCTGAGCGCGTGGCCCTTGTTCAACCACTGAACCTGCAAGAATGCTTGCATAGTGGGTGTGTGCATGATCAAACGCCCATAAAGGGAACGAAAACCAAGTGCACACCAAAATGATTAGAATTTTTTTCACTTCTAGCCCTGTTTTAAGACGGTTTCCCTGGTCGCTGACCCATTGAGATCCGATTTTCTGTGTTTCGCGGAACGATTTATTCTTTAAACAACCCTACCATTAGCCTTTAGAGGAGGTAACTCACAAAAAATTCCAGGAAGTAGCCAGCCTGGGGGTAGATTCTAGCCCAGAACCACATTAAAATTACGCCTACCAAACAGGTCGGCAACTGGCAAAAGCAGGTACTATCCCCCGCCCCTGGCTACGATGTGGCCAGTCCATTCCATTGGGGGCAACCGATTCCCTGGGCAAACCCAACCCTAATCAAAGTCTTCTGGGCCACAGCGTACAACAAAATACCCTCCTTAGCTGTATTGAGTTGTACATCGGTTATTCAAAATAATACCACCTAGGCTAACAGCACCAGTGCCACAAAAAAACTGAATCGACATAGGGGTGAGTGGCCCTTTTTTAGGTGGTTCCTGTGTCATCAAGGTTCAGTCCCCTATGCGCTTTGGTGGTTTGCCGACTAGAACAGGTGAGAATGGACCCCGCCAAACATCTTTGACGCGCTTCGCTCCGCCAACTTGCATCAAAGAATAAATCGCCTTCTAAAAGGGGCCAATCCCCTGTGTTACTCTCGGTAAAATAATTAGGCAGCAAACATTGGGGGTCTCGGCCAGACCCTGGTGGATGATGATTCATAGGGCCTCTTCAGCGGGTTGTAACACTGAACTAAGCTCCAAGGTATTATAAACCAAATCCAACGATAAATGATCCCCCAAATCAGAACCGTATTTTGCTAATACAATGATACCATCCGGGTTGATTAAAAAGTCCGCAGGCATTTGAGTGAATTCGCCTTCAATGGCTCCAGGGAGAAAGCCTTTAAACATAGCCGCCATCAGGGTGGGCATTTTAAATATCATGCCCGCTAACACCCCAAACCAAGAGGTTTCAAGGCCATATTGCCGGTACAATGCTTGGCCAGGATCAGCAATCAGCGGAAACGCTGGCTCACGCGAGCCAGCATGCTGGGCAATGGCTTCTTGAGGTGACTGGAAAACTCCGATCAGACTTAAGT
>MFNE01000035.1:18681-22256 GCA_001783695.1 Candidatus Lambdaproteobacteria bacterium RIFOXYD2_FULL_50_16
GCTGCCACTCCTTAGCTAGTTGGCTCAGTTTATGAACCCGCAAATTGCAAAAAGGACAAGAGGCATAGCGGTAAAAGGACAACAACACCCACCGGCCTTTATAGTCACTCAGCCGGATTGGCTTGCCAATGTAATCGCAGGTCAGCAAAGCAGGAGCGATATCGCCTGGTTGTAGTTTCATGATGTTTCCTAGATAAGGGTTTGCAGGGCATGCAACAAGTCGGCGGGCTCGGCCCGTTTGCGGTAGTCGGATTCCACAAAGCAAAAGCGGACCTTTCCTTGCCGGTCAATCAGATAGGTGGCGGGAAAGGGCAATTCCCAAGAATCATCTCCGTTGTGCATCGGGATATCTAACCCAAAAGATAAATAAATGGGGCGCAATTCGGGGTCTAAAATATAAGTTAGCCCAAATCTGCGTGATACCTGATTGCCGACATCGCTCAATACTTCAAAATCGAGTTTGGCTTTTTCAACAAAATTTAAGGTGTGGTCTGGCGTTTGGGGGGAAATTGCCGCTAAGCTTGCCCCTAATTCCTTAAATTTATGGTTCATTTGCTGCAAGGCTTGTACTTCCAGGTTGCAATAGGGGCACCAAGCTCCCCGGTAGAAGCTCAATACCACCGGCCCATGTGTCAGCAGTTTGGCTAGATTTACCGCTACCTTCAACGCATTGGGCAAGGTGAAATCTGGAGCTGTGTCACCTAGTTTGATCGCGTTTGTTTCCAAGTGGCGGGCAGCCAATTCTTCTGCCTTTTGTTGCAATAATTGTTTAACTTCAGGCGGCATCATTCCAGCCATTTGGGCATTTTTTTCGTTGATTGCCTGTTGTAGGTTAGAGGATGAATTCATGCTTTTCCCATGTATATGACTGGTCGTTTATTTTTAGTATCTGACTCAAACCATTACCAGCATTGAGTTTGAATCAGGGGTGGAGGAGTTGATCGAAAAATAGAGAGATGAATTTATCCAAGGGCTGGGTAGAGCGATTCGCCTTGGCTCGAATCAAGGTGCCCTCCCAACCATCCAGTAGCAAATCGCCTAGGGTTTCAGGAGACAAGTCCTTACGAATTAACCTTTGGGCCTGCGCTTGGGCCAATTCCCCAGCAAAGAGTTGGGACATCCCAGATAATCCCTTTGCGAGGTGAGGGGTCACACTTTCAGCTAGCGACCCCAGTTCATTTGCCAAGTTTCCCAACAAACAACCACCTTGAAAGTCGTCATCAACCAAGGCATTGCGCATAATTGTAAAGAAGCGCTTGAAGCCATCAATGGGGTCACTTGCTTGGGAAAAGGCTTTTTCAAACTTTAGCTTTCCCCGGTCTGCAAAGGTATCTAGCACCGCGCCGCCAAAGGCTTCTTTGCTATCAAAATAGGTGTAAAACGAACCTTTGGGCAGCCCAGCGGAATCAACAATGTCCTTGATGCCAGTGCCATGGTAGCCCTTGCGGATGAAATGGGATAACCCTTCATCCAAGAGGCGCTCTTTGGTTTGTTCCCTGCTCAATTGGCGTTTCATAGGACTCCTGTGGATTACGGTTCTATAATATGACCAGTCGTCTAAAAAGGCAAGCCCAAAATTATTTTTCTTTTATTAGTGCTTTGTCAAGGTCGCCTGCCACTTCAGGCGGCCACTGTTGAGCGTCAATACACTGTTGATAACGTAGGGAATGGCTTGAGTTTGCCCCTGAGGCAAAATGGTTAAGGGAAGATTTTCAATAGAACCCCGAACCCCATGTTGCTGAAAACTGTCTAACAGAGCTTGTGCAATGGCTTCGCGTTCTCCAGCAACCGGGAAAAACGTCCTCGGCAAGGCCTCTGCTTGGGCTAATAAATCTAAAGGAGCGCCAAAATGCTGAGCCGCACTATCGCTAAACATTTCGGCGCGAGTTTTTAAGAGACAAGCAACTGAAGGCTCAACAGGAAAGGCCACAAAAATATAGGGTTTGGCATCTTTAATAAATTGATATTCGGCTTTGCGCTGATTCACCCTTTTGGCAGTCCGGGTGATAAAAAACGGAGGAACAAAGGGCACTAAATATTTCATCATAATGATGCCAGGGAGGAATTGATTGGCTTGGTCGATCATAAACGTGAGCAACAAAATGCTGCCACCCACCACAAAAGTTGCCCTTAGGGGTTCAGATACAATGTATTCCAAAACCAGTTCGATTTTATTAAATGCTTTAGTTGCCATCTTGCGCTCTTGTTTGCTGCATAGGTATCAAAATATGAAACTGACTGCCTAGCCCAGGACCAGGTGATTCAGCCCAGGTTTTGCCCCCATGCAAATTGATCAATTCACGCACTGAATCCAAGCCCAAACCTGTGCTGCCTGCTTTTTCCTTTCCAGGAACCTGAAAAAAAGGATCAAAAATGCGTTCAATATATTCCTGGGGAATGCCTTCTCCATCATCGGTGATGGTGATTTGGCACTCTTCCCCCAAGGGGGTTAGGGTCCAGGTGATTTGGTGTTTGGTGTATTTCACTGCGTTGGAATGATAGTTTTCCAAAAACCCGGCTCAACTGTACAAAATCCGCCTCGACTTCCAATTTTTCTTGGGGGAGCTGTACCAGAATTCCCTTTGCTTCCTGTTGAGGGCGCAAGGCGGCTACCACTTGAGTCAATGCTTCACCCAATTCAAAACGGCTGAGTTTGAGACTTAAATGCCCTGCTTGCAGTTTGCTAAGATCCAGCATTTGCATCACTAAATGGTTGAGGTATTTTGAACTCGCGTTGATTTCTTCTAAAGAAATGATCATGTTTTCCATGAACTCACCCATGGTGGGGGGAAGCGCAACAGAATCCTTGAGCATTTGCCACTCCATCAGGGTAGCTTGGCTGCCCATCATGGTGGCGGAAATGCGATTTTTCATGTCATGGCGAATCTGGCTGGCTAAAGCTTCTTGGCGTTTTTTAAGCAAGACTTCTTGGGTACGATCAATAAATTGGCCTTGGATCCCAAACAAGGTTCGTTGGCTTTTGAACCGCGTAAAGGTGGAAAACAATGAATAATAACGTGTAACCCCCTCGATTACGAGTTCAATTTGGGGGATTTGAGCCGTGTTTTTAGTAAGCAATTGATTTTTGAAATCTTCAATGACCGCAGGGGCAATGCCCAGTTCTGCAAATAATTTGGTCAAACTGCGGCCTTCCAGTTTACCTAAGGAACCAAAGATATTTTGAAAACTCGGGTTAACCGCATTCACCTTAAGTTTGCGATCCGTAAAAAAGCAGGCCGTTATGGCGTTGCGGAAATTGTAAAAACTCAAATCTAATAAAATATTTTGTGGGATAACACCTAAAAGTAGATGCGGGTCAAGCTGTTCCAAAAACCCCGCAAAATGTTCACCGACTTCTTTTTTGATATGATCTTCAAACCGTATCTTATCCATAACTTCTCCAACGAAGTCGGTTTTTGGTGGAAGGAAATCCCAAGGAGGGAGACACCCGCAATTAGAAATATACGACCAGTCGGCTAAAAAGTCAACCGTTGTGCTGATTCAGCGCAAATTGAAATGGACCCCATCGTCAAGCTTCGAGTCGGCCAAAGTGGAAGCCGCTTCTTCCAAAGACT
>MFNE01000035.1:22279-35576 GCA_001783695.1 Candidatus Lambdaproteobacteria bacterium RIFOXYD2_FULL_50_16
CTCCTGTTTGGTGCCCACGAAAGAGCCAAGTCAAAGTTTCGGTGAAATAAAGGATCTGAGTACCTTGAAACTCAAATGCCGTCAACTATGCAGGGGTCTTTCCCTGATTAGAACTCGATTTGCCCAAATAAAGTTGGACCCCCCGGCTAAACCCAAGGTTGGATTAATTTTCCGGTGGTGGTTAATCGGGCAGACTCAAAAACACCCTAGTTTTTAAGGGTAGTAAAAGAGGCAGAAGGCCAATCCCCTAAAACCTGCTGATATTGCATTGGATTGGAGGCGGGGCTAACTTGCCGAAACGACTTGTTCGTGGTTGAACCAAGGCCAACCTTGGTTTAGTGGGCGCTCGCGGTCTAATAAAGGGCGTAATTGGGAAATATAAAAGGCCTTCATATCTTTATCAATTTGGTCGCGAACCTTGCGGAAGTGGGCCAATTGTTGTTCTGGGGTCCCCTCTAAAGCACCGGGGTCTTCCAAGTTCAAACGGATTCTTTTAGCTGCCCCTCTAAAATAATGGGAAAACTGGTTTTGGCAGGGGCAAACGTGGATCACAAAGTCAAAGGCTACCCAGAGGTAGGCCGTCAAAGACTCAGGTCGAGCCCAGCGCATTTCAATCCCTTTTTCCATCATCACTTGGAGCACCAAAGGATGCAATTCCTCAACAGGGTTCAGACCCGCTGAGCGAACCTCTAAGCGAGGATCGTACGAGCGCAAAAAATACTCCGCCATCTGGCTTCGGCAAGAATTTCCACGGCACAACACTAAAATTTTCATGTTCAATCCGGCCCAAGGTAAAAAAGAGAGTGGCCTTCCTTAGCCTGCTTTTTGGAATCGAGGTCGAAAATAGTTCACTTCTTCCCCTCACAATCCAAGCTACCCAGTTCTAACCGGTTGCCCACAGGATCGTTGTAAAATTCTGGTAAATTCTAAGCCTCCCCGGGCGCATTATTTCAACCATCTAAAGGTGCTAACCAAGCCTCAAGCTGGGTTAAAACCCAGGCGGGATCATCTAGTAATAGTTCGTGGCCAGCTTGGGGGTGAACCTGGGCCACCCCCCCAGCCAGCTTGGCTAAAATCAGTGAGTTTTCATAGGCTACCAATCGGTCCTTAGCCGAGGCTAAAATCAGGGTGGGCAGATGAGGAAGGGGGAGAGGCAAGGTATAGTTGGAGGCCGCCCAAAGTTGCCTAAGCCCATTGATCCGACGGGTGGGGCGCTCTTGGGCGTATTGAATCCAACGTTTTAATAGCGCCAATTGGTCGGGATAAAGATTGAGTGTTAGGTCAATAATTGTCGCTTCTTTGAGTTTGACACTATCGCTCAAGAGGAGGTTGCGCACAATCTTCTGGTAATTTTGCCAGCGCAGCCGCTGATAAAAAGGGGTCAGGCCCTTAGCACTGGTGTTGATAATCACCAAACCCGCAATCTCAGGGCGAAATAGATGGGTCCATTCGAGGGCCACCATTCCACCTAGGCTAACCGCTAGAATATGGTAAGGAGGCTCGATTTGTAGCCGTTTCGCTTCCTTTCGGAGCACCAAAGCCATGTCGGCGATCGAATTAGGGCTGGTTTCCTTATATCGAGAACCATTGCCCGGCAAGTCTATACAAAACACCTCGTCGCCAGTAAACTCGGCCAAGCGTTTTTCAAATCCCTCAAAGTGCCTTTGGTCTCGGATGAGACCTCTTAACAATATCCAACGTCGATTCAAACCTTATCTCCGTTGAACCATTTATTTAAACCCTTCTGCGCCAAAGCCTGCCGGTCTTTTGCCGAGGGCAGCCAATTTTTGTAATGGGCCGTGGCCCTTTGCAAAAATTGCAGAAACACCAGATGCCGCCTTAGCACCCGCTGGTGCCGGTGTTCCTTATTGGGGTTAAAAAAGCCGTCTAACCTAAACGCATTTCGTGGACTTTTTTTCAGCCAAACCCAAGATCCCATTTCCAGAGTAAACGGTAAAAATAGGTTTGCCGGAGACTTTAAACTTTCTAAATACATACAGTCCCATAGGTCGCCGTGGGTCAGGTAAAACCTAGATTGAGGGGAAAATTTGTAAATCGGTCTGTGGTAAGGATAGGAGGAAAAAAAAAGCTGGCGCAACCGAACCACCTCGGCTAGGTGGTCGATAGGTCGCTTAGAAAAGGCATAGGGGAACCAAAGATGATCCCGTCCGCCATATCCCGAATGGCAATCTAGCACCATCGAAAAAGGTTGCGTTAAGAGTCGTTCTCTAATCAGTTTAGAAAGGGCTTTGATTTCCGGCTCTGGTTCAGCGCCCAGATCTCCCCGGTACCAAGGCAGCCTTTTACTGATTCGGTGCCCTCCTATTAAGGTCGTAACTGGCCCAAGGGCATTGATCGGAGAATTCCGCATCAGGTCGATGCCTTTGGCGTTGGCTCGGGTGCCTTTATTCAGACCCACCGGATTGACGATGGGCACAAAAAGTAGCCGGACCCCTTCCAGCTCGCGCTGTAGAGTCTGGTCCCAAGGGAGCTGATTCACCAAGGCTCCTAGGTGTTCCATTACCACCTCTGCCCCAATCCGCTCTAACCCATGGACCCCACCAATAAAGCCAATCGCCGGGGCACCCGGATCGGACGAACCCATCTCCAAGGCGTGGACCGGCCAGCTTTGCTGGCCATCTGAAACCTCTGCCAGGATCTGGTGTCGCCCGCCAAGCAGTTTCGCTTGTTGAATAAGCGATTCGAGCTTGAATAAATGAGGGGCTAAAATTGGTTTGAAGGCCATAGCCCTGCCTTTCAAGTGGGGAAGGCTGACTTATAGGCCAGCTTGTTGAGGATCCTTTTTACTTGGGTAAGGGAACCGAAGTTTGGTGGATTGCTAAAAAGGCGACAGCTTCGGTTTTGCCTAGGTACTTCTCCAGGTTTTTAGGGTCCGTTTTTAAAAGATCTACCAGGATCAAACCATCCAGACAATCGTTAAACCCAGGGTCTAGGTTGAACGCCAAAACCTTAGCACCTAGCTTAAGATACTGTTTAAGCAGGATGGGTACGCTCCGCTGGCCAGCTTCAAGCTCCTCAACCGCATCGTTTAATTGGGTAAGGTCCATTTTGGCAAACTCGCCATTGAGCCCTAATCGATTAACCAGTTTGCCTTTAAAAGGAATTCGAGGTTTTACCAAACTTGCCAAGTCAGACCCCTGACTCTGCGCCTCCAAAAAACCAATCATCATCTCTTTGGATAATGCCCCAAAATCTTTAGAGATACTTACCGGCCCAAAGAGGGTTTTATATTGGGGGTTTTGGCTGATAAAAGCAGCGATGCCCTTCCACAAAAGGCTTAGAGGAGCAAAGCTTTTTTGATAATTAGGGCTGACAAAACTGCGCCCCATCTCCAAAGCAGGACCAATTTCCCTGAAAAAATCGGACTTAAATTTAAACAGACTCTGGCTATAAAAGCCTTTCTTTCGGTAGCGTTGGAAAATCTGGTCTGACTTCCCGATCCGATAGGCCCCAGCAATTTCTTGGGAGGCCTTGTGCCACAAAAAGAGGTGCAAATAATACTCGTCGTAAAGGTCTAAATCGAGGCTTTTGCCAGTGCCTTCCCCGACTGCCCGAAAGCTAAGTTCTCTTAGTCGCCCAATCTCTCGCAGACAGTGGGGGATTTCTGCTGATTTGGCGCAATAGACATGATAGTCTCCAGCGTCTAACAGCAATCGATCAGGGGCCAGGGCGTCGATTTCGTCTTGCAAAAGGCTGCAAGGCAGGGATTCAACAATCGGAGTCATTTCGACTCGTTGGCGCGCTTTAGTCACTAAATCCTCTGCTTGATTGCGCTGGCTTAACAAAAGAGTGCGCTGCCGCAAGTAGGCAATGAGGTCGGTGTCTTGCGGGTACCGGGAGAATTTGGCGGGCTCAATGGGCTTGCCTAATCGAAGCTGAATCTTTAAATGCTGTTTTTTTAAGATCTCACCAGGAAGCATGGCCAGCTTGAGGTAAGGGTGGATCTGGCTGGCGACCTGAAAGGCAAGGCTATTTCGCCCTGCGAAATATACGGGCACCACGGTCGCGCCAGTTCTGCGCGCCATCTTGGCAAAATGGGGGTTCCACTCGGACTCCATGACCGAGGCCTTTTTGGGGGCCCAGGCGGCCACTTCTCCAGAAGGGAAGACCCCTAAACAGTTACCTTCTTTTAACCAATCGGTGGCCGCCCGCATGCCTTTTACGTTGTTCCGTTTAGAATTCTTCTGGGCGAAAACGTCCACATAAATCAAAACCTCGTTCGACTCGGCTAAGCGACCTAACAGTTGATTGGCTAATATTTTGCTTTTTGGACGGAGATTTTTTGCGAGCACCGCCAAAATCAAGCCGTCAATGGCCCCAAATGGATGGTTTGCTAGAAGCATCACCGGCCCATCTTGAGGAACCTTGGCGCGGTCTTCGTCACTTAGTTCAAACTCGATATCCAGTTCATCTAAAACGGATTGATAAAAAAGGGTCTGCCCGCGTTTCATCGTATGGTAGCGGTCCTCTAATTGCTGTAGGCCAGTAAACTTTTTAAGGAGGCTAGTAAGAAGAGGAGGGCCGTCGATCGTAAAAGGGCTATTGACTTGATCTTGCATGGTAACTCCGTTTGGATTTACCATCAATTTACCAGCGTTTATAAATAAAACATTAAAAAGGAGTTAAAAAAAGATCAAATCGCCGCTACCGCTCACCAATCTAAACGATTTGCGCCCTCTAGGTGTTGTAGGTATTGGTTAATTTCTTTTGGAGTTAATAAAAACTGTCCGTGTGACATCCCTTCGGCTTCGATCAACTGCGAGCGCGGGTGATCGGGCGGAGTGAAATCTTCGGCCTGAAAAATTTGATCTGCTGGGGAGTGAAGGATCGTCAACTGCTGGATCACCCCCCGGTTGAGGAGCGATTCTAAAGGCTCCTTGATCCGCCTTAAGGCCAACCGCTTGGCTAATTTTAACCCAAAAATAAAACTGGGCAATCCTTTAAAGAGGATTTTACGGGTCTCCATTAGACTTCGCCATTGGCGCTTTTTGGCACCCTCGTCGAGGGTTAGTTTGCGGCGCTGCAAAGCGTGATGCCAAAAATAATTGAGGGTCAGGCCCCATTTAGTCAGTTCCTGATTGAGCCCTCCAGGGTGTATTAAAAGCAACCGATCAATTTTAATCGGGTAACCCTCGCGGTTTAGCATCTCGATTAGGGCCAAAGCTCGGAGGGCGCCTGTCGAATGCCCCACCATCTGTTCAATTCGTCTGATCCCGTTAGCTAATAAATGTCTCACCAGCAGTTCAGCCTCAATTTCCAATGGGTCGCAGGTAAGCAACCTAATCGCTTGATCGTTGGCCTCGAGTAGGGTTTTTTGCACTTTCCTTTTGATTTTTATATAGCGCGAGCCAAGGGAACCTCGAGTTTGCCAAAGCGGGCGTAACTCTGCCGCTTTGACCGAGGTAAATTTGACCGACTCGACCGCAAAAAATCCGAGTGATTCGGTGCCCTTGGCCAGTTGTTCTAAAAAAGTTTGAAAGGCTAAATAGGATTCTCCCAAACCGGGGATCACCAAGGTTTGGAGGCAGTCGCTCCCTGGGGCTAATTTGGTGAAATAGCTAACCCGAAAATGGCCACATTCGATACGGATGGTTGTCTTGGATTTAACGATTTGCGGCAATCGGATGGGGCGGGCTCTTTGGTTCATAGTAGGAGTTAAGCGATGCCTTAGTATTAGGACCCTAGGTGATCAGTTGACACTTAAAGCGGCTTAAATGCCCCCTTTTCCTAGGCTTATAACAGTTTAAAAGAACAAAGGCCTAGATTTTATTTAGCCTAGTTGAAGATTTTACTTTTTTTAAACATTCCTATGAAGAGCGACCCCTTAATAATTGACAAATTGGCGCTACCAAACAGGAATGAACTATGAAAAAACGCAATAGCCAGCTGATAGAAACGCTAGCCGAAGTTATCGAGCGAGATGCCCAGGATTTTGCTAATTTAACCAGGCAAGAGTTGACCCCAACCGAAGTCGCCTCCATCTTAAATCCCATAAAATGCTTTCCAAAGGAAAAGCAGGTTTTAGCGCTCCATTGGCATCCAGAACAAGTCCCCCTCCCTTTGATAAGGAAGCGAATCGAGACCATGTTCCCCGCCGAAGAGGAACATTTGATTATCCCCACCCAGCACAACCAATTGGTTGCCTATGATGAATTTGTGGGGGTAGAGGTTGATTGTTATTCGCCCGAATTTAACCAAAAGGTGCAACTGCTTTTGCATTTTCACCAAGACCAACTCAAAGACGCTCAAGTCTTGGAATCTATGCTGGAGCATACCTTTAAATACCGAAGTTCACAGTTGTTTCAGTTTCTCGATTGCCTCACGGGCCAATGGGGCGAGTTTATTTTAAATCAAGCAGCGGCCCAGACCGGTGCCAATGAGGCGGTGGTTGATTTTGCGGCCAAAATGGCGAGCAAGCTTACTATATTGATTGACCAAAACGTGGCCACCTTGCACCCCGAAGCGGTCAAAAATAAGCTAATCCGCTACTTTATCGACCTCCAGCGTCCCTACTACGGCCACGAATGGATTGATCGGGTGCAGGTCTTTGTGAACCAAGTTAAAACATTAATTAAGCGGGATTTTGACTTGAGTTATTTCTACCAGGCTCAAGCCTTCATTGAAGAAACTCGTGCCTTAGGGGGCTCGATTGTAATCCCTCACCCCGAACAATTCTGGCCCATTTTATTGGCCGATTACGATGTCGATGGCATTGAAGCTTGGAATCCGCAGTCTTTTCGTTATACCGACTTTTTAATTAATGTAATCGAGAAGAAAAATCGGACCCGCCCCGACCGGGAAAGACCCATCTTGATTTTGTTTGGTGACGATTGCCACTTAGGCGAAAAGCTAAAAGAAAAAACCGCTCAAAATGCCGAAAAGGCCTCTAGAGAGATTGGCTTTCAGCCGCCTTGGGAGGATTTACACATTCAAAAACTCTTGATTACCGCGGGTTCTTCAAAAGCTCGGGTAATTGCTGAATACAAAAACCGTTTGTTATCTTAAGAGAACAACCATGAGCAAAAGTAACGAGTTCCAATTCTTGTCCTTGGTGGATCAGGAAACCATTATTAAGTACTTAGAAGCCCTTTTAGATGGCTTTAAGAGTGGGCACATCAACCTAAAGGCCAAAGAAGAGGCCATTATCTTGGACCCCGAAGGGCTGATGAAACTGGAGATTGAAGCCAAAAACAAAGGAGGGCGCGCTAAGGTCCAGTTTAAAGTAAGTTGGAAGGATCATCCCAAAGTGGTTATTAACCAGTCGGACCTGAACATCGCTTCGAAAGCCTAGGACCCCTTTTATGCCCATACCTCCACAGATCGAAGAAAACCTTCGATTTATTTTACTTGAAGTTCGTCGTCAGATGGAGCGGTGCCAAGAAGTCCTGGATTCGCCCACCGAGGAGATGATTGAGCAGATCATAGGCCGGGACGACTATATCGATAGCTTAAAAGCCTATATTGAGAATGGCTGTTTTGCGTTGATTTATCACCGCGAAAATATCACTCAAAAAAGAGACGCCGATTTGATCCGGGCGATTAATACGACCGCAGGCAATTTAGAGCGAATCGCCGATCATGCGGTCAATATCTGCCGGCAGATTCCCTATCTCAAAGACCCGGCCTATATCGGTAACTTCGATTACCGCCGGTATTTTAAGATTATTCACCGCGCCTTGGAACGGGTGGGTAAGGCGTTATTTACGCAAGACCTAGATGCCGCCCAAAAGATATGTGAGGCGGAGGTGAAGCTGGATTTGGCTTACAAAAAAAGCTTTGAAAAGATTTTGGCCGCGCTAACTAAGGGCAAAGACGTTGAAAACCTGATCACTTCCGGTTTTATTTTACGTTACTTAGAACGAATCGGCGATTGTTTGCTCAATATTGGGGAGGCGATTATTTTTGCGGGTGTAGGCGAACGGCTTAAACTTTCAGAATTTAAGTTTTTAAAAGAAGGCTTAGACGAAAAACACGGAACCCGGCTCGATCAAATCGAATTCCACGGAGTTTGGGGGACTAGGTCGGGCTGCCGCATTGGGATCATCGAGCCCAAATCAGGTGGGGGCCTTCGTAAAGAGGTGGTGTTTAAAGAAGGCAAACGAGACAAAATATCGCGAGAAAAAGAAAAACTTGAACTTTGGCACTCGATTCGACCGGGGCTAACGCCCAGTATTTTGGACTACCGCGAACGGGATGACGAAGCGGCCTTAATGACCGAATTTTTGTCCGGCCAAACCTTTCAGCAGGTGCTCAAAGACAAGAATCAGAAGGGCTTAGACGAAGGATTACAGACGTTATCTGAAGCCTTGAGCCAGATTTGGGAAGAGACCAAGGAAAGCTGCCAATCTAAACCTAAATTTATGGGGCAGCTTAAAAGCCGGTTAGGTGATGTGTTTCGAGTACACCCCCACTTTGATCAAGAAGAGCGGTCCGTCGGCGAATTGGCTCTAGGTTCTACCAACGAACAGGTAGAGCACTTGGTCCGATTTGAGAAAAAAATCAAAGTCCCTTTTTTAGTTTTGATCCATGGGGATTTCAACCTGGACAATATTTTTGTAAAAACCCAAGCAAACCGATTGCAAATCATTGATGTGCACCGCTCTGGACCTGGGGACTATGTCCAAGACATCTCCGTCTTTTTGGTTTCCGCCTATCGCCAACGAATTTTTGATCAAAAGACTCGAGAACAGATTTTCTCACTCTGTGTTGAGTTTTTAAGATTTGCGCGAGCCTTTGCTAAAAGCCAGGGGGACCCACATTTTGAGGCTCGGCTGGCGCTGGGACTGATTCGCAGCCTCATTACTTCAACTCGCTTCGAGTTTCATCTACCTTTAGCCAATGCCATGTATTACCGCGCATGCTACCTGATTGAAAAGCTTTTGAGCTGTGAAGAAGCCCCAGAATCATTTGTTTTACCTACTGACATATTCAACTATTGAGGAACGATGAGCTTAAAAATCGGAGTGGTTGGGATTGAGGACAAGTGGTCCTCGCAGGTCTTAGCCAGACAGTTAGAAATAGAAACCGGTTTTAGTCTTTTGGTGGACATGAGCCGGGTGGTCTCTGACTTTGGCAAGGGAGAGGTCTGGTTTGATGGACACAACCTCGCCGAATTTGACGGGCTTGTGGTTAAAAAAATCAGCGCCCAATATTCGGCTGACTCAAATGACCGGATGGAGATATTGCGTTATCTTGAAGGTAGAGGGGTGAGGGTGTTTTCCAAACCGGCCTCCATGTTAGGGCTGATCGATCGCTTAAGCTGCACCGTAACTTTACAAAACGGCGGCATCCCTATGCCTGAGACCTGCATAACTGAA
The DNA here is from genome assembly GCA_001783695.1 of Candidatus Lambdaproteobacteria bacterium RIFOXYD2_FULL_50_16. Taxonomy (GTDB): domain Bacteria; phylum SAR324; class SAR324; order XYD2-FULL-50-16; family XYD2-FULL-50-16; genus XYD2-FULL-50-16. The sequence continues at coordinate 31,618 of MFNE01000035.1, forward strand.
AGCCCAAAAGTGGCGATGGACTTTTTGGCTCATTACAAACGAGGCGTACTCAAACCGCTTTATACCTCTAAAGGGCGGGGAATGCTCTTGGTCGAGGCCGGTCTAACCGAACTTGAAGACATTGAGGCCTACCAAGAAGCGGGCAACCGAACCCTGTATTTACAACGGTTTGTTCAGTCTCCAGGAAAAGATTTAGGGTTAGTGTTTTTAGGGGGCGAATACTTGGGTACCTATGCTCGAGTTAAAGCCAACGACACCTGGAGCACAACTACGCTTAACGGGGGCGCATACCAATCGCATGATCCAAGCCAAGAATTGATCGACCTCGCATGGTCGGCTCAAAACCTGTTCGACCTCGATTTTACTTGTGTTGACCTGGTGGAAACCGCCGAGGGACCAAAAATTTACGAAGTAAGCGCCTTTGGCGGTTTTAGAGGGCTCGCGGAAGCCTGTGATATTGACGCCGCCCATGCCTATGCCCGCTACATTATCAACCAATTTGCCGTGAATCCATGATGAACTATCAGATCAACCATATTGAGGAATTGGTTTCGCCTTTAATTGCGGACCAAGACTTTCCCCACAGCCTAGTACTCGATTTAATTGAGTGCCGCATTGAGGTAAAATCCAATTCGAGGCCTTTGATTGGCAAATTGGAAACCTATTTCCACGCGTTTTTATCAGACACCCGCAACTCTGATGTGACCGTTTTGGCCTTAGAATCAACTAACCTAGAATTACGAGTCCCGTTCGAGGTGAAACAACCAGACCCTGGCAAAACCAAGATCAAAGAGGAATTTATCGATTTGTTTGGCGGGCGGGTGATTAGAAAACGGCTAACGGGGATGACCTTTATCTTTGGTGGCGAATTAAACTTGGCCGTAGGACGTTGTTTTGATAACGCGAATCAAGTGATCAACTTTGTAAACAATCGCTTTATTGCCAAGCTACTTAATCAAAACGCCCTGTTAGGCCATTCGGCGGCCGTCAAATGGGGTAACCGAGGCATGGCCATGGCCGGATTTTCGGGCATGGGCAAATCTACCTTGGCGCTGCAGATGATGAGCTTGGGTGCCAGTTACGTAAGTAATGACCGACTATTGATCCAGCCCCTATACGAAGGCTTGCGGATGTATGGCGTACCCAAACTCCCCAGGATCAATCCAGGAACCGCAATGAATAACAAAGATTTGCACGGAGTCCTCTCGGCTGAAGATCTCGATCGGTTTTCCCAATTGCCCAAGGAAGAGCTTTGGGATCTAGAATATAAACACGATGTCTTTATTGACGAGTGTTTTGGCAAGGGGAAGTTTGAACTGGAAGGTTGGGTCGATGTTTTAGTGATCCTCAACTGGGAACGAAACAACCAACCCTTAGTTATTGAAGAGGTGAAGTTAGACCAAAGGCGGGACTTATTACGCGCCTTTATGAAGGAACCGGGCTTGTTTTATGTTCCCGGCACCATTCCTCCAGACTTAAGCGCAGAGGCCTATATCAAGGCTTTTGAGCGGGTTAAGGTAATGGAGTTTTCTGGCGGTGCCGATTCTGAGGCGGCCGCCCGCGTTTGTGTAGAACTTTTAGAAAAGCCAAAAGGCTAAACTCAATCCTTCCTAGGGAAAAATCATGAACAAAAAGTCGATTTCCTCGAAGTGCTCCCTGACCAAAGATCAGGCGATTGCTTATCTAGAGGCGCTAGTTGCGAGCTTGAAAAAAAATCAGATCTGTGTTGAGGCGGGAGACGAATATGTAGTGCTTGAAGCCGCTGAAAATATGGAACTTGAGGTCAACGCTGCCCAGAAAAAAGGCAAAGAAAAAATCATGCTTGAGCTTTCTTGGACACAACCGATGGTTTTAGAAAATGAAGAACAACTCAAGATTAGCTCTAAAGTCCCTGCCCCCAAATTGGAGCAAAAAAAGGAAGAAAAGCCAGTGGCTCCGCCCAAGCCTGAGGCAAAGACCGAAATCAAGTTAGAGCCTGCCAAAAGCCCCTCAACTACCGCCCCTAAGAAGTAAGCTGTGACCAGAGGGAGCGAGTTTTTTTTCAATACCCGCCTGACCTTGCCTGATTTGGTCAAGGTCGAGCGGTTTCGTCGAGCCCCCGACTTAGGGCCTCGTCTCCTATTTTTCTCAGGAGGTTCGGCCTTGTTTCAAACCAGCCGGGTCTTGACCCATTTTACGCACAACAGCATTCATCTGATTACTCCCTTTGACTCAGGAGGCAGCAGTCGAGAGATTCGCAACCAATTTAAGATGTTGGCCGTGGGCGATTTGCGCAGTCGGCTGATGGCTTTGGCGGACCAAAGCTTTTTGGGCAATCCCGATGTATATCGTTTGTTTGCCACTCGGTTGCCCTTAGACCTAGAGCCCTCGGCATTAGCCACCGAGCTTAAGCAACTAGTCGATGGGGAACACCCATTGATTCGGGCTCTGCAAGACCCCCTGCGAAAAATCATTCGAAATCATCTTAGGTTTTTCCAAAACGCCATGCCCGCAACCTTTAACCTAGCTGGGGCCAGTATTGGCAATTTGATTTTGGTCGGGGGGTATCATAACAATCGACGGCAAATGGACCCTACCCTATATTTATTTGGCAAGTTGGTCGAGGCTAGAGGGATGGTCCGGCCCATCACCACCAGCAATCTGGACCTAAAGGCGACCTATCAAGACGGGATTGAAGTAGTGGGGCAGCATTTGATTACCGGCAAAGAGTCAAAAGCTAAACCAAACCGAATTGAACGGCTCAAGCTTGTTGGACGTTCTGGGGGCTCGGTGCCCAAGTTAAAGCGAAAGGTAGCCCAATTAATTGAGACAGCCGATCTGATTTGTTATCCGATGGGGAGTTTTTATTCGAGCCTTTTATGCCAATTTTCGGTTAAAGGTACTGCGGAAGCCATCGCCAAAAACCCGGTGCCCAAGGTTTACATTCCCAATTGGGGTGACGATCCTGAAGAATACGGACTGACCTTAGCCGACAAGGTCGAGCGCTTGCTTGATTCGTTAAAGTGCAACGCAGAGCGTCCTTTGGCCGATTCAGACGTTTTGAATTTTGTCTTAATTGACCGCCAAGGGGGACCACCCGAGTTTAAAAGCCAATTAAAAGGGATAGAAGCTCGCGGGATTCAGGTGATTGATTGCGATTTGGCCGACCCTAATCAGTCTGGTCTGATTGATCCTAACAAGCTAGTATTAATGCTTCTTAGTTTTTAGTCCCACCAGGTTGCCTAGTAGGTAAACTTATATAAAAGCTAAAAAACGTTGGAAATCGCTTGGGTTTAATAATCAGGGTAGGTTTTGGCGACAAAGCTTTTGAAATCATCTAGGGCTTTAGTTTGCTCAAGTCGAAAAGCTTCACCCACCCCACCGCCAGCACCAAAGACTTCTTAAAATCCTCAAATATTAGCCAGCCTTCGCTGCGGACCATTCCTGTGTTTTGGGTCCTAATTAAGCTCGAATTGTTTTACAGTTCTTTGAATTCATATTTGCCTTTGTGGACTGTGAATCCCAAAAAGGTAAGCCCCTGTTTTAAACACTTCAAACCTCTTCAACGTCTTGACTCCATTGGTTGTTTTACGTTAGTCTTTAAGTGGTGCCGAAATCGCTCCATTATCAATCTACCCCGTGGAGGGGGGAGTGAGTCCTCCTGGCACTGTCTTTTTAATCGCTTTCTGAATCGCCTGCCCTAGATCATTTACCTTGGCTTTGTGAAACGCGACCAACAAAACGCCACTAGTCCCGACCAAAAACAGGCGGGCTCCGCGCTCCTTCGCGGAATTGCTTGGCCAGAAAAACAGATTCTGCTAAACCTTCCTTAAACTTTCCGGCCCAAAAGTTTAAGCTTTTTACCCCCATCAATAAGGTAGAGAATCCAACATGTCGCTATCTAAAAATGAGATCAAAACCCGAGCCCAGGCCTTTGCTTCGAAATGGCAGGGGGAAGCCTCGGAAAAGGCCGAGTCCCA
>MFNE01000035.1:35648-67080 GCA_001783695.1 Candidatus Lambdaproteobacteria bacterium RIFOXYD2_FULL_50_16
CGAAAAATGCGGTGGCAAAACTGGGTTTATCGACCTCTTTTGGCGGGGCACTTTAATAGTCGAACATAAATCCAAGGGCGGCGATTTAGAAAAGGCCTACGCGCAGGCAACCGATTATTTCCCAGGGCTCAAAGACACCGAATTGCCCCGCTAGGTATTGGTCTGTGATTTTGAGTATTTTAAACTTTATGACATGGATAACCATGGGGACCTCATCGGTGAGTTCACCCTCGCCTTGCTGCCTAAGCACCTGCACCTGTTTAACTTCATCACCGGCCACCAAACCAAAGAAATTCGGGCCGAAGACCCGATCAACCTCAAAGCCGCCGAGAAGATGGCTAGGCTCCATGACCTGCTCAAAGAGTCGGGTTATGATGGCAAAAAGTTGGAGGTTTATTTGGTGCGATTGCTGTTTATCCTCTTCGCCGAGGATACCGGCATTTTTGAGCAAGGTCTTTTTTTAGACCTTCTGCTGGAGTACACCAAAGAGGACGGCTCCAGTTTAGGCGGCGACATGGCCACCTTATTTCAGACCCTAGACGAAAAGGTTGCTCAGCGCCAAAAACTTTTGCCCGATCATTTCAACGCCTTCCCCTACATCAACGGAAATCTATTTAAGGAGGTTTTGCCCCAAGCGGCGTTTAGCTCGGAATTAAGGGAAATGTTGATTCAGGCGAGTAGGCTAGATTGGAGCCTGATTAGCCCGGCGATCTTTGGCAGCCTTTTCCAAGGGGTTATGGAGCCCGAGGAGCGGCGGGAGAAAGGGGCGCACTATACAGCAGAGGCCAATATTTTTAAACTAATCGGCCCCTTGTTTTTGGACGATCTAAAGGCCGAACTAGAGGCGATCAAGCTTTTAAAACGGGGTCGCAAAGCCAAGCTAGAGGAGTTCCACCTTAAGCTGGCGAACTTGAGATTTTTGGACCCCGCTTGTGGCTGTGGCAACTTTTTGGTGATCGCCTACCGGGAGTTGCGGATGTTGGAGTTGGAGGTTTTAATAGCCGAAGGGGAGACCGGCCAATTGGGGATCGAAATCAACCACTTGATCAAAGTGAATGTAGATCAGTTTTATGGGATTGAGATCGACGAATTCCCCGCTCAAATTGCCCAAGTGGCCCTGTGGCTGACCGACCACCAGATGAACCAAAAGGTCAGTGCCGTCTTTGGCTACAACTACGCCCGCCTCCCGCTGACCACCGCCCCAACCATCCTCCACGGCAACGCCTTGGAACTAGATTGGCGAGAGGTGATTAAACCCAAGGATTTGGATTATATATTGGGAAATCCGCCGTTTGTGGGAAAACACAACCAATCTAAGAGCCAGTCACTCGAACTCAAATCAATCTTTAAAAAAGTCAATGCCGCTGGTAACCTAGATTATGTGAGTGCTTGGTACCGCAAAGCCGCTGAATACATCCAGGACACCCAGATCGAGGTGGCTTTTGTTTCGACCAACAGCATCACCCAGGGGGAACAGGTGGGGGTGCTTTGGGGGGATTTGCTGGACAACTGGGGGATCAAGATCAACTTTGCCCACCGCACCTTTAGCTGGACCAGTGAAGCTCGAGGTAAGGCTGCCGTGCATTGCGTGATTGTAGGTTTTGCCCGCTTTGACCGCCCTGTTAAGCGGCTCTTTGACTACGAGGTGTTCAAGGGGGATGCCCACGAGATTAAGGTAGAGAATATCAACCCCTATTTAGTGAACGGGCCTTCGATTGTCTGTCTAAGCCGATCGTCCCCAATGTGTGAAGCGCCGATTCTTGCGGCAGGAAATAAGCCAGTGGACGGAGGCAACTATCTCTTCCTAGAAGAGGAGATGAATGAATTTGTAAATCAAGAACCACAAGCTAAAGAGTTTTTTAGACCCTGGATGGGTGCAAAGGAGTTTATACAGGACAAAAAACGTTGGGTGTTATACCTCGGAGAGGTTTCTAGCGCTCAGCTACATAAAATGCCTTTAGTTCTGAAGCGCGTTAAAAAAGTACAAGAATTAAGGAGGGCAAGTAAGAAAGTCCCAACCCAAAAGCTTGCCCAATTCCCAACTCAATTTGAGTGTACTTTAATACCGAAGAAGCCCTATTTACTGATACCAAAAGTCTCATCCGAAAGGCGCAGATTTGTACCGATTGGATTTATTCAGCCTCAGATAATTTCAAGCGACCTAGTTTTTATTTCAAAAAAGGCGGAAATATTCCACTTCGGCGTCCTTTCCTCCACCATGCATATGGCTTGGATGCGCTACACAGCCGGGAGATTAAAAAGTGATTATCGGTACTCGGTGGGGATTGTTTATAACAACTTCCCCTGGCCCGAAGCGCCAACCGACAAGCAAAAGGTGGCCATCGAAAAAGCCGCCCAGGCCGTCCTGGACGCTCGCCAAGCGCACCCCCATTCTAGCCTGGCAGACCTCTATGACCCCTTAACCATGCCTCAAAACCTAACTAAAGCCCACCACACCCTAGACAAGGCCGTAGATGCAGCATACAGCAAAACCAAATTCGCCACCGAACTAGAGCGGGTCCAATACCTCTTCCAACTCTACGCTAAATACACCAAACCGAAAAATCAGACTTAGGATAGGCCCGTCTTGATCGATATAAGCCCTAAATGGCTCCCTTAAATATTGATTGAGGGCAACCAAGGAACTGTAAAGCTTGAGGGCTGGCTAGCCCATCCCCTGCGACTTGAGGAGGTCTGCTTGTTGGTCGCTGGCGAGGGAGTCAACAATCTCGTTGATATCGCCGGTGTTCATAACTTCGGAGAGGTTATAAAGGGTCAGGCCGATGCGGTGGTCCGTGATCCGGCCTTGGGGGTAGTTGTAGGTGCGGATGCGCTCAGAGCGGTCGCCAGAGCCAACCATGTTTTTGCGTAACGCGGCCAGTTCGCTAGACTGGGCGGCGGCCTGCTGCTCATAAAGCTTCGCCTGAAGGTGCTTCATCGCCCTAGACTTGTTTTTAGTCTGGCTGCGTTCGTCCTGGCACTGGACCACTAGACCCGTAGGGAGGTGAGTAATGCGAATGGCCGAATCGGTTTTGTTGACGTGCTGGCCCCCGGCACCCGAACTGCGGTAGGTGTCGATCCGCAAATCGGCTAGGTTGATCTGCACTTCCACCTCAGTGGCTTCGGGCAATATGGCCACGGTGCAAGCAGAGGTGTGGATGCGGCCTTGGGTCTCGGTGCTCGGAACCCGCTGCACCCGGTGGGTGCCGGCCTCAAATTTCATTCGGGCAAAAACATGTCCCCCTTCGATACTCAGGCTCACCTCTTTAAACCCGCCTTGGGGAGCAGGGCTCGCGTCTAAAAGCTCTACTTTCCAGCGATTCGCCTCGGCAAACTTTTGGTACATCCGCAGCAAATCCCCGGCAAACAGCCCCGCCTCATCCCCGCCCGTACCGGCGCGGATCTCTAAGATCACGTTTTTGTCGTCGTCTGGGTCTTTGGGGAGGAGCAGGATTTGGGCTTCCTTCTCCAAGGCCTCGACCGCTTTTTTAAGGTCGGGCAGCTCGGATTTGGCCATCTCCTTCATCTCTGGATCTTCTTTAGGGTCCGCTAAGATTGCCTGATTGCCTTCAAGCTCTTCAGTCGCCTTTTTAAGGCGGTTAAAGAGTTTATAGATAGGCGAAAGCTTTGCCTGTTCTTTGGAAAGCTCTTGCAATTTTTTGGTGTTCCCCACTACCTCAGGCCGCTCCAAGAGGGCTGAAACCTCTTCATAGCGGTCTGCGATACGAGCCAGTTTATCGAGCATCATGGGCGAGAATGGGGCCGATTGGCCCCGCAATAGAAGTTACTTCTTTTTGCCGAAGGATACGTTTTCGTATTTCTTCTTAAAGCGGTCGATCCGTCCTTCCGTATCCATCAACTTCTCTTTGCCCGTATAAAGGGGGTGGCAAGAGGAGCAGATCTCTAACTTGACCTGTTGCCTCATGGTCGAGCGGATCACAAATTCAGCGCCACAAGCGCAGGAGTACTGGGTGTCTTGATACTTAGGATGTATATCGGCTTTCATCGCGTTTTAGGGCTTCGAGTTCACCCGGCTTTCCGGGAGGTTGACGAAGAAAAGGTCTAACTATTGACCATTTGCAGTAACTCGTCATTAGTCTTGAATTTCTTCATTTTGTCAAGAAGGTATTCAAGGCCGTCTTGGGACTTGGTGGCGCTAAGCAGTCTCCTTAGCTTCCAGACATCGGCCAAATTAGGCAGGAGCAATTCTTCCTTGCGGGTCGCCGATTTTTCGATATCAAGCGCCGGGAAAATGCGCCGTTCCATCAATTTACGGTCTAAAACCAATTCCATGTTGCCAGTCCCTTTGAATTCCTCAAAGATCACCTCGTCCATCCTGGACCCCGTCTCGATTAGACCGGTCGCGATGATGGTTAAAGAACCGCCATCTTCAATATTGCGCGCCGCGCCAAAGAAGCGTTTAGGTTTGTGCAACGCGTTGGCGTCCACCCCGCCGGACAGAATCTTGCCCGAAGGAGGAATCACGGTATTGTAAGCGCGAGCAAGGCGGGTGATCGAATCGAGCAAAATAACCACGTCGTGTTTGTGCTCAACTAACCGCTTGGCTTTTTGAATAACCATCTCTGCGACCTGCACATGGCGAGTAGCGGGCTCGTCGAAGGTGGAACTGACCACCTCGCCGATCACGCTCCGCTTCATGTCGGTCACCTCTTCAGGCCGCTCATCAATCAAAAGCACAATCAAAAAGGCTTCAGGATAGTTTTCGGTAATACTGGTAGCAATACTTTGCAGCACCATCGTTTTACCTGCCTTAGGAGGCGCAACCACCATACCGCGCTGGCCTTTACCAATCGGACAAAACATATCAATGATCCTGGCGGTCATGTCGCTGTCTTTTCGTTCCAGCTTGATTTGTTCGTTTGGATAGAGGGGGGTGAGGTTGTCGAAGAGGGTTTTGTCTTTTGACATTTCCGGTTCTTCAAAGTTGAGCTTCTCCACCTTGAGTAGGGCGTAATAACGCTCTGAATCTTTTGGCGGGCGTACTTGGCCCTCGATGGTGTCACCGGTGCGCAGGTTAAACCGCCTTATCTGGCTTGGGCTGACGTAGATGTCGTCTGGACCGGGCACATAGTTAAAGTCGGGACTTCGCAAGAACCCAAAACCATCGGGCAGGGTCTCTAAGACCCCTTGGCTATAAATAGCTCCACCCTTGGCGGTTTGTGCGTTGAGCAAGGCAAAGATTAGGTCTTGCCGAAGCAGGCTAGAGGCGTTTTCGATGCGGTAATCGCGAGCCATCTTTTCTAAGTCTTTAATATTCATCCGTTTAAGCTCGGACAATATCAAAGGCTCAATGCCGTTTACGGTCAATTTTTCTTTGGTGTCTTGCGAGATGGTCTTGGCTTCGGTCATTATGGACCGCACTGGTTTGCTAGCAGCGGCGCTGCGCTTAACGATGGTCTTCGGGGGCACGACTGGTTTTTGTATGGGTTGGTTAGGAGCGGCCATTACGGGTAGGCCGGTTCGGAGAAGCTATCGGATTACTCTATAAGGGGAGCTATCGGACCTGATGAGCTAGCTTAGAAAGCTTATCTCTTACAAGTCAAGCTCTATTTTTTTACATTTTCTTCTTTTGTGACTTCTTCGGTCGCTTTTTGCTTTAATTCGGCCAGCGCCCGGCGTAATAAATCGCCGCCGACCGGTCCTTGTTTCACTTCAGAATCATTTGCCTCTGGCTCCCTACCAAAGGCCTCTTTGAGTTTGGTTGGGGTCAGTTCTTTTAGCTGCATTATCAGTTCTTTAGCTAATATAATCAGCCCCCAAACCCCCATGATTCCACTTAACGAAATTCGAATAAAACTATCCTGGAACCGGTATCCAGTAGCCGCTTTGATCAAATAAATCGACAGGACCAGCAGGGCTACCAAACGAAGCCCCAATTGACTCATCACTTCGTTAGAAACGAGCCCCAAAAGCCCTGCTGCATATTCCAAATAAGGATGACCTGGAGGAAACAAGAGGCCAATCAGGATAACTAGCACCATAAAATGGATACTCAAAGGGACCAAAGCAGAGACGCGGTTGTTCTGGGATTGAGCAAACAATAAAAAAAACACCAAGGTCAAACTCGAATACCCAAAAAACCGCAACCAAAACCCGGCAAAAAGCGCTCCAGGCAGGCCGAACCAGTTGGCAATACCCCCGCTAGGCCAGACCAGACTTAAAGGATCGGGGTCCCAGCGTCCTTGGGAAACCAAACTTAGGGCCAAAAAAAGCCCTAAAAGGATTCTAATAAGCTCGGGGCGGAGCTCTAAATCCTCGTTGGTCTCTGGTTTTTCTGCTAAATGTTTTTCCATTAAGGCCCAGCTAGATACGAATCGAAAAACCCGCCAATCGCCTGCACCCCGTGGGCGTCAGAGCCGTAGATCAACTCCATACCCGCTTTTTGAGCCGCCTGCAACAGCGGCATGGGCATGTAGGTCCTCAAGCAGGAGGCGCGGCCCAAACCAGAGTGGTTGTGATCAAGCTGGTACCCGGCTGCCTTTGCTTTGGCGACGATGGGTTCAAAAAATCCGGGCGAGACTTCAGGTTCGGGCTCCCCCCACTCTAAACAAAATTTGTTTATCAACCCTGGATGGCCTAATCGTTTGGGTTTTGACCCTTTAAAAGGCAGGGCGAGCCCCTTTTCAAACCAATTCCAGTAGGCCAGATGGACCGCGGATAAAGAGCCGTAATGGTCTAAGAGATTTTCTTGAAAGTCTTGTGGATTATAATCCACCATACAAAGTCCGTCCTGGCCTGGAATAAAATGCATCGAGAGCAAACTGTCATCGAGTTTAGGCCCCCATTTCTCGAAAAAATCGACTGTAAAGGTCTCATATCCAGGTAAATAATCCAGCTCCAAACCCACCCAGATCTCGATCTGCCCGGCGAATTTTGCCTTGAGCGTTTGGGCATGGTCCAGGTAGGGTTCTAGCTCTTCTGGTTTTAAGGCTAGTTCGTCAAAAAGTTTTTGGTCCTTCATGAGGCCCTTAGGCAGGGGCGCGTGCTCAGTCAGGCTTAAACGCTCAAAACCTAAGTCTATCGCTCGCCGGATCATTGACTCAGTGGGCTCCTGTTTGCCGTGGGGGCAAAATTGGGTGTGACAATGCCCATCCCATTTGAGATTCATTTTTATTCCAAAAGGGATTTTAGCATAGGCGCGGTGATCTCACTCGCATAAAGCCGGAGCCGCCCGCCCATGGCTTTTAATAAATCAGTTTCTTTCGCTCTACTGCCTTTTACCATAAAATAATAGTGAGGGGGCAGTTGGTCTTTAATCTCCATGAGCCATCGGACTTTGTCCTCTTTGAGATATCGCAAGAACTGGACTTGAATCTTATTAGGGCCATGACCAGTGATTTCAATATCAGGGAGCAAATAACGGTTGTGCTTTAGGCGGTGTAATAGGGATGAAGCTTGGGCCTTGTAAGGGCTAGCGTACTGCTGATTAAAGCGGTTGACAACCATTTCGAGTCGGTCTTGTGCCCAAGACTGCCGTTTAGGGTAGGGTGAATGGTATCCATGCTGGTGATCTAGCAAAAAAACAAAGGCCCCCGCCCGGTCCGCATTGGCAATCTCTGCTTCTAAGAGCCAAGGGCCTTCTAGGAGCAAAACCGCCGGAAAAAAATTGGCCAGTTCGAGGCCGTAACTTTTGGGGTTTTCTAAAACTGCACCCGGCCCGTCGATAGTTAAAATTAATTGGGGGCCTTTTTCCGAAGCACTGAACAACAACCCAAAAAACTTCATCATCTGCATCAACTGCCCAAAATTTTGAGCCCCCTGGGTAGTTAGGGTCAAACGGCGGGCTTTTAGGAGCAGGCCTTGAACCTGTTCTAAATTAAAGCGGTGGAGCAGTTCTAAGCCGGTTAAAGAGTCAAAGCCGGTCATCACCTGATTCGAGGGCAGGTCGCCAAAAAGCCAGTTGGTCGCCTCTTGCCCCTCTTGGGGACCGACCCATTGGCCTTTGGCTACAATCTTGTCTCGGTGACCTTCCAGGCGGGGCTGGCGGGAGGCCTCTTGGGCCCAATATTGGGCGGAAAGGTCAAAGAGTTGGGCTCGGCGCTCTTCGGGCTGATTTAAGTCAGGCCGCTCGAATAGGGCATGGTCAAGCAAGATTTTTATCATCCCTTCGACGACTTTAGGGTTGCCCTCGACCGCCTCCTTAAGCTCGGTTTCGGCAGCCTCCCTGGTCAGCCCTAAACACTCCTTAAACAAGGAAGCCAGGGCCTCGGCCAGTTCTAAATTGGGCTCGGTGGGTTTGAGGAAATGGGGGAAGGCCCGACCTTTTTTAAAGGTGCAGATCAGATATTTACCACTAAGCATCACGCACCTCGAATTGGTGAGCCAGCTCAAACCCAACTGCACAAAAAGCGTTGGCCAAGTTTAGCGAATTTTTACGCCCAGCCATGGGCAAATGAACCAGCACTTGGGAGCGAACCAGGGCCTGTTGACTTAAGCCATACTCTTCGTTGCCTAAAAGTAACACCAGCTTGCGGGGCCAGGGATAGCGGCGATAAGAAAGGCTATTTTGGGTCCGCTCTAATCCAATCAACCTAAACCCCTCTGTTTCCATCCTGGATAAATGCCCCCAAAAATCAGCAGGTTGTAAAGCTGGAATCCAGCCCGCTGTGCCCATGGCGGCCTTGCGGACTTGATTATGGGCCGGAGGAGGGGACTGTGGGCCTAAGATAACCCCAGCAAAGCCAAGGGCATCAATACTACGCAGGATCGAGCCTAGGTTAAAGGCACTCCTAATCTTTTCAAGAGCTACCCATACTGGATAACGAGGTTGCCAAGGACCCGCTTCGAGCCGGTCCCCTTGGATTACGGGGTGCAGGAGTTGATCTTCTGGCAGACCCAGGCCGGTTAGGGCTTGGTGCCGATGGAAGTGGTCAGCGAGCCATTCGAACCATGCCCCTTTGGACAGGGGTGGATTGGCCTCCACCTCTAATCCTAACCAACCGCAAGCCTTTTGGTACTTGGCCCAAGTAAATTCCAGGCTGGTTTGGGTCAAGTCGGTCTCTAAAAGTGCTTGATACAACCCGGCCAGACCGCGAGCCAGCCACTTATGGCGACGAGCGGGGGGCAAGCTAAACAGCCGCGCTTGGGTCATATTAAAAACACTTAGGTTTGCCGGTTCGTTTACCATTTGCTGAGCCAGGGTCTAAAAATCAACTTCACCATAGATCAAAACGGGCCGCAAGGCATTATAAAGGGGGCAGATTCTGCCTAGGTAAATTGGGGGAAAAATAATTTTATAGTTTATGTTTATAGTATATTACAACCTTATTTTAGGTTTAATCAATTCAGGTCTAATGGTTGCAACTGGATTGCTTAGGTAAAGGTTACTATAAAACAGAAAACCCCAATTTAGAGACCTGCCATGCGTTCCCAAGCAGTTGAAAAAAAATATGTCGCCAAGGTCCCGGTTTGGTTCGAAGGCCATAACCAACCCCTTCGTTTTACTTACGATGCCCCCAGGCTAGACGAGCTTTTAAGCCAAACCGTAATCGAAGGAGCCGATCCAACCACGTGCCGAATGTGGCTCTACGCTGGGGTTGACCCAGAAGACGCCCCCCTCTTGGTGCGTTTATTGGAGCATAAGGATATGGCGGGTTTTGAAGGAATTTTGATTGAACAGGTTTTAGACCGGCTCAACCTCAACCAAGCCGAGATCGGCGGTTTTGATTTTTAGGGCACCCTAAATAGGCCCTACACTTGCAGTAAATATACGATAAGGGAAGTATCTAAAATCTCCCAAACCGCCGACCAAGGAGAATCTATGGGAAAAGAGATGGCTTTGGCCCAATCCATTAGCATTTATTTACCCGCCCTTTTGGGCGAACAGGTTTGCTCTTTCCACTTCGAATTCGACTTAGCCCGCATCGAGTCGATTTGGCAGGACCTCAAACGGGGTGGACAGGCCGAGACCTGTCGGCTTTGGCTTTTTGCCGGGATTAACCCAGATCAAGCAGACTTACTTCGAGATTACCTAGACGCCCCTGAACAAGCTGGGGCGGCACAAGCCCTCATGGGCGAATTGCTGCCCTTTTTAGGAAGACCTAGCTCTCAAATTGGTCGATTTGAAATGTTATTTTAGTTTTTTAAAGTCTTCGGCTCTTGAGTGGTTTTCTTAGTTGCTGCCTTTTTTGAAGGTGGCAATTTTTTGGGCTGCTTCTGGATGGAGAAAAAGTTCTAGGGCGTTTCTAAGCGGAATCCTGGCCCCACCAACAGGGACCAAAAAAATACCCAAAAAGGGCTACCGCGCAAACAGACCTGGTTGGGTTTGGTGCCCATTTTTCCAATATATCCAAAAATCCAAGGGTCCCCAAAACAGGGCCAACAGCAAGTTGGCCAGGACCTAATTCAACCAAGAAGATAGTGCCCCTTCCGGCCCTAGATCACGCAGGCGATTTCGCCTAAATGTTTAGTGAGTTGCATGTTTTCTCGGTAATCTATGGGGATAACTACTAGGCTTGGCCCAGCCTCGGCAAAAGCGGCTTTTAAAACCCCCGCCAGTTTTGCGGAATCGTCGGTAGTATGATACCCCCAGCCAAAGGCGGCCGCCAGTTGGCTCCAATTAGGGTTACCGAAGGACAGGTCCGTGTGGTGGCCGAACTGGTTCTCCTGTTTCCAGGCAATTAGGCCGTAGGCGTGATCCTCCCAAACCATGGAAACAATATTGGAGTTGAGCCGTCTGGCGGTTTCCATCTCTTGCACGTTCATCAAAAATCCGGCGTCCCCGCTAATCGACAAAATTTGTTTTTCTGGATAAACCAGACTGGCTCCAATCGCGCCGGGCAGGGCAAATCCCATTGAGCAAAAGCCGTTTGGGATCAGGCAGGTGTTGGGCTCATAACACTGATAGTGCCGCGCAATCCACATTTTATGCGCCCCCACGTCGCTAAGGAGGATATCCTCTCGCCCCATGGCCTTGCGCACCTCCCAAAGCACCTTTTGGGGCTTCAGTAGGCCCTTGGTATCGTCAAACATATGAGTGTCTAGTTCGGTAAACATCTTCTCACGAACCTTTTGGTGAGCCAGGGGATCAAAACGCATTCCCCCCTCTTTTTTAACCCGTTCGTTAAACATCCAAAGGGTATGGGCTAGGTCGCCAATCACTTCGGTGTGAGGTTGGTAATGGTCGTCAATCTCAGCAGGCAAGAAGTCGATATGGATAATGTCTTTGTCTTTGGACTTATTCCACAAAGTAGGGTGGTATTCGACCATGTCGTAACCCAAGGTAATCACTAAATCCGCCTGTTCCACCGCTTGGGAAACCACGTCTCTGGCCCCTAAGCCAATCGTAAAGAGGCAATAGTCTTTGTCCAAATCGACACAACCCTTGGCCATAAAGGTGGAGACCACGCCAATATGGGTTTTTTCGCAGAATTGTTTAAGCTGCTTGCTGGCTCGCTTACGAATACAGCCATTGCCTGCTAAGATAATGGGTCTTTGGGCGTTTTTGATACGCTCAAAAGCGCGGTCCACAATTTTGTCTCCGGGCACGGGGCGGCGGTATTGCAGGGGCTCTAAGGGGGTGGCGTCGGTATCGTGTTTGGCAATGTCTTCGGGAAGTTCGATGTGGCAGGCCCCTGGTTTTTCGGTGGTTGCCAACCGGTAGGCCTTGCGCACGATTTCGGGGATGGCTCCGGCGTTGACAATCTGCGAAGCCCACTTGGTCACTGGCTTAAACATCCCCACCACATCCATCACCTGGTGGGATTCCTTGTGCAAGCGGGTGGTTGCGCCTTGGCCGGTCAAGACCAACATGGGAGCCCGGTCCATGTTGGCGTCGGCCACTCCGGTAATTAGGTTGGTCGCCCCTGGCCCTAAGGTGCCCAACGCCCCAGCCGGTTTGCCAGTCAAGCGACCATAGGCTTCGGCCATAAAGGCCGCCCCCTGCTCGTGGCGGGTTAGAATAAAGCGAATCTTGGTGGATTTTTCTAAAGACATCATAAAGTCGGCATTTTCCTCGCCAGGAACCCCAAAGATATATTCAATACCCTCTTCTTCGAGGCAATGTACAAAAAGATCACTAGCCTTCATTCTCAATCCCTCCGTTGATTTATATACCTAGAGCGGGCTTAGTATAACCAAGCCAAAGTCCAAGGGCCAGGGGTTTTTGGTTTAAGTCATTCGTGCCTTTTTTTTAGTCTGAAACTAGGCTTTGGGACTGGATTTTAGGGATGCTATTGGGTTAGTCTTGGGCACAACCGCTTAGGAGCCGCCATGTATTCCAGTATTAATCCCGCCACAGCCGAGGTCATCGCCCACTATCCTCAGCATTCCACTGAAGAGCTATATCAAATTTTGGGAACCGCCCAAGCGCAATGGAAGGCATGGCGCGAAACCGACTTTAGCCACCGGGCGGGGCTGCTAAAAAAATTGGCGCAAATTTTTAGAGACCGGGCCCCTCAGTATGGCCGCCTGATCTCCGATGAAATGGGCAAAATCAAGAAGGAAGCCGAAGCCGAGGTGAGCAAATGCGCCTCGATTTGCGATTATTACGCCCAAGAAGGGGCCAGAATGTTGGCTCCTGAACTCATCGAGGCCGGATTCACCCGCTCCTATGCTCGCTATGAGCCCATGGGGTTAATCTTGGCGATTATGCCTTGGAACTTCCCTTTTTGGCAGGCGATGCGGTTTATAGCGCCAAACCTGATGGGTGGCAACGGCCCAGTGCTTAAACATGCGCCTAACGTCTTTGGCTGCGCCTTGGCGATGGAAGAGGCTATTTTAGACGCAGGATTCCCCAAGTACACCTTCACCAATCTAAGGATCGAGCCCGACCAGATTGGGCTGGCCTTAGAAGACCCTAGGATCAAGGCGGTGACCTTGACCGGTAGCGAGCGTGCGGGGATGGCGGTGGCCGCTAAAGCCGGGCGGGAGCTTAAAAAATCGGTAATGGAACTGGGCGGGTCTGATCCGTTTATTGTCCTTGAGGACGCCGAGCTAGGCCAATGCTGCCAAACCTCGGTGCTCGCCCGCTGTTTTAACGCGGGGCAGGTTTGTATCAGCTCGAAACGTTTTATTATTGTCGAGTCCCTTTATGATCAATTTGTGGAGAAACACAAAGAAATCATGGAGGAAATTAAGGTGGACGACCCCCAAGCGGAGGGGGTGGGCATGGGGCCCATGGCGCGGCATGATTTAATGCTAGAGCTTCACAAACAGGTTGAGTCTAGTATCGAAGATGGGGCTCGCTTGGTTACGGGTGGTCAAATCTTAAACCGCCCTGGCAACTTCTACGCCCCCACCCTACTTGCAGACGTCACCCCCGAGATGACCTGTTTTAAACAAGAACTCTTCGGGCCTGTCTCTAGCCTGATCAAAGCCAAAGATGAAGCAGACGCGGTTCGCCTAGCCAACCTTAGCCCTTACGGCTTGGGGGCCAGTGTTTGGAGCAAAGATGTAGAGCGGGCAGTTAAGCTCGCGCACCAAATCGAATCGGGCCAAGTTTTTATTAACGGCATGACCGTCAGTCACCCGGCCCTACCCTTCGGCGGGGTCAAGCGTTCAGGTTATGGCCGCGAATGCAGTCACCATGGAATCCGCGAGTTCCAGTGGGTCAAGACAGTCGTGGTCAAGTAACATCCGGCTGCTCATGGTAGGGCCGGTGATCCTTGAGTCCGAAGGCTTGCTCACGTAGGGCTCTGGCCCCCTTATAACCTGAAACCACCGTCCCTTCCATGTACCCCATGTTGTTGCCGTAGTTGGTCCAGTCTCCCACTAAAAACAGGTTGTTATACCCAGACTCGCCACCCGCAATCCGGTAAACATTGTTGCCAGGAGGGGAGAGATTGTACCGATCTGAAGGGGCTATAATTGGCGAGAACCATTGGTCGTCGTACAGAGGACCGGGCCCGGTGATTTGCGGGTTGGTCGGGGCCAAGCGGTTCATGTTGATTCCAGTTGGATAGGCCGGGGGCGCGTCCGTTTTAAAAAAGAAGCCCATATTATCCATCATCCAAGCCCAGGTAATTTGTTTGAGCCGCGCCTTCTCCCGTTCTGGGAATTGGTGGTCTGAAAAATCATCCTGATCATCAAAACCGGGCTGATATCCAGAAAACATAATCATGGTTTTCGGTTGTTGCCCTTGGGGCCAATCCTCGTTTTCAACAATGTAGGTTTGGTCGATAAAGGAAAACAGCGGATTTTGATAGGTGATCACATTAGGCAGGCAATGGGTCTCGGCCATTCCCCAGTCTTGATGATGGTAGCCCATTTGCGCTAGGGTGGCGTTATACCAAAACTGCACCCCCGTGACCGCTTGATTGTGATTCCCTGCAATCATCTGCGCCCACCGGGGGTTGGTGGTAACGATTTTTTGCATAAAACTCTTTTGCGCTGCCGGGGGTATGCCTAAAATCACTTGATCAAAATCAACACCTCGCTTGAGACTAAAAGGCTGTAGGCCCGAATCTGGGCGGGGCCAGGGGGACCAAGGGGATTCGAGATCGATTTTTTGCGCTTGTAACTCTTGGGCTTGGGCCGGGTCCAGTTGGTCGTATAAGGGCTCCGCCGGCCAACAGGGGGTGCCTTTAACTAGTTCATAAGGCTGGTACGAGCCCTTTTTTAAAGAGGCTTGGGGTTGGATCACAATCTCGCCAATTCCTCCATTCTCATCTGGCGACATCTCCACCACTTTTGAGAAAAACTCAAACCTCACTCCTCGTTGCGCCAGGGTTTGGTAGATAGGCATCACTAGGGTATCCCCCGTGCCTAAACGTAGCTGGTATAAAAAACTAGACTGGTATCCGGCTGCGGGCATTAGGGTTTTTAAGATATTGCCCGCCGAAACGCTGCCCCCTTGATTATGTCCATCAGCCAACCCGGCAAAGGCTCCTTGGTAGGCGAACTGGGCTAGGGGACTAAAAAGGGCGTAGTCAGCGCAGCCATTGGCCTTAATCCAGACCCGAAAGTCCACGTTTTCGATCCGGCTAAAATCCAGCTGGTGAGTTTTGGGGTTATAAACGTCCAAGGCGATCCCCTTAAGTGCTGCCGCTCCCAGACTAACCGACTGGATTATATGGCGGAACGTATCATCGAGTAAAAACAATTTAGGGAACAACTTGAGCATAAATTGCACCCCATCTGCCAAAATGGCGGCCAACTGGGCCAGCCAGTTTTTGACCTCCCCGCTCAAGGAGGCTTGCCAACGCTCGACCATCGACTTTACCTCCTCCATAAGCTCGGCCAAAACGTCTTCCGCAAGGTCTTTGACCTCTTCGGCTAGTTCCTTGACCACTTTAATCCAGTCGTCAAATACGCCACCTGCCAGCCGGTCCCAGAGCCCTTTTTCCTCATCGTCCCCAAGATTAGGGTTGGGGTTTAAGGCCGTGGGAATTTGATCCCCTGGACTATCGGGGAAGAGGTCCATCATCATCTGGCGCACAAAGGGCAAAAAATGTCGGCCATAAGGACTGCCAAAAAGCATCTCCACCAGCAAGGCGGCGATTCGCTTAAGATAGTCCAGCCCGGTTAACGGCGGCCCCATGCAGGGATAAGGGTTGGGGCCCACTGGAAAAATAAAGGGCCAGTTGGTCCAGCGGTATTCCTGGGGCACCCATTCAGTAAAAAGGCTGCCGTTGTTGGGAACGATGGCATCGTCCAGGGTTTTATAGGGGCAACTAGCCGCCGAGGGTTGTCGCTCGACCCAGCAGGTTCGCAGCAAATCAAAGAGGTTTTGTTCAAACCCAATCAACACATGCAGGCCTAACTCTTCGTCTCGTTTGTTTTTCCCGCGCCCAGTGCGCATCTTGCCACCTAGGCGCCAACCCATCTGGTACAGGGTTATTTCGTAACGCTCTTGCCAACCGGGATAAGAGGTGAGGTCGTAAACAGCACTAAGGCTACCTAGCCCTCCCCCTAAAACCGCTATTTTTTGTTTGGTAATCATAAGTTCTCCCCCCAATTTCTGGGATTGGGCAAGGTTTGACTAAGTTGGATATGAGGGTAACAAGGTTTGTGGTTATCAAGAAAACGGGTCACTTGGGGCACCTGATCCCACTCGGCTACGGATTGATAAAGAGGGATTATATTTGGTAAAACAATCAGATCGTCCATCACCTTCACCCCCCAGCCTTCTGGTCTGCCGTTTTCGCCTTTGACGTTTTTAATGTCTTTAGGGGTTAAGGGATAATTGGTTGGGTAAAAAGCGGGTAAAGTGGTCAAGATCCCAACCCCATTTAGCCTTGGATTGGCATTAAACTGACCTAATTCCCCAAAAATAGTGGCGTCCATCACCAACGCTTGGGCATATAAAACGCGGAAGAGCACTACGTTTATAAAATATTGTTCGTCTGCACTTTCTTGTTTGGCTTCCGGCAGATGGTGCAAGTAGCCATTTACGATGGAGCAATTATGGGCCTTATACCAGGATTTTGGGCTCGGATCTTTAATATAATTGATCCAGTTTTGCACTGGCGCAACCCAGCCTTCTCGCTCAAGCGCCTCGTAGGCCAAACCACCTAAGGTGCTATAAAAGTCGAAAATTTCATTAACCCCCCGCCACCAGGGACTTCCGGCTTGCGAGTAACCAGGGGCTTGGGGCACCGGGTTTAAAACCCCTCGGCGTAGTTCCCAATGCAAAAAGGCCAACTCGGAATTGCCCATTCCAAAGCCGTCTAAAATGGCATCTCCATATTGCTGATAATATTCCCAACGTAATTGGTAGCGCCCCCAAGGGTCATTGGCCACTTGGTCCACCTTCGCCCAGGCTTGGGCCACCAATTTTTCTCGTATTTCCATCAGGCCCGTTTATTGGGGATTTATAGTTCAACTAGGAACACCCTAACCCGAATGGGTCCAGTCGCTCAAGAATTTTTCTAAGCAGCCTTGTCAATAAAACTTTACCGTTTCGCCCTTAACCGGTGGTTCCTTTCTTTGAATAACTGTGAGAAACTGAAAATCTAACCTAGAGGGAAGAATGCAAAAAGAAATACTTGAAAAACTCAATTGGCGATACGCCACGAAGCAGTTCAAACCCCAAGCTTTTACCCCCGATCAGCGGGCCTTTTTAGAAGAGTCGCTGCGCCTGACCCCTTCCTCCTTTGGCCAACAGCTTTGGCGATTTGTATGGGTGGACAGCCCCTTACTGCGCGAGGAGCTAAAACCCTTTGCCTGGAATCAACGCCAGATTACCGAAGCCTCGGCGCTGGTGGTTTTGGCCCGCCCTTTGACCTTTCCCAAGGATCAATTAGACCGGTTTTTTGGTCACTTAGAAGTAGTACGGGGCAAAACTCGCCAGGAAATGGCCGGATATGAACAGCGGATTTTGAGTTTCACCAGCGCCAAAGACGAGCGGGAACTAGCCTGCTGGATGGACCGACAGTTGTACATCGCCTTGGGTAACCTAATGACCGCCGCCGCCCTCGCCCAGATTGATACCTGCCCGATTGAGGGGTTTGAACCAGCTCACTTTGACCGGATTTTAGGTTTTGAAAAATTGGGGCTAAAGTCGGTAGTGGTCGCCGCCTTAGGCTTTCGCAGCCCCGAAGATGCCTATCAGCACCAAAAAAAGCTCCGGTTTGAGGCTAAAGACGTCCACCTAAAACTATAACATCATGCCCCTTCTCGATCTCAAATCCCCCTTTTTGGTCGCCCACCGTGGGTTTTCGGCCCAATTCCCAGAAAACACCCTGGCCTCCTTCACCGCCGCCCAGGAGGCGGGGGCGGTGATGTTGGAGATGGATTTAGCCCTCAGCCAAGACCGGCAGATTGTGATTTTACACGACGAAACCTTGGAGCGCACCACCAACGGACAGGGGCCCGTAAAAGGGCTGGCTTGGAAGGAACTGGGTAAGCTTGATGCAGGGAGTTGGTTTGGCCCCCAATTTAAGGGTGTGCGCCTGCCCAACCTAGAGGAGGTTTTAGACCAGTTCGGCGGTCAAATTCTGCTAAACCTAGAAATCAAAACCGAAGCCTTTGAGCCCAACCATCCGCAAGGTATAGTCTCCCAATTGGCCCAAACCTTAGCCAAACATGGACTAGCCTCGGAGGTGCTGGTTTCAAGCTTCTGCGCCCCGGCGCTGTTTGAACTTTCGCAAATCCCTGGCGCCCCCAACCTAGCATTATTAAGTGAAAGCCCCTTGGACCAAGCCCAATTGGACTGGCTGAAGCGAATCCAAGCTTGGGCCTGGAATCCTGACGCCACCCTAGTCACCAAAGCCGAAGTCAACCAAGTTAAAGCCTTGGGCTATAAAGTAATCACCTACACCGCCAACCGCCCCAAAGAGCAAGCCAGGCTTTTTAAAATGGGTATTGATGGCATCTTTACGGACGGACCCGTATTTCGTTAAGTTTTTGGCCAATTAAGGTTTTTTCATCCTGGGTAAACTCAAAAGCCAAGAGACTTCGGCGGAGCAAAATATCCTCTAACTCCCAAACCTTTTCCCGCTCGACTAAGTAGGTTAATTCAGCCAAACAAAATCCCCTGGCAAGCAGGGTTTGGGTTTCGGGGTGGTCTAAGTACCGGCGGGCAATCCAGGCCCAACCGCTGGCGTAACGGCGGACCCACTGGTCTTTTAGGGCTAATGCTGGGTCTCCTTTTAGTCGCGCCCTTAGCGATTCGGCATCGCTGGGCAAAAGGGCTCCTGGCAAAGGATGCTGGGCAGTATCCCCCTTACTTGGGCCTAGTGGCCCGAAATGTTTAGCCACCTCGCTGATAATCTGCTCGGCAAAGGCCCGGTAGCTGGTGATCTTGCCACCAAACAGCGCCCAATAGCCTTGGCCCCCGGCAAAGAATTCTGACTCCCAGTGGGCCTCGCGCGACATCTTGCCAAGGTCCGCCTCCCCAAGATCAATCAAGGGGCGCACCCCTGAATAGGTGTGCAAAATCTGGCTAGGGTCCAAAGGTTGATTCGGGAAATACTCATTATAAACCTTTAATAAATATTCCTTTTCTTCCTCCGACGGGGGAATGTGGAGCCGGTCCTCCCCTTCATAAAGGGACTCGGTAGTGCCAATCAACAGATACCCCTGCCAAGGCAACACAAACACAATCCGGCCTCCCTTGGGCAGGGTCAAAAACCCGTGGTTCACCGCCCCGGTTTTGACCAAAAAGTGAATCCCTCGCACCAGTTTAAGACCGGGTCGTTTGGGTTTTGCAGTAATCTGTTTATCCAATACCGGCGCCCAAGCTCCGGCGGCGTTGATCAAGACCTGGGTGCTCACCTCCAAGCGGGTGCCATTTCGAAAGTTTTTTAGCTCCACAATAAACCGGTCCTGGTCCCTTTTAGCAGCCACAAAGGCCATCTGGTTATGCACCTCAGCCCCGGCGTCGCTAGCCGATAGGGCCGTCTCTAAGGTTAATCGGGCGTCAAAGACTTGGGCATCTGAATAGGCAAAAACCGCCTTGAGTCCCTCTTTTTTTAGTTCTCCTAATTGAGATATTTCGGCTTTAGTTAGGCGGTGGCTGGCCTCTAGGTTGCGCCCTCCCGCTAGCTGATCATAAAGCCAACAACCAAGCCCAATCATCCAAGCGGGCCGTTGGTCGCCTTGATAGACCGGGATGTGGAAGCGCAGCGGGGTGACCAAATGCGGGGCGATATGCAGCAAGCGTTTACGCTCAAGTAACGCCTCAAAAACCAAGCCCATCCGCCCCTGTTCAAGGTAGCGAATCCCGCCATGGATCAGCTTACTCGACTGGCTGCTAGTCGCTTGGGCAAAGTCACCCTGCTCGACTAACATGGTTTTAAATCCCCTATACGCCGCTTCGCGCGCCAGCCCGGCCCCATTGATCCCGCCGCCAATCACTACCACCTGAAATTCTTTCATAAGGCCCACCCTTTAGAGCGTTCTAAAGCCTTGTTCCAGCCAGCCCAGATTGGGGTCAACGCCTCTTTTGTTTGTTTGGGAACAAAAGAGGCCGCCTCCTGCCAGCTTTGGGCTATATGCTCCAAATCCCGCCAAACCCCCAAGGCTAAACCAGCCAAACAGGCCGCGCCTAAGGCCGTGGCTTCAAGGTTTTTGGGGCGATAAACCGGAATCCCTAAAAGGTCGGCCTGGAACTGGCACAAAAATCCGTTTTGCGAAGCACCTCCGTCGATTTTAAGTCCACTCAAGGGTCCTCCCCGATCTTTTCCCATGGCTTCGACCAATTCAGCCGTCTGGAACGCAATCGCCTCCAACGCAGCCCGGCAGAGGTGTCGCCGGTCTGTCTCCCGACCTAGCCCAATAATCAGTCCCCTAGCCCAAGGGTCCCAGTGGGGAGCACCCAGCCCCACAAATGCGGGCACCAAATAAACCCCGCCATTATTGGGCAACTCCCGGGCTAAGGTCTCGGTTTGGGCGGCATTTTCGATGATCCCCAATTGGTCCCGAAGCCACTGCACCAGGGCTCCTGCCATAAAAACCGACCCTTCTAGGGCAAAGGTCGGTTTCCCCCCAATCGACCAAGCTAGAGTGGTCAAAAGCCCATGTTTAGAGGCCACGGGCTTATCCCCGGTGTTGGCTAACAAAAAGCAGCCGGTGCCGTAGGTGTTTTTCGCTTCGCCTGCCTTAAAACAGGCCTGCCCAAACAAGCTGGCCTGTTGATCCCCGGCCACCCCGGCAATGGGGATTTCGGCCCCCCAATCGGGGTGGGTCTTGCCCAACACCCCAGAGGAGTCCACCACCTTGGGCAGGGCCGCTAAGGGCACCCCAAGCACAGCGGCCAATTCCGGGTCCCAAGCTTGGGTGTGAAGATTAAAAAGCAAGGTCCTAGAGGCGTTCGAGGCGTCAGTCGCGTGGACCTGGCCTTTGGTTAGTTTCCAGATCAACCAGCTATCCACCGTCCCCAAGGCCAAGTCGCCCTGCTTGGCTGCCGCCTTAACCTCTGGCCGGTTTTCAAGCATCCAGGCCATTTTAGTGCCCGAGAAATAGGGGTCAAGGACCAGACCCGTGCGGGTTTGGTACAAAGGCTCTAAACCCTGTTTTTTAAGGCTCTGGCAAAAATCAGCGGTCCGGCGGCATTGCCAAACGATAGCAGGACCAAGCGCCTCTCCGCTTTTTTTGTCCCAAGCAATCAGCGTTTCTCGCTGGTTAGTTATCCCAATACCAGTGACTTGGCCCAAATTGATTTGGGCCTTTTGCAACACCTCCAAGACCGAATCCCATTGGCTTTTCCAGATCTCCTCTGGGTCTTGTTCAACCCAACCTGAATTTGGAAAGCTGGATTTCAAAGGTTTGGCCGCCAGGGCCAAGACCTGCTGGTTTTGGTCCACTAAAAGCGCCCTGGAACTACTAGTGCCTTGGTCCAAAGCTAATAAGATTGCAGACATGCCCGCCTAGATTAAGGATTTTTAGAATGGTTACTATTTTGCCCATAACCACCCATGATGAGCAAGGCCTAGCCCTCGCCTAAAGGGATCAAAAGTTCTGGCCCCTCATTTTGGGCTTGGTTAACCGCCTTGGAGACCGGATAGATCCGCATGGGCCCTGCAAAAGGTTTAAGAATCTGCGCCGCCCGCTCGGGCGCATCGGGCCAAAGCCAACTCTGCACCTCTTCAGGCCGCAAAATCGCGGGCATACGCAGGTGAATCGGCAAAACCGCTTTATTAGCCTGACAAGTGATCAAACTGGCGCTGATTAAATCAGGCCCCCCCTCGGGCGGGCTCCAGCGCTCCCAAAGCCCGGCGATAGCAAAAAGTTTATACTCCTGAAGTCCAATAAAATAGGGTTGCTTGCCCACCTCGGATTTTTGCCATTCGTAAAACCCGCTCGCCAAGATGGCGCAGCGCCTTTTTTTAAAGGCCTCCCGAAAGGCGGGTTTTTCGGTGAGGGTTTCGGCGCGGGCATTGATCATTGCGTAGGCGAGCTTTTTGTCTTTAGCCCAATGGGGCACCAAGCCCCATTGAAAAGCCCCCAACTTCATCCCCTTTGGTCCCCCGGCAATCCCTAAGATTGGCCCCCCAGGCGAAAGGTTGTAGCGCGGCCTGATCTCTCCCTCGATCCATACCTCGGGGAAGAGCCGGTTAAGCTCCTCTAAAGTTGCTGCAAAAACAAATCGACCACACATAAAGGCTTTTAAAAAAAGGAGTGGTTAATCTAGCTCCCCTAGCATAACGTTTCTGGCTGGGCTTGTCGATTGGCCGATTTAAAAGGACTGGATTTAGAGGAGATATTTTGTTAGCTTGTCAACTAACTCTTGGTTTTAGGACCGTCCAAAATCGGGTTATGGGGCAAGGAATATCTGTTATGATCCAGTGGGAAGACCGTTTTCGGGTGGGGGTGGATATTATCGACATCCAACACATTACCCTGCTTTCCTTATACAACCGCTTGCAAAGCTCGATCAACGGGGGCGAGTGTGAAGAGGCCCTACGTCGAACCGCCAAAGACCTGATTGACTACGCCAAAAAGCCGCTAGTCGAAGAAGAAACCTTACTTAAACGCTATTCGGTCACCGGGCTAGAAGAACATCTAGCCGAACACCAAGAATTCAAGGATTACGTCTTAGGGCTTTACGTCCAACTCTCTTTTGCCGATGAATATCTGTTAGCCGGGGAGGTTTTGGAATTTTTAGAGAAATGGCTCGAAGAACACATCGGCCAGTCCGACAAAACCCAAGCCGAACAACTGCGAGCTTTGGGGATTCGGTAATTAGGGCGGCCTTTGCCCTCAACATTCCGCCCTTAACCAAAAACCTAAATTAAAACCTACCCGCGTTAACCTAGATGGCTCCGCATTATCTAGGGATTTCAGGGGTGGGGTTTTTGCATTGCAATTGTAAATGCATTTTGCTACAATCCGTCCATGAAACTTCACTGGGACCCAGGCAAAAATCAAAAGCTCTTAGAAGAGCGAGGGATCACCTTTGAAGTGATTGAGCAGGTGATTGCGACCGAAGGATTTTTAGAACTTTTAGATCACCCAACCCGCGAAAATCAAAAGCTCTTGACCTTGCGTCTGGGAGAGTATGTTTACGTAGTCCCTTGTGTGTTAGAACCAAACGGGGATTTATTTTTAAAAACCGCCTTCCCAAGCCGCAAATATAAAAGGAAATATGACCGTGGCCAAAACTAAAGACCTCTACCAGCCCCTGGACCCAGAGGAAAAAGCTTGGATGCAAGAGATCGAAGCAGAGGTCTGGCAACCCTCGCCCGATGAAGCCCTTAAAGCCTCGATTATTCAAGCGGCCAAGGAATCTTTAAAAAAAACCAAGGCCGTCACCTTTCGTTTGTCAGAACACGACTTCGACGCCATCCGCCAAAAAGCTGCCCTCGACGGCATCCCCTATCAAACCCTCATCAGCGCCCTGGTCCACCAATACGCCTTGGGAAAGGTGAAACTGAATCTGTAAGGTTTGAGGGTTAATTTAAGACCTCCCCCATTTTGCCCTCCCTAGAAAACCTGCCCTCCAAATAGCCGATATTTTCGAAGAGATTTCCAAGTAGGGGGTAGCCGCTGCGCCCCCTCCTCACCTCTCCTCAACGCAAAGTTGCCCCCCTTAAACTGAATGTCCCTTTTTTGTCCGGTTTGGCGGTAAATACAGAGTCGAATGTCCTGTTTTTGGGCTGTTTGTTTCTGATAATTTCGTTTAATAACTAACCAAAGACATATCACTGGGAGCAAAATGAAACTAGCTACTTTAAAACCATTATTTTGGAATGATAATAATTACAAATCCCCAAGCGGGCACAGGAGCAATGGTGGTTTTCCAAGCAAATATGGGTACGCCCACGAAGAGTGGAATAACCACCCTTTCCGTATCTGGAATGGTTTTCGTGTATTTCACTCTGAGCGCACGAAACTGGAGAAGAAATTTTCCTTAACAGGGGAACTGGGCCTTCTTTTTATCGGTTCGAATCAGGGTTTTCAATATTTGCTAGGTGTTGCCGCAGGAGTATTTCACAACGATGAAGAGGTCATCATGCCTGAAATCATTAAGGACCTCCATATAAAGGACCAATGGGAAGAGGCTTGGGAGCAAGATACAGTTAAAAAGGCCTTCAAAAAAAATAAAAGTAACTTTTTGAAACATTGGGAAACGAATCATATTTGGTTAACATGGCGTTGCCCTCAGGAACAATTTATTTGGTTTGATACACCGAAAAAAATTATTCCTGAACAATTCAGAAATAAGGCGCGGTTAACATCTCACTACGCGACTCATCAAACGCTTTCGCCAGATAAATGTATTGAAGTACTTTCAGAACACTTGAAATCTGACAGTCCGATAATGCAGTGGTTCGCTAACGGGATTTTTGCTCCAGAAAGCTATCCAAAAAACGAAGTGCCATGTAGTGATAAGTCAAAAAAAATCATCAAAAAGATAAAAACCAATCCGTCTAACAAGACCGCAAGCGACTCCTTTGAATATATGGTGGAAGGACAGAGGCGAGTTGAACCCTTACATCTTCTTTTACAGGTGAAATATCAAAATTATTTAAAGGGGAATGGAAAACAGCCGATCCCTGATAAAAATTATATAGACCTACAATATCAGGCTGAAGACGGCTGGCGGTTGGTAGAGGTAAAACCCACTGCTAAAGTGGAAACCAAATATGCGATACGGATCGCAGTGGGTCAATTGCTGGAGTATAAATTTACCCATTTTCCAGATAAAGAAGTCATTTTAGAAATCTTATTAAGCAGCAAACCCGAAGAACATGAGGAAAAATTTGTTCGTTCCTTAGGCATGAGGCTTACCTATTATGACGAAGCATCTGAAGACTTCAAGTTTCCTATTCCGTAAACCCTATTTGCTTGATGTAAGTGGCCAGGTAAACAAATATTTCTTTAATTCGATTACCCCTCCACCTCCGCCAATATTCGGTTTAGGGATTTTTCTTTGGCGATTCTTAGTCCGTATTGTTCTTGGAGGCGGAGGAAGTAGCCTAGGCTTTAGGAGGCAAGTGGCTACTTCGTTCACTTTGCTACCCTTAAATATAAAACTCCAACACCTGGGCGTCGCTTAGGGCTTTTTGGATGCGGTTGACGGCGGAGTCGGTGGTGGTGCCGGGTTCCAAGATGAGGTCCGGTTTATAGGCCTCTGGGGGGTTGTCGCCCATATGTACCACTAGGATTTCATGAGGGGCGTTCAGGGTCCTTAGTTGTTCCAAATCGTAGTCATCCACCTCGCTTAGGGCGGTGATAAAGATTTGCCCGGCGTCGGTCATCAGGCGGGCGAGTTCGCCTAGGCGGCGAATCTCTTCGGCCCGGTCCCAAGTCCTTAGTTTAATGTCGCCGGTGAGGCCTTGGTTGAGGTTGGCGTGGCTCAAATAATAGACGTTTTTGCGGGCCAAAAAGAGGCGCTTTTCGAGCGCCATGGCCACTTTGCGTTTGCCTGCCCCGGACTGGCCAGTGATTAAGACAAACTTAGCGCGGTGCAAAAAGGCCTGGGCCCGAAGTTCGGGGGTGATATGCCCCGATTCCCAGCGAGACTCGCGCTCGCGGACGTGGGCCTGCTCGACGGTTTCGCCGATTTCTATACTTTCTAAAACAATCCCGCCCCCGGCGATCTCGAAATTGTCCACCAACACAAAGCGCCCGGTGGCGTCGATTTGGGCGGCGAGGTCGTAGGCGATGGGTTTCAGGGTCTCAAAGATACATTCCCCCAAATCGTGGCGCTCGACCAGATTTTTGCCTTTAACCGAGGTCAATTCGGAGGCGTCCAGCACGTTTAAAACCTCCACCAACCGGACGTTAACCCGTTTGGTCGCCAGTTTTAGTTTGTAGTTTTTGCCTAAGATCAAGGGGGCCTTGGACATCCAAAAGATATTGGCCCGAAAGCGGCGACCCTGGATGGGCGCGGCCTCGCCGCTGGCCACCATGATTTCGCCCGGCTGCACGTAGATCTGGGTCTCTAGGGTAAAGCCCAAGGCCTGCCCGGCTTTCGCCTGCGTCGAGGGCGGGCAATTAAACTGCTCAATACTAGCGATCTTGCTGGTTTTGCCACTGGGCCAAAAGGTGACCGCTTGGCCCACTTGGGCGGTGCCGGTCTCGATGGTGCCCGCGAAGATTCGCCGATCGTCGCCAGACTCGGTAAACTTATAGATATCCTGCACCGGGAAACGCAAGGGCAGCGCCAGCTTGGCCTCTTTGTCTTCGGGGATCAGGTCGTCTAATTGGCTTAAAATATTATGCCCTTTATGCCAGGGCATATTTACCGAAGGCCCCACCATATGGTCCCCTTCGCGGGCGGCAATCGGGATATAACCCACCGGTTCCAGGTTGATTTTTTTAAGGAACTCCCCATATTCGGCGACCGTGTTTTCAAAGGACGCTTGGGCGTAACCCACCAAATCCATCTTGTTCACCACCACCACCACCTTTTTAATCCCCAGCATACTCACCAGATACCCATGGCGCTTGCTGTTTTCCTGGACCCCTTCCTTGGCGTCGATCACCAAAAGTGCCGCCTCCGCGTTAGCCGCCCCGGTCACCATGTTTTTTAAAAACTCGATATGGCCGGGCGCGTCTAACACAATATAGTGCCGCTTTTTTGACTTAAAAAAACAGCGGGCCGCATCGATGGTAATCCCTTGATCCTGCTCGTCGGCCAGCGCGTCTAACAAAAAGGCGTATTCAAAGGGCCGGGCGGTCTTGAGGCACATGGCCTTAACCTGCTCCAACTTGCCTTCGGGCAGGCTGCCGGTGTCGGCGAGCAGCCTGCCAATGACCGTCGATTTGCCGTGGTCCACATGGCCGACAATCACGATGTTCATCCGTTCTTGATTGAGTTCTTGGTTCATCGCATTTAGGGCGCTTAATTGTTTTTTTAAACCGGGGTTACATATAACCAGAGCGACGCAGTTCCTCTAGTCCGCCCCGGCCCTCTTTGTCTTGGGCGCGGCCACTGCGTTCGGCGATATTGGCAAACTTGCCGGTTTTTAGTTCTTCAATGATTTCGGGGACCGTTTTGGCGGTCGATTCAACCATCCCCGTACAGGGCTGGCAGCCAAGACTGCGGCAACGTTTGCCCTGGCCTTGATCAAAATAAAGATCAATAATGGGGATTGATTCGCGCTGGATATATTCCCAGATGTCCAGCTCGGTCCAATCTAACAGCGGATGAATCCGCAAGTGGGTGCCTGGGGCAAAGTCGGTTTTGTATTGTCGCCAGAGTTCAGGTGGTTGGTCGCCGACGTCCCAATCGTTTTCTTGGTCGCGAGGGCTAAAGACTCGCTCTTTCGAGCGCGAACCCTCTTCGTCGGCCCGCACGCCCACAATCACGCCCGTATAGGCTTCTTGGTTGGGGTCGGCGACGTATTTATCTTGGGCATGGTCGAAGCGCCAGCGGGGCCACTCGCCAGATAAGGTATGCTTCAAAGCCTCGGTCTTGAGGTTTTTGCAGCAAGAGAGCCGGTCCAGATTGCCGTCAGGATAGGTGGCTTTTTTTGCTAACGCGGCGGTGTTTTCGCCATAGACCATGTTGAGTTTCCACTTACGCGCCATTTGGTCCCGATAGGTGATCATTTCGGGGAACTTGTAATGGGTGTCGATATGCAAGAGCGGAAAGGGCACATGGCCAAAAAAGGCCTTGCGCGCCAGCCAAAGCAAGACCGTCGAATCCTTGCCAATCGACCAAAGCATCACCAGATTGTTAAATTCCCGGTAGGCCTCGCGTAGGATATACACGCTGTGGGCTTCGAGCCGTTGTAGATGGTCCATAGGTTGGGCCTTATTTTTTTAGGGGTTAAACGACTACTTCGGGCGATTGTGCAGCCCGCATTCTTTATGTTCGGGGCTTTCCCACCACCAACGGCCCGAGCGAATATCGTCGCCCGGGGCCACCTTGCGGGTGCAGGGCTGGCAGCCAATACTAGGAAAGCCCTGGTCGTGCAATTTATTGTAGGGGATTTTATGGGTTTTAATCTGCTCCCAAACCATGACCTCTCCCCAATTGCAAAGGGGATTAAGCTTAAATATTTGATGCACTTGGTCCCACTCAATCTCGTTTAAGTTGCCCCTAGTCACCGCTTGGTCCTTACGCTGGCCGGTGACCCAGATGTTCAGCTCGTTAAGCGCCGTGGTTAAGGGCTGTACCTTTCTGATATAGCAACACTCTTTCCGATTTTCTACGGACTGATAAAAGCTACAAGGCCCCTTTTCACTAAGCAGTTGGGCCAAGGCCTCCCCATCTGGTAGGTAAACCTCGTATTCTATCCCCCATTTGTCCTTAGAGCGCTGGAAACAATCATAGGTTTCTTCAAACTGCCGACCTGTATCTAGGGTAAAGATACGGGCCTTGGGCTCCAGGCTAACCAGCCAGTGGGTCAAAAGTTGATCTTCTGCCCCAAAAGAGGACGCCAACCCCAAACGCTCGGCCCCAAACTCCAGTAAGGCCCAATGCAAAATCGCCTCTGGCGGTTTGCCTACTAGGGCCTTTTGGTAATCCTCAAGTCGCTCCCTCATCTTAGGCCTTCTGGATCACTACGGACCAATGCCCTTCGTCTTCTTGGTCTTGGTTTAAAATTTGGTGTCCTTCGAGTTTAACCGATTCGGGCACGTTGATAATCGGTTGGCCGTCGTCGAGCCAGACCTCAAGGGTCTGACCAGAACGCATGGCCGCCAAGGTAATCTTGGTTTTAACAAAGTTCATCGGGCAAGAAACCCCGCGGAAGTCTTTGAATTGGTCGGCCTTAGCGGCCACCGGGGCCACGGGTTCGGCCTCGGCTTTGGTTTCGGCCGGCAAGACCGGCTCGATTCCCTGGAGTTGTTCCAGGTTAAAGCGCAGCGAGTCATCCATACTTTCGTAGAGCTTGATCATATGCTCACCCAACCCAATTACCTCGCCTGCCCAGTCATTAAGCTGGTCCAAGTCCCGCACTTTGGCGAGGCGCACTGGTTCTAGGTAAACCTTGGGCACTAGGCCCGCATTGATGAAGTTTTCTTCAAACGCCTCAAAAATCTCGGCGTCGCCAAAGGCTTCAATCCCGCGGGTGACCAAGAGGCTGTGAGCCGCAGAAGAGATCAATTGGTATAGGTGTTTTTTGCGCTCCGCCCCTTTGAGACCTGCTTCCAAAAGTTTGATATTTTCCTTCACATTCTCCAAATCGACCTCGATCATGTCGAATAAGCCCGCCGAACACTCGGCCTTGCGGCCCTTTAGCAGCGTAAAGCGGTCTTGGTCGCCCCAATCAATGTAGTACGAATCATCGGCTAAGACGGTGGGCACTGTGTCGTTATACCCTTGGGCCAACCTTAAAACATCTTCAACCGCTTCGTCGCTATTGAGGTAAACCTCGATCTGGCCTTGAAAAAGCGCCTTTTTGTTTTGCCAACCTTGGAGGAAACCTACCATAAAGGCAGGCAAATCTTTGGCCGGGACCGAAGCGAGCCTACGGGCTGGCTGGCAATGTTGGGCGTCCATTTTAGTGCCAATCTGCACCATGTAGGCGGGGTATATGTCTTGGCCTAGCTTTCCGGTTTTGCCAAACAATCCAATATCGCCCACATGGTTATTACCACAAGCGTTGGGGCAGCCAGAACTGTAAATTTTCAGGTCGCCCAAGGCCTCTAGGTCTAAATCTGACTCTAACAGCGCAGCTTGCACCGCCTCAATAGCCGGGCGCGACTGGGTCATGCCTAAGGCGCAGGTAGCAACCCCGGTGCAGGTAACCATAGCGCCTAAAAACTTCGGCGCAAAGGCTAAAGCCAGCGATTTAATACCTAACAACCCATTATAAACATTCCCTAAATAGGTCTCGGGAATATTGCGCAAAAAGAGGTTTTGTTCAGAGCCTAAGCGCAAGCAGTTCTCTCCAAAGTGAGCAGCTAGTTCGGCGACTTTAATCCCATCTTCGTTGGTAAGGTTGCCATGAAGCAGGGGCAAGCGAACCTGCAACAGGCCCGGCTGAATTTGGGCGGTCACGTTGCGTTTTTTAAACTGCTCAAAACCTAAGGCGTCAGCTGGTGTTTCGGGGGCCCAGTTCGGATCCACTTGGGCTTGATTAACCACCGCTGGCAAAACCAACTCTTTGCCGATTTCCTGCTGTTCGAGCGCGTAAAAACGGAAGAAAAGTCGCTCAAATTCCTCTTTACCCAATTTTTCATAAAGCCATTTGATCTTGGCTTTGCTGCGCTGGCGGCGGTTGCCATGCTGGTCAAACATCTTTTTGACCGCTTTAGCCACATAATAAACCCGGTGCGCCGGGATCCAGTCTAAAATCTGGCTCCCTGGCTTCACCGAAGCGCCGGTGCCACCACCGACCCAAACCGAAAAGCCGGGCTCGCCATCCTTTAACTTTGCCCAAAAGCCCACACAGGCGAGTTTTACTTTGCCCGGATCGGCGATCTTGCCTGAAAAAGCGAATTTCAGTTTCCGCGGCAAGTCGTAGGAATCTGGTTCGGCGATCATGCGCGTGGTGAGCGCATATACATAAGGACTCACGTCAAAAGCCTCGCCCTGGGCGATGCCTGAATCATAAGGGGCGATCATGTTGCGAACCGTGTTGCCGCCGCCCGCGCGGCCCGAAAGCCCCACTTCGGCAAGACCACGGCAGACCTTGATTACGTCGCCTAGCCCCACATAAGAAAGTTGAATCCCCGCTCTAGTGGTGACCGAGAATTTCCGGGTACCGTACTCATGCGAAAGTTCAGCGACCTTTTTTAGTTGGCTTGGGGTAATCGAGCCCGCCGGGGTGCGCACCCGCATCATAAAGGTGCCTTCCTCGCGTTGTTCATAAACCCCGTGAGCCACCCGCAGTCCCTTAAACTTGGCAGGGGGCAGATTACCTGCTTGGAAATCCTTGATTTGTCCCTCGAATTTTTCTAGGTCCTGGCCCAGTTCGGGCGGCAATTGGTAAAATTCCATTAGTCCTCGATGATCTCGATAGGTTCGTTCTCAGGTTTTTGGTCTTGGGCTTTGATTAAAAACGATTTGATATCTGGGCCTTTTTCTAGGTCTGCTAAGCTAATGATCACATAACTAATGTGGGGATCAAAAGCCAAACGAATGTCCTCTTCAGAGGGCCGGGCCGGGGTTTCAGGGTGCGAGTGATAAACCGCTTTCATCTTTAACCCTTCGGTTTTTAACCGCTTAAACGCGGCAAACTGCTCCTTGGGGTCCATGGTGAAATGCTCGTGGCTTTTATCTAGGTTGGTCATTTCAATATGGGTCCCGATGATCCCGTCCGCACGCTCGCCCAGATACCCGCAGCATTCGGCAGGCAGCTCCCGTTTCGCTTGGGCAAAAAGCGCCTCGATAATACTTCGCTGGATCCTAAGCATGGCTTTTTATATCACAAAGAGGCATTTCTGCTTCTTCGAGTTTCGTAATCAAAGGATGATCCCCACAAACCGGGCAGTTCGCCTGCTTTTTGAGTTTCACCTTACGAAAATCCATGGTCAGAGCGTTAAAACTCAAGAGCGTGTTAATGGTCAAGGACCCGGCGCCGGTGATAAACTTCAAGGTTTCCGCCGCTTGCATGGTCCCCAGCATCCCCGCGATCGCGCCCAAAACCCCCGCCTGCGAACAGGTGGGCACGGCATTGGCCGGGGGTGG
>MFNE01000035.1:67214-95510 GCA_001783695.1 Candidatus Lambdaproteobacteria bacterium RIFOXYD2_FULL_50_16
TCCCGAAGGTATCTGTGCCGTCGATAATAAAATCGTAAGGGGCAATCAAATCCAAAATATTGTCTGCGTTGACAAACAATTGGTGGGTAATCACCTGCACGTCGGGATTGATGGCGTTCATTTTTTCTTTAGCCGACACCACCTTGTATTCGTCCACGTCTTTGGTGAAGTGGATCACTTGACGCTGGAGGTTGGAGAGGTCAACTACGTCGTTATCTACAATCCCGATAGTGCCCACCCCGGCTGCTGCCAGATAAAGTGCAATGGGACTGCCCAATCCCCCGGCCCCAATCACCAATACCTTGGCCGAAAGCAATTTGGCCTGTCCTTCGACGCCAACCTCTTTAAGAATGATATGGCGGCTGTAGCGCTCTAGTTGTTCTTCTGTAAAATCAATCATACCGTTTCCAAAGCTTGGGTTAAATCATCGATTAAATCTTCAAGGTCTTCAATCCCCACCGATAGGCGTATCAACTCTTCAGGAACCTGCATCTCCAATTTTTCCTCAGGCGAGTATTCACAAAAAATAGTCGAAGCCGGGTGGATGATCATCGATTTGTTATCGTTGACGTTGGTGGCCCGTTTAATCAGCCCAACCCCATCTATTATTCTAAAGGCCGCCTCGCGGGACTCCATTTCAAAGCTAACAATCCCTCCACCATAGCCACCAAACTGGCTTTGGGCCAGGGCGTTAAAAGGGGACGTGGCCAAACCAGGATAGTTAACCTTTTTCACTTTCGGCGCGGATTCTAAAAACTGGGCCAGCGCCAAAGCGTTGTCGCAACTACGCTCAATCCTTAGCCCTAGCGTTTCTAACCCTAAGGACTGCAAATAGGCGTTATGAGGGGCGAGGCAAGCCCCTAGGTTGCGGTAAACCTCCATTCTCAAAGTGGCGATCATCGCCATAGGTCCGATACGTTTCGCCTTTTCTGCGAGCCGAGGAGCCTGTTTCCAATCGAAATTGCCATTGTCGATTATCACCCCACCTACCGAGGTCGCACCACCCGAGATATACTTGGTTGAAGACAAAATCTCCACGTCCACCCCAAAATCCTTTGAGCGAAACAACACGGGCGTGGTCACGGTCCCATCTAAAATCAGGGGCACCCCTTTTTGGTGGGTAATCGCCGAAAGGGCCTTAATATCCGCCACTTCCATTTGAGGGTTGGTAATGATCTCTAAAAAAACTAACCTGGTATTTTCGTCGATCAAAGACGCCACTTCCGCTGGGTTGGTCATGTCAGCATAACGCACCTCCAATCCCCAAGGCTTTAGGCTATGCTCAAACAAAGACACCGTGTTGCCAAATAAGTGGCGGCTGGTGACCAGATTGGTCCCCGCCTCGCAAAGGGTCATCACCAAGTTGCTAATGGCTGCCATCCCCGAAGACAACGCCAAAACCGCCATCCCACCCGAAAGGAGGCGCATCTTTTGCTCGAAATCCTCAATGGTCGGATTAGATATCCGAGTATAAGCGTGCGCCGGCCGTTTACCGCCGAAGGCTAGTTCAATTGCCTTGGCCGACTCGTGTTCAAAAGAGACGGTGTCGTAAATCGGCATCCGTAAAGACCCATGGGCATCAGGCTTAAAGCGCACCCCATGAATCGCTTTAGTGGAAAAACCCTTCATTTTAGTAGCCCCCGCCCATAAAATACAAGAAATCTACCTCGTCCCCTTCTGCGAGGGGGGAAGATTCATATTGTTCCTTTTCAACAAATTCCCCGTTGATTTGCACTGAAACCATCGCTGGATTTTCGACCTTCTGCTGCGCCAACAAAGCGGACAGATTTGCGCCCCCTTCTAGGGTGACTTTTTCCCCGTTAACCATCAGTTCCATGAAACCTCTTCCTGATTATGTTGATCAAGTTAGTCATGTATAGATCAATAACCTATGCCTCGTCAATCTTTTTTTTAGCGGGACCGATGGATTTTGTATAGGATAACCGGCTTCAGCCCCCTAATTTAAATCGGGACTTCGCCCATAGAATTCATTCTTTATTGCCCAGAAATAGAAACGCCGGCAGGCTTGAAGATGGTTGCTAAGCAAGGGTGGGGCTGGCCCAAATATGAACCCTAAGGAGTTCTAATGGAGGCCAATAGGAGCCTATGAATCAGAATGGTGGACAACCTTTCGAGGATAGGCTGAAGGTCTAAAAAACATTCTGTACCCGTTGGGCTAAGGAAAAGCTAGTCGATCCCCCGCCTCAAATATGGAACATTACGTTTTCTAGGAGGGCTTGTTGGCGGACGATGAGGTCGGCGAGGGTGATTTCGAAGGTTTTTTTTAAGCTGACCTGGGCGCGGCCAAAGAGTTCGGAGACGGCGTCTTGGGGCTCGTTGATACCCACTAGTTGCACCCCACCTTCTAAGACTTCGACTAGGTCAAAGATGGTTATTTTTTCAGGCGAGTGGGCGAGCCGGTAGCCGCCCTTTTTGCCACGCACCGAATTTACAATCCCCGCGTTGACCAGCCGGTTAAAGATTTGCTCTAGGTATTGGCGGGGTACGTTTTTAGCGGTGGCAATGTCCTTAATTTGCATCAACCCCCCGCCATGGTTCTCGCCTAAAGCCAAGACGGCTAAGATACCGTACCGGCATTTGCTGCTGATGGATAACATATCACCTCGGAACAATTTTAAACTTGAGTGCTCCGCTCAAGATAACCCTATCGAAACTAGCAGTCAAATATTTTTTGGTTTTTACCTGAGTGCCCTGATCAAGAATGTTTGGCGCGCCGCTCGTTGGCCTGCTGTTTGACCATCGCCCCAATTTTAAAGAGCCTTCTTTCTTCGTCCGTCTCAATCAAAAGGGGCGGAATTTCGAAGGGTTTCCCCTCTTCGGTTAGGGCCACAAAGTTAAAATACCCGGTATTTGAAAGCACCTTTTCTTTTTTGTGGGCGACATCTTGGCAGTACACATCGACCCGGATTACCATCGAACTGCGCCCAGTATGAATCACACGGGCGGTAATATCGAGCACATCGCCCACCTTGGGGGAATGGGTAAAATCAAGACTCTCGACCGAAGCGGTAACCGCCGGGGTGCCCGCAAATCGAAACGCAGCATAGTAGCTGGCCTTATCCATCCAAGCCAACATGCGCCCGCCAAATAGCGAGTGAAAGTGATTTGAGTCTTCAGGAAATACAATCTCGATGGTCGAGATTACCTCTGCTTTTTTCGGTTGCATCCGTTCCTAGGGAGGGGTTAGAGGTCCAGTTTCTAAGCTTTGCATTGATAAGTCTAGCCCCTTTAGCGACCCACTGATAGGATGAAATTTGGTAAAATAAAATAGGCTAATGGGAGCCCGCTATTCGCTCGCCCCACTTGGTGACCAAGTCTTTAATCGACTGGAACACATAGGGTTTGCTAACATAATCTAGCATTCCTGCGGCTAGGTATCGGTTTTTGTCATCTTGAAAGGCGTTGGCGGTAACCGCAATAATCACTGGCGGATTTGCTCCTTTTAAAATCTCCCGGGTCGCCTCTAATCCATCCATTTCGGGCATGTTGATGTCCATAAAAACTAGGTCGTATTTCTGCCTTTTTACGGCTTCGGTGGCTTCGATCCCGTTGCTGGCTGAATCGACAACATAGCCAAGTTTTTCCATAATCCGCAAAAACAACATCTGGTTTGAAACGTTGTCTTCGGCGAGGAGAATACGCATGGGAAAACGGGCGGCCAAATTTATAAGAGGAGGGGGTTGGTACACCTTAGGAGCCGTGGCAACACCTCCTAAAAAAGCTTGGGTTATGGCGTCGGTTAATTGGTTCTGTTTTAAAGGTTTATTTAAGAAAAACAGGTTCCCTTGCATCGGGCCCACCTGGAGTAACTGCCCCATAAACCCAATATAGATCCAAGGGGTCTCCCCGGCCTTTTGGATGAGGGTTTTATTGCTTTCTTCAAAAAAATTGATATGGTCGAAATCAAGGATAACTAAATCATAATTCCAGGGGACCTCTAACAACTTGCCTAAAGCTTTAGGGCTCTCGGCGCAGTCATACAAGAGCCCCAAGTGCGCCAACCAAACACCCAAGGATGAATTAACCATCAGTCGCGGACAAATAATCAAAACCCGCTTTGATCCCAATTGCAACATAGGTGCCGAGCGAAACCCGTCAACTGAAGGCTTCACTTTTAAGGTAAATTCAAAGGTACTGCCTTGGTTCACCTCGCTTTTTACTGAGATATCCCCTTCCATCTGCAAGCATAATTCTTTAACAATCGCCAGCCCCAACCCGGTCCCCCCATAGTGGCGGTGGATCGAGGGATCGGTTTGGTTAAAGGGTTTAAAAAGCTGGCGCAATCGCTCCATAGGAATTCCAATCCCCGAGTCAACCACCCCAAAACGCAAGGTTACCCCCTCTTCCGTATTTTCTGCAGCCAGTTCAACAAAAATTTGCCCTTTTGAGGTAAATTTGAGGGCGTTGCCAACCAAATTGATCAGGATTTGCCGCACTCTGGTCGAGTCTCCAACTACAAATTCAGGTACGCCGTCTTCAATGCGATAAAGCATTTCCAAGTGTTTTTCGGCGGCTTTGGCCGCATAGATATCAAAGGAATCCTCAATAATTGAGCGAGGCGAAAAACTTTGTTCCTCTAAAATCAGCTTCCCCGCCTCCAATTTGGAGAAGTCTAAAATATCATTAATAATCATCAAGAGATTATCGCCCGAATTGCGGATCACATTGACATATTCCTCTTGCTCTCTGCTCATAGGCGTTGTTCTAAGCAGGCTGGTCATCCCCACGATCCCGTTCATCGGGTTTCTGATCTCGTGGCTCATAATAGCCAGATACTTGGACTTTGCCTGATTGGCCTCTTCTGCCTCGCGTTTTGCCTCTTCGAATTGTTTGGCTTTAAAGGTGGTAAAGGTCAGTTTATCGACCAAGATTTCTGCAAAAAGCCGATAAAGCACATTGCTGATTTCTTGTTGATCAATCTCTGCGTAGTGGCCGATTTCACGACCTTGGATGGCAAACACCCGCACCTTGGTCAAGGCCCTAACCGTGGCGGTACAGGGCCGGTTAGAGATGATACTCATCTCCCCAAAAATATCGCCTCTTCGTTGCAGAATCAGGATAGATTCGCCGTCGGCTAAAACCTCTACCTCGCCTCGTAGCAAAAAGAAGACACTTGTGTTGGTTTCGCCTTGCGTAAGAATATCTGCACCAACCGGAAAATCAATGAGTTGGGCGAGTGGGGTGATTTTATCGAGGGTCTCTGGCGGAAGATGGCCAAACAAACGGGTTGCTTTGAGCAGGTCAATAACCCCCAAGTTATCATCGAAAACCGCGTCAAATACCTTTTTGTTTTTTTCCATTTACCACCCTTTGGGAACCTTATCTGATTAAACCTAACAACTAAGCCTCAAACCCTCAAGTAACCCCATTTTTCGAAAAGGGTTCATAATACCGACGGTCCACCCCTTGAATATGCTTCACTAGCCACTCTTTTAAAATATCAATAATTTGATCTAACAACAGTTGCCCTGACAAAAACCGGTCCGCTGCTTTTTGGGTACTTTCTAAAAAGAGGTCGTGTTGGTGTTTGTGTTCCTTAAACTCCTTGTAATCAA
This sequence comes from Candidatus Lambdaproteobacteria bacterium RIFOXYD2_FULL_50_16, assembly GCA_001783695.1. Taxonomy (GTDB): domain Bacteria; phylum SAR324; class SAR324; order XYD2-FULL-50-16; family XYD2-FULL-50-16; genus XYD2-FULL-50-16. The sequence continues at coordinate 72,791 of MFNE01000035.1, forward strand.
TTCGCCGCATAATTGCCTCTTCAAAAGCAAAATGAGCGATGGAGTAATTGATTAAAGCCGATAAAATGGCTTCCAATTCGGCTTGGTCCGCGTCGTGGTTCTGTTCGTGGATCAAAAAGTCGATTAATTTAACTAGCACCTGGTGTTGGCTGTCGATTTGCTCCAAGCCGGTAGCATATTCCTTTTTCCAGGGAAAAGCATGTTCTGCAGGTGCTTGGCTGTGGTCAAAACCTTCATCTTCGGCAAGGTCGATCAAAAAGCTAGAAAGGCGCTCTAAAAGCCCCATTCCTTCGGACCCACCAGAGACTACCTGGGATAACTCTTCTAAATAGGTGCGGTTTGCTTGAACGTCCCCTGCCACTTGCCTGCCGGTTCCCCGCACCTGGGTAATTTCTTCAGACTGAGACTCAATTTCCTTGTCGATTTTTCGAATTTCCCCCGAAAGTTGAGAGATTTGCTCAAAAATCGGGACCAACTCGGCGCTTAATTCGCTGATACTGGCAACCCCTTGAACAATCGACTGATTGCTGGTTTCAATCAGGTTGCGAATATCTTGGGCCGCTGTATTTGATTTATTGGCTAACCGCCGCACCTCTTCGGCAACCACCGAAAACCCCTTTCCCTGGTCTCCCGCCTTGGCCGCCTCTATGGCCGCGTTTAAAGACAATAAATTGGTTTGGTTGGCGATTTCAGCGATGGTAACCACAATCTTGCTAATCGCTTGGGCCGACTTCTCTATATCCTTTATTTTTGCCGTAGCCCGCTCAATACTTCCTTGAACTTGACGGCTCGAATCAATGGCCTTGGACGAATTGTCAGCAATGAGGTTTAGCTTAGCAACAATCCCTTTGCTACCCTCTAAAAGGCGTTCTAACGCTTGATTGGTTTGTGCTAACGAAAGGTCGTTGCGCTCGGCATTTACCGTAATCCTTTGGATATTGGTGTTTACCGATTCAACGTTAATCGAAAAGATATGCCCGACCAAATCGACAATTTTAGCTTTATTGGCCAAATTTGCGCCGAATTTGGGCCGAGTGTTTTTTAACTTAGAGGCTTCAACTGGGGCAGGGGCGTTTTCTGGTTTATTTAATAAAACGGCGCCCCCAAAAGCCAAAGCGCCCCAAATCAAGGCTACCGCTATTTGAATCGCGATAACTTCACTGGTTACGCTTAAAATCCCCGCCAAACTCCCAGCTAAAACCGCCTGATAAAGCCCTAGTTTAAGCAAATTGCCCATAGTCCCCCCGCCCCCGAATATAAAACAATTTTAACCAATCAATTCTGACAATAGACTCTCTATCTCATTTGCCCTTCCTATGTAAAGGAGTGGTATAGGACAGGGCTTTATTAGCCAGTTTAGTTCCCGTTTTTTACTCTAACCCAAACGCCTAATAGTCCAAAGCCCTTTTAACCATCTTGATTACCTTTTCTTTGCCAAAAATTTCAACCACCAATGGCAATTCTGGGCCGTGTTGAACCAAGGTTACCGCAATCCGCATAGGCACCCAAAGCCCTTTTCCTTTTTGCCCCGATTTGATTTGCACGGCCTTCATCAAGGCCCCAAAATTGGTTTGGTCCAGATATTCATAGGTGGCGACCTCTTCTAAAAACGCTCGAAATACGGCTTTAGCCCCTTCGTCTTCTAATTGGGTAACCAATTCGGGATCTGTTAAAACCGGGTCGTCATTTAAGAAAAGGGCTAGCTTCTCGCCGATATTGGGCAGAAGGGTTAAACTGTCGCGCACTAGGGCGACCATCGTTTTTAGCTTTTCTTTTTCCAATGCCAAGGCGGCTTCGGGCAGGTAAGGGGCAAGCAGGTCGAGTAGCGGGTCCAAGTCTTTGGCTTTGATCCATTGCTGGTTCATCCACTCTAGTTTGGCGTAATCAAAAACCGATCCGGCCTTGCCTACTCTTTCTAAAGAAAACTCTTTGATTAACTCTTCGGTGGTAAATAGTTCCCGCTCGTCGCCAGGGTTCCAGCCTAAAAGGGCCACAAAGTTTACTAGGGTCTCTGGCAAAAATCCTTTATCACGGAAATCCTCGGTGGCTACGTCGCCTTGGCGTTTGGAAAGTTTGCTACGGTCGGTGTTTAGCAGCAGGGGTAAATGGGCAAAAGCGGGCGGAGTCCAGCCGAAATATTCATATAGTTGTAGGTGCTTAGGGGTCGAAGGAAGCCATTCCTCCCCCCGGATTACATGGGTAATCCCCATGTAATGATCATCAACCACGCTGGCCAAGTGATAGGTCGGGAAACCGTCGGTTTTTAGAAGCACTTGGTCATCAATCTGGGTCGGTGAAAAATTGACTTGGCCGCGGATCAAATCTTCTACCTGATAGTCCCCTTTGGAATGAATAATTTTCATTCGCACCGTATGAGGTTCGCCCGCTTCAATACGCGCTTTGGCTTCTTCTGGCTTAATTTTACGGCAGCGGCCATCATATCGGGTGGGGCGCTTGGCCTTAAGTTGTTTTTCGCGCATCTCCTCTAATTCTTCAGAGGTACAAAAACAGGGATAGGCATCCCCTTGGCCCACAAGTTTATCAATCTCCTTTTTATAAATCTCCAACCGCTCTGACTGGACATAAGGGCCAAAGTTGCCCCCTTGAACCGGTCCTTCATCAAAAACTATCCCTGCCCAGCTAAGCGAACGCAAAAGATTTTCTTCGGCACCTTCTACTTTGCGCGACTGATCGGTGTCTTCAAAGCGCAAAATCAGAGTGCCGCCGTTTGCTTTGGCAAAAAGATAGTTAAACAAGCAGGTCCGAAGGCCTCCTACATGCAAGTATCCAGTAGGACTAGGGGCGAAACGGACGCGAGGTTGGGACATGAACACTCCTGATATGTAAAAGGATCGAATATATGGCCTAGGTCTTGAATAACCTTTAGATTGGATAGTTTATTGAGACTTGGGGAAAAAAGAAACCCCTGAATCAACGCTGAGGGCTTATGCACCAATATATTGAAACCGTACGCAGTGACACGGAAGCAGCCGCTGGGGCCGAATCATATCTGGCGGGTGCCCTTTTCTTAAAGCTGGAAAAGGCCCTAAATTACGAAGATGGCGGAGAGTTTCGGCTAAAAAACCTAGCCGATTACGAGTTGATCCAAAATAAAGTGATTAACGCCCTGCATCACAACCAGATTTTTGACCATGCCCAAGAGGTTTTAGGCTGGCAGGCAGGGGTTTTGCGCCACGTCGCCCGCGAGCTTTATGCTTGGTGGATTGATTTTAAACTTGAACGTTTTCAGGCTCCCTCCTTTTTTAGCGATGGAGAGGGTTGTATGGCTATCGAGGCGGCGGCAGAGAAGCTAGGAGCCAACCCAACCGAACTCTTTACCCTGGTTTTAGAGGTGGAACATCTCTTGGTTAAACTTTCGACCGGCCCTGGGCAATTGACCTTGGAACTGGAAAAATATTGGGAATTTCGCAGCCAGCACAAAGCCAACCTGGACAATCCCTTTATGGCCAAGCGCGTCGAAGTGGAGCGTAATCAGGTTAAGCTGACCAAAACCAAAAATCTTTTAACCGAGATTTCAGGGCGGTTTTCGAAAGCCGCTAAAAAACTTGCAGGTGGGCAACACCTCTTGTTTATGACCCCCGCAACAGAACTAGAAGCGATGGCCGCTTTTTTAGAGGGTTTTATCACCTATAATCGGGCGGAGGATTTGCAGTCTGGGCTTTCAAAATGGATCGACGGACTGTTCCCGGCGAGGACAGCCTCTGGTCAGCCAAACCCCCTTTTTCAAAGCCGACTACACCACCAGGTGGTTGAGCGGATGTCCCAAGCCACCCAGTGTCTTTTGCAATTTGTCTTGCGAAAAGACTTAAGCGTCTTTGAAAAAAGGGACCAGATCATCGTTCCCTTTATTACCCAACGGTTAGAGGCCTTAAAACGCTTGAGTCTAATCGAAATTTCGCACGAAACCAAATCGGCAGAAACCAAGGTTAACTGACCGACTGGCCCTTTTTGCCTATGGGCTGGCCTCCAATATGGCTGGCTCATAGCTCCCTCAATTGCGTTGACGCCTCCCCTGCTATTGCCTAGACTAGCTCAAAACACCATTGGTCTGGCTTTATATGTTGCATTTTCAGGGAATACGGCACACGCCTCAAGGCAATCCTGAGCGATATGTGATCCAGATTGACCTCTTTGCCAGCCTCTATCGCTTGCTGGATTTGACCCAGACCCATCTGGCCCAGGACTTAGAAAAAGCCCTAGAAAAACAGATATCTAAGCATATTTCAAACCAACCAAAAGATCAGTTCCGCAAAACCTCGGCACAGATTTTTCGGGCTAAAGACATGGCCCAATTTTTAGCTAAAGACCCAGCCCTTTATTCGCTAAAGCTCGATTGTTTTTACATCCTCGCGCGCTCCTTAGAGATTGAAGCCAAGTGGCAACTAATTGAGGAAAAATTGACCTCCAGCCTGGCGGCGCTGGAGCCCCAATACGCCCAAGAGTTGCTGCTAGACGCCAATTCTGGATTTTACCGGTTACTAGACGCGGTTGCCCTGTTTTTTTTAAGCCAAGACGATGAAATCCCCCCGGCAAATTTGGCCTTAGATTTTATTAAAGGCGAGTTTCCCTTGGTTGCTTGGCGCAAACTGGATCAACTTAGCCCCAAAGCCGCTCCCTTTTGGCAGCCAAGAAATAAACTTTGCCAATCTGCGGTCTTGTTGCAACGGTTTTTAGACCGGCTGTTTGAAGAACGCTGCCGAGTTTTGATCCCTACGGCTGAGTTATTGCCTGAGCCTGAGTTTGCGGGCCTTTTAAGTCTTCGCCTGGGTCATAGCCGCTTAGAATTAATTGCATCTAACCCAGCCGAAACCCTCCTAGCCCTGCAACGAGAAATCCAGCGAGAGCATTCCTTTGAGGGCATCAAACACCTCTTGGCCGTACTAAAACAACTGGGCGAGGCCCAGGGCGAGCGATTTTGGTTTAGCCCTAAATCCCACCAAGAGTTGTTGGGCAAAACCAAGGTTAGCGAACGCCAAGATTTGATTTTAGAGTCCGTGCTCGGGCAATTAGAAAAGTTAATAGTTATTAGGCAGGCCGAGCAAGTCCGTATTGAAAACCCTATCCTACTCCGCCGAGGCCGCCAAGAAGGTCCGTCGGGCGAGTTGATCGAGCTTCTTTTAGACCGCCTTTTGTGGGCTCCAAACAACTGTTTATTGGGGCGACATTTAAGTTTAGTCCCCCGCGAGGTGTGGATGGAAAATGCTCAAATTCACGGGTTGGTTCCCCCTTTGATGGCCTACCTCACTTCTTGGTGGCTGGTAGAATTTGGCACCCAATCTGGGGTTTTCACCTGCCCTGGCAGGCAACTGTTAAACGCCTTCACCCTTCAAAAAAACGGCAGCCAGCAGGTCAAGTTTTTGCGAAAAATCAGGGAAGAGCTTTTTTATATGCAGGACCAAGGCTATCTTAGCCGGTTCGAAGTTACCCCCAACACAGACCCCTTTGAAGAGCGTTTTTTGATGGCCGCCCCCTTGGCCCAGATGGAGTCTCTTGGCCACATGGCCCAACGGTTGATCTAATCGTGGCGCGAATCCTTTTTTTTGGCACCCCCGAGTTTGCCTGCCCCAGTTTAAAAGCGCTGTTTGTGGCGGGCCACCAAATCCCCTTAGTTGTCTGCCAACCGGACCGTAAGAAGGGCCGAGGCCAACAAATGCAATTCCCGCCAGTAAAGGAATTGGCCCTAGAGTTAGGGATTGAGGTTTTCCAGCCTAACCAGGTCAAAACCCAAGAAACCTTAGCCAAGCTGGCCCAAGTGGAGGCGGACTTTTTTGTAGTGATCGCTTATGGGCGGATTTTGCCTCAGACGATTTTAGACCTGCCTAAAGTCGCCCCGATTAACCTACACGCCAGCCTACTGCCCCACTGGCGGGGGGCAGCGCCGATTCAGCGGGCGTTGATGGCGGGGGAGGCAACCACCGGGGTTTGTAGCATGAAGATGTCCTTGGCTATGGACGAGGGCGAAGTACTCTTAAGCGAAAAAGAACCAATCCGGCCCGATGACACCTATGGCACCTTGAGTGAACGCCTAAGCCAGTTAGCCGCCAAAGTAGGGGTGGAAACACTTGAGTGCTTTGCCAGCCTGAATCCACAGCCCCAAGATGGTGCCTTGGCCACCTATGCTCGGATGATTGAAAAATCGGAAGGCCAGATCGACTGGAGCCAAAGCGCTCAAACTATTTACCAACAGTTTCAAGGCCTCACTCCAAGGCCCGGGGTTTTTACCCACCACCGGGGCCATGGGCTTAAGGTCCTTTACTGCCGCCCACACCCCACCCAAGGCGAGCCTGGGCGCATTCTATCCTTGTCCCCCCTCTTGGTCGGCTGCGGCCAAGGGGCGTTAGAGTTAATTTCTTTGCAGCCAGAGTCCAAAAAACCAGTCGGCGCCGTCGATTGGATAAACGGGTTTCAGATTCGGGAGGGCGATTGGTTGGAAACATGATCGAAAATCAAGAAGCACCAAAACAGGTTTTTTTGGCGGCGGTGCATCTAAAACAGCAAGATTTGGTCGAATGCCAACGCTCCATGGTGGAGCTTGCTGCGTTAGCGGACACCTTGGGTTTTGTGGTAGTGGGTCAAGAGATTCAGTCCAGAGACCGGCCCGATGGCAAAGGATATCTAGGCAAAGGGAAGTTAGCCGAGATTAAAGAAAGGTATGAAGTCGAACCTTTTGATATTTTAATCTTAGATCACGACCTATCCCCCAACCAAGGCCGATTTTTAGAACAATACTTCGGCACGATGGTTATCGACCGGACCCAGCTTATTTTAGAAATCTTTGCTGACCACGCCCAAACCCCCGAAGCCAGGGCGCAAGTGGAACTTGCGCAGCTTAAATATATGCTGCCTCGCTTGGTGGGGATGTGGGCACACTTAGACCGGGAAAAGGGTGGGATTTCTGCCAGCCGGGGCACTGGGGAAAAACAGGTCACCACTGACCGCAACATCATCCGACTCCGAATATCTCGCCTCGAAAAACAGTTAGCCCAGGTAGAAAAAGACCGAGGGGTTCAAAGCAAAAACCGGCAAAACTGCCTGCGGGTAGCGTTGGTGGGTTATACAAACGCGGGAAAAACCACCTTGATGAACCGTCTAAGCGACCTTGGTATTGAAGGCAAAGACCAACTCTTTGCCACCTTGGAATCGCGCACCCGTAAGATGGACGGTTTTTTTAATCCAGAGATTTTACTTTCGGATACGGTTGGTTTTATTCAAAACTTGCCCCACAGCCTAGTAGCCAGTTTTCGCAGCACCTTAGCCGTGGTTCGCGACGCCGATTTATTGTTGCACATTGCTGACGCCCACAGTCCAAAGCTGCAAACCGAGCTCCGCACCACCTTTGAGGTTTTAGAAGAGATTGGGGCCCACGAAGTACCACAAATTCTGGTTTTAAGTAAGGCCGACTTAGTGAGTGAACCTGAAGAATTAGTGGTACTGCGCTCAAACCACCCTCAAGCAGTGGTCCTTTCTGCCTTTGACCCAGAGGGGCTGGCAAGGCTTAAAGCCAGCATCGAGGAACACTTCGCGAACAATTTTGTTTCCCAAGAAGTGTTAATTCCCTATAATCGAACTAGTTTGGTGAACCGTTTCCACCAGCTGGCTCAGATTGAGGTGGAAGAATATCAAGAGACCGGGGTTTGGCTGAAATACCGAACCACCCTGACTAATGGACAGATCTTAGACGCTTTATTGGAGAAAAAAACATGATTAAGCGACTGGTATTGTTAATGGCTTTATGCTCTCCCCTAGCAGCTATGGCGGCCTTGCCTGTGGGCTCGATAATCAAGCCCATTACCCTAAGTGGTGAAGCAGGTGGCCGGGTCGAAGGGGGTGCTTGGAGCACGGATCAATATCAGGGCAAGATTATTGTTTTGTTTTACGTTGATCCCGACGAAAAAGACAAAAACAAAATCGCAGTCGAGGCCTTGGCGGCCTTGCCCACAAAGCCCTACGTCCAGTCGGTAGTGGTGATCAACATGGACGCTACTTGGCTTCCTAATTCAGCGATTCAGTCCAGTTTAGAAAGCTCGCAAAAAGAACACCCTACCACCCATTATGCTAAAGACATGAAGAAGGCCCTGGTTAAGTGGGGCCTTGGGGATGATAGCTATTCGATCTCGATTATTGATCCGCAAGGTAAGGTGCGGTTTTCTTATGACGGCAATTTCGACGCCCAAAAGGTCGATGAGTTGGTCGCAGAGATTAAGCAAGCGGCCAAAGAGGTTGAGGGGGCAAACATCGATTCGAAGCCAAAGTAAGCAAGTAACCTCCACTCCAAAGAGACCCACCCGCGTTGACCGCCCAATAATTCCCCTTGGGCGGTTCAAAAGCCCAATTCTGGTGGACGTGGCCGTGCAAGTAGGCGGCTACTGGGGCTAATTCACAAAGCTGGGCCCATTGTTCTCGCGCCCACAAACTATGGGTAAACGGCTCCCTAAACCCCGCTGGCCAAACCAGCGGATAATGCCCGTAAAGCAGAACAGGCAAATTCGCTCCTAAGAAAAACTCTTTCACTTCATTATATTCCAGTTGGACCTGTCCCTTTGCACCCCAAGCGGGTCTGGCCATGGGCAATTCAGCAATCAGCCAACCTTCCTCAGTTATCAAATGAGGGATACCAACCCGATTTTGATTAAACGGAAAACAATCCCCGAAGGTTTTCTCTAAAAGCCCAAGGGATTGGAGGACATAACGATCATGGTTCCCAGCCGTGAGGAGCAAACGCCCTGGTGCCTTTTTAATTAAGGGTTCCAGGCGGGTTCGAGCCTCGTCAAGCTCGGGTTTGGTGCCCAAATGGGTTAAGTCGCCTGATAAGATCAAATAGTCCCAATCGAGGGCTAGCGCCTGATTGATGATCGCCTCTTGCACCCTGGGATCGGGCTTTCGTTTGGGGTTCAATTTGAGATTACTCAACCCCAAAAGCCGCTTAGAAAAGGGCCCTGCCCCGCCTAATCCCGCTTGGTTGGCCCCAAAGTGCAGATCTGAAAGGTGAAGGATTTTCATGGACCTGCTCAAGGCCCTTTGTCTTGGCTGATTTTATATTGCTGCGCACTTAACCTTGCTCCCGCAAAGGGAACCCCCGATTCGCGGCGGATTTTGTCTAGCACCGCTTGCGCTGCTTCTTGGGATTCGAAAAATCCACCTTTAAGCCGGTAGCCATAACCCTGGTCGCCTTTGCGTTGTAATACAAAGCAATGCTCTAAATAAGGAGCTGCTTGGGCTAGATCCGTTAAGATCTTTTCTTTGTTGTTTTGCCCACCAAAATCGATCGACCAAGGTCGATTGCGCTGCACCCGAAAGTCGATTAACTCGGCCTCTTTTTCTAAGGCATCTGGATAAACTGGCCAGGGGTTAGATAACAGGGTTTGGTCTGGGGACTCCTTTTGCAAAACCTCCGCCAACCTAGTCGTTTCCGCGTCTGACTCAAAAAAACCTATCCTTAAACTATAAAAATATTGGTCCCCTTTAGGGGTCGGGCGGGGCTCTGCGCTTCGGTACAAATAGGCCTGCTGGCCTGTTTCAAATAATTGGCGCGCGAGCTTGGCCAATTCCACCAAACGGTCTGCGGGGAGGCTTGCCAACTGGAGGGAGTAGCGCCGCTTTCGGCTGCGATCAAAACTTAATTCGGTTTTCGCCTGGGTATCTGCGGACTGGCGAATAAGGCCGCTATCGCCTTTAAATTGATAAACATAAGGGTCTGGCGCGGGTGGGGCTAGGGGTAGGTCTAATTTTTGGTGGTTCCCGATCCAGATCACCCGCCACTGGTCCAAGTCGGTGAAAATATAGGCCCGTTTTTGAAATTCCCAGTTGCCTGGAGAAACCTCAATTAACAAGCTAGGCTCCACCTCTTGATCAGGGGCTTCACCCAAAATAGAGGAAGGTCCTTCGCTATTTTCGTTAGCTCCAGGGCTTGCTTCAGTAGCCGGGGCAGGGGTGTCTTCTACAACGATCTCGGCTGGAGACTCCCCCTCACTTACCCATAACAAGTTGGATAAAAACAACAGACTCACCAAGACCGTTAAGCCCAAGGGAATCCCCCAAGTGAACTTGGGATTGATCTCGGAAAATTTCTGATTCCAGCGTCTTAGGATAGGGATCATAGTTATATTAAAAAGCGAAGTCAGGGCTAAGTTCCATCAAACCAATGGCGCTTTTGGGCGAGGCGCGGAGCCCTCTAGGGTCTGGAGCCACGCCCAAACCTTGTTTTAGGTAAAGTTGGGCAACTAGGCCAATCATGGCGGCGTTGTCAGTGCAATGTTTTAAGCTAGGGCGGAAAAAACCTAATCCTTTTTCTTTGGCCAGTGCAGCCAACCCCCCGGCCAAGGCGGAATTAGCCGCCACTCCCCCGGTTAAACTAATCTGGGAGACCGACACCCGCTCTAGGGCCTGGGAAAACCGCTGACAAACGATTCGCACCGCGCAGTTTTGAAAACTAGCCACCAGGTTGCCCACCTCTTCCTTTCGCCTCGAATCCCAAGCCTCAAAGCCAGCGTATCCGACCAACTCCGAATTTTCCACCCTCAATTGCCTAGCAATCGCTTGATTTTTTACAGCGGTTTTAATCCCAGAAAAGCTAAAATCCAAGGTTTTTGATTTTTGTAAGGGCAAGGGGAATTCGATATCCGCCCTGACCGAGCCTTGGGCAATACGGTCAAGGATGGGTCCGCCCGGATAGCTTAGCCCTAAAAGTTTGGCGGTTTTATCAAAGGCCTCGCCTAAGGCGTCGTCTAGGGTTTTACCTAACAGGTGATAGTCTCCTAACCCTTTAGCCAAAATCAAATGGGTGTGGCCGCCAGAAGCGATCAGGCTTAAGAAAGGAAATTTAAAATCGGGATGGTCCAAAAAGGGGGCTAAAAGATGGCCCTCTAAGTGGTCAACCGGCACCAAAGGTTTGTCCCAGGCCCAAGCGAGTGACTTGGCATAATTAAGCCCCACCAAAACCGAGCCTATCAGCCCTGGCGCTTGGGTGACCGCTATCGCTTTGATTTGGTCAGGGTTTAGCCCGACCTCCTGTTTTAACTGATCCAGCATCAAGGGCAAGGTCGCTAAATGTTGGCGGCTAGCCATTTCAGGCACGACCCCACCATACTTAGCATGCAGCCCAGCTTGAGACGAAATCGCCTCATAAACCGGCTGGCCCGCTTCATTAAGCAGGGCCACTGCCGAATCATCGCAGCTGGTTTCAATCGCCAAAATCACAGGTCCCCCCGCATAAACCGGTGAATCAAGGGTTCAATCTCCTTAAAACCAGGGTACTCCCGCTCTCTGGCTTTAAAATCTGGCCCATGTGCTGAGATTCGCCCCTTTTGCCGCTTGATCCCCACGTCTTTGTGGAGTAACTCGTGAAAGGCTAGATAGTCGAGCAGGACCTTGGGGGCGTTGAGTCGGTCAAAGATTAATGAAAAAGCGATTTCGTCTCGATTTAAAGAATAATGGGCTAACTTGCGAGTGGAGAACCGGTCCAGCCAAACCACTTTAGGATAGGTTTTCATCTCTGGAAAATAAAGTTGTTGCGTACGGATCATCCGCTCGGTCAGGTCTTGAAAGATCCCATGCCCCTGGCCGCCTAACCTTTGGTAACCGGATTTAAAGTCAGGGCGCAGGATCTCGACCCGCTCGATAAACTCAAACGCAAAACGGTCGGGCGGGGCTAATTTTAGATTTCTTAACCGAAACCGGGCCAGATAGGTTTGGTTGGCTTGGTGCAAATCTAAAAGCTTTTCGATTGGCTGCCCTTTTAAGAGGGCCTTGCGTAATCGGGCGGCGTACGCTTGCAGCGATGGGGCTTTGACAATTTGGTTCATACCCCTAAGATAGGTGGGTCCACTCAGGAGGTCAAGATGGAGCAAATTTGGCGGGGTCAATTAGGTTCTGAGGAGCAGCAAACCGAGGTTTGGCTTGAGATATACCGCTTGGGCCCCGATTATCTGGCGGTCTTGGGTGGGGGGTTGGTTCATCTAGGGGCCTTTGCTTGGGCCGGGCCTTTAGCAGGAGGAACCCAATCGCTAGGAATCCACAAGGAGGGGCCAATTGCAGAGGAATTGGCCCAGATTTTATGTCAAGGTCAACCGGGTCAGTGGATGGTATTGGCGGGAATCCATTATGATCATATCCGCCCAGAGGCCATCCAGAAGATATTAGAAGCAGCCCGGCAATTGGGCCAAGCCTTTATAAGGGATTTTCCGACTCGATCATAAGGCAATCGAGTCCCAACTCCTCCTCAAGCCAGTTTTCTAAAGCCAAGATCCCTAAACGCTCGGTTGCATAATGTCCGGCGGCGATGTAGTGCGCCCCTAATTCTTGGGCTTCAGCGTAATTTTGTTCAGAAGCCTCACCCGTTAAAAAGGCATCCGCTCCGGCCTGGACCACTTTAATAAAAGACTTCTGGGCTCCTCCAGAAACTATGGCCAGCCGTTTGATCACCTGCGGCCCAAAGGCCAGTACCTGTGGAGTGCGCCCCAAGGCTTTTTCGATTTGACTAGATAGTTTTTCAATCCCCCCTTGGCGGGGGCGCCCCATGACCCCGATATGGTAGTCGGCCTTGGGCAAAATAAATTCGATTTCTTCCAACCCCAAAAGGCGCGCAAGACCAATGTTATTGCCAAGTTCAGGATGAAAATCTAGGGGTAAGTGATAACTGGCGGCCGCCATTCCGTTGGCTAAGAGCAGCTTTAGTTTTTTAGCGAAAGGCCCCTGAATCCGTGGGTCTTGCCCATCCCACAAAATGCCGTGATGGGTGATAATCAAATCTGCCCGATTTTGTGCGGCAACCTCGATTAATTCCAAGCTTAAGGACACCCCTAAAGCCACCTGCTTCACCTCGCGCCCGTCGCCCTCGACCTGCAAACCGTTGGGCCCGTAGTCGGCAAACCGTTCGATTTCCAACTTTTGATCGAGTGCCTCAATCACCTCAATTTGTTTCATAGGGTATCCTTAACACAACGCCATCCTAAGTAGCTGGCTTTATAGTTGGCCGGACTGCGGGCAAAGGCTTGGTTTTCAAGCTGTTCGATCCGGCTCCCGTAACTTCCGCCTTTGATCACTAGGTCCTGGCTGTTTTCCAGCGCAGTTTGGTCTTTGCCCCTAAAGATCAAGGTTTCACCAGTCTCGGCGATGGTACTGGTCCATTCCCAAAGGTTCCCGGCTAAGTCAAAGACTCCTTCAGGGGTCGCCCCCTCTACAAAACGACCGACCGGCGAACTGCGCTCAAAACCGTCTTGTTCTCGCCACAGGTTCCAGGGGGATTTGCAGCTTTTATCACAAAAATTACCGCGCTTGGCGTTGGGGGGTTCGTCGCCCCAGGGGTATTTGCGATGGACCCCGGCGGCCAACTCCCACTCTAAGGCGGTGGGCAAGCGTTTTCCTAAGACCTCGCAAAAATGGGCGGCCTCATACCAAGGGGCGAGGTTGGCTGGTTTGGCAGGGTCAGGGGCTTCTTTTGCTTGAAACTCATCTACCCGTTTGTAAATCTGTTTTTTTTTAAAGCTAACCTGCTCACCCAAGGTGACTTCAAACTGGTCTATGTAAAAGGGTTTAACCCCTTGGTATTTGGGAGGTAGATTAGGGGTTTTGGCAGGGTCAATCAAGACCATTCCACCAGCCCAAAGTTGGGGGGCCAAAAAGCTAAACCACAGTATCCAAAAGCCTTTCAATTTCATCTAAACTCGCTTGCCAGGCGTGACCTGCCAGCCCATTGAGGGCCTCTAGTCCAGCCAAGGCTTGTTGTTGATTCGGGCCCGCTAGCACCCAGCGGGCCAAGGCTTCTGCATCATCGACCACCACCAGCCCCCCGGCCTCGCAGAGCCTAGCGACCGGTTCTTTGAAGTTTGCGGTTAAGGGCCCAGTGGCGGTGGGCTTGCCTAGACCTATCGGTTCCATCATATTTTGCCCACCCCGAAGGACCCAACTCCCCCCTACAAAAACCCAGTCCGCTAGGCTGTAAAGGCTTAATAGCAGCCCCGTTTGATCCAAAATATAAAACCCCGAACCTGGCCAGGGCCCATCGCTGGCGAAAAACCCTTCTAGGTGATGTATTTTTATTTGTTCCTTAAATTCGGCTTTTTTCTCGGCGTGCCGAGGAACCATAATCAGGCGCACTTCGGGTCTTGTTTCCCCTATAATCTTCATTGCCAATCCCAAGGGTCCCACCTCTTCGGGCTGGATAGAACCGGCGACTAACAGGGGTTCCCCACCCAGTCCGCAGAGGCTGCGCAGGCTTGCTAGCTGCTCTGGTTGGGGTGCCGGTGGCAATCGGTATTTCAGGTTGCCCGGTGTGCTGACCTCTTGGGCTCCTAGCTCCAAAAAGCGGCTAGCTGAAATCACATCCCCCGCCAAAATCCGGTCCAACCGCGACACCAAAGGACCAACTAAAAAGCGGAACCGTTGGTAATTATCAAAATGCCCGTCTGATAATCGCCCGTTAAGTAGCAGAATGGGTCCCTTAAATTGCCCAATGAGATTAGGCCACAACTCAGTCTCCATCAAGACCAAGAGGTCAGGCTCTAATCGGTGGATCAAGCGCCGCATGAGCCAGCTAAAATCGAAGGGTTTGTACCAAATCTGCACCCCCCGCTCCTGCCCTCGCAAGAGTGCTGGTTCGCGGTTGGTGCTAAACACCACCTCCAGTTTAGGTCGGCGGGCCTGTAGTTGGGCGGCTAAATCGAGCGCCAAACCGAGTTCACCTAAGCTAGCCCCATGAAACCACACCCGCCCCGCTTTAGCCGGGGCCAGTTGGGGGGGCATCCTAAAAAATAAACGTATCAGCTGCCGCCGCACTTGGGGCATACCCAACCCCAATACCAACAGGCAGGGTGAGCAAAGCACCAGGGGGATTAGGTATAGCAGATCGGCGAGGCTCATAGGGCCTTAGCGTACCGAAAATTCCTTGACCGCTGCTACCATAGCCTTGAGGTGTTCGGGATTTACGTCTTTATCGATTCCATGGCCTAGGTTAAAGATATGACCCGAGTCTTTGCCCCACTTGTCCAAAATCTCCTTGACCCGGCTGCGGATCACGTCGGGGCTGGCAAAAAGGACGTTCGGGTCAAGGTTGCCTTGCAGGGCCACTTGGTGCCCTATTCGGGCTTTGACGGTGCCTAAATCACTCATCCAATCAAGCCCAACTACGTCAGCACCTGTCTGGGCCATGCGTTCGAGCAAATGCGCTCCACCGTTAATATAGTAACAACGAGGCACTAGGCCCTGGCCCTTAAGCCCGGCAAACACCTTGGCCACCCAGGGGAAGACGTAACGGTCATAGTCGTCAGGACAAAGGCTACCAGCCCAGGTGTCAAAGATCTGAACCATCTGTGCGCCCGAATCAATCTGGTAGTTAAGGTAGCTGATGGTCATATCCGTCAGCTTATCCATTAACTTAAAAGCCAATTTGGGTTGATCGAAAAAAAGGGATTTGGTTTTGGAAAAAAGCTTTGACCCTCCGCCTTCGACTGCGTAACAAGCCAAGGTAAAGGGCGCCCCGGCAAACCCAATAACCGGCACGCGGTCCCTGACCTCAACCCGCAATTTTTTTAAAATCGCCCCTACATAAGGCACCCCTTCCGCTGGATCGGGAACCCTCAAGTTGTCAATGTCGGCCTCGCTTTTAAGGGGATTGGCAAAAACCGGAGAGGGATTAAAGCTAAGCTCCAAACCCATAGGTTCCAGGGGGGTCAAGATGTCTGAAAACAAAATCACCCCATCTACCCCAATGATATCTAACGGTTGCAAGGTCACCTCGACCGCCAAATCGACATTTTTACACAGCCCTAAAAAGTCCCCAGCCTTGGCCCGAGTCGCCCGGTATTCGGGCAGGTAGCGGCCTGCTTGGCGCATTACCCAGACCGGGGTGCGGGCAATTGGCTTTTTAAAGGCAGCTTGTAAAAGCAGGTGCTCGGTCATGTTTCTTCCTTAAAGTGATGGGCTTGATAGGTATAAAGTTGCATCGCCCCTTCCCGCCAATAATCTGCCGGGAGTGCCGCTTTGCGGCAGAGGCTTGAGATAAATTCTTTTTTCGAGCTTAGTTGCTCCCACACTTGGGGCAAAAAGGTTGCCCTACGTCCTTGAGCCTCTAAGATCACCCCGTCCACCAAGGGCCGCAGTCGCTCTAAGAGTTGATCAATCGTTCCGGGCCCCATTGCTTGGGGTGGGGTCAAGACCGAGATTTCGATCACAATCTGACCCAATTCGTCCCCCTGGACCGGGGCAAAGCGCCGGTCTTGCAGCGCCGATTCCACCGCCAAAACAGGCACCAACCGCCCCAGGGGCTCATCCGATTCTAATTGGCCGATACACCCCCGCAGTTCTCCTGCTTTATAAAGAGTCACAAAGCAACCTCGCGGGGCCAAAAAGGCGGGGTCTGAAAAGGCCTTTTGGTTGTATTTCTTCCCTAAAAGTTTTTCCTCTAATTCCTTTCGAGCCAATAGCAAAAGCGCCTTTTTTTGCTCGTCTGAATAATAACTAGGCCCCAAACTGGATCTCCTCACCTTGAGCAAAAATACTCAAGTGGTTCGCCCCCGAAGAGGCTTCTAACCGCCCGGTCTCTTGCGCCAGGATTCCCAAACTTTTTGATAAAGCGATCACCGGGGCCACCATGTCCGCCGACACCACCGCCTCCAAACGCTGGCCCATGTTATATACAGGCAACATTTCGGCTAGACTATAACCGTTGTTTTCTTGAATCCGTTTAAATATGGGGGGCGGTTCAATAAGGTTGTCTTTGATCCAATGAATCCCCTGACCAAATTTAACACACTTAGTTTGCCCACCCCCGCTACAGTGGATCAACCCTTTGATTTCCCCGCCAAACTCCTTGATCATGCTCTTGATCAATGGCAAATAGGTGCGAGTTGGCGAGAGTAAGGCTTGACCAACGGACAAGGGGGTTCCTGCCAAAGGATCGGTGATCTTGTTTTTTCCTAAATAAACTAGATTCTCAGGGATTTCGGGCGCGAAAGACTCGGGATAATATTGGGCGTAATCATGGACCAAGCCATCATGGCGGGCGGCCGTCAGGCCGTTGGAGCCAATCCCCGAATTATATTCAGTCTCCCAGCGGGCTTGGCCAAAGCTGGCGAAACCCACCAGTTTCATTCCTGGTTTCACCTGCCCAAGGTCGATAACCGCTTTTCGTTTCATCCGCACCGCCACGGTTGAATCGACAATCAAGGTGCGCACCAAGTCGCCCAGGTCGGCGGTCTCGCCTCCAGCCATATGGATCTCGATCCCCTCTTTTGCTAAGCGGGCTGCCACTTCACTATAACCTTCGATCACCGCTTGGATTACCTCGCCAGGGATCAAAAACTTGTTACGGCCAATGGTGTTAGAAAGTACAAACCCGGTTACCGCCCCCACGCAACCCAAGTCGTCCAGGTTCATCACCAGCGAGTCTTGGGCGATGCCTTTAAAAACATTGAGATCCCCCGTTTCTTTCCAATACAAATAGGCCAGCGAAGATTTGGTCCCCGCCCCGTCGGCGTGCATTAAAAGGCAGGCCTCTGGGTCACCAGAGAGATGATCAGGGAGCACTTGTGCGAAAGCGCCTGGAAAAAGCCCTTTGTCTCGGGAGCCAATGGCCTTGTGCACTTCGCTTTTAGAAGAGGAAACCCCGCGATGTAAATATAAATCAGATTCGCTCATGATACCAATGATAAGGCGCGTTGGGTAAATTCACTTGGGCTTTGGCTTTCCATCAGCTCCCTTCGAGCAACTTTCGCGTCCCTGAACCCAGAGACATAACCGCCTAAGTGTTTGCGAAATTCAATTAAAGCTTTGTGCTCGGGCTGGTAACTAAGGAGCGCCTGTAGATGCTCGATCATCACTTCAATTTTATCCCGCAAGGTCACTTCCGCTCGTTTTTCTTCAGACCAAAAGACCCAGGGGTTGCCCAAACTAGCGCGGCCAATCATAAAGCCGTCCAGGTTTTTAAGCTGTCCTTTTCCCTGGTCACCACCTCTTAAATCCCCGTTCCCTAAAACCGGGATCGACAGGGCCTTTTTTAATTCGTAGATCGGCTCCCAGTCAGCCTCCCCCCGATAACCCATCTTGGCGGTGCGTCCATGAATGGTGATCAACTGCGCCCCCGCTGACTCTAAACTTTTGGCAAAAGGGATCAGATTTTCAGCGTCACTCCAGCCAAGACGGGTTTTTACGGTCACCGGCAAATGGGTGGCTTTGGCTGTGGCTTCAACAATCTGGCAGGCTAGGTCGGGCTCTTTGATTAGAGCGGCGCCGTTGCCGTTTTGCACGATTCGTTTCGAAGGACAGCCTAGGTTTATATCAATCCCACTAATCCCTTGGTCCGAAATCTCTTGAGCTATCTTGGCAAACAAGGCGGGCTCACGGCCAAAGAGTTGAACCAAATAGGGCAACTCCATGTTTTCGAACCGGAGCCGCTCCCTCACCTGCCCTGAATGTTCGATCCCGTTGATCGAGGTAAACTCGGAATATAATAACACCTCTGGATTTAAACGGCGGACCACCTGACGAAAGGCCCGGTCTGTGACGCCGTCCATGGGGGCCAAAGCGACAATCGGACGTTTGAACAGGGTCCAGGGGTTTTCAGGGCTCAACCAACTTACCTTGTAGATAGGCTTCCCATTCGACGGGTAGCAGATATTTTTTCTGGTTGTTACATTCCTTGCAACAAGGCACCACATTTTGTTTGACCGACTTTCCACCCCGCGAGAGGGGGACTAAATGATCCATGGTCAACTCCAAAGCCGGAAAACGCCGTTTACAATAATAGCACTGCCCTCGCCCTCTTAAATTTTTCCACCACTGGCTGTGGCGTAGTTCTCGCGCTTTGGCTTTTTCTCGTTTGAGTTGATCTGGGTCAACTGGATAAAAATCACATTCTAGTTTCATCAACCCGCCTAGTTGCACTGTCCTACCGAACCTAAGGCGCAAATCCTACCATCGATCCAAACAGCTTCAGAAAGTTGGACCTTTTCAAAGTTGGCCTTATCGATCTTGGCCCCTTCCAGATTGGCTTTTCGCAGATCGGCCCCTTTTAAGTTACTGCCCTTTAGGCTCGCATGTCCCAAACGAGCGCCACTAAAATCGGTTTCCGTTAGGTCGGATTGTTCGATAAAAGCATTTTCGAGATTCGCGTTTACCAACCTAGACTCGTGCAGATTAACCCCTAAAAACTTAGCCAATTGAAGCTGGGCCCCCGACAGATCCACCCGGGTCAGATCGGCGTAACTAAACTCAACCTTGGGAGCAATAATGCCAATCATTTTTGCTTGATTCATCCGGGCCGTGCCAAAATCGGCCCCGGCCAAATGGGCGCCTGACAAATTCGCCTGTTCTAGATTGGCCCAACGGAAGTTGCTTTTGTCTAGGATGGCTTCGGAAAGATCGGCCCCTTCGAGGTCAGCCCACTCGGCTTGGGCCCCTTTCATCAAGGCTCCGGCGAGTTTCGCCCCTTTGATTTCCACTCCCGATAAGGGAACGTTGGAAAGCTGGCACCCTGGGCAAGACCTCTCGGCAACCAGTTGGTCAAGATGCTCAGGGTAGTGCGCCCAAGCGACCAAAGGGAACAGGTAAACACCTAGCAATACAAATCGAAACTTTGAGCCCATAGTTTATGCAGAATAGTTTCTCCATTCTCCACGTTTTAGACTCCGGCGGCAACCCCTAAAAGGTCAGGTCCAACTTGGCCCCACCTTTGAAATAGAGTTTGGACTGATTTTTAGAGGTGTCTTGTTGGCCATAGGCGCTTTGCGCCGATTCGCCGGACAAAAATCCGGTAACCCGCAAATCCAAAGGCAACTCTTGAGCCACCCACAGAGCTAAAATATGGGTTTGTTGAACTAGGCGGCTGGCGGCTTCGGTTTGGCTGGCATCGCGGGTATAGTCCACCTTGCGCCCGATGTAACTAATCTCAGGCGAGAAGGGGAGAAGTTTTTTAAGGTCCAGGTTGATGCGGTAGTGGCGTATATCAGTTAAGTAGTCCGCTGCGGAAGCGATTTCTTTTTTTAAACGCTCCTTTTGCGCGATCATCTCTGGGCTATCGGACTCGGAAAATACAATGTTATCCACCTTGCCATCTACCGCAAAACCATAATGAAATTCGGTCATAAAGCTGCGATTTTGAAAACGCAAAGCAAGCTGGTTTAAGTCCACCCGGTTTTTGAAAAATCTATTTTCTACGTTCACCCCATACTGGATGGGGGTCCAGGCATATTCGGCGGACCAGTGGCCATAATCATAACCTGCCGAAATATGTTGGAGTTCGTTTAACCTAAAATCCACTGGGCCTAGGTCCAATTTCGACCACTTAAATCGCTCCTCGCCCAAAAGGAGCCGGTCAAAGTCATACATGATCGAAAAATGCACATAGTCCGCTTTGAGCCGGTAGTAAAACTGGCTTTGGGGCTCTTCGTGCAGGCTATAAGGCATGGGCGCGGTCCCGGTGACTAAGATGCGCTGGAATCCATAGGGGCCTTCAGAAAGCTCTGAAACAAAACTAGGGATAAAGCTATTAACCCGGTTTCGGCTGGAGCCATAACGGCTCCCCGAGACCATCCAGAGGCCCAAACTATTGTGATTTGAATAGACTTGGGGCACTGGGTAAAAAACCTTGTTTTCTTGATACCCGTGGATCACCTTATCTTCGGTTTCTAAGCGGTCAAACTCCCTTTTTATCATAAAGGGATCGGCCAAGAGTTGTTGGGGATATATTTTTTTGCCCGTGGCGTGCCCGTTGCAATGCGCGAAAGGGTAAGGGTGTACAAAGTCTAGTGGTTCGGTTTTTTGCGCTTGGAATTTGAGCTCCTGATCCAAAGTGAGCTCCTCAATATCCCAGATCGAGTCCCGCTGAATTATTATTTCTCGGCCTTCTAGGGTAAGAAAGGATATCTCTGCTTCCGAAAAGTCGATCGCCCAACCCTCCGCTAAGGTTTGCAACTCATTTTGATGAATGGTACTGATTCTTAAGGGATTAGTTAAGGGGCGCTCGGTTTTTTCTAAGGGCAACTGGCCAACCGGATAATAAGCCGCATATACCACTTCAAACCGCCGAATTTCCTGGAAATGCCCCTCTAAATCCAAGAGGGTTAAGCGCTCGTCACCAACCTCTAAAATCACCCCTAAACTACGCTTGCAAGCCCCTTGATAAAGCGCGGTTAAGTTCAGCGCTTGAGCCGTCCAGGGGAGCCAGCATAAAACCCCAATTAATATAGCTTTATATGATAAATTCAATGGAACCTATCAGGGAGTATTGCTGTTCGCTAAAGCGGCTGGTTTTGCCAAAATAGACTAAATCAAACTGCCGCCAGAAAAGGTTTACTTGCCCTCGCAGTTCAACGTAAGAACCAAATTTTTGTTTAACAAAAGCCCGCGAAATCCAGTTTCGCGCCTGATAATTCTGATCCCAACCTTGATAGGTTTCCGAGTAGTCCACCTCGACCCTGATTGCGTCCACTCCATACTGGACTTGATCATTTAATTCCTGATCAACCCCGAGCCTCAAATAGCGGGCGTTTAAATCAAAGCGGGTTAAATCAGTTATCAATACGGCCTCTTGGGCGGTAACCAAACCGCTCCCAGCCAGTTCGTCCATCGTAGCAAGCCTTAAGTCAAGTTTGGTGGGGCTGCCACTGCTATAATTACTGGCTGACCAAATCGCTTTAAACCTCCAGCGAGCTTGTTGATACAGTAACCTAGCCATGGGGCTTGCCCTGGTTGGCAACACCTCGCGGAACAATCCCCCCGCGCCCACTCCGTATATTGGGTAATAAGCCCCACCCGCCACCGACCAGGGCCCGTAATCAATCCCACTCATGGCGTAGTAGTTAAAAGACGGGGTCAGGCTAGCTTCTTTGGTTGCCACCTTTTTAACATAATCGGCCACAAAGGTGCGGCTGGCCACTAGATAGTTAGACCCCGCCGAAAGGGCCAACGGGTTGCCCCCAAAACTCGCGTTAAAAAAGTGGGACTTCAGATCGGTTTGCATCACAAAGATGGGCTCCACCTGGGGCAACCACTCATTGGGTTTGGTCCCTAAGACGGTTAAGCCCTGGTGCGAGTAAGGCCGTCCTGCAGACCACTGGAAATAAAAGGGGAACTGTCCAGGTATCTCTTGTTCTCGCCCTGGCGCCATCAAAGGCAGGCCCAGTTTGGTTTCGCGGTCGAAAACAAAGGGTTTGGCGTAAAACCTAGTGCGCGACTGAAACCGGGAGAGCCGCTCGAAACCCTTTTGGTAAGTCGAAAAAAATTGGGAAATACGGATTTGGTCGCTAATGGTGCGGGTTGGATAAAGCCCCGGCCTGGGCGCTTCAGTACATTGGGCCAGAGCGTTGCCCAAAATCAACTCGGTTTTTTCCCCCTGCTGGGTCAACTCCACCTCCCCCAAGGGTACCGGGGAGGCACTGATTTTGACGATTTTATCAATCGCGAGCAGACTAGTTTTGCCTTCTAAATCAAAAAAGATAACCAAGTCCTCCACAAACTTGATCGGCCACCCGGTCAGCCCCTCCCTTCCGTCATAGTCGAGTTGAATCTCGCGCAACCGCGCGCCTAGAGCTCCGTTTAGGTTGATCTTGGTTATTGGCGTTTCGAGAGAGTTGTAGATTAAAATATGCTCGACCTGGGCCCGTTCGACCCGCTTAATCTCGCCTTCCAAACTTAAGATCTCAACCCCTTCTTGGTCGGCGTTGATAATCAAGCCCGCGTCCCCTTGGCAATCTTTACCAAGCAAGCG
>MFNE01000035.1:95531-110812 GCA_001783695.1 Candidatus Lambdaproteobacteria bacterium RIFOXYD2_FULL_50_16
TGGCAAGGCCCAGAGGCAGAGCCATAAAATTATTAAGGCGTTGCGGGAGGACATATATTGATCACATATCTGGAATAGAGGAGATCGACCATGGGCAGTAAGGTCTCCGACAAAGGCAACTCCGCCTTTTGCAGGGTCTCTTGTAATAGTCCAGGCGTCAAGGCTTTCAAGGCGGGGATGGATAACTCTTTTAGGCTTAAATGCCAAGGCTCGGGGGCTACTCCACCTAGGTCTTCTTTATAGGGCTGAAAAAAACCGAAGCGGGCGGCGTTCTGCTCTATCCAAGTATTCAAATGCCCGAATATTCCACCCTGCGCATATTCGTGAGGTAGTAATTCGACCCTATAGCCTGGAGGCATCGCCCGTTGATCGATCAGGTCAATCTCACTGCCCCAATGGTGACGACTGGCTCCAGGTAAGGCGGACCAACGCAGTATCGCGTGAATTAAGGCTTCTGGGGATAGGCTGGCATAAGGGATCGGTTGCCCTTGGGTGTTGTATAGCGGTCGCTCGCCGGCGGCTTTAAGCCGCCAAATTCGCACCTGCGTGTCGAAATCGCGGAACCCTGAAAACACGGCTAGCTCAATCCCGGCGCTCCGCGCCTCCTCCTGCATCTCAAAAAAAGCCTTGGCCGCCAAGGGATGCAGGGCAAACCGAGGTTCTTGAAATTGAACAATATGTTCTCTACTCTGGCCGGTTAAGGTTTGTGGGCTAAAGATCATTTCCGCTCCAAGATTTCGTCTAGGCTTAAATGAGGAAGTTTGGCCAGTTCCCCAAAGAGTTGTCGCACTTGGAACTGAGCGGCCTCTAGGCTGTGGTTGTTGTCGATCACGTGATCGGCGAGGGCTAACTTTTGATCAAGGGGCATCTGGGCGGTGATCCGGCGCAAGGCGTCTTGCGGGTCCATCCCTCGGCTTTCGATCAGCCGAGCGATCTGAATCTCTGGGTCCACCTCCACTAACACGGTTGTCTGAAATTGCGAACCCATTGCTTTTTCAAATAAAAGGGGCACCAAGTAAACTACTTTGGCTTCTGGGTCCTTTTCCCATAAAGCCTTAAGTGCCGCTTGCTTTAAAAGGGCAATCTCTTGATGGGTAATTTTTTCTAAGGCGGCTAGTAGCTTTGGATCAGTAAATACCAACCGGGCAAGGTAGGCGCGATTTAAAAAGCCTTCTGGAGTAAGGGCTTTAGGGCCAAAAAGTTCGGCGATTTTTTGCAAGGCTAGGGTGCCCGGTGCCACGGCGAGGCGCGCTAATTCGTCAGCGTCAATGATTGCCCAACCCATCGCATCCAGGGTTGGGCCCAGGCTCGATTTGCCTGCACCAATCCCACCGGTCAAACCGATCCAAATCACCGACCCTCCTTAAATTGTTGGGGGTGTTGGTTAAGGGGTTAGTTTTCCCGTAGGTAAGCGATCACCCTTTTAAACCAACGGGTCAACCAGAGATAATAGCGTACCAAAATCAAGGTTGGAAAAAACCAAACCATCAATTCATGGGCCAGCTTGATCTCGGCCAGATCGGGCCAAGCATGCCAACCTAAACGGGTTTTTAGATGCAACAAAAGCCCAACAACCGCGATCAAACCCAGCCCGGTAAAAAAGCCGATATCAACCCACTCACTTGGGGTCGCATTTTTAAAATCAGGTTTTAACGGCCGACCTGATTGCACCCGGTCATAGGTTAATACCAACAACAAACCTACCAACAATATGCCAAAAGCCCGATGCAAGCTCACCAATTCCACCCGCTCAAAAGCCATAGACACCCCAAAATGCCGCAGCCCTAATGCGGTGCCATAGCCGAGCAGCAACAAAAGGGTTAGGCCCCAGCGGCTCAACTGGCGAACCGAGGAGCGGTAAGCCACCAAAACCAAAGCTTGGCGCATCATTGGGTTCCATCCAACGCTTGGGCGTAATAGCTATGTAGTACGCGGCTGGCGGAAAGCTTGGTTAGGGTCTTTGATTTATCCAAACGGTTGAGTTCAGCCTCAACCAACCCGGTGTGTCCAAATTCATCGCGGCTAGAGAGCAACCAGTTGGCTGGACTGACGATGCGGTACCCGCGAATCCGTCCACCTTCGATATAAATCTCATGTAACAGCCCTCCAGTCGGGCTTTCTACTAATGCCGAACCAGAACCACGCCCAGAAAAATCAAAGGGACGGTTTTGGTTAAGAGGCAGACTGGAATCCAGACCCATCAGGGCCCCAAACAGACTAGAAATCAAATAGCGGCCTTCAAAGGCCAGGGCGAAAATTCGTGCTGCTGGGCAATTGGCTCGCTCTGGGTTGAGCCCCAAGTCCCCAATCCAAGAGGAAATGGAATCGGAAATCTGCACATTGCCGCCCCCATAGTGAGTGACCAACATTCTGGCCAAGGCCCCAGTTTGCATCACCTCGGTCTCGTAGCGCGCCGCCTTAATCCAAGTGCGGGCGTTTTTTTTGTTGAGGTCGTAGATCAGGTCGTTGCTAAGGCTTTTGTTATCCGCTGTGCGGTAAAAAGTATCTACGTAAGATTCGGTAATCTTATTTTGTTGTAGCGGTTCCAGTTTGCCGTCTAGGTACACCCCAGAGGAATAATAGGCAGGATCGTCTTTGCCTCCCTCAATTGGCAAAGAGCCAAAGCACAACATCCGCTGCTCTTCGCCCCCGCCTTGAGCCAGACTGGGTAGAGCCCCAACCAAAAGTTTAACATCTCCTGGCCAGAGAACTTCGATCTGCCTTTTGATCCCGTCAAGCAGGCGGATCAGATCCATCACCAAGGCGGCATTTAGATTAAAATTAGTTACCCCGCCAGGGATCAGGTTCATGGCGACTGGATACTTCCCCCCCAGCATCGCCAGTCCCCGCTGTAACTCACCTAAGGTCCGCTCGATTTGAGGGAAGTGGCTTAAAATTTCTCGTCCTACTGCAAGGTCTAAATCCAGGTCGTCCGGCGAGCGCAGGTCCATAACCCCAAAGTGGGTTCGGTGGAGCAACCCTTCAAAATGGGTTTTGTTTAGGTAATCAGGAAAGAGTTCGTAATAAAAATGATGTATATGGGAATGTAGGGTCGAGAGCCCCAGCATAATCTGGCGGACCTTTTGGCCAGTGAAGGTGGGTTGAATCTTTAGATAACTTTCTAAGGCGGAAACCGCCGCAATCCCATGGGCTATGCCCCCCTTGGCCGAAAGGCTTTGGGTTAAGGTGACCGCTTCTAAAGGATATTTGGAAAATAGGCGGCCCTCAATATGCAAAGTCCGGCCACTCATCAAAAAATATCGTTCTCCTCCCGCCTCATTCACAGAAGCTATCTGAATCAGCCCCTCAATATTAGGGATGCGTTCGACCACTAGGTTCATGACTCCTCCGAATCATCGACCTGATATTGGCCTAGGCTATGTTTGGTGAATCCGTGAATCGCCAGTCCAACAGCGGTCACCCCTAAGGCGGTGTATGCCAGGGATTCAGAATGGCGAATCCAGCCGGTCCGCACCCCGGCAGCGCGGTGCGAAAGTTGCCCATACATGCCAAGCCCGTGGTGGGTGGGAAAGAGAGGTTCACTGCAACCCGTGCAGGGCGAGCCCACCCCCACACACCAAGTATTAGACCCATTCCAATGGTGGGTTGCGCAGTCATTGCGGGTCACTGGCCCCTTACATCCAAGCAGATATAAACAACCCTCTTTTTGGCCAAAATGCTTTACAAAATCCCCCGATTCAAAAGCCCCCCGGTACGCGCAACGGTCACAGATCAGATTTTCAAAAAACAGGGTAGGTCGCCTGAATTCATCCATGTCCGGCAGGCCGTAAAGTAACAAGTGATTAAGCACCCCTAAAAGATGCCGAGGTTGAGCGGGCAAACCGGGAATACGAATAATCGGAAGGGGGTTGTCACCTAGGATTTCGGCCTCTAGGTCCAGATAACCTTCAGGCCGGTCGTTACCATAAGCGGCCTCATTGCCCAAAAGGATCACCACCCTTGCCCCAGAAACCCAAGAATTCAAGGTTTGGTGTACCTTGAGTAAAGCGTCGTCTGAAAAACTACCTTCTAAAATTAAGATCGGATGTCCGGCCAAAGCTTCAGAGGTGGGCTCATTTCCCAAGGAGCGGAAAAAACGCGACATAAAGGCGGGGTAACCGGAAGCACTAAAGAGAGGGGCAGAATGGATTCCCGAATGGTGCCCTTTTAGCCAGACCAAAGGTTCTGCTTGGGTGGGGTCACCTTGGGCCAAAAGTTCTTCTAAACCAACGGACAACAAAGGCAGGCTAAGCGCACCCGTGCGCATTAGCTTAAGAAATTCTCTTCTGGTGACTGGTAAAGGCATGTTTACGGGGAGAGATTATTTCCTCCTTTGATACCGATAAAGAGGCGCTCCGTAAAGGTCAAAAAATTCCACTTCTAATAGGTCCTTTTGGGCTTGGACCCACATAAAACCGGGTTGGGTACTCAAAAACAGGCTGTTTTCTTTGGGTTTAGCAGGAACACTCCCCCCATAGGTTTGGCCCCCGCCACCGCTGATTAAATAGTCAGTTTGGCTGTTTGGGTTTTTAAGATGCTCTAGCTGGTGTTCGTGACCACTAATCACTAAATCCACCTGATTGCCAAAACGGGCTTCAAAGAAAGCGCGAAGGGGCCAAGAGGCGTTGCCATGCGCCCCGGAGCTGTAAAAATTATGGTGTTGAAAAACCACCTGCCACGGTTCCCCGGCCTGCCCCAACCAGTCATACAGTCTGGACCAAGCGGCCAAAGAGCAATTAGAATTAAGCCCATAAAACTCCACCGGCCCCGCCTTGAAATGGTAGTTAAAATCAGGCATTTTCCACTTATTACTGATTAAGCTATAATACTTTTGCGCCTCGGGCGAGCCCTTGATATCATGGTTTCCTAAAACCACCAAAAAGGGGAGGTCTAGGTCTTTATAAGGGATTTCAAACTGGTTTTGGAATTGAGGGTCATTAACCGAGGTGACCCCGCGCGGATAGTGGTTATCCCCCAAAAGAAGAACAAAATCGCAGCCCTTGGCTTGGCAGGTTTGGGCCATGGCTTGGGCGACTTGTAATTGGGCAGATTCCCCGGTACCGGCATCACCTATCGCAACAAAACGAATCTCTTGGCGGCCTTCCCAATCGTTAAGCTCGACCAGCGGCACAGGCTCTTGTTTGCAGCCCAAAGTTTGGTAACGCTTTGACCAATTCCATCCGCCCCAAAGGCCCAAGACCAACCCCACCAAGGACCAACTCGCTAGTTTTTTTAAGCGATGGTTGCCCTTTCGTTTGTTCATAAATTAAGCGGGAAAGTCGCGGAACATTTGCTCTAACTGGGCCTCGGTCTCGACCATCGAGACCCGCTGTTCCACAGGCTGGCGAAGAAACTGATTGACCTGACCAATCTTGGTTACGGCGTAGTCAATCATTCGGTTCGAACCTTTGACATAGGCACCAATGTTAATCAAGTCCTCGGCCTCTTTATAAGTGGCCAAGGTTTGCAAGAGGCGGTTCGCGTTGGATTGCAGGCTTTTACTGGTAACATCCACCATTACCCGAGACTTAGAACGAAGAATGTCAATGGCCGGGTAATGCCCCTGAGCGGCAATGTCGCGGTTAAGCAAGATGTGACCGTCAACAATCGAGCGGACCGCGTCGCCAATGGGCTCGTTAGGGTCATCACCCTCGATCAATACCGTATAAAAAGCGGTTAAGGAGCCTAGCGAATCCGAATTGCCCGCCCGCTCTAAAAGCTTGGGGAGCAACGCATAAACCGAAGGGGGGTACCCTTTGGTAGTCGGAGGCTCGCCCACAGAAAGTCCAATCTCCCGCTGGGCCATGGCAAAACGGGTGATCGAATCCATCATTAGATTTACTTGTTTGCCTTTTTCTCGAAAATGCTCGGCAATAGCGGTGGCCAAATAGGCCCCGTGAATACGGACTAAGGGCGACTGGTCACTGGTTGCCGCGATCACCACACTGCGCTTAAGACCCTCTGGGCCTAAGTCCCGCTCAATAAATTCTAAAACCTCACGGCCCCGCTCGCCGATTAGGGCAATTACGTTGATATCAGCGGTGGTGTTTCGGGCCATCATGCCCAAAAGCACGGACTTGCCCACCCCCGAGCCCGCTAGAATCGCCATCCGCTGCCCCATGCCCGGGGTTAGCATGCCATTAATTGCCTTTACTCCTACATCCAAGCTACGGTCAATTCTACGGCGCTTGAGTGGGTTGATAGGGTCCCGATACAGGGGCGCTCGCTCTTTGCAATGGATAGGTCCAAGTCCGTCGATGGGTTGCCCGGTACCATCTATACAACGCCCCAAAAGTTCTGGACCCACATAGATCTGTGTATGTTCTTCAGTCGGTTGGACCACGGAATCAGGACCAATCCCGCGAATGTCACCCAGGGGCATGACCAAGACCGAACGGCCTTTAAAACCCACCGCCTCGCCTTGTACGGAATCGCCTGTTTTGCGGTTATGAATAATACAACGCCCGCCCACTCGCATTCGAGGGTTAAAGGCCTTAATCAAAAAGCCCACTACCTCTTCCACCTTCCCCTCGGTAGGGTCGGCTTTGGCCCGCTCAATCACCTTGCCATAAGGGGCTAATGAAAACATAGGCTAGGTTTCCTCGTTAGGGGAGTCTTCTGGATTGGCGTCTTCACTGTCTGCGCTGGCCTCTTGGGCCTTTTTGGAGGAGGCGTCTTCAAAAGCCATCCGGTCAGCCACCGCTTTTTGTAAGAGTGCTTGATGAGCTTCCTCTTCGGCCAATTTCCCAGCGGCAATTTGACCCGCAACCGCCGCCTTTTCCGATTCGCGCTCAACGCGGAACCTAGGATCAAACAAGGACCTTCGGTCTTCGCCACATTCGGCTAAAGCGATTTCAATCAATTTGAATTGACGATTGAGGTCGAGTTCGACCAAGGAAAAGTCCGACTCGATTAGAGGCTCTGAACAGGCGATGTTATTATCTTTTTTTAATACCAAAGGTTGGCCAGGCTCTAAATACCCCTCTAGTTCGCGTTGGTGTTTGGCGATAAAGTCGTATTCGATTGGGTTAAGACTAATCCTGATTTTACCTTCCCCTTCAAAACGGGCAATGGCCCCTTTTAGTTCGCTTAAAATAAATTCGGGCTTAGTGGTTAACTCGCCATGAACCACCTTTTTGGCCATCAAAAGAGCCTGCCTAACAATCTCGGACTCGTGCTGGCGCATCAAGGATTGGCGTAAGTCTTTAAGCTCTGCGAGCAGGTCTAACACATGGCTGGTTAATAACCGATTATCTACCACCGATTGTTCCAAGCCTGCTTTAAAACCCTCCGAAAACCCCTCTTCAGTTGCCCGACGTTTGATCTCGTCTGCTGCAGTGTTGGTCTCGGCGTAGAGTCGCTCGCACTCCTTTTCGGTCTCGTGAAGGAGCTTGTCCGCTTTGGCTACTTCCTCTTCAGCCACCGAACGCGCCAACTCGGCTTGCAGGCGAATCTGCCCTGCTTGCCGTTCGGCCTCTTTGCGGATGCGTTTGGAATATTCCTCTACGTTGGTAAGTAGGGTCCCTTCGGCAACAAACTGGGTACTGGAAAACTTGGAGATGTCCACCTTGTCGAGCGAAAGCCCACTTTTGGGCTTGTCGTAAAAGGAGATAGGAGTAAAGACGTCGGCGTTGGTGCCCGGGACCTTTGCTGGTTTGGCCCCTGGCTTTTGGCCAGGGGTCCAGTCTTCGAACTTCGGAGCTGAATAGTCTTGTTTCATCGTTAGTTAGGCCGCCAGGGCTAGTTGGGTCCCTTCTTTTCCTTGAGCCAAGTCCGTACCAAAGATGCGGTCTTGAGGGGATCCTGCTTGGCGATTTCGATAATCTTGTCGCGAGGCGGAATTCCGGTTTCTTTCTCGGTCGGAATCTCGAGTTCTTCGCCTTCGAGTTCGCCAATGGTAGTTGGCAAGCCCATGAGTAGGTCGAGGTCCTCGGGTTTGGCCGAGAGTTTCATTACCATCGGGCGAATCACCATGAAGATCAGCACGATGATGATCAGGCCAACTAACACGTAGCGAACCAAGTCAATGATAAACTTGCGGGTTGCTTCCCGCTTTTGTTGTTTTAAGCGCTCTTGCTCAACCAAAGGCTTGGTAAAGCGAATGTTTTGCACCGTGATCGTGTCGCCGCGGGTGCCGCTGAAACCAACCGTCTGGCGAGCGATTTGGTCCATCGTTTCAATTTCTTTTGGCGACCAGGGTTTGTAAACTGGTGCGCCTACAATGTCTCCGGCGTCGTCGCGGACATACTCATATTGCCCGTCTAAAAGCACGGCAACACTCATACGCTTAATTTCACCAGGAGCCTTCTTGCGGACCACATGGCGGGTCGAGTTGACGTAGTTGGTGCGCTTAACCCGTTTGTCTGAATCAGAGACGTTGGCGATTTCACTGGCCCCAGCCCGGACTTCAGGGCTGTTTGAGGTAACGCCAGGGACACCAATAGGAATCGAACGGCTGCCGGTCGCTTTTTCACTAGTTGACTCTTCGCTTAAAACCCCAGTTAAGTCGGGGTCCACCAAGTCTTCGGTAATTTCAGAGGTGTTAAAATCCATCTCCACCGAAACCCGCACCTCGACCCGGTTTTTGCCGGTCACTTTTTCTAGTTGAGAAAGTAGCTTTTCTTCTAAACGCTGCTCAACCACTTGCTGATAACTAAAGTTTTTATCACGCGCTTCGTTACCGTTGTCGTCCATCGAGGCTTTGGTCAGTAATTTACCGGTGGTATCCGATACCCCTACCGATTCTTGGCTCAAGCCTGGTACTGCCCCTGCTACCAAATTGATAATGGTTTTTACCCCTCTTTCACTCAATTGCGCCCCGTTGGCCATCTCGACTACAACCGAAGCGGTAGGCCGCTGTTCATCGTCAATAAAGAGGCTTTTTTCAGGCAAAGCGACGGAAACCTTGGCGTTTTCAATGATGTCGATCTGGGTGATTAATCTAGCAAGCTCCCCTTCTAACGCCCTTTTATACTGAACCTTTTGTTGAAATTCAGTGGCGCCGAAGTTGTTTTTGTCAAAGATCTCGAACCCAACCAAGCCGCCCAACTGTAAACCGGCAGAAGCGATGTTAAGGCGCACCTTGTCCACCTCGCTCGCCTGTACTAAGACGGTGCCGCCGCCGGGTTGAAGAACGTATTTGACGTTCATCTCGTCCAGTTTGGCCACAATCTTTGAGGCGTCCGCTTGTTTAAGGCCAGTTGCCAAGGGGGCAAAGGTAACCTGTTGGGAGAAAAAGACAAAGGCGACCAAACCTAAGACGATGCCGCCAAGGCTGGAAAAGAGAAATATCTTTTTGCCTGTGGTCAGGCCCTGGAAGAAGTTCTGAAACTGTGATTGAAAATCTTCAACCATTCCAGCGGTTTGTTCGGCCATCTCTAGCTCAGAGGGTATGGTTCACTAGGTTTATTATAAACCCAGATCTGGCATGGCGACCACCCCATTCCTTGCGGTGTCGTTTCTGGCTTTACTAACCGCCGAGTCCATCCTTGGGTGGCGGGAGTATCGAGGGAGGCCTTCCTACCTTGGAAGACCTAACTTATAAACTGAAAGTGCAACATACAGGCCAAACAAGAAAGCTTAAACTTGCATCCGCATCATGTCTTCGTAAGCACTGACCACTTTATTTCGGACAGCCATTAGTAATTTCAAGCTAGTATCCGCCTTTTCCATGGCAATCATAGCGCCAGGAATATCTCGATTTTTCCCGGTGACCATGGAGGCGATCTTTTGATCGGCCTGCAATTGGTCTTGGTTCACCTCATCAAAAATCTTGGCAAATTGATCTACCGTGGCTTTCGCGGTGGACTTGGCCGAGCTCCGATTAGCTTGGGCAACCTGGGCTGAACCTTGAATTTCCTTAATCATCCTATACTCCTGTTTGGGGCCTTAACCCTTGGCGTTGGGGTCCATTTTTTCGTAGCGGCTGGTTACCAGCTTAGCCGGGGTGTGGACCTTCTCGCCCGCATCTGGGGAAAGATTTTCCATAATCCCGGCGACACTCTGGATAGTTTTGCCGATTTCGTTTACCTGTGCGTCCATGTTGCCCGCTTGGGCACCTTGAAGCATCTTGTCAATCGCCTGATCCACCGCTTGGGCAGACTTAAATAATTGCTCTGCAAAAGCGCCTTCCGAGGCTTCTTTGTGGGTCTTTTTTACCTCGATCCCTTTGCCCACCAAGGGTCCGATTTTGGTAATCTCACTCATCGCTTACCCCCTTAACCGCGCCCACCAATCTCCAACGACCGGGAGATCATGTTTTTGGTAGCGTTGATAGCAGCAATGTTGGCTTCATAGCTGCGCTTGGTGACCATCATGTTGGTCATCTCCTCGACTATGTCCACGTTAGGCAGCGCAACATAGCCCTCCTCATTGGCGTCAGGGTGACTAGGGTCATATTTCATCTTGGGGGGTCTTGAATCCTCGACAATTCCCAAAACCTTCACCTGGCGCATGCCCGTGTTTTCTTCTTGTCCTTTGAGTTCTTCCATAAAACTTTTTTGGCTCGGAAGGGCTCCAAAGATCACCTCGCGCCGCCGATAAGGGCCGCCGCCGGGGGTCCTTGTGGTGTTGATGTTGGCGATGTTGGAGCTGATCACTTTCAGCCTTGTGCGTTGGGCCGATAGGCCCGAGCTGCTGATCTCTAAACTAGAAAATAAGGACATTATCTACCTCCTTCCGTGATGGCGCTTTTTAGCATTCGAAACTTCCAGTTCACCGCCTTGGTCACCGCTTGGAACATCAATTGGTTTTCGGCTAATTTTGCCATTTCCTTATCCAAGTTGACCGTGTTCCCATCCATCCCTGGATCGGGGTTAAAGCTGTTGATCTGTTGTCCTTCAACTGTTTCGAGTGGTTCTCTTTGGGCCCCGTCAAAGTGGCGCGAATGGGAGGTTTTTAAGGGTCCGGGCTGGTCTGAATTTAAGGCTCGGTCCAACTGATCCTCAAACACCAAGTCCTGAGCCCGGAAGCCAGGGGTCTCCTGGTTCGCCAAGTTCGACGAAATCATGGCGTTTCGTTTAACGCTAAGATCCATGCTCCTTTGCAAGAGCAATAAGTTTTTGTCGAACAGCCCAATAGACATGGTTTTCTCCTATCTCGCCCCTAATAGAGGGGGGTTCAAGGTTAGAAATGCAACCTTCGGGCCAGATTATTTTTGTTTGTGGAGGGGGAATTTAGTGCGCCGACGAGGCTAAAGAAGAGATGCAAGCGCGGGGCCGGGGGTAAGGCGGTAAGGCTTAAATTTTAACTCGGCTCGATTGGGCATAATTCTGATCATTACTTAGGTCATAATATTGAACAATATATTATTCACAATAGTGATTATTATTCTTGCTATTTTGTTGGTTGGTGGGGTATAAGTAAATCTAACGGGTATAAACTTGGTCGTCAGCCCTGCAATTTTGGCGACTTCCTCCGCAAACCCGCGCATTTGCGCAAAAAATATGATCGAATCCCAATAGGTAACTATGAAACACGTAACTGTCTCCGCCACCGAAGCCAAAAGGCAACTGGGTAGTTTCTTGATGGCCAATGAGGTAGAGATTATCGAAAAAAATGGGGAACCTGTGAAGGTCCTCGTTCCCGTATCAGAATATCGGATTTTATTGCAAAACTTCCGCATCCAAAGTGCGATGAATGCACAGCAAGAAATGATCAAGTATCAGCAAAATCCATCGACATTTGAGTTAACGTCCTTGGAGGACGTGGAAAAAGAATTATTCAGTAACGACTCTGAATAAAACGGTTGCGTGACTAGGCTTTTTTCCGAAGAATTGAACCATCGCAATTTTTGTTATTCACTGGCTATAAGAGCCTTCCTGTTCAACCTTTGATCAAATAAATTATGAAAGTCTCAAAAGTTCACCTTCGGCCTGTAGCAAAAGCCTATTTAGCTGAATTAAAAAAAGAAGGAAAACTAGACGATGGCAAGTTTATCGTTAATTTTTTAAACGCCCTAACCTTCCCTACTTCTCGATGGGCTAGCTACTTCGATCTCATTTTGAGAACCCCCGACATTTTTCAGGCCATTATTCCCAGTCGAGAATTTTCCAAAATCGAAGGCTCACTTTTAATTACTGCGAGCATTGATGGTGATAGGCTATTGATTATTGAAATCAAGGAATTGCCTGATATCCTGATAACCTAGACAGAATTAGTGTGATCTTGCAATTCGGTCTAGGAACCACAGTTGTAGCCGCTAAACGATTGTGCCGCTTCGCAGAAAGGGAGGGGGGGGCTTTGAGGTCTGAAGGTAAAGGCCTGTACCTGAAAAGAAGGCCAGGAGACAAAGCCCCGTGAAGGGGCTTTTTTTTGCCTAGAATTTTGATTGACCGCGTTTGGCGGTGGGAAGATGCAGCTGGGCCGCGCCGAGACTAAAAATAGGCCAACCGCTTATCGGCAAGGTCCCGCATGGCGACCCTGCCGACCCTAATTCCCCTATTCCTGCTCACCAAGCCAGCGTTCGGTGTCGATGGCGGCTTGGCAGCCCATGCCGGCGGCGGTGATCGCTTGGCGGTAGTGGGCATCGGCGACGTCGCCAGCGACAAAGACGCCGGGGACGTTGGTTTTAGTGGTACGGCCTTGGGGCAGCAGGTAGCCGGCGCCGTCCATGTCGAGCTGGCCCTTAAAAACCTTGGTATTGGGCGTGTGGCCAATGGCGACAAACATCCCGGTCACGCCTAGCTCTTTTTTCTCGCCAGTTTTGATGTTTCTAACCCGCAGGTCGGTCATGCCTTTGTCGTCGCCTAAAACCTCGTCAGGGACCGAGTTTAAAACCAACTCAATCTTCGGATTGGCCTTGACCCGGTCCTGCATCGCCTTAGAAGCTCTAAACTCCTCGCGGCGGTGGATCAAAAAGACCCTTTCACACATCTGCGAGAGGTAACCAGCCTCCTCTAAGGCCGTATCCCCTCCCCCAACTACCGCAACCTTTTGGCCACGGAAGAAAAAGCCGTCACAAGTGGCGCAGGCGGAGACCCCCCGGTTTTTGTATTTGGTTTCCGATTCTAAGCCCATGTAGCGGGCGCTGGCCCCGGTAGCGATAATCAAGGCGTCACAGGTATAAGTCGTGTCGTCGGTTTTTAGGGTGAAGGGGCGCTTGGAAAGATCGCATTCCACCACCTCGCCATAGGCAATCACCGTCTCGAAGCGGGCGGCCTGGGCTTCCATCTGGTTCATCAACTCGTTGCCATCGATCCCATCTTTAAAGCCCGGGAAGTTTTCCACTTCGGTGGTGGTGGTCAATTGTCCGCCTTTTTGGGGGCCTGCCAAAATCATCGGCTGAAGGTTGGCGCGGGCAGCGTAGATGGCGGCGGTGTATCCAGCAGGGCCAGAGCCTAGGACAATCACTCGTTTATGAAGGGTTTTCATTTTGGTCTCTTCGCGGTTCAGTAACGGATCGAGTTTGCCTTGGGCGTCAAGCGCGAACAGATCGTCACAGCCGCCGACGTGGGTCTCGCCGATAAAGATTTGCGGTACCGTTCTGGCTCCCCCCGCCCGCTCGATCATCACATCACGTAGTTCGGGGTGAAGATCAATGCGGATTTCGTTAAATTCGGCCCCTTTGAGTTTAAGCAGGCCTTTGGCGCGGTCGCAATAGGGGCAGGTTTCTTTGGAATAAACGTCGATTTTCATAAGCTGTAAAGTCGCTGAATGTTTTGGTTATCTTAGCCATTCCCAAGGGCTGGTGCAACGCTTAATTGCCCGCTCTAGGGCCTAACAAAAAGTTCACCGAAGCTCTGGGCAAAGTAGCAATTATTGCCTAAAGTAGCGGTAACCGATGCTACGAGTTTACCATGGATAAACCTTTAGACCTTTCCTCCCTAGGCCTTGCCGAGAAGCAACTCATCTCGCAGGCGTTCGAGACCTTTAACAAGGCTATCGAAAAGCTGCGCGGGCATCAAGCAAAGCTCCAGCATCAAGTGGAGGAACTAAACCACCAGATCACCTTAAAAAACCAGGAGTTGACCAACGTTCTTTTGTCGATGAAGTCGGGACTGATTGTTACCGATCTTTTAGGCAAGGTGAAGACCTTTAACCGAGCAGCCAGCGCCATTACCGGGATTGCCCGTGACCAAGCGTTGGACCAGGAAATCAATCAACTCTTGGGCCTTGACCTGCTACCTAGCCCCCTAGATCCAGCCAAGTTAGAAGGGCTTAATCAAGGCGGTGCCAGATTGTTTAGCTTTCTTGGAGAAGGCGACGAGATTTTATTAGAGGTGACCACCACCTTGATCGAATCCGAAGAAAAGGAGCTGCAAGGGATTATTCTTAACCTAGAGGACGTGACCCTGCTCAAACGGCTCCAGCAAGAGGCGGAGCGGAAAAACCGGCTGGCCGCCATGGGGCAAATTGCCATGCAAGTGGCCCATGAGGTGAGGAATCCCTTGGGTTCGATTGAGTTGTTTGTCTCGATGATGAAAAAGGATTTTGCGCCAGATTCGACCGAAATGGAGTTGATGCAACATATCACCTCGGCTCTGCATTCGATTAACCATATTATTAGCAACCTGCTCGAATACTCCCGCCCCAAGCCGGTCCCCCGCGACCGGCTTGATCTGGGGCCAGTGCTTTTAGAATTTGTGGAGTTTGTTAAACATACCGCTGAACAACAATCGGTCGAGATTCATTTAGCCGAACCAAGCCTGGGGCTTTGGGTGACCGGCAACGAACAGTTGATCAAGCAAACGCTGCTTAACCTGTTTATGAACGCCTGCCAAGCGATGGAAGAAGGCGGGGACCTATATCTGGAAGCCGCCAGCGAGGAGGTCACCGATTCGGTGGTTTTAGAGCGGTTCCAGAAACAAACCTCACGAGCCCGAGACCAACTAGAGGTCATTCGCCTGACCATTAAAGACACAGGCCGAGGGATGGATGAAGAGACCCAAAAACGGTTGTTCGACCCATTCTTTACCACTCGCGAGCAGGGCACCGGGTTAGGGATGTCGATTGTCCACAAAACCATGGCCAGCCATGGGGGGGCCATTTTGGTGCAAAGCAAGCTCGACCAGGGAACCCAGATCGACCTCTTGTTTCCAGCGATTAACCTCCCATGAAACGATTCGGGCGGTTTTGGTCCCTAATGGGGCTTTTTTTGCTGCTGCACCACAACCTCTTTGCTCAAGCCCCGCCAAAAACGCAAACCCTTCATTTAACCCAGTCCCAATATAAGACACTTTTGACCCAAGTCCAGGCCGAAGCGCAACAAGGACGGGCCGAGCTGCTGCTGGTGACACAAGTTGGTGAAGACCCAGAAAAAGACCAACTGCCCCCCGAATCCT
>MFNE01000035.1:110823-112045 GCA_001783695.1 Candidatus Lambdaproteobacteria bacterium RIFOXYD2_FULL_50_16
ACCTACCGCCCCCAACCGGCCTTCAATCCCCCCTCCCTCCCCTTAGATCTTAGCCTCCGCGTTGGAATTCATGGCGGTGGCAACCTGGACGACGCTTTGTTGATTTTGGTGGTCGTGGGATTGGTGATCGTCGCCGCCTTTTTGATTTATTCGGTCGCTTATCTGTATGGCCGCTTGACCTATCAAGGTCAGCAGTCTCGTTGGCTAGAGACGGGTATAGGATTCGCTGGCTTTTATAACGGCAAAGAGCAAGGCGGGCTTTCGGGGCTGCGTTTGGCCATGGGGCTAAAAGAGCGGGGCTTCGATTGGGGACTGGCTGGCGAATTGGGGCGGATCGACGCTCGCTTGGGCGTAGCCCAATCCACCGAGACCCTCCACCTTACCGGCCTCTATGGGGCCGCCGGGCCGCTTTTGCTTTACAACAGTTCCGCGCGCCAGCGGTTTTATTTGGAACTCTTAGCGGGGACCACCCAACATAAAGAGGTGCATATCTTGGCCAAAGCGGGGGCCGGGATTCGCAGACAAGTTAGCGAACACCTAAGCCTAGGGGCCGAAGTGGGCAGCCTGATGGTTAGCCTCAAGCCCGCCATGGGCCTAGTCCGCGAGAAAAACGACTTCAACCTGATCCTAGGCCTAGATTTGGCTTGGCGGTTTTAATAGGGTTAAAGAAAGGCTTTGGCCCATATCTTTTTAATAAACTATGCCCTATCCAGCCGAATACCAACGTGCATCCGACGATTTTCAAAATTTTCTAACAAAACTGAAAGCCCCCGCGAATTTAGGAAGTAGCCACCAAGTGTACACGATGGTGCAAGGTGTACTGTTGAGTTTTCGTTGTCGCTTGGCACCAAACCAAATCTTAGAGTTCGCCGGTCTCCTGCCCGCAGTTTTAAGAGCGATTTTTGTTGCCGATTGGCAGGAGGAACCAATAGAAGCCGGTGGTAACCCGGCCCAATGGAAGAAAGAGATTCAAGGCTTAAGAGCCAGCCACAATTTTGCGCCTGATGACGCCAGGGTTTTGACCACCCAGGCGCTGAGGGTTTTGATGGAAGCAGGTCGCTTAGACGCGATTTTGAAAAAAATCGGCCCCTGGGCGGTCGAGTTTTGGTCTTAATCGTAATTGGCTAAAAAGCCCCTTACCGATTCTCCAAATCCTGATAGACCCTAGACCCGGTGGCTTTGCGTTGGCCTTGGTATTTGCCGTTGTAGGGATTGAGGGTCG
>MFNE01000036.1:0-15005 GCA_001783695.1 Candidatus Lambdaproteobacteria bacterium RIFOXYD2_FULL_50_16
TCAGATTGTTAAAGTGAAAATGTGAGGTTTTTACCGTGCAGGGGTCTAGTTTTGCGAGGGTTCGCAAATTTTTTTTTTGCAAGAATATAAATTTAACTTGGCTAGGTTTCTTCAAATTAACTAAGAGTTTTAAGGGATTGATCGTTAAACGCGGCTTATTTTATTAGTTTTCTGCTTTTTAACCAATCAGTGCTACCAGTAAAAGACGTGACCTGTCTTTGCCCCCTTGGTTGGATCCATGTTTCCTGGCCTTAGTGCAGGATATTGTAGGCTGGTTCTAGTTGGAAATGGATTTCGGTTTGAGGGAGGCGTAGGGACAGGTCATTGGCGACCTTTTGATGCAACTCTGGATAGGTTAGCTCGTCAATCTCTGGTGACACGCAGAATTCAAAAAAGATACGTTCTCGGCTTTCTTCGCTACGGAATTGCAGATCGTGGAACCCTACGATCTCCGAATGGCTGGTGACCGTTCGCTTTAACTCCAGCGCCACTTGCTGATAACGCTCGCCTTCAAAATCTACAGGGTCCACATGGACTGTGCAGGCCCCACCAAAACGCTTTTCCACTCGGTTCCCAGCCGCAGCAGCGATGTCGTGCATTTCAATTGGGGTGCGGCTCCCTAAAATTTCAATGTGAAGCGCGATGTAATGTTCACGGCCATACTTATGCACATATATGTCGTGAAGATTATAAATCGCTTCGTCCGAGATTACTAGATCGATAATCTGCCGGTAAACTTGAGGTCCCACATTTTCCCCTAACAGCGGTGAAATCGAATCCTTAGCAATCTCGACCCCGCTCCAACCGACCAAAATCGCCACCAAAACCCCAATCAGAGGGTCTGCCCAGGGCCAACCCATTTGATTACCCACGATCCCCGCCAACACCGCAATAGTGGTTAGCGAATCCGAGCGGTGGTGCCAAGCGTCGGCCTCTAAGGCAGGGGAGCCAATGGCTTTGGCGAGGCCTTTAGAAAAGGCATAAAGCCATTCTTTAAGCAAAATGGTGGCCGCCACCGCCACCAAAACCAAAGGATGGGCTTCAATAACTTGAAAATCGCCAAGCCAAAGGGTTTGCAGGTTGTCTCGGGCTAACTCGAACCCGGCTAAAATCAGCAGCACCGCCATAATTAAGCTGGCGACCAATTCGGCGTTGGCGTGGCCGTAGGGGTGTTCTTTGTCGCGAGGTTTGGCGGCCGCCCAGAACCCAATCACTACAATGATCGAGGTTAACATATCTGAGCCTGAATGCAACCCGTCCGCCACCAGCGCCCGCGAACCAATCCACAGTCCCAAGGCGACCTTAAACCCGGTCAGTCCTAGGTTGATTACCGCCGAGACCCAACCGCCCAAGTAGCCATATTGGGCGCGGACCGACTCGTCTTGGGTTTCTTCAAATCGGGCTACATAACGCCTAACTAAAAAACCAGTCAGTCCGGTCAAGGATTTGGGGTTATCCACCATGGCGGTCCTTAGGGGTAAAAAAAACAAAGAGTCGAGCCGGATAAAAAAACACCTCTCTGCCAGGATTAGGTAGGGCAAAAGGCAGTGGGGCTCGCTAAACCTTGATTTTAGGTAACCACTTAAGCCCGTCTGGTTCATATAAATGAACCCCCATTTCGTCTTCAGAGGAAGGGCGGGTCTTAAACCGACGATTAAACCAAAAATAATGGTCTGGGCGGGCTTCAATCTCGGCTTGCAGCGCCTTAAAATAGAGTTGCACAATCGCCGCCCGGTCCGCCTCTTTGTCGCCAGTTAAGGAGTAGTCGAGCTGCCGGAAGTGGGCCTTGTGGCGGTAGGCGCTTTCGCGGGTGATCCAAGCGTAAAACAGGGGTTGTTTAAATTTCTCCACAAACCCCCCCAACCCTAAGCCTGCTGCCGCTTT
Organism: Candidatus Lambdaproteobacteria bacterium RIFOXYD2_FULL_50_16; assembly: GCA_001783695.1. Taxonomy (GTDB): domain Bacteria; phylum SAR324; class SAR324; order XYD2-FULL-50-16; family XYD2-FULL-50-16; genus XYD2-FULL-50-16. The sequence goes on from MFNE01000036.1 coordinate 1,885, forward strand.
GATCCCAAAGAAATCTATAAACAAATGTTTATGGGGAACATTTAAATCACCTAAGAGACCTAAGACCCCTTTGTCCTTGATACATTGGAGCATCTCCCGGTTGCTGGTCTCTGACTTGCCTATGGGTAAGGCTTTAAACTTCGCCCGCAACTGATTGATCGCCTGATCTACCTGCAAATTCGCTTGTCTTCCTGCGTAGGCGGACAGTGGATGGATAAAGGTACTCATAGTGGCGGTCAAGAGTTCCCAATGACCAAAATGGGAACCGGCCATAATCACACCCCGTCCTTGGGCTAGGGCAGCCTTTAACTCTTCCCCACCCTCGATATCGACCAATTGACCAAGGTCCTCAGGCCGAAGTTTCGAAAGTGCTAAAAATTCCATCAAATGACTGCCCATATTGGCGTAACAAGCACGGGCCGTTCGGTAGCGCCATGCATGGCTGGCCTCTGGGAAGGCAATCTCAAGGTTGCGCTCGACAACGGGGCGGCGAAGGCCGGTATAAAATAAAAAAAGTCCAAACCCACGACCAATCCGAGCGGCGTCTTCCCAGCATACCATGCGAGCGGTATTATAACAAACCTTAAACAACGCCCACTCGACTCGGCGAGCCAGACCTTCGCCGATAGTTTTACTCAAGCCCATTTTACAACCCTTCGCGAATCATATCTTGCAAGGTGACGATCCCTACACTGAGTTCCCCTGAAACCACCGGCAGTAGATTCAGTGGCTTGGGGCTATCTTTCATCAAAGTATAACAAGCCTCCGCCTTCATCTCGGGGTCCACCGTGACCGGGTGGGTAAACATGATCTGAAAAGCTTTAAGCGATTTTAAATCGGCCTCTAATTCGAAGGCTTTACGCAGATCAAAGCCAGTGATCAATCCCTTAAGTCGGCCTTGTTCATCGATCACGTTTACCGCGTTAACCCCACCCTCACCCATCACCCGAACCACCAGGTTAAAGGGGGCATCAAGCATAACCGTTGGGTTCTCAAGCCCTTGGCGCATCAGGTCTTTGACCTTATACAAAAGCCGTTTACCTAAACGACCGGCAGGGTGATAAAGGGCGAAGTCTTCTGATTTAAAATCCCGGCGGCGCATCAAGGCTACAGCCAATGCGTCACCTAAAACCAATGCCGCCGTAGTGGAACAAGTGGGGGCCAAGTCTAGGGTGCAAGCCTCTTGTTTGACCGGGGTATAAAGGGTGAGGTCAGACTGTTTGGCTAGGGTGGATTCTAAGTTGGCCGTAATGGCGATTACCTTGCACTCCAAGGATTTGAGGCTAGGCAAAAGCGCAATCAGTTCGTCCGATTCTCCAGACTTGGAAAACAAGAGTAGCAAATCCCCGCGCTCGACCATCCCCAAGTCACCGTGAAGCGCCTCGGTAGGGTGCATAAAAATGGCGGCGGTGCCGGTCGAGCTAAGGGTCGCGGCAATCTTGGTCGCAATATGGCCCGACTTGCCCACTCCTGCCAAGACCACCTTGCGCTTGGCCGAAAGTAACAGCTCAATCGCTTGGTCCCACTGGGGACCAACCGAATCGGCTAGGGCTTGTAGGGTCGCAATCTCTAGGTTGATAACCCGTTTGATTTCGTCCTGATTATTCATTAGGCACTAAACTTTTTGGCGTCTTCTATAAAAGCGGCGATCCCTTGATCGGTTAAGGGATGTTTCTCCATCTGTTGCAAAACTTTGCTAGGGGCAGTCAAAATGTCAATCCCCATCTGGCTGAGTTCGATCATGTGACCAGGGGTGCGAATGCTGGCAGCAATGATTTTGGTTTCTAGATCAGGGTTGGCGTCTAAAATCGAGCGGATCTGGCTAAGTAAAAGCAATCCATCATGGCCAATGTCATCAAGCCGACCTAAAAAGGGGCAAACATAGGTCGCACCAGCTTTAGCGGCCAAAATCGCTTGAGCAGGCGAAAAAATCAGGGTGATATTGGTGGGGATGCCTTCCTCGTAAAAGGCTTTGGCGGCCCGAAGTCCATCTCTAAGCATCGGGATTTTAACCACAATATTGTCTGCGATTTTGGCCAATTCTCGGCCTTCTTTTAAAATGGCGGCATATTCGAGGTTTAAAACCTCGGCATGGACTGGGCCAGAGACGGTTTTGGCGATTTTCCCTAAAATTTCACGCATACTGCCCCCTTCCTTGGCAATCAAGGTCGGATTGGTGGTGACCCCATCGGCCAGCCCAAGCTCCTTGGCGGCTTCAATTTCTTTTAAGTTGGCCGAATCGACATAAATATCCATGGTTTCTCCGTTTTAGGTTTTTTTGAGTTAGGATTAAGGTGAAGCCGTTTTGGTTTTAAAACGAAGCCCCAACCCCATATAAGCAGTGGCACACAACAAGACGGACCAATAAAGCACTTGATCGTTTCGCGTTTGGAAGCCGATCAGCAAAGCTAGCACCATCAAGGTTAAAACAATGGCCTTGATCAGTTTGGGAATGGCGGGCAAGATCACCCGCCCAAAGTGGATGTAAGGGAGTTTGGAAATCATTAATATGGAACTAACTAATATTAGTCCCATACGTGCTTCTTCAGGAGCGCTTAAAAGGCTCGCGGTTCCTGCAAGCAGGGCCGCCGCAGGGCTAGGTAGGCCGGAAAAAACGGATACCCCAGTAGTAACCCCGGCGTTTTTTTTGTCTTTTAAAAATCGCCAGAGACGGTAAACGGTACAGGTAAAGTGAAGCAGGGCCAGAGGCAGCCCCAAGCTGGAGGCCTGGAATTTATACCAGATTAAGATGGCCACCGTGCCGCCAAAGCTGGTGCCGTCGGCCAGATCGTCTAACAATTCACCCCTCGGGGTGCTCCCCCATTTATCGGCTGCTCGTCCATCAAAGAGATCTAAAAATTGGCCAAAAAAGACCGCCGTTAGACCCAGACCGGGCTTGTTGTATCCTAAAATCAAAACGATCCCAGCGATGCCACATAAAAAATTGAGGATCGATAATACGTTTGCGTACCAATAGTTGGGCACCAGCTTAAAAAACATACTACAAAAAGCCAAGGCCGTGGCCCCGTAAAGGGTTAGGCTGGAAACGGGGACACCAAACCTGTAACCCGCATCTAAGTAGGATACTTGCCAAGTCAGGATCACAATAGTGATTACCGTCAAAAAGGTCTTGGCCTTACCAAAGAGGTTGGCTGCTTTGTTGCGAATGAAATATCTGGAAAATTGGCCCATAAGATCAAAGACCAAAAAGACCCAGATAATCCACATGGGGATCAAATCTAGCCAGCCGAAATAAAATAGGGGCGGGAAAAGTAGTAGTTTGTCCGAAAGCGGATCAATCGATTCTCCTGACTCGGTGTGCAGGTCGAAGTGGCGGGCGATGGTGCCATCGGTAATATCGGTGATGATCCAAAAGGCAAAGATATAGGTGCCCGCATGGTGCCAAAACCAGGGACCTGGCTCTAGCCATGCGCCGGCGTGATACACGGCCACGGATACCAGCCCCATAGGGTAGCGGCAGCGACTGATAAAGTTGGGGTGCATCCAAGGCTGTGAACGTACCCAAGCCTTGCCCCAGGGTGCCCTTATTAAAAAGCGCAGGCTGGCTCGTTCGGCCATAAACATCAAAAAGACCGGGACCACGGTCCAGATCAAAAATTGGGTCAGCGCTTCTATCATAGGGTCGCTCAAGGTTGAGCCTAACCCTAACAGGGCCCTTTAAAAAAGAAAAGCCGCCCTCTTTTCAAAGCCCCCAGGTTGTGGCAGATTGAGGGCTCAAGCATCACAAGGGATGAGGATGATCCAAAAGTTGTTTATCGGGGCCCTCTTGGCCTTTTCATTAATAGCCTGTTCAGAGACCGAGTTTAAAACGGTAGAGCAGAAATATGACAATGCGGTCGAGCTGCTAGACAATGGCCGCTACGCCCAGGCGAGCCCGATTTTGCAAGAGGTGATCGACGAAAATCCTGGCACCCGCTACGCTACCTTTGCCCATTTGAAGATGGGTGATTCTTGGATGGAAACCGGGGAGGATAAGGACTCGTTTAACTCGGCAGAGGTGCAGTACCGCCTGTTTCTTGCTAACGCACAGGGCACCCACTTGGCGCCCTATGTTATGAGTCGGCTGATCGAGCTCAACTACCGAAGAAACGTGTCTTCGTTGTTTAAAGATAGTTACGCCTACTCAAGAGACCCCGAGCATTTTCACAAGATTGTAACAGAGTATCAGCGATTTTTCCTGCTTTATCCTCAGAGTCTCTATCTGCCCGATGCTAAGGTTTATATGGAAAAGTCCATTAACGCCTTGGCCCACCATGAACTTTTGATTGGGGATTGGTATTTTGACCACCTGCTTTACCCTTCGGCGATTGCACGTTATACTTATACCTTGGAAAATTACCCCAACTTTGTTCAGAGGCGTGAGGTGTTGTTAAAATTGATCGAGGCCTATCGAAAAAATCAACAACCCATGCGGGCCGATGAGATGGAGCGGGTTTACCGCTTAAACTTCGGTGGGGAAAATGAAAAGGGCTAACTTATTTTGGATTTTCTTATTTGCCAGTTTACTGGGTTTAAACGCCTGCCAAACCACGCCCACTCCCGCTCCGGTCACCGACGCAGCTAAGCCAGATCCCCTAAAAGCCCTGGCCAATCAAAATGAGCTTTTATTAGCGCAAAACAAAGAGTTGGCTCAAGAGTTAGAAAATCTCAAAAAGTTGCGGGAGACCGACAAAGTTGAGTTTAATAAACGCTTGGTGGCCATGGATAATACCATCCAGCTTTGGGAAAAGAACCTAGACGAACAGGCTGAAAAAGGCCCTGTGGCTAAACCCTTACCCCAAAAAACTGAAAAAAAAACTGACCCTGAACCTAAACCTGCGGCCTTGGCGGCGGTCGCCCCACCCCAAGAAACCGAAGACCCCGGTAAACAGGATATGGGCACCGAGGAAGAAGCAGGGTCTATCCCCACTCCGGTGACCTCTCTGGCGTTAACCTCGGTAGATCTAAATCAGTCTATAGAGTCTGATAAGGGTTCCCATGTAAAAGGCGCAAGGCATCGGTTGCCGGTGGTTTTACCCCCTAGCAAAGAAGTGGAAAAAAAGGAGGAAACTCAAATTTGGGACGATCCAGATTTAAATCCGCCCGTTTTTCCCATTAAACTAGATGTTTTTCCAGCGGCCAAAAAGGCCTATAACGACGCTTTTAAGGCCTATACGCGCAAGGATTATTTAGAGGCAGCCAAACAGTTTGACCTCTTTTTGTCCCGATACCCTAATGACGTCGATGCGGACAATGCCCAGTTTTGGCGAGGGATGGCTTTTTTTGATGAAGGAAGGCTGGATCAGTCAGAAGAGGAATTTCGCAAGGTCTTAAAAAATTACCAACATGGCCTAACAGGCGAAGGCTTTAAAAGTCCAGATGCGGTTTTGATGTTGGGTAAAATTTATTTAAAACGGCAAAAACCGATCCGAGCCCGATATTACTTTGAACATTGCGTTAAAAACTATGCCGAGAGTCGTGCTGCTCATAAAGCACAGCGCGAATTGGACGCGCTGGTAGAGATAGAAGCGCAATGAGTATTCAGTTAAAGGCTTGGTTGACCCTTTGGTTGGTTCCGGGATTGGGACCTAAAAAAATCTTTAATTTGTGTGAATCACTAGGCGGGCCAGATGCGGTTTTGGCCGCCAACGCCTCCGAGCTTGAGGCCTTGGGCCTGCCCTATAAATGGGCCGAAGAGATCAAACAAATGGAACCCCTTGCAGAAGCGGAATTGGCGAAAGCGCAAAGCTTGGGGCTGTCTTTAATCGATTGGGATGATCCCTTTTATCCAGAAGACCTACGCCAATTGCTGGATGCCCCTCCCGTTTTGTACCAAGCAGGAGAACATGATTTTAATCAAGGGTTACACCTCGCCTTTGTAGGCTCGCGCAAGGCTAGTTATCCAGGCAAAGCCTACGCCATGCGTTTAGTAGAGCGTCTAGCGGTGCTGCGACCCGATACGGTGATTGTTAGTGGATTGGCCCTAGGTATTGACGGGGCGGCCCACGAAGCGGCCTTGGCCTGTGGGCTTAAAACCGTCGCTGTGTTGGCTGGGGGGCTAAGTGATATTTATCCCAACGTCCACCGCGCCCTGGCCCACAAGGTCGCCGCCCAAGGATGTTTGCTCACGGAGTTTCCCTGCCCGTCTAAACCTCTTAAAGAACATTTCCCTCTGCGAAACCGGATTATTTCGGGGATATCTAAAGGGGTATTGGTGGTCGAAGCTGGGGAGCGTTCAGGAGCCAGTATAACGGCCAATTTAGCCCTGGAACAGGGGCGCGAGGTTTTTGCCTTGCCTGGACCGCCAGATTCCCCTTTTTGCCGGGGCTCCAACCGTCTAATTCAACAGGGGCGGGCGAAGTTAGTGATGGATGCAGAAGACTTGCTCGAAGAGCTGGTCCCAGGCTGGCGAGAGGCTAATCAAGCCAAGGTGAATCTAGCCAGCCAATCTGAGAAGCCACCCCTAGGCGCTCAAGAGGCGGCGATTTTTGATGCCTTAGAAATGGGCCCCCTGCACAGCGACCAGCTTGCCCTTAAAACCGGGATGCCTGTGTACGAGTTATTAGCCCATCTGACCAGCATGGAAATGAAAGGTCTGATCTTCAACCGTGCTGGAAACCTAGTCGAAAGGGCTTAAACAGTAGAAGCGGAATTTTAATTTACGCAATATTTTAAGCTTGGAAGTGATGTTTCCCCTCTAGCCGTAGTCTAAGCCGCCTGTTAGTCTGGGCTTTCATGACTCTTTTTAGCAGTCCCCCTATGAAGACGCAGATTGAAAGCGATTTGGCTAGACTTGAAGACCTGCTCGAAAATGAGCGGATCGACAAGGCCCAAGCCCACCTACTAGATCGGCACCCCTCTGAAATCGCTTACTTAGCCAACCACGTTTCCATGGGTTTTCGGCATATGCTGATGCCCATGATTAAGGCTTCTCCTTCTTTAGTCGAGATTGTTTACCGTCTTCATCCTGAACTGGTCAAAGACCTTTTGGGAATGATGCAAGCGCCCCAGGTGGGCCGTTTGTTTTCCGAGATGGAATCGGACGATGCGGTTAAAATATTAACCAACCTACCCGAAGAATTGGCTCATTGGGTCACTAGTCACGTTCCAGCCGAGGATTCGGGCCAGTTTGATTTGTTGATGCAATACGAAGAAGACCAGGCCGGGCGGATTATGACCCCCTACTACTTCGCTATTCATGAAGAGGCGACGGTTTATGAAGCCTTTGGGGCGCTCCGCCAATCGACGGATGCGGAATCGATTTATAACATCTACGTGATTGATGATCGCCGCCACTTGGTTGGGGTGTTGTCTTTACGTGAACTCTTGACCCACCCTAATCAGGTGAAGGTTAAAGAGTTTATGAATGAACAGGTTATCAGTGTTTCTGACCGCGCCGATCAGGAGGATGCTGCGCTGACCGTCGAGCGCGCTGGGCTATCGGCGGTCCCGGTGGTTAACGAGCTTAATCAGTTGATGGGGATTATCACGGTCGATGACGTGATCCACGTTATCCGCACAGAAACCACTGAAGACATAATGAAATTGGCCGGTACGACTGGCGGAGAATATAGCCTGCCCTCGCCAATGCGTGGCTTTCTTCGACGGACGCCTTGGTTGATGGTGTCGTTTTTTGGTGGGATGATGACCATTCAAACCAACTTGTTTTTCGCCAGTAAAGTACCTCATATCGAGTTGTTGGCGTTTGTGACTATTATTGCCGGTATGGGTGGCAACATCGCCAGCCAGTCCTCGACCATTGTGGTTCGAGGCTTGGCTACGGGCAAGATATTAACCAGCGAATTATGGCAGGTGCTTTTTCGTGAAACGGTTACGGGCATGATGTTGGGCCTGTTTTTTGGTGGGCTTTTGGCAATGGTCGCTAGCTTCCAATTTTCCGAATTTGCGGTGATCGGGTTCTCGGTTTTTACGGGAATGTTGATCTCTATGTTAATCGCTGCGGTGGTGGGCTCGATGATGCCCATGATCTTTGAACACTTCCATGTCGATCCAGCGGTGGCCACAGGTCCCTTTGTTTCGACAACCATTGATAATCTAGGTCTCCTAGGTTATTTTTCCTCGATTCTCTTGATCCTCAAATTTGCGAACTAGACCATGAAAAAGATATTGATCAGTGGCAAGCTTCACCAAGTCGCCTTTGACAACTTCGCCAAAGAACCTGAAATCGAAGTGGACTACCGGCCCGACTATCCTAGGGAAGAGTTGCTTAAGATCATTGGTGATTACGATGCCCATATTAGCCGTTCTGAAACCGATGTGGACAAAGAATTTATTGACGCCGCCACAAGGCTTAGCGTGATTGGCCGGGCGGCGGTAGGGATTGGCAACATCGACGTAGATTACGCCACCCAGAAGGGAATTTTGGTTTTTAACACCCCCGCAAAAAATACCAATAGCGCCGCTGAATTAACCTTGATGTTAATGTTAGCCGCCATGCGCAACCTGACCAAAGCACACAACTCGATGGCCCAAAACCTCTGGGACCGTCACCGTTTTAACGGGGCCGAGCTACTAGGTAAAACGGTGGGGATTATTGGCTTGGGCAACGTCGGCCACCGGGTCTGCCGATTCCTCAAATCCTTTGATTGTGAGGTCTTGACTTATGATCCCTACGTCTCTTCGGAATACTGCGAAGGCCATGGCGCTAAACAGGTGGATTTTTTGGAGCTGGTTAAAAACAGCGATATTATAACCATCCACACCCCCAAAAATAAAGAAACCGTCAACATGGTCCAGGACGCAGAAATTGCCCAGATGAAGGACGGGGTGATTCTGATTAACGCCGCCAGAGGTGGACTTTTTAATGAAGATGCTATGTGCCGCGGGCTCGAATCGGGCAAGATCGGAGCCTTGGGCTTAGACACCTGGGACGTGGAGCCAGTAAAGGAACATCCCTTAAAAAAATTCGACAACGTGGTGATGACCCCCCATATTGGGGCCAGCACCTCTGAGGCCCAATTTCGCATTGGCGACACGGTTTCAAAAGAGGCAATCAAGGCCCTCAAAGGCGAGATTGTCTCGACCCCAGTCAACCTGCCGGACATTAAAGCCTTTGCCGCAGGGGATACCCCTTATTACGCCAGCCTATCTGCCAAATTGGGGAGCTTTACTCGTCAATTAGCCTCGCCCAATTTGGACCCTAAAAGGATCGAGTTTCATTACCGGGGCAAGATCAACCCTTCAGATTGGTCCCTATTAAAGCTCTCCTTTTTAAAGGAATTTTTACAAGGCTCGATGGACACGGTAGTGTCTTATGTTAACGTCTTGCAAATCGCCGAGGCTAGAGGGCTCAATATCGTAGAAAAGGCAGATAAAGATTTTTCTGCTTACGATTCCGCCATTCGAATTGAGGTTGTGGGCGAGAGGGAAACAATCTGTATTGGTGGCACCGTCTTTGGCGGGGAGCGCCAGCGGCTGAGTTATCTAAACGGGTTTGTATTTGAGGTGGAGCCTGTTGGACGGATTGTGGCCTTGGTTAACAAGGACTTGCCTGGAGTTATTGGGCATGTGGGCAGCGTGTTAGGGGCAGCCGGGGTCAACATCAACCAGTTCGAGCTTTCTCGAAATAAAAAGGGCGGGCACGCGATGGCGTTGGTCCTGGTGGACGACGAGGTGCGCCCAGAGGTGCAGGCCCAAATCAAGGCCCACACCGCTATTGAACGCTTAAGTGTTATCGAGCTTTAGGGTGAAAAAGTGGGGCCTACTAGGGGTCGGTTTGCTCTTGTGGGCCGGACCACTTTGGGCCCAAGGACTTCACCTCTCGGTGACTGCTGGGTCAGAGCTGTCCAAGGGGGAGTTGCCCTATTTTGACGGCAACGCCCTCTTTGGGGAAAATTGGGGGCTTCGGGTTTCAAGCTACCGGGGAGTTAAATTTCTAAACACCTGGGACCGATTTGAATCCACCGGGCTTTATTCAACCCAAGTAACAGGTAGCTTTTCCGCCGTTTCGGCGCTCAAAACCTTCGATTTTCGCACCTACGGTCCCAAAGAAAACATGCCCTTCGGTTACCTGACGGCTTATGTTGGTTTAGGTTTGGGACGGGCTGATTTAGAGTTAAAACAGACCCAATACCTAGCTAAAGGCTCGGTATTGGGTTATGAAGACACCTTAGAAAAGATTCACCCTGGAAGTGCCCTAGCCACAATCGGTTTATATGGCGGGCAGTCCTTGGCGGTGATCGATTTTCGCTTGCAATACCTCCAAGGCCATTTGACAGGCTCTAAGCTGCTAGCGGACCAAAGCTTTGGGGTTTGGGGTTTGGTTTTCGCTTGTGGGATCGGTTTTTAGTGGGTTGGCCCAGTTCTTGATATACCTTGGGGCAACAGCGCGAGGGGGCTTTGGCTACTAAGAAAAAAATATCCAGGCAAATCAAAAAGGTAATCTTTAATCCGGCGGTGACCACACTGGCGGGGTTCTTCGCTTTTTTGTTAGTGATCTCTTTGATCATCCAGGAGGTCGAACACAGCCGGGGCGGCGCCAGCGGGTTCGACACTTTTTTCCATTCCCTTTGGTTTTCAATCGTTACCGTCACAACCGTGGGTTATGGCGATATTGCGCCCAAGACCCAAAGTGGGCAATTAGTAACTATGTTCCTGATATTTGGAGGGATTGGTTACGCAGGGGTCTTGACCGGTGCTATTACGAGTTGGTTGGTCGAGCGCAACCGAAGGCGGGTTGCCGGTTTGGTGCCCCTCAAAAAGGCCCATGACAAGCTGCTTATTTGCGGATGGAAACCCAACATGCGCGAGATGCTCAAGTCGATTATTAAAATCTCAGGTTGTGATTCATCGGATCTGGTTTTATTAAACCAGATGAATCACCGCGAGGTGCAAGACCTTCGAAAAGACCCTTTGCTTGAGGATTTTCATTATTATTCGGGCGACGACACTAACCTCGAAGACCTCCGCAAAGCCAATGCTCATACCGCGCGGAAGATTTTGGTTTTAGCGGACCATAGGCCCGAAAAATCGCCAGAAGAGATTGATTTTCAATCGATTTTAACTAGTCTTGCGGTCAATAAGTTAAGCCCTGGTACCTACCAAATAGTTGAATTAATTCTGCCCAAATTCCGTCTTTATATCAATCAGGCTAGAGTCGAAGAGGTTATTTTTAATGAGGTTTACGCCCGCAGTCATTTGGTAAATATAGCCTTGATGAGTGGGATGAATAATCTGCTTTTGTCCTTTTTTGATATAGAAAAAGGGGTGCTTAAACTAAGGAGCTATAAACCCGGCGACGTTGGACGAACCTATGGTGAACTAAAGGCGGAGTTGAGTAATCAACTGGTTATCGGGGTTTTGGAAAATGTTGGGAACCTAGGCCAACGAAAGCGGGCTAAGCTAAACCAGATTCAAAGAACCCCTAAGATTGCCGGGGCAATCGAGGGGTTATGGGAACTTAAAAAAATGCAAGCCAACCATCCGGTGATCCTTCCACCTGATCACTATGTCTTAAAAGAGGGTTGCGATTTAATTATTTTGGATATTAATCCCAATGGGTTGCATCTTTTGAACCCCGAAAATTTGGGCAATATTTTGCCCCAGGAGCGGCATAGCCACCGGGTTTTGGTGACCCAGCGGCTCCGCGAAGCTTTGTTTGTAGTCGAAGACTGGGTAGCTTACTTTGCCCTAATTCAAGAGCGCGGTTTAGAACCCTATCTGGTTGAGGATCGTTTGGTCGGATTTAGTTATTTCGGGCAAAATCTACCCTTCGAACGGCTCAAAATAGGGCAGGATCTGGCCGATTTGGTCGCCTTTCAGTTCGCCCAGGTGATGCAAAAAGGAGTCTTTCTGCTTGAGCGCCAGATCACTGGAATGCAAAGCCCCCTGAAATTCGCGCAAAGCCATGGCTTGGAAAATCTGGCATTAGAGACCGGAGCGATTGCCCACGGGCCTTTGATGATTATCGGATGGAAAAAGGAAATGGTGGAGATGATCCTTAGCCTCCTTGAACACCAAAACCAGCCCGGAGTTCGTTGGCAAGGGATCAGTATAGTGGCCGATCTAGTTGAGGAGCAACGTATCGAATTCCGCAAAGCCTTTGGGGACCGACCTGAGGTGCAACTTTTTTCTGGAGACCCTGTTAGCCATCAGGTTCTAAATAAGGCAGGACTAAAACAGGCTAAAAAGGTATTGATCTTATCAGAAACCGGGCTAGGCAAAAGTACCGAAGAGATAGACGCACAAACGGCGCTGGCTTGTATGGTGGTCCAAGAGATTAACAAAAAAGCCTATATTGTCGCCGAGGTCCAATCAAGCAAATATTTAGAAACCTTGGCTCGCTCTAAGGTAGAGGAAATATTTTCAATAGATCAATTTGCCAATATTATGCTGGCCAACGGGGCTCACGCGCGGGGAACCAGCAATATTATTCGCGACATGGTTGCCACTGAACATGGGATTTTGAAATTGCTTGAGGTAGAGGAACGGTTTTTTTGGGGGCCATTTGGCGAATTGGTGCATGACACCTTTGTGGTGGGGCGCCTGGTTTTAGGGGTACTAGAGGAGGCCGGAAACCTTCATGTTCGTAAGTCCGAACGCATCGCGGAAGCCAAAATAAAGGCCGATATTGCCCAGTCAGTCGAGTCCCTTAAACGAGTACGCGAAGTGGCGGCAAATAAAGTGATTCTAGCGCCTCCGATTGACTATATTATTAAGCCTCACAGCCGAATGATTTTAATGAATAACAATTGCGCTTCTCTTTGGGACCAAAAAACATGACCTCCGCCCGCGAAAAGGCCTTTTTATTGCGGTTGCTTGAATATAAAGATCAGGATTTGATTGCCCATTTTCTTGGGGAAAAAACCGGTCAGATGCAAGCAGTCCTCTATGGGGCCAAGCGAGCCAAAAACGCCTTTGGCCATCAGCCGGGCGACCTTTTAGAACTGGATTTCTGGGTTTTTGAAGCTCAAGATTTTATTAAAATCAAAACCTATTCAGCCCTAGAGGTCATCCGCCCAGAGCAGTTTTCTTACCCTAGGTTTGTGATTCATAGCTATTTATTGGAACTGGTCAGCCGCTTGGCCCAACCTGGGCACGCGCCCGGGGTGATCTTTGGGCTCCTAGAGGCCCAATTAGCCTGGAACTGGCCCGCAGGAGAG
>MFNE01000036.1:15017-17132 GCA_001783695.1 Candidatus Lambdaproteobacteria bacterium RIFOXYD2_FULL_50_16
TTACTTTGGGCTTTAGGGCTTTTATCTAAAGATGCCGGTTTTGGGCTGGATTTTCAGCGCTGCCGGACCTGTGGCAAGCCAAGTTTTAAACTGGATGCAGGGCGGTTTTTGCCCCGCAAAATGACCTACCAGCTTGACCTGGAGGGCTTGGTTTGCGCCGATTGTGAGTTCCCAACAGATGGGGTTGACGGAGCGGCGATCAAGGTTTTGTGGTTAAGTGGCCAGCCCGACTTTTTGTCAAAGAACCACGCTATCCCAAGCGACTTACAGCGTCGTTTGGTCCTATTACTCAACCGCCGACTGTTGGCGGGCCTTGAAATCGAACCTCGAAGTTTAGGATTGCTAGAGCGACAACTCGGTGGTTAAACAGCCCAAGGGGGTTTGCGCTCTTTTAGCCAAGCTTGAGCCAAAGCAGGCTCACTAAAATAGGCCTGGGTTGGGCCTGATAAGGCCTGGTGGGTGAGCAGGTGATCTGGCCCCACTACCCCAGCGAGCGCCAAACATTGACTCTTTAAAACCGGATGATTCCATAGAAATTGGCTAAACCCCTTTTGGACCTCAAAACATTGGGGAGCAAAGGCGCGGGCGTCGATCAAAAGGGTGAAAGGCCGATCTGGGCAGTACCAAGCAATCGCCTCCTCTAATGCCATCTGCCAAAGGGAGAACAGGCTTAGGCTCCAAAGTCCCTCTAGCCGGAGAACAAACCCGCCGAGCCCAGGCTCAAAGGTGATTGGCCCTAGGTTCAAGCAGCACCCTCTTCAGCTTGGTCCAGTTTATTAAGTAGCTCTGCATAATGCCCCCCTCTGGCTAGAAGCTCCTGGTGTTGCCCTTGCTCGACAATCAAGCCCCCTTTTAATACCAAAATCTGGTCTGAATGCTTGATAGTGGAGAGTCGGTGGGCAATGGCGATAACCGTCTTTTTTTCAAAAAGCCGGGCGGTCGCTTTCTGGATCAAGGCTTCGGTGATTGAGTCCACCGAGCTTGTCGCTTCGTCTAGTAGCACCAAAGCGGAAGGTTTGGCCATCGCCCTGGCGAAGCTGATTAGCTGGGCCTGCCCGGCAGACAGGTTTTTGCCGCCATCGACAACTTTGTGTTCCAACTGGCCAGGAAAGGCTTCGATAAACTCCCAAGCATGCACCGCTCTGGCGGCGTCCTCAGTGCTTTTGGGGTCTAGCCCTTGGCCTAGTTCAATATTAAAGCCCAGGGTTTCGTTAAAGAGATAAACCTCTTGTTGCATCAAGCTGGTCAAGTGGATTAGGGACCGGCGGGGGATTTGGTCGAGTTCAATGCCGTTGATTTTAATCGAACCAGTATAACCCGTATAAGACTTGAAAATCAGCCGAATAAGGGTCGATTTTCCAGAACCAGTAGTGCCCACTAGGGCCAAGCGTTGGCCTCGTTTAAGGGTCAAATCTATCCCCTTTAAAACCTCCTCACCGCTTGGGTCATAACGGAAACGGACCCCTTTAAACTCCAACGTCTCGAATTCTTTTAAGCGGGCCTCGATCTCGGCGTTTTGGGCCTCCTCGACCTCCGGCTCCTCGCCAAACAGGTCCAATATATGGGACAGCGCCGAAAAAGCGCGCTGAATCATCGCTAGCTGTTGGGCAAATTCTCGGATGGGTATAAAAATGCGGTTGAGAGTATTAATAAAACCGACCAAAACCCCGATACTCACCAGCCCAGCCAAGATTTGCCCGGTTCCGTACCAAATTAAGGCGGCCATCGCGACCGACGTCAAACCTTCGATCAGACTGTAAAGTAGTGAGTCATAAACGTTTGATCGGTTTTGAGCCAGCATAAACCGTTGATTTTTATCTTTAAAATTATTTAAGCATTTGATCTCGGCGTTGTATAGCTGAACCGTTTTAACCCCACTTAAAACCTCGGCTAGAAAACTAGTGGCCTCGGCTAAGGATTCGCGGGTTTCGTTATAACAAAGGCGTAACTTCTTTTTTAGCCAAAGGGTTATCAAATAAACTGGGATTAATAAGGCCAACACCACCAGGGTTAATTGCCAGCTTAAATATATCAAAAAGAAAAACAGCCCTATGGTCTTGATTAGATCGGCAAAGAGGCTTAATACCCCCACCGCAATCGATTCACCTAAGGCCT
>MFNE01000036.1:17139-65886 GCA_001783695.1 Candidatus Lambdaproteobacteria bacterium RIFOXYD2_FULL_50_16
GCTAGTCAAGCGGCTTAATACCTTGCCAACTGGGTTTTTGTCGTAATATTTGCGAGGCAGGGCCAAACAGTGGCGGAAAAGGTCTTTGCGTAAATCAGCAATGGCCATTTGACCAGCCCGTTGCAAACTATAGGTATAAACCCCATCGGCCAGATACCCCACCAGCACCGCCCCCGCCATGGCCCCGACCGAGATTAAAAGCCCTTGAGTGTTGGTTTTAACCAGCTCGACATCAATAATATGGACGATCAGCCAAGGTAAAAAGAGGGTGGTCGCAATCCCAAAGGGTAAGGCTAAGACGGAAGCCCAAATCCACTTACGGTAGGGAACGACATATTCCCAAAAAAAGCGGAGCAACCGTAAATCTGTTTTTTTAGTGTTTTGCAAGGCTGCCCTCCTGCTGCAAAGCCCAGGTACTTTGGTAAATTCCAGGTTGCTCAATGAGGTTCGCATGCCGCCCCTGTTGCACCACTTGACCTTGATCTAGTACTAAAATCTGGTCCGCTGATTCTAGGGCCCTAACCCGGTGGCTAACAATCAAAAGGCTTTGCGCAGTATCTCGTTTTAGGATTTGGCTTAAAAGAAATCGCTCGGTTTCATAGTCCACCGCCGAAAGGACATTGTCCAAAATCAAAAGCCCCGTTTTGGCCGCTAAAGCGCGGGCTAACGCGATTCGTTGTTTTTGACCACCTGACAGCATGATCCCGCGCTCCCCTACCAGGGTGTCTAATCCTAAGGGAAAGCGGGCGACCTCGTCTTTAAGAGCCGACTTTTGTACGATCGCCAATAGTTCCTGGTCGCTCAAATCCCCTTGTGCCCCAAACAGGATGTTGTTTTTGACGCTGTCTGAAAAGAGAAACACCTCTTGGCTGACGGTGCGGATCACTTGGCGCAGATCGGCGGGATGAAGGTTGACCAATTCCTCGCTGCCAAGCCTTATTTGGCCAGCACCCACCGGCAAATGGCCGTTGAGACAGTTTACTAAAGTAGTTTTGCC
Organism: Candidatus Lambdaproteobacteria bacterium RIFOXYD2_FULL_50_16; assembly: GCA_001783695.1. GTDB lineage: Bacteria > SAR324 > SAR324 > XYD2-FULL-50-16 > XYD2-FULL-50-16 > XYD2-FULL-50-16. Next base: position 18,137 of record MFNE01000036.1, read on the forward strand.
AGAGCCAATCTTGCCTAAAATCCCTAAGGTTTGCCCAGGCTTGATCGTAAAGCTGATTCCTCTTAGCAGGGGTTCACCGCCTGGGTACGCAAAGCTTAGGTTGTCCACCACTAGGCCTTGCTCAAAAAGCTGGGTGGGTTGGGGATGGCGTTTGAGGTCTTGGCGGGGGGTCTCTTGCTTTAAAATGGTTTCAATCGAATCAATCCCCACCATTCCCTGTTGGTACAGCGTGGTCAGCCAGCCCAAGCCCATGATCGGGTGGGTGAGGAGAGCGGCGTAGGCGATAAACTCGGTCAACTCGCCTATACTGAATTGGTGCTGGATTACATAATATCCACCCAGGGTCAAAACCAAAACCTTTAGAATATTTTCGAGGTTGCCTAAAATGGGCATTAGAAAACTCCTAAGCAGGCTAATTTTTAGGGTTTCATCGATCAATCGGTCATTTTGTCCGTTAAATCGCCCTGCGGTCCAGCCTTCCAAGCTAAATCCTTTCACGACCTCGACCCCACTCAAGGAGGAGACAATAAACCCAGAAAGCTCTTGTAGCCTTGATTGGCGCAGGTGCATATGTGCTACCATATAACTCATGCCGAAGCGCACCAGCCCGAACACCAACACCACTGGCAACACGCAAAACAAGGTCAGCTCGGGGCTTAGCTGCCACATCATATAAGGGGTAAGGCTCAAAGCCGAAAGAATATTAAAAAACTGCATGATCCCAAAACCCGCCAAGAGTCGCAGCCCAGTAATGTCGTTTTGCAGCCGCGAGATAATCGCCCCGACCTCGTTTTTGTCGTGATAGTTTTTCTCTAGATGGGTCAACTTTTCAAAAAGGCGGTTTTTAACCTCTGCCTCAACCCGCCGGCCTGGATTAAAAAACATCACCCTAGAGAGGGTCCGCACCCCAACCACAGCCAAGGCCAATAGCAAGATCATGGTGAGCACGTGGCGCAAGTGGGTTTGATCTTGGCCTTGGGGGTTGTTACTTAAAAAATCAATCGCCTCTTTTAAATAACCAGGAACCGAGACGGTCATTAGGTTGGTCGCGAAAATGGCCAAGATTCCGGTGCTGTAGGCCCACTTGTGCCGGGCAAGTTGGGCAAATAAAAAGCGGTATCTGGTCATTGAAATCCTTTAGTGTAATGGGAAACTAGCAGGGTCCGGCAATTCGGACAATAAGTGGCTTTACCAAAGCGCCCTTTGGCGCAATAATGGGACAAACTTTTTTCCCCAAGGTCTTTTATGGGTCGATGGATGCTTTTTGGGGGGGTGGCTCTGGTTCTAATGGGCTGCGAAACCCGCACAATGGAAGAGGCCTTTCCGAGCCATTTTGCAGGACCTAGAGAAAAAGAATGGGTTATTTACACCGATCCTCAAGACCTGCCGAACGAGATTGTCCGGGCGTTGCCCACCGATTATCAACTGATCAATCAAGGGGGCTACCTAACCCTACTGCTGGACCGTACAGGAATCATCGAAAGGCCCAGGTTTCGGATGGTCGATTTTTCACTTTTTCAGCACAACCGCGAATTTTTGGGCGAGATTGGCAAATTAAAGGGTGAACATCGCCAAGGAATGGGGCTTCATGGCTTTCCTCATGTCTATGCTTCCGCACCAAAATTAGAACCCGAATCAGTACTCCGCTTGGAGGGGATGCTTTTTTGGCGGCGGTTTTACCTAGCCTACCAAAGGGTGGGGGGGCCTAATCCCGATCCTTTGGCCGCGGCCTTTGTTGGCCGGTGGCAGGGAAATTTGTTGGATCCACAAATGGTGGAGATCCTGATTGAAGTCGAGTCTTGGATGGAGCACCCAGAAAAACATTTTGATCGGACTGTAGCCAAACAGATTAGAACTCGGCATTTGAGTCTGCCCCCCTTGAGTCTTGCCGCTCAAAGTCCCTATACCCAAGCCATTAAAGGACAAGACGAATTGGATTTAGAATTGGCCTTAGGGGTCGCAATTGAGTTTAAACGCCAAGGGCCTTGGGCAGAGCCAGAGCTTTATCAAGGTTTGGTGGTAGCACTGGAAAAAGCCGGGCTCTTGCTTTTTAAAGAGTCACCAGAGATTTCCAGGTTCGCCTTGGCTGCCTTTGTCCCTCAAGGGGTTAAGGGGCCTTCCCTGGCCTATTTAGCCCCCAAACGGGCCCAAGCCCTAGCCTCGCAATTCGCCCACTTTAACCAGTTGGGTGCCCAAGCTCAATGGGCTGCAGAGGAGCCGTCGCGGTTAAAACTGGGCCGTTACCCCGACGAGTCTGAATTAAGTCAGCGAGAGTCCGAAAAATTGGCTTCCGTCCAAATCCTTAACCAAAAAGCCCCGCAACGAGTGAATTTATATCGCCCGCCCCGCCTTTTTACAGACCCCCAAACTAGACCCCTCTCGGGCAAAAGGACCCCATGAAATTAGCACCCGCTTTGGCCATGGCCGATTTGGACAAAAAAACCATTGCTGAAAAGGGAATCCCTGGCTTGGTCTTGATGGAAAATGCGGCTCGCTCTGTAATAGAGGCCTGCCGGGATTGGCTGGCTTCTGGGCCCACCTGCTGGATTTTTTGCGGTCCAGGCAATAACGGCGGAGATGGATACGCTTTAGGGCGGCTTTTGATCAACCATGGCCTGGAGGTCAATCTGATTTCTTTGGGCGCTCCGCGCACCCCAGACGCAATCAAAAATGAGCAGCTATACCGGCAGTTTGGTAAGGTGATTAGTTTTGACGATCTGCTGTCTATCCTGATCCGCCCAGAGCCCCATGACCTTATTTTTGACGCTCTTTTAGGCACTGGGACCAACAGCCCTTTGACTGGTCAGATAGCCGAAGCGGTCGGATGGATCAACCGGGCGCAGGGCCGAGTGCTGTCTTTGGATCTGCCCAGCGGGATTGATGCGAGTACAGGCGACGAATTGGGGCTTTCGATTAAGGCCGAGCGAACGGTGACCTTTCAAATGGAAATGCCCGGTCACCATTTGCACCCAGGCAAGGCGCACCGGGGCGAATTGATTTGTAGTAAAATCAGTATTTGGGAGGAGCCGTTAGCGTCAAAATTTTTCCTCTTAGACAAGCAAGAAGCCAAAGCCCTGATGCCCCGCCGGGACCCAACCGCTTATAAACAGCAACTAGGGCATTTAGGGGTTTTGGCCGGGAGTCCAGGTATGATGGGCGCGGCCATTTTGGCTGGCCGGGCGGCACTTTATGCAGGTGCAGGACTGGTGACACTTTTGGTGCCTAAGGCGGAGCTAAACGCGGGTCTCGCAGCCGCCCCCGAATTGATGAGCCAAGCTCGCGAGGTGTTAACCCCAGAGGACCTTGCGCGTTTTGATGCGCTGGTGATTGGCCCTGGATTAGGGCGAAATCCTCAAGATTGGGCCCAATATGCCGATTATATAGCGGGCTATCCTGGTCCTGTGTTACTTGATGCAGACGCCTTCTCAGGGCTTAAGGGAATCCATGGTTTAAAACCAGAGCGGATGGTTTTAACCCCTCATCCAGGTGAGTTTGCCCGTATTTCGGGTTTGGAAGCGCCTAAAAGTAATGGAAAACGGATCGGTCAAGCGTTGGCCTATGCTGGGCGGGAGCAAGTGGTTTTGCTGCTTAAGGGCGGGCCTTCTATTTTAGCCAATCCCGAGGGTGAGCTTTGGATCAATGGTACCGGGAATCCTGGAATGGCTACAGCCGGTTCAGGGGATGTTTTAAGTGGGATCATTGGGGCTTTTTTGGCGCGAAAACTCAGCCCTTGGAATGCCGCCCGGTTGGGGTGCTGGCTCCATGGCAAGGCTGGAGATTTAGAGGCCCAATCCGGTTCCCAAGAAAGCCTAACGGCCAGCCACTTGATCAACCGCTTAGCTGAAGCCTTTAATAGCTTGAACTAACGGGGATCAACGATATAATAAGTGGTGGAAGTTGGCTCTACCTAGGTGCGATTATACCCAAAAAAAGCCAGGGTGGTTTCCTTTTTTTTAAAAAAAGGGATTTGGTCCAGACTTTTCAAACTCAAGACAACTAAAAGTCTCACCTCCAGGCGCTAGACCTGATCCCATCCTCGAACTCGGACCGGGGCCTAACTTCTTAATAAAAAGCCTGAATCTTACCCCTTAACCTGCTTGTGGGTCGCTGTCGCCAGACTTGCCCTTTTTTTCAGCAGCGTAGCGTTTTAGGTCTTCCGCTTTTTGCTTGATCAACTCTTCAAGCTTGTTTTTTTGGGCTAAAAGTTCGTCTAAGTCTAGTCCACTACCAAGCTTAAACGACTTAGGTAACCCGTCCAAGATTTCTTGTAACTCTTCCTGGTTTTTATTGGCTAATGCTTGCGCAAAATAGCCAGCAGCCAAACCGGCGCTTAACCCTATAAAAAAAGCTTTGGCGCTCATTTTTTCTCGACTGCTTTGCCGTACAGAAAAAATAGACCCAAGTAAACTGCACAGATGGCACCGAAAGTTGCCAAGATTTCAATTTCGTGAGACATGATTCCCTCCTAGAGTTTTGATATCGGCCCGACTATACCCTAGCCCTATCTGGGTGACAACCAAAAATTACTTCATTTTGGCTAGGTTAAAAATTAAGTTTATTGGGGCTTTTTCAATCACTTTGTTTTAGGTAAGATCACGGCAACACCAACCACCAACCCTTAAGTAAAATATGGAAGGAATCTTTAACGAACTCGGCCACAAAATGAAGAAGGCCGCTGAACACTTAGACCTGGAATTCAGTAAGGTCCGCACTGGGCGGGCGAATCCGCAGATTTTGGACCACGTGATGGTCGATTATTACGGAACCCCTACCGCATTAAATCAGGTGGGCAATCTAAGTGTGCCCGATCCCCAGATGATCGTGATTACCCCTTGGGAAAAAAAGATGTTAAGCGAGATTGAGAAGGCCATATTGCGTTCCGATCTGGGTCTGACGCCGCAAAACGACGGCAATATTATCCGCTTGCCCATCCCCTCTCTGACCGAAGATCGGCGTAAGGACCTAGTAAAACAGGTTAAAAAAATGGTCGAGGAGGCCAAGATCGCGGTTAGAAATCTTCGGCGTGATGGGAATGAGCGTTTAAAGAAGATGGAAAAAGACAAAGAGATTGGCCAAGACGAGCTTAAAACCGGTGAAGCTCGCATCCAAAAGGTCACCGACGAGGCAATCTCTAAGATTGAGCAAAAGTTGGCTGCAAAAGAAAAAGAGTTAATGTCAATCTAGCCTGGACCACCCTATCAGGAGGCCCCTTTTGTTAGGTGGGGTTGATAGATTAGCACTCTTAATGGTAGAGTGCTAATCATCTCGAATCTCCTCAAAAGGCTTATGAACAACTTTGATCCCATCGTCTTAGGCAGTATCGAACTGGCTCAGGCCGAAGCACTTAAACGAAAAAACCCAGAACTCACTGAAATCCATCTGCTTTGGGGCCTGATTGGCAATCCTAAAACAGTTAGCCATAAACGGCTTGGTGAGGAAAAAAAGCTTCTAAAAGGGTTACTCGAAAAACTTCCTACCCTAAGCCACCAAAGTCTTGATGGAATCAGGCCCAGTAGCCTACTTTCCGAATGGTTCACCCTGTCCGCAGCCGATGCCATCGGCTCGGGACGCGACCAGATCGCTGAAGCCGACCTCTTGCGGCACCTAAACAAGGTTTTCCCTCAGCTCCAATTTGAAATGCCCGAAGGTCCCGGAGCAAGCGAGGTGCCTGATTTTTTAACCAACCTTAATGAACTGGCTGATTCAGGGAAGTTAGACCCGGTTATTGGACGGGCGCAAGAGATTCGAAGAGTACAAGAGATTTTGTGCCGCCGCACCAAAAATAATCCCGTATTAGTGGGCAGCCCCGGGGTGGGTAAAACCGCCATTGTCGAAGGCTTGGCGGGCTTAATCCAGACAGGCAAAGTACCTGATATTATCCAGGGCAAAACCATCTATAGCTTGTCGATGGGGAGCCTGATGGCAGGTACCAAGTTCAGAGGTGACTTTGAACAGCGGATTGAGGAACTACTTAAGTTTGTCAAAGACAAGGGACGAGATGCAATTTTGTTTATCGACGAGATTCACCTGCTTATTGGTGCGGGCAAGACCGAAGGGGCAATGGACGCAGCTAACCTACTTAAACCCGCGCTGGCCAGGGGAGATTTAAACTGTATTGGGGCTACGACCCTTGATGAATATCAAAAACATATTGAGGCCGATTCGGCCTTAGAGCGGCGCTTTCATCAGGTGCGAGTGCATGAACCCACTAAGGAAGACAGCATCCAAATTCTTATGGGGCTCAAAGAACGCCTGGAAATACACCACGGAATCGAAATCACTGAAGAGGCGATTGTTTCGGCGGTTTATCTTTCAGATCAATTTATAAGCGAGCGGTTTTTGCCGGATAAAGCAATTGATATTATAGACGAAGCTGCGGCAGGCCTAAAACTAAGCGCCGACTCTATGCCACCCGAACTGGCCGAGTTGGAGGCGTCGATTCAGTCCAAAAAAATTCTGGCCTCTGCCAGCCCTCATAAACACCTGGAGCAAGAGATTAAGGGGTTAGAGGCCCAATTCGCTGAAAAAAAACGCCAATGGGACGAAAAAACGTTAGACCTAAAACGAGTGGCCCAACTCAAAAAACACCATGAAGATTTGCAATTTCAATTGCAAAAAGCAAAACAAGACAATGACTTTGAAGCGGCTAGCCGTTTGCAATATGGGGAGCTTCCAAAGTTAGAGGCCGAGCTTAAAAAATACGAGGTTACCTGGAAATTAACCCGGCTCAATATTGGCGAGGTTATCGCCAGGGCCACCGGGGTGCCGGTGGAGCGCGTTTTGCGCTCGAATCAGGAAAATTTGCTCAAGTTAGAAGATTTTTTGAACGATCGGGTCCTTGGCCAGTCAGGCCCCTTAGGTGAAATCGCCGATACTTTGATCGCCGCCCATGCAGGCCTGACCGACCAAAACCGGCCCATGGGTAGTTTTTTACTAATGGGGCCTTCAGGGGTGGGGAAAACCGAGACCGCTAAAGCAATTCAAGACTTTTTGTTCCAGTCGAACCGCCATTTAATCCGCATTGATCTCTCGGAATTCCGCGAGTCCCACGCGGTGGCCAAACTGATTGGGGCTCCGCCAGGGTATGTGGGTTATGCTGAAGGGGGCGTATTGACCGAGCCAGTACGGAAAAATCCATATTCCGTATTGTTGTTTGATGAGATTGAAAAGGCCCACCCAGACTTTGCTGATATTCTGCTACAAGTCCTAGACGACGGGCGTTTGACCGACAACCACGGGCGCACGGCGAACTTTAAAAACTGCATTATTTTTATTACCACCAATCTCAAAGACCCTAAATCCTGGCTGAAACCAGAACTTTTGGGAAGGTTAGATGCGGTTTTGGAGTATAAACACCTCAGTGCTGAAACAGTGCACCAACTGATTGACCGGCAACTATTTGAGCTAAATGAGCGTTTAGAGGATCGGGGACTAAAACTTAGCCTTGATCCAGCGCTGATTGAACGGGTTCAGGCCGCCGGTTTTGATGAATCATATGGGGCCAGACCCCTTAACAGCGCCTTTAGTCGGCTTGTGGTTAAACCCTTATCCAAGGCACTTTTGCAGCAGCCAGGGCTTAACGGTGAGCAGTTAATGGGTCTTAATGACAACCAACCTTGGTTTAGGCCCCATGGCTAGGGACCTTAAAGGCAAATCACTGTTAGTGATTGACCGAGACTCGGGATTTTTGCGTCAAGCAAAAGGTCTGCTTAGTGATCTTGGGGCGCAGGTACATTTGGCCCATAGCCTTGAAGACGCTTTGAGCCTGTTAAGTGTCACCCCGGTGGAGTTGGTTTTTTTTGAGGCCCAGCTTCCCTTTTCGGGGGCTGAACTCAAATTGAATTATCAGACATTGAATCGGGCCGCCCGGTTTTTTGCATTGGTCGATAAGTCCGGTAAGGGCAGTGAAGCGGCCCAAGGGGTGGATGGCTTTTTGGTCAAGCCACTATCGATTGTGGAGGTGTTAAAAAAGACCGCTCCGAACGAGTCCGCCCAACATCTTCCTGTAAGCCGATTAGATCCTCTGACCGAGCTTTTGCGGCCCTACTTGATCTTTCGCTCCGCTTTAATGCGGCGACGGCTGCAAATGTTACCTCAAATGGCCGCCAGCGACCATGGGGTGTTGATCACAGGTGAAACGGGGACCGGTAAAGAAATGGCCGCCCACGCCATTCACGACCTAAGCCGCTACAAAAACGGCCCTTTTATCGCGGTCAATTGCGGGGCGATTCCAGAGACCTTGATCGAAGGGGAACTCTTCGGTCACGAAAAGGGGGCGTTCACGGGCGCTGGGAATCTACACAAAGGTAAGTTTGAATTAGCCCAAGAAGGCACCCTGTTTTTAGATGAAATTGGGGAGATGCCTTTGCTCTTGCAAGCCCGGTTGCTTAGGGTTTTAGAGGAGCGAGCAGTGTACCGGATTGGGGGGGAGAAGCCAATCCCGGTGGACCTGCGAGTTTTGGCCGCGACCCGAGTAGATCTAGCTAAAGCGGTGGAAAACGGACTGTTTCGAGAGGACCTATATTACCGCCTAAATATCTTGCCACTGCATCTACCCGCCCTACGCGAACGCCCAGAGGATATTGCTTTATTGGCTTGGTATTTTTTAGAGCGAGCCTTTTTAGAAGCAAAGCGGCAACCGCCCTTTCCGAGTTTGACCGAAGCCTCTATTTCTATCTTGTCCGCTCAAGTTTGGCGGGGAAATGTTCGCGAGTTGCGAAATCTGATGACCCGCTTGGCGGTGTTGCTGCCCCCCTCGATTGGCTATATTGAGCCCAAACATCTGCTGGCCTATTTTCCTGAAGCCTTAAACACCGAGCCAAGGAACGAACGTCCGGCCCTTAATGGGGTGATCGAATTAAGCCCCCAATTGACGGAGGCCCCTAAAGAGGGGATTCTTATCCCTTGGGGAACCCGCTTGGATGAGGCCGAAGGGCTTATTTTGCAAGCAGTACTTGATCAGGTCGGCGGCAACCGCAGTGAGGCGGCCCGCCTCTTGGGGATCAGCCAACGCACTATTAGGCGAAGGCTTAACGAGATTTGAGAGATGCATAAGGTTTTTATAGACGGACAGGCAGGCACCACTGGACTGCAAATTGCTCAAAAGCTTGGAACTCGGCCCGAGATTGAGTTGCTGGTACTGAGTGAGGAGGCGCGTAAGGATCCCCAAACTAAAAAGGCGCTGGCCGCGAAAGCTGACCTAGTGATCCTCTGTTTGCCAGACGATGCCGCTCAAGAGGCGGTCAAACTCTATGCAGATCTAAATTGCCGAATCTTGGACGCCAGTTCTGCCCACCGGGTCCACGAGGATTGGGTTTATGGATTACCGGAACTAGAAGGCCAGCGAGAGCGAATTTTAGGGGCCAAATGGGTGGCCAATCCGGGCTGTTACCCAACCGGCTTTTTATTGGCCATCGCCCCTTTGGTCCGGGCTGGATTGGTTCCCAAGGATTATCCAGTCACGATCCACGCGGTTTCTGGTTATTCAGGTGGCGGGCGCAAGATGATCGAAAAATATGAACAGCCCCTGGATCAAGCCTGGGCCTTCCGGCCTTATTCGCTAAACTTCGGTCACAAACATCTGCCTGAAATGGGGCTTTACTCGGGTCTCGAATACACCCCTCTGTTTAGCCCAGCGGTGGCCGATTTTAAACAGGGAATGCTGGTGCAGGTGCCTCTAATTACGGATTTACTAGATTTAGGCGACCAAGAACCGTTGGAAGCGATTTATCAGATTTGGACCCAGGCCTATAGTGGTGAACCCTTTGTGGAGGTTTTAGAGCCTGGCCAAGGGGACGAAGAAGGGTATTTGTCGGCGACCGATTTAAATGACACCAACGAATGCCAACTGATGGTTTTTGGTGACGCAGAGCAGGTGCAGTTAGTAGCGCGGCTGGACAATCTGGGAAAGGGAGCTTCAGGAGCAGCGGTGCAAAACCTGAATTTAATGCTGGGGCTAGCCGAGAATACCGGACTTGAATAAGCAAAAAGGCTCGTTAGTTGCGATAAAAACCGCAACCTAGACTAGTTGTGCTTGGGGTGGTCAGCGACCTGGGTTATAGCAAAGCGAACCACCGACTCCACGTCCTCATCGGTCACCTCTTTATTGAGAATGATGCTTCCTAGATGCGCATAGGTGGCGGGAATGCGCGATAAGGCCAAAGCGTAAACATCTTCAACACACATCGAACACTGGTCGAAGCTCGGGTATTCGTTCATCACTTTTTTAATGGATTCGATCACCATCAGTTCGCATATATTTCGGATGCGTTCGAGTGAGCGTCCGTTGATCAAGTAACGGTTTGTTTTCAAAACAATCTCCTAAAAAGTTATTCGTTGTGAAGTTGGGCTGCGTATAACCCTAAAAGGTCTTGCAGTGCGTAGGGATCAATGGGTTTGGATACGTAATCATCCATCCCGGCATCGAGGTATTTTTCTCGATCGCCTCGCATAGCATTGGCGGTCATGGCCACAATAAAGGGGCGCTGCCTGGGCTCAAGATTTCGCATTAGGTGTTGAGTAACTTCCATCCCATCCATCTCGGGCATCTGGATATCCAGCAGTATCATGTCGTATCTTTCTTGGGAAATCTTCTCGATAGCTTCTTTCCCATCCTCTGCCAGGGCCGCCGAATATCCCATTTTTTCTAGGAGTTTTAGGATTAAGGTCTGGTTGAGTTCGTTGTCTTCTGCGACTAAGATTCGCATGGGTAAACGCGAACCTAAAGTTTTATCAAGGGTTTGAATCACGGCTTTAGCTCCCGATGCGACACCTAGAGATTGTTGCATAACTTCAAACAACGGACCTAAGCGAATTGGTTTGGAAATTAAGATCCCACTTGGACAAATTCGGTCGTAAAATTCGTAATTTAAAAACCCCATTTTCACCATCGAGAGTTCTAACTCTTTCACTTTTGCGCAAAGAGCGGAGGTCTCTTTTAGACAGGTACTGTTAGTTCTCGGTAGATTAAATAGAATTAAAGCGTTTCGGTCTTTTGGTCCTAACTGATTAATATCAGACGTAGTTAATTGAAATTTTGTCACCAAAAAACCAGATTCTTCTAAGACCTGAGCCCAATGAATCTGGTGAACCAGATCATAGTCGAAATAAAGGACTCGCTTGCCAGCCATATGGGGCGAAGGTCGGCGAATGATACTTGCCAGTTCCGCTTGGCCGACCTCGCAAGGCAAATTAAAATAAAAGGTGGCACCTTTGGCGGTGTCTGAATTGACGCCGAGGTTGCCCCCCATCAGTTCAATGAGTTGCTGGCTAATAGCCAGCCCAAGTCCAGTCCCAGGGTACTTGCGCGTATTTGAGGCGTCTAGCTGGGTAAAGGCTTTAAAGAGCCTCGCTTGATCTGCTAGTGCGATACCAATCCCTTTGTCTTCAACTGAAAATTCCAAATTAATCTTAGAATCAGTTGCCGGATTTGGAGCTGCGATTCGCACCAAAACATCTCCCCCATCGGAGAATTTAATAGCATTGTCCAAGAGGTTATTTAAGATCTGCCTTAACCGGATTGGGTCCCCAATCACTACCAGGGGAACCTTTTTGTCGATTCGGTAGATTAGCTCTAACCCTTTTTCAGCTGCCTTGGTTTGGGACAGGGTAAAGGCTTCCTCAATCAACAAATGGAGATCAACGGGCAACTTTTCAAGCTTGATCTTGGCGGATTCGAGCTTAGTAAAGTCTAAAATATCATTGATAACCGCTAGTAAGGACTCGCCGCACTGATTGATAATATGGACAAATTCGGTTTGCTCTTCATTTAACGGGGCTTGTTCTAAGAGACTGGCCATCCCTAAAATACCGTTAAGAGGGGTCCTGATCTCGTGGCTCATTACCGCTAAAAACCGACTCTTGGCTTCGACCGCTGCTTCTGCGGCTTGTTTAGCCTGGGCGAGTTCACGGATTAACTTTTCGCGTTCCGTAACATCGACCAACACACAAGCATATTGACCAGGTTTGGGGCAAAGTCCGTAATATTCAATTTGCCGGTCAAGGCTTGGGTAATATACCTGAAAGCGGGCTGGTTTGCCAGTTAAAACCACCTCTAACATCTGTTTAAAGTTGGTACCTTCGACCGAAGCAAATTGGCTTAGAAGTTGACCTACCCGGCTTTCAGTGACGCCAAATATTTTATCATGCGCCCGATTCGTCTCAACAAATCGGAAGTCGATAGGTTGATTGTTGGCTCCTAAAATCACGTCAAACAGGATATACCCGTTGAGCATGGTTTCAAAAAGCATCCGATATTTGCTTTCTCGATTCGTAATTTCGATTTTGGCCCGTTGGGCTTGGGTCACATCACGAAGTACTAACGCTACCTCTCCACTGGTTCCAATTGGATAAAAGATCCGATCATACCACCTACCATTCCAATCTACGATACCACTTTGGGATTCGCCGGTTTCTTGTGCTTTTTTAAAACGCTCTTTTGCGGCCTCAACCTGGGTGGGTTCAATTTTGTCCCATAACTGACTACCTTGCAGTTCATGACCAAAAAGCTGGACAGCCATCCGGTTGGCTTCTATAACCGTCCCGGCCTTATCCATTAAAAGATTAATACTCGAAGGCGCATCAAGGAGGGCTCGGGTGCGTGATTCTTGAAGCTGTAAACGTTCGTTGGTCTCAACCATCTGACCGGCATCTTTGGCCACAAACAGGATATGAGGCTCGCCAAACATTTCAATGACCTTTGCCGAGGTCAAGCCATAAGCGTAGGTCCCGTTTTTAATTTTGTAACGCAAAATTTCACCATCTATAGAACCTTTTACCTTCAATTGGCGGTAAACACGGTCCCTAATGCTATCATCGGCCCACAGACCTAATTCGTTGGAGGTTTTACCGATAGCCTCTAGGGCGCTCCACCCAGTTAGCTTGCAGAAACCTTCGTTGACTTCAATGATTTTTTGATCGGAAATGCGGACAATAGAGACCGAAACTGGAGATAACTCAAAAGCTACTTGAAATTTATCCCTCGCTAAGCGTAACTCGGTCAATTCTGCTTGGGAGGCCTCATGACGGGCTTTCAAATCAGCCAGCGTTTGTTTGAGCTGGTCTAATTCGCTTTGGTCTCTTTGGGCTAGGTCGGCGTGGGACGACATCGGCTCTGTGCTCTAGCAGTTGAAGCGCTCACGAGGCGCATGCTAGAAAGCTACCCGATTGACAGCGGCAAATCTACAAAAAACGACTTTTGTTACCCAATTTAATGGGGGTATAGTTAAAGCGTTTTTTTAAGCTTTTCTAATAGCTCAAGTTCTTCGTCCTCAAATACGCCATCCGCTCCCATCACCGCTCCCATTAAATCAACCAAAACTTGGCGAAACTCGATGCTAATAGTGGGTAAAAAATCAGCGAAAAACAACTCTTCTTTAGAAAGCTCCCCTTCTTTGGTTTCAGATGCCTCGAAAAATGCGACTACTTCTTCGTCGATTTCGCGGAACATACCGCGCACTGTGCCCCAACCGGGCTGCCAGTGTTCTTCGGCAAATTTTTCGATTACTTTGAGTTCTGAATCGTCCATGTACCCATCGGCAGCAGCCATAATAAATGAGGCCAGAACAATCTTGTGAAGGGAATCTTTATCGAATGTCATAACAAAGCTTTTTAAAGGGGAAACTTTTTTAAGTAATCAATAAACCAAAGTGATCAAGATTGAAAGTAGAAAAAAGCTAAACGCGGTTAAACCGTTGGGAGGAGCAAAGGAGACTTTTCTAATAATTGACTTGCCCCTTGCCGAGTTTGTCTGTTTAATTATAATTCAAGCAACCGAAGCTTTTAGGTATAAAAAGAATATGAAAAACAGACTGTGGTGGGTGGCACTTCTGCCGCTTTTAATTTTAGCCTATTACTTGGTAGGGCATAAAAACCAAACTGCCGAAAATATACCCGTCACCGAGGGGAAAAAAGGCCAATTGCCTGAACAGGTAGGAACCCTGGGCCTTAAGAAAACCCAACACTTTGACCGTTCTAATCTTTGGCAATGGGTTGAGTCTCAATCTGACTACTACATCTCCATGGGGTTTAAACATTTGGTGGTCGCCGAATATGTTTCCCAGATGGAACCAGATGTTAGTTTGGTGACCTTAGAGATATTTACTTTTGATAAGGCACTCAATGCGTTCGGGGTACTTTCAGATGAAGGGGAAGGCGGTGAGGCCATTGAGCTTGGGCAGGTAGGGTGGAAAAAGGGGGATTTGATCTTGTTTTATCAAGGAGGCCGCTATTACCGTCTGTCTGTAGGGGGTGAACTTTCCACGGCTATAAAAATGGGCAAGCTTCTCTTAGAATTGGACCCCGCACCCCCGCTTGAGGAATTTGAAGGATTTGTCGGTACAGAAGGGTTAAAAGCGAGCTGGTATCAAAAAAATGGCTTTAAAGGTCTCGATTGGGTAGGGCCCGTGGTTTTCCGGGAATACGAAAATGGGGAGTTTGTCTTTCAAATCGCCCGGTTTTTAGACCCCGGACCGGCCGCTTTGAAGCTTTACTTGGAACACCTAACTCTTGTAAAAAAAACCACAACAGGGGGCGGTTTTTCCTATAAGGGGCATGATCTGAACAATAGTCCAATAGAACTGATTTTGACCAAAAAGGGTTTGTATGGGGTGTACGGCGATGCCCCGCCCGATTTAATCCAAAACCTTCTTAATAAAAATGGAATCTAGGCTACACTTAATCACCCTAGGGGTTAAAAACCTGGAGAGAGCTGGTTCCTTTTATGAGGCGCTCGGTTGGCAACGCTCCTCGGCAAGTACGCCAGAGATCATCTTTTTCAAAGGGGTCCCAGCGTTAGCCTTGTTTGGCCGGGACGACCTAGCCCAAGACGCAGGGGTTAGCCCAGTCGGTCAGGGATTTGCCGGGGTGGCCTTCGGATGGAACCAGCCTTCGACCGAAGCGGTCGATCACTTTATGGACCTCGCCTTGGCCCAGGGAGCCCAAGAGATCAAACCTGCCCAAGCGACCCTTTGGGGAGGATATGCAGGCTACTTCGCCGACCTAGACGGCCATCTCTGGGAGCTAGTGTATAATCCCTTTTTCCCCTTCGATCTTCTAGGACACCTCGACTTACCTTAAGGTTAGTGCAGGCCCCCTTCCACTGGAAAAAAAGAATAGCCCCCCCTTTTAAAGCCCGCCAGATGTGTTATAGTGTGGGCGAGACCTGTTAGAGTAGTCAAAAAAAAAGGGCCCTCTATTTGCAGTGGAATAATTTGGGGGGGCGAAAGAAACCGTTACTAGCCAGGGTAGAAAAATGAACAGATACAAGTTAGGGATTGGGCTCCTAATCCTACTGGTGCTTTTATTCGGCTGTAAAAAAATTGAAAATACCGATGATACAGCCGACGCCACAACTACGACCACGACCGACCAAACCGCCCCGACAGTTTCCAGCGGGACTTTGAGTATTTCCAGCGTGAGCAGCAGTGGCTTGACCCTAAGTTGGAGCAAAGCGACCGATGACCAAAGTGCCCAAACGGCGCTTAAATATCAGGGCTGGTATTCTACCTCAAATAATCTTGATTCAACCAGTACTGCCGCCAGCAATGGCACCAGTATCGCCGACGCCACCGCAGACATCTCCAGTTTGACCGTCACCGGGCTTACTGCCTCCACCACCTACTATTTTAATGTAGTGGTTGCCGACGAAGCGGGCAATAAGACCGCCTATACTGCTGCCAGTCAAGCCACTAGTGCCGCCACCAGCACCTCCGATACCACTAGCCCAGTTGCAGGCGGTTCGGGGGTAATTACCGCATCGACTCAGACTTACACGAGTTTGCTTTTATCTTACTCGGCGGCTAGTGACGAGACCACGGCGGCGGCAAATCTGACCTACAAGGTTTATTATTCGACGAGTAATAACATCGACTCAGTCGCAAATCTTACGGCCAATGGCACTGCGGCGACGACGGCTAGCACAGCTACTACTTCGGCGAGTGTATATAATCTTTCACCAGGAGTGACCTATTATTTCAACCTATTGGTAAGTGATGCCGCAGGGAATAAAACGGTTTATACCCCCGTCAGCACGACCACGACCAATGCCATCATCCTGTTTGAGGTCAACCCCGTTGACTCGGGCAGTCTAGGTGGACGTAGCGGAGCCGACACCCTTTGTAGCACCTCTAAAACCAATAACTACTCCAATTTGACCTGCGCCAATATCCGGGCGTTTATCTCGGTCAGTGGTACAGATGAGATCCAGGATATGCCCACCAATTATAGTGTCTCTACCAGCTTGCCCATTATTGGCCCCACTGGCCTTCCCTTTGGCACCAACTGGGCCGATTTGTTGGATGGCTCGGTCAGTTATTCGTTAAGTGATGCGGGGATTAACACCAACAGTGCAGGTTGGTTTTCAGGAAGTGATGCTGCCGGGGCACTGCATGCCAACAATTGTTCTGGTTGGACGAGTTCTAGCGGTTCAGCGGAAGGGGGCTTTAAAAACCTGACTACTAGCCTGTGGATCACCAGTTACGTTTTCACTTGCGCGAACTTTTCAGCCTACAGCATCCTTTGCCTCTGTTACCAGTAGAGCTTAAAGAACCTCCCCCTTGATCCTCCCCAGGGGGGAGGCGCCTTAAGCTAATCGCCGCCGCCACTCCAGTTGGCGCCGTTGTCCCAGCTTTTAGATCGAAGCCGTGGCAACCAATACAACGAACCTCCCCGTCATACACCCACTGCCATGAGCTTTATGGTTTGATGGGTTTTGAGGGGGTTAGCTAAAAAACTAAAAAGCAAATCCCAAAATCAGGCCACCTGTTCCGTATCGATTGACCGATTTGTAATAGTCCTTATAAGTGGATTCGCTGAAGGTCGCTTTTGGATTAATACTCTCAAAACCAAATATTCCGATAAACACACTACTTTCAAAGGTGTAGTCCAAAACGGCAGAAACTACTTGTGAAGTTATTTTAAAATCAATGGTTTTTTGGGTGGTGTAGCTAGTAGCGCTGCAAGCCACTTCACCGCTCCCCAGCCCAATTCCAAAAGTCCATTGACTTCGATCATGGGGGTTCTCTGAAAACCAGTTTTGTTCGATAGTCCGAAATTTCTCGTTGCAGGTACCTGAAAAATCATGGGAAATATCGCCGCCGAACCAGATGGTAGAAATCGGAGAGGAATGATTGACCGCACTGAATGACAATTGTTTACCAACGATCCGTGCCCCAAAACCGGAGCCGCTGTTGGTCCGGTAGGAGTCAGTGGTGGCGTCGTAGCGTTTAAAAGTGGATTGCGTCGTTCCAGAAAGCGCGAAAATTTTTAATTCAAGTCGGTCCGAGTTATCTTGAGCTCGAAGCTCTTTTGGACTAGACCAAATTAAAGCCATCAAAAAGAGCGGAAATAACCAAGGGTACTTTTGTTTAAAAACAAAAAAGTATTTCATGGTGCGCCTAAAAAATGGGTATTTGGTTGTAAAAGCAAATTGCAACAAGGTAAGATTTTACAAGGTCGTGAATAATTTGTCATTAAAAGGATGATTAGCTTAAATTGCACAGTTATTAAATAGGATTAATTAGTCCCCTAATCAGCTACTTTTTGGTTGCCCTATCGCAAGTGGAAAAATGGAATATGCCTTAAGCAAGGACATACCCCCAAATCCTAAGGCCAACTAGGCTACAAAGTTGGGCGGGCTTGGGCGAGTTTAAAAAAAGTTTTGAAATGGACCGGAGAGCAAGGGGGGAAGAAAGCAAATAGTCCTTACTACATCCGGTTTAAAGATTTAAAAAGATTTTCGAAGGTTTTGGAGTTTTTTTCATCTAACGCCATGATCCCTTCAGAATGGGTTAACGCCTCACGGACTACACTGCTCCAATCGCCAGAGTCAACCTCAATCCCCACTTGGCCTAATTCAGACCATTGGTTGCCAACAATCTTGGTTTTTAGGTCTTCTTGGGCGATCGAAAGCCCAAAATGCTCTTTGCAGTAATCGATTTTGGTTTCGGTGCGGCTGCTGTCTCGTACTAGATCAATAATCTCATGCACCAAGACCGGGTCTTTTTGATGGTACTCGGTTAATAGCTGTTCAAGAAGGATCATGTTTAGCGCCATATCAATCAAATCTTTCGACGTGATTTCCTGACGCTGCCACACAACCTTCCCCGTAAACAGGGTGTTTCCCTTTTTGAAACTAAGGGAAGTCCCTGATGCCAAGGCCTCTTCGAAAAAGAAATTAAACCCGATTTCGTTCCAATGCAACGCCTTGACCCAGTGCCAAGTGTCATTAATTTGGACCTTCAGCGAAATGTAAGCGTGATCATACCGGAGTTGAGTCCGGGTTTTGGGAGCATACATCTGCATGGGTTCTTCTCCTTTTTCAGCCATTTGGGCCCTTACTTAGTATTGACGTAGGCGATGAGGTCGATCAGCTTGTTAGAATAACCCCACTCGTTGTCGTACCAGCTAACAACCTTCACAAAGTTGTCGTTCAAGGCTATGCCCGCGTCGGCGTCGAAAATGCTGGTTCTAGAATCGGTCAAGAAGTCCATTGAAACAACCGCCTCTTCCGTATATCCCAGAATCCCTTTCATCGGGCCTTCGGACGCCGCTTTCATTGCGGTTTTAATCTGTTCGTAAGTGGTCGGCTTTTCCAAACGAACGGTTAAATCAACTACCGAAACGTTAGGGGTTGGCACCCGAAACGACATACCGGTCAACTTGCCATTTAAAGAAGGGATCACTTTTCCCACCGCTTTGGCCGCACCTGTCGAGCTAGGGATGATGTTTTGGCCAGCACCCCTACCGCCGCGCCAGTCCTTCATCGAAGGCCCATCCACCGTTTTCTGGGTGGCGGTGGTCGCGTGGATGGTAGTCATCAAGCCTTCAATAATACCGAAATTGTCGTTTAATACTTTGGCAATCGGGGCCAGACAGTTGGTGGTGCAGCTAGCGTTAGAGATAATTTTCATGCTGGGATTAAAGGTCTCCTGATTGACCCCCATCACAAACATTGGTGCATCTTTAGACGGGGCCGAAATGACCACACATTTTGCTCCAGCGGCTAAGTGGGCCTCTGCTTTGGCAACTTCGGTGAACAAGCCGGTCGATTCGATGATGTAATCAGCGCCAATATCACCCCATTTGAGGTCTGCGGGGTTGCGCTCGGCAGTAATACGAATCACTTGTCCGTCAACCACCAAATGCCCATCTTTAACCGACACCTCACCTTTGTAGCGGCCATGGGTCGAGTCGAACTTGAGCATATAGGCCATGTAATCCACATCAATGAGGTCGTTGATGCCAACCACTTGGAAGTCTTTGCGTGCCATCATCACCCGAAAGGCAAGCCGACCAATTCGGCCAAAACCGTTGATACCTACTTTAATAGCCATGAGGTATGCTCCTAAAAAAATGAAAAAGAAGGTCTGTTTAATTCTCAATATCAGGAAAAGAAGCCGCTGAACAGCCCAATTTTTGCATTTTTGTTGGGATAGCTAGGCGTACAGGTCAAATTAAGATATGCTAGTCTTGCTTTTGGAACTGGCGTTGCATTGTATTTTAAAATAGTCCCCCCTAGCCACTCTCCAAGTGGGCGGGTAGGGGTTAATTGAACCGTGGCAGAGGCCCGATTGGTATGAATATGGACGCCCACGAGGGGGTTACAGAGCCGGATGTAGAGGCCGCCCAGGCTAACACTGACCAGCCCCATTTTGCAAACACTCCCCCACCGCACCCGGAGTCCTCCGCCCAGTCTGCCGATGTGTCCCAGCCTAAAAAAACTAAAAGTGGGGGCCGCGGGAGTGCAGCTGCGGCCAAAGCAGCAGAAGAGCGTAAAAAATCAGAACTAGAGGGCGAGCTTAGAGAAATCGAGCCGAGGGCGGTACCACGCGACTTTTCTATGCGGGTCGCTACCCGAATTACCGCTATTAACGAGCGGGAAATGGACGAGTCTATCGCCAGTGGACGGGTGACCGAGTTAGTGTTCCGCAATCTTAAAGATGCGGACATGCACATGCACTACTTGGATATGGTCAACCTACTCTTATCGGATCCAGATACTTCCAAATATGCGGCCACCACCTGGGCGGGTTTAATCTGGCATGAGGAAGAGCATTCTGAATACCGCGAGATGTTGCAATCCTTGATTAAGACCTATGTTGACGCTCACCTAGTCAACGCAAGGGAGTCCAAGGAACATGAAGATACGGGAAAATACTTCTCAGCATTTGCTACGCATATGGGTGAGGTTTTTATCCAGATGATGCGAATTTCGGCTGATTTGTATGACCTAGTTACTGATATTTATACCTCCGTGATCAAGATGGAGATGACTCGGGACCTGGGCAAGAAAGACGAGGACGAAAGGAAGGGAAAAAAAGGGACTTCCCCGAAGAAAAAAGAGGAAAAACGCAACTTTAACCCCAAGAAATTATACGATGATATTATTGACTTTGTCTCAGCTCGTGGGGATTTTAAGTCGGACAACTTAAACCAAAAAAACCCCAACGAATTTATTATTGTCTTGGCTGACCGGATGCGTAGCACCCGTCGTTACGTGATCCAAGACATTATGAACCGCCACGCTTTAGATAAAAAGAAACAACTTGAAAAAGAGTTGCGCGAGCGGGAGGCAGGGGCGGAAGAAGTGATTACCTCTGCTGCTCCTTTTAACATGGGGCTGTATTATTATTGGGTAGAAAAACGGTACAATTTTAAATATTTAGCCGTTGAAAAGGTGCGGATTACCTTACAGGTCTTGGGTTTTTTAATGGGACTAATTGCGGTAGGTACCTCCTATTTGCAATTGATGCCTTTAGACCTGCCTGACGCACTGCTAATTAGTGTAATGATGATTGGCTGGTCGAAATTGTTTTGTAGCAAATTTTTCTTTATCGCCTTTTATCCCAAGGACGTGACTGCTAAACTTGAAGAAGAGGTGGGGCTTTTTACCCCAGTTTTTCGAAAAATGAGTAAATCACAAATGAACAGCTTTATCAACCGACAGGTGCATCACGGCGAAAATAATCTCTTATTACACCTGATGCCTGAATATTTTAAGTACATCTTTGCTGTAATGCCCGACCGAAACAACCTGCTGATGAGTAAGGATGAACTCAACGAGGTCTTGGAGCGGTTAGAGGTGAGTATTGCCAAATACCAACGAGGGTCGCGTTAGCCAAACCGCTAGCGCAGCAAAGCACTAAGGCCCCAAACGGGGCCTTAAGCAATCCCAAAAAAAGAAAGTTTACTCTGGCTGGTGCCAAATGGAAATGGAGTCCATGTGGCTAGAAAAGCTGGAATAAAAACCGTTGGGCTTGAGTTTGGCTGCTAAGGTAACCATGGGCCGCGAGGTCAAGGCTTCACCGATTTCCATCGGTTCTGGCGCCTTTTCCCCACTAAAAGTAAATTTGAGATAGCTAACTACCCCGTAAATTCCTTTGGTCACGTCCAGTTGGCCTATCACTTTTTCAATGATGACCCCGGGTTTGAGCCGGACCATCTTCGAGGGCTTGTCTTGTTGCAAACCGGCCACAAAGGGATCACCTGTTTCAAAATCTACCATAATCCCGCATGGACACTTGTCTTCGCTTCGGTAATAGATTGAAAGGCTATTAATCGTATCAAAGGCGGGGCCTTCTCGGTGTGTGGTATCTGAACTATCAGACAGGGTTCCGCCATAACCACCAAAGTGCAGACTTTTAATATATTCAGGCATATCACTCCCCTTAAGCTTTTAATTTGCGAGACTTTGCCACTATAAAGTATTTCGAGCCCTCCCTACAAGCAGAAAAGCTATTGGAGGTTTTTGGTCAAGTTAATTAGGGCTCAACCCAGCGTCCTTCAGTTTTAATCAGTGCAAGCAACGCCGGAACCGCTTCGGCTTCGTCGAGGCCTCGGCTAACCCGATTCTGGCCCAGGTAAAGGTCGATTTTGCCGAGCCCAGAGCCAACATACCCAAAATCAGCATCCGCCATTTCGCCGGGGCCATTTACAATACATCCCATAATCCCAATCTTGACCCCCTTAAGGTGTCTGGTTTGGGCTTTGATTTTGGCGGTGGTCTCTTCTAGGTCAAAAAGCGTGCGGCTGCAACTGGGGCAGGCGATGTAGTCGGTCATAAAGATGCGGGCTCGGGTCGCTTGTAAGAGATAAGCGAGTAGGGTCTGCTCCTTTATATTAAGACCGGCTTGGATTACCAGAAAATCGACCAAACCTTCTGCCAAAACCCCGGCTATTTGAATCTGAGTAAATAGGCTATTTAAGGCGCAATTCGAGACTAATAGACCAATAGGGCAGGGGCTTGGGCCCAGTTGGGCATAAAAGGCTCGAAGCGTAAATAGAGGCGAAGGGTGGTCTAAAACCCAAGCTTCGGGAAGTGGGATAGGAGAAGGGTAAACCTTAAGTAAGTGTCCTTCGATCTCAAATCCTTCAGCGCCTTGCTGGACCGTGATGTCTGGAACTAATTGAGGATTTTTATTAAGGCCAATTTCAGCAATAATCGCTAAAGGGGAAGTCCCCCCAAGAGTGACCTCCCCCAGATTAACCACCGCGTTGCCTACTCGGTTTTGAGCCAGGGGCCTAGTCCAATAGCTCGTTGATGGTGGGCATTGAGGGGGTAAAGCGGCCAAAAGTTGACCTCCATACTCGATCTCATGTTCGCTAGGTTCGGTTAGCGAGACCCGGATGGTGTCACCGAGTCCGTCAACCAGCAAAGGACCAATCCCGACTAGACTTTTTGCGCGGCCCATCAAACCCTCACCAGCCTCGGTTACCCCAATATGAAGCGCCAGGGGTTCCTTGGGTTCGCGCATTTGATCCAAAAGCCGGTAGGCCTTCTGCACAGTCAAGGGGTTCGAAGATTTTAGAGAAACCACTAAATCTAAAATCCCTAAGTCCTCTAAGAGGTCCACCGCCTCCAAAGCAGAAGCCACCATCCCTATAGGGGAATCCCCAAACTGGGCCATCATTCGTTCAGACAACGAACCTTGGTTAACCCCCACTCGCAAGGCACGGCCATATTTTTTGGCCGCCAAGGCTAAGGGAATCAAGGCCTCTTTGAGGCGCTCTCGCCCCACGGCAAAGTTGTCTAGGCTAGGGCGGCTGTTTTTGGGGCGGTCAGAAAAGTTGCCTGGATTAATCCGAACCTTTTCGAAAAACTCACAGGCGTCTATAGCCAATTGGGGGACAAAGTGAACGTCTGCCACTAAGGGCCGGTCAATGCCTTCTTCAGTCATTAACCGCCGAAGGTTGCCAGTGGCCTCAAGTTCTTTTTGGTGGGGAATACTTAAACGAATTAATTGGCAACCAGCCCGGTCCAGGGCTGAAATCTGGGCTAGCGCCCGTTTGGGGTCGGTAGCCGAGGCGGTGATCATCGATTGCAGGACAATTGGATTATTACCTCCAATTGTCAAAGAACCCACCTTTACCGGGCGCGAGAGACGGCGCCCAGGGCCAAGTGGATAGCGGATTTGCTCCACCAACCTTAACCTTCGTCTTCCTCTTCGTCGAAGTCGTAATCTTCGGGGGTTTCGATCTTGTCCGTGATTACAGGTTCGATCAAATCGGTTAGCATTTCGTACTGGGCCTTGGTGGTAGGCTTGCGCCCTTCAAGACCAGAAACCATACAAGACTTCCCAGAATAGATGTCTTTGGCCCGGCTAGATAAAACCAAAACTTTTTCGAACTGGCTGAGCGGAGTTTCGAATTTGTATTCTTCGATCAAGTCAAGGTAATTCTTTTTCATGGCGATACTAGGGGAAGCAGTTGTTGAGCCCTATGTTTATAGAGCGAGTCGGGGTAATCTTTTAGCAATTCGTCGAGGGTGGCCTTGGCCTCTTTGCTTTTTTTAACCTTCAAATAGGCTTCAGCGAGTTCCAGTAAAATAGCGTCACGCATCACCGAACCTTGAACCGCTTCTAAGAAACTGATGGCTTCATCTACCTTGCCTTGATCCCTTAAGAGGTTCGCCAAGACGACCTGCGCGATTCGTTTAAAGCCAGTGTCGCCCTCAATCGAAGCGATCAGGATCTCAAGTTCCATCTGGGCTTTAAGATACTGCCCTTGACCGGCAAAAAGGTTAGCCCTCATAAAACGGGCCATATGCACTTGCGCGGTGTTCGGATAAGTCTTGGCAAAATCTGCCAGCCTGTCTAAAGCGCGGTCGTTTTTAGTTTTGAAGTCGAGATTAGGGTCGGTTAAGCCTTTTTCAATCTGATATAGCGCGACATTACGGGCGATTTCTTGCGCAGATACCCATTCGCGCCAGCCTAAAAACCCAACCACTAGAACCAGAAGCCCCAGTCCAAAGGAGATTAAAACCTTGCGTTTGCGATAGAAGTAATCGGCCAGATGGAAAAAGAAGTCGTCCACTGGTTGGGCCAGCGCTTCTTCAACCTCTTTTGGTATGGACTTGTCTTCGGTCATGGATATCTTCGCTAATCAGGAGTAAACCAACTGACCCTAGCCTTTCAGTTCAACTTCTGCAAGTCTTATCTGGTCTATAACCCTTGAGTCGCCTCTTGGATCTGGGCCAGATTGATAGGTTTAGTTACAAAATTATCCATTCCCACGGACAAACATTCCTGCTTTTCTCCCTCGGAGGTCCCGGCGGTCATAGCACAAATGGCCACTCGAGCTACCTTTTTTTGCTCTTCAAATTGCCTTATCCGCCTAGTCGCTTCCAGGCCATCCATCACTGGCATACGGACGTCCATCAGGATCAAGTCTAGGGTCCGCTTTTGCATGCGGTAGTCGATGTATTTCATCACTGCTTCTTGTCCGTCAGCCGCCGTATCCACAGAGTAACCCTGCTTTTTTAACATGGTTAAGCCTAGTTTGGTGTTGAGTTGGTTGTCGTCAACCAAAAGGCAGTGCAGTTTTTTTGCCGGTTTTATTGCAAATACGGAGGACGAATCGATAGCCGGCGCGACCACCGGTTCTAAAACAGGGGCGCTATATAGCTTGGGTAATATAACCGAAAATTGACTACCTTTGCCTTCTTCACTTTGCACCAAAATCTCGCCCCCATGTTGTTCAACCAATTCCTTGGTAATTGACATGCCCAAGCCTGTGCTGGCTTCCCCGGCGGTGCCTGGGCGGCTAGCTTGGCTGTATTTGTCAAATAAGAACTGGATTTTGTCTTTAGGAATACCGATCCCCGAATCAATCACTGAGACTTTGATTTTATCATCCCCGACAGGTTCGATGATTTGACGGATTTTGCCGCCTTTGGGGGTAAACTTGATGGCGTTGGAGAGTAGGTTGTTAAAGACCCGCATCAGACCGCCCCTGTCTCCCGAGATTCCCGACTGTTCGCAGCGATTTTCTATTATTAATTCCAAACCTTTAGGGCTGGCCATATGGCGCAGGGTTTCGGTGGCAGACTTAATGATATCTGAAACCTCAACCGGTTTGAAGTCTAACACATTGTTTTCTGAGTTAACCCGCCCTAAATACAAGATCTCCCCAATTAGGCTTAATAAAAACTCGCCTGATTGTTGTACGTGGCCCAAGTATTCACGCTGGATTTCGGTTAATCCTTCTTCGCTTAAGAGCAATTGGGAAAAACCCATGATTCCGTTTAAGGGAGCGCGTAGATCGTGGCTGGTAACCGCTAAAAATTCGTCTTTTAGTTTATTGAGTTTTTTAAGCTGATGAACCTTGTTTTCCAAATCTTTGGTTAATTGCCTAGCCTCGAGGTGAACTCGAATCCGGCTAAGCAACTCCTCTTTGGCAAAGGGCTTAATAACATAATCCGAAGCCCCGGCTTTGAAGATTCGCAAGATCTCACCGCGCTCGCTCATCGCTGATAGGAATATTATCGGCAAGCTTTTGTTTCCCAACTCATTTCTAATTTTTTTACACAACTCGTCGCCGTTCATTTGGGGCATAAAGTAGTCGGTCAAAAGTAGATCAATTTCGTGCTCTTTACGTTTGATCAGGTCAAAGGCCTCGACGCCGTTAGAGACCAGATAGGTTTGAACCCCTTCGGCACGCAAGATGTTGTCGATCAGTTGACGGGCCATGTTGGTGTCTTCGGCGACCACTACCTTAAGACCTGAAAGACCCTGTTTGAGGTTTAAGAGTCGGTTTACCGATTCGACCACCTCGCCTTTGATAAAAGGCTTGGTAATAAAATCCGAAGCACCGACTTCAAACCCACGGCTACGGCCTTCGATGGTATCATTGGCCGTGATAAACACGACCGGTAGGTTTTTAAAATAGTCGTTTTCAGGTCCAAAATCCGAGCGCAGCCGGAAGCAGGCTTCAAAGCCGTTTAGCCGCGGCATGTCCACGTCAAGGGTGACCAGATTAGGTCGGAGTTGGGGAATCTTTTCTAAGGCGTCCAATCCGTCCACCGCTTCGCAAGTCTCGTATCCTGCGTCTTGTAACTCACGGCTCAAGATTTTGCGCATCATTGCGCTGTCATCGACTACCATTACTTTCACAACCAGCCCCTCGGGAAAAAATTGTAAAAGATTTTACGGCGAATCTACTCTAATCAATTTGGTGGGTCGAGCAATAAAATCCATTTGACCTATTTCTTCTAAGGCCTTGCGAATATCCCGCTCCAGTGCTTGGTGTGTAAAAATAACTACATCTACCGCGTCCTTGGCTTTGGCGGCCCGTTCGTTTTGGATCATAGAGGATATCGAAATATTTTGATCCCCTAAAGCCCTGGTAATTTTTGCCAAAACCCCGACCCGGTCAAGTACGGAAAACCGAAGGTAATATTCGCTGCTGATTTCGCCGATGGGCAGAATTTCTTTGGGTACTAACCGATCTGGTAAAAGTGATAACGGTGGGGGGGCCTCACCTTTGAAGCTTCTGATGACTCCAACTAGATCGGCAACAACGGCGGACGAAGTTGGGTGTCCACCAGCGCCCCGGCCATAGGCCATTAGATGCCCTGCAAAATCAGCCTCGACCGAAACGGCATTAAAGGCTCCATTAACTGCGGCCAAAAGGTCGTCTTCAGGAACCAAGGCAGGATGAACCCGCCCCTCGTAGGAACCGCCACGGTCAATCGCTTTGCCTAACAGCTTAATTTTATAGCCAAATTCCTTGGCCATGGCGATATCAATCGACTCGATTTGGGTGATGCCTTCGGCGTAAAGCTGATCAAACGAAAAGAGCCCACCAAAGGCTAGGTTCATTAAAATTAACAGTTTGTGCGCTTGATCGATCCCTTCTACGTCAAAGGTCGGGTCCGCTTCGGCGTAACCTAATGCTTGGGCGTCTTTGAGCGCGTCCGCAAAACTTTGGCCCTGCTCGCTCATTTGGGTTAAAATATAGTTGCTTGTGCCATTGATAATCCCTGAAACCCCGGTGATTCGGTCGCCACTAAGCCCTTCTCTAATCATCCGTAATATCGGGATTCCGCCGGCTACGGAAGCCTCAAAACCCAAGCGGGCTCCAGTCTTGGCGGCGGCACCAAAGATCTCTCTCGAATGAACAGCTAGCAAGGCTTTGTTGGCGGTTACCACCGCTTTGCCCTTGGCAAAGCTAGTGAGCAAGATCTCTTTGGCCAAATCACAGCCCCCAATTAATTCAATAACCAAATCAATTTCAGGATCGTCCAAAATAAAATTAGGGTCAGCACTCACCTCAATGTCGGTTAAATCGACAGATCGAGGCTTGTGAGGGTTGGCGGTAACCGCTTTGATTACCCTGGGTAGAATCCCGGTGCGGGCCTCAATCAAAAGACCATTGACTCTAATTTGTTCGACCACGGATTGACCCACCGTGCCCAGTCCAAATATCCCGATTTTAATCTCTTTTGGCATGTTAACCTATTGATGGATTTCACTGTCTAAAAATTTCGCCAATACCTGATCAAACTGCTTGTCTTCAAGCAGTTGTTTTTCTTCGGCACTAACGTAAAAATAATCTACCAACTGATTCCCGATGGTGGTCACGGTAACCTGTATCGGAGTTACCCCTAGGCTGGCTAAAGCCATCATGATCTTGAAATAGGCGTAAGCCGTGTCTAACATAGAAACCTTTACCGCCCAACACTCTACGGGCTGTCTTAAAAACTGGCCTGGTTCGGTTTCGGTGACTTGATAACCCTTTTCGCGCTCCAAGAAATAGCTAACCTGCAGTTTTACTTGATGCTTGGCAACCCAACTTGGTCGCCCCATGTCGGGTAGATGTAGGTTTAACACCATTGATTCTAACTCGACTACCGAGATTTCACCGCCCTTGAGGCTTACCCCTTGAAAAAAGCCAACCACCCCTTGGCTGCCGTCGAGATAAACCACCCGGTTGATTTTTGCTAGTTCGAGGTTGATCCCTTTTGAGTTGAGGGCAAAAGCGATTTTTGCTTGGATGCCAGGGTCTTCGTTGGCGTAAAACAGGAGACTGTCATATTCCCCAGCAGAACCTTTGATAAAAGAAAACCTGAGGGTTTGCTCTCTGAAGTTATCAAAGTCTAATAATTGGCGGGTTAGCTGTTGTGGGGAAGCCGATAATAGATAACGGTTGGGGATGGCCGTAAAAAACCAATGCCAATCGCTAGAATAAGGTCGGGCTAGGTTAAAAAGCTGATCTTTAGGAACCTGATCGGCCAATATCCGGCTGAATCGCTGGTAGTGTTTGTCCAGGCTTTTAGGGTCTAATTCGCCGAGGGCCAAATAATGCACCGCTGAAGATAATTCAGACCGATTTTTTAAAAGTTGCTCACTGATTTTAGGAGCAGCTAAGCGCAAAGGTTCTAATAAAACCTCGTCCAAGCTCCGGTTGCAGGCCTGATGCAGCAATAAATCGCGAATGACCGCTTCTTTTTGTTCCTCAACCTTTTGATCTAAAAATTCATTAATGGTTTGCGTGAGGTTCGCCCCATGGCGGATTACCTCGAGAATACTTAAAACCCGTTGAAAAAACTCATCCAAGTGGCCAGCTTTATCCGCCATTTGTTCGCTGACTGATTTGAAATCGGAAATATTGACCAGATAAAGCAAAATCAACTTTCTCGGGTCCCTTTGTGCTAATTCGAAAAATTTGAGCAGGCCAAGGTCGAGATGGGTCGAAAGTTTAGAGAAGCGGACCATTGATTGGTGGTGCTGCACCAACAACCGGATCAAGTCCACCAAGTCTGAGTTTACATCAAAACCTAAACGGTCGAGCATCCGCCCAGATAACTTAGGCCCCAGCTGCTCATGGTCTCGAAACAGGTTGATCTTGCCTAGGTCATGAAAAAAAATCGACCATTTAAGGGCGAACAATTCGCCTGGTCCTATAAAACGCCAGAGTTCAGGCTCGTTTCGGCGAAATTTAACAATCTCCAACTCCATCCGGGCTAACGCCTTTTGCGAATGAATGCAAAGCGGGTATTGATGCACCTCTAGGTTCCGCAAGAGATATCGCATCTGATTGACTTCGGGTAAAAACAATCCCAAAAGGGTGCGCGCTTGGTCATTTTCAATGGGCAAGGCAATGTCCATCATCTGTTTGACCGCCTCTGCTGAATGCTCGGCTGAAAAGAGATGAAACACAAAATCTTGCAGCGCTTCTTTAGGCAGTTCGCTTTGTTTTTTATAAAGGCGGCTTAAGAGATTGGCCAACCCTTCAGCCAAAGGCCCGGCGAGGTCGTTGCCGTTATTAGCCAGATAACCAAAAAGGGCAAATAGGTTATTCCAATCTAAAAATAATTCCTCGTCGATCTGACCTGGGGCGCGCTCGGGTCGGTTGTAGTCCCAAAGTTTGCGAATTTGATTACTGCCTAAATGTTTAACTAACAAGAACCCAGGCAAACGCTCCTCATGCATCCGGTCCAAAACCTTAGCGATTAATTTATCGGCCAAAGTAGCCAGGGACAAAGAGGCGTTCAAGCGGTTTAGGTCCAGTTGATCCACTTGGGTAAAGCGGTGTTTAAGCTTGAGGTAGGCCATAGCCAAACGGTCCGTAAACCGCTCGCTAAGTTTTTCTTGAGCCAAGAGTTTTTCGCCCATGCTCTCAAGTATAGGGCGGTATTGCTCGTATAGCCCCATAAAATTTCGCAAATCCCAGATGGTCTCTAGGGACTGGATGGCGACGGCTCTCTGCACCGGGGTTAACCAGCCTTTTTCTTCTAATTCGCCAAGCAAACCAAAGGTATCGGTTTTTTTTGGCTTGGTTAACAACACCACCATCCAAAGCGCAAACTGAAGGTGCCTAAGCCCTCCGCGCCCTTCTTTAAGGGTTAATTCTTCGATCCGGTCCAGCTTGAGCTCTGCAACCTGCGCATTTAAAAACCTGACCATCCGCTCAGTTGGGCAGGCTGCGCGGACTTCTTTTTTAAAACGGTCTAAAAGCTTAGCGTTCCCTGAAATTAACCGGGCCTCTAATAGGGAAGGAATGGCGTGTAAGGCTTCGGTTTGAGAAAACCGTTCTAAATCTTCTCCCAATTCAAAATACTGGCTTGCTACCTCTAGGGGAACCTCGACAAAGAGTTCGCTTAAGCGCTTGAGTTGTTCTTGTAAGACTAATCGATCCAGTTTACCTAATCCCTCTAAATCAACCAGATAGGCTAAATCAACATCAGAGGCAAAACTGAGTTCCCGCCTCCCATAGCCCCCTCTGGCGATCAGGGCAAAATGGGGGGTAAACCGGTGGGGGTCGTGTTGGTAGTTTTTGATTTGAGGTAACGTTTCTTCGATTAGCTCAATTTGGGCTTCAGCCGATTTTTTGTCTGTTAAGGTAGTCTGTAACAGATTATTATAATAGGCATATTCAGCGGGGTCCATCGGCGCTGGGGTGCCGTCGGCTAAAAATAAGAGGCTGGATAGCTCGGCCGCTTTTAAGGCTTTGGCCGGTAACAATCCGTTAAGGTAACTCAACTTTCCACTAGATTCTTGGGCAAGGGATTTGATCAACATCAAGGTTTCTTCCTGCACAAAATCCCAACTAAAACAAACCCAGCCGTCCATCCAAGTGGTCAGACGCTCTAGGCCAGCTAAGGCTTCCCGGTCCTTGAGGTGAGCCAAGGCACTTTCTTTTTGGTAGGTCGTCCAAAGGGCTAAAAACCGCTGCTTATAGGCCTGTTTGCGGGCTTGTAGGCCTTGGTCAATAAGGTCTGCGGTTTCAAAATGGGGGTGGGGTAAGGCTTTATTGGTGCTGTTCATTGGGTTTTATGCTCAGGTTGGTGCCTATTCTCCAAGCCCAAAGGGGACAAGTCAAGGTGGGCCTTTTCAGAACGACCAAAAGGGGGTAAGAACCACACTTTAAGGGAGCAGACCAATGAAAAACCAAGGCACCTTGATCCTTACCGGGCTTGGGCTCAACTGTGAAAAAGAAACCGAATACGCTTGCTTGGCCTCTGGTGCTAAACGAGTGGATTTGCGTCATAGCTTAGACCTCCTTAGGGGCCAAGTTAGCCTCAAAGACTACGATTTTTTGATTTTTATTGGCGGATTTTTAGACGGCGATTACCTGGGCAGCGCTCGGGTCGGCGCGAACCGCTATAAGTATGGAGCCAACCAATTTGGCGAGTTTAAGGATCAAATTAGCGAATTTTCGGCCTCAGGACGTTTGATCTTGGGGATTTGTAATGGGTTTCAACTATTGGTAAAGTTGGGACTTTTGCCTTTTGAGGAATTGGCCAATGGAGGACAGTCGGTGAGTCTGGCGCATAATCGAAGTGGGATTTTTGAAGACCGATGGGTCCATATAAAAATTAATCCCAAATCGAAAAATATTTTTTGCCAAGGGATGGACGAGGTTTACCTGCCTGTTCGCCATGGGGAAGGGCGCTTGGTGGTCAAGCCCGAAGCTGAAGAGCGGATCTTGGCCTGTGGCCTAGACGTGATGGCCTACGCCGACGAGCAGGGGAAAAGGACCGAGCATTACCCCCAAAACCCCAACGGCTCATGGGCCCAGTGCGCTGGGCTGGGCAATCAAGGGGGCAATATTTTAGGCCTGATGCCTCACCCTGAGGCCTACAATCACTACACCAATCATCCCCATTGGACTCGACTAGAGCGGCCCCAATCCGTCGATGGCGAAGGGCTTAGGTTTTTCAAAAACGCTTATCGCCACCTACAGTCCTGATGCTTTATTTAGACAGCGCCGCCACGACTAGGCCTCGGCCCGAGGTGGTGGAGCTGGTCGCCGAATTTTTAAGGTCGCCTGCTGGTAATCCAAGCTCGGTTCACCCAGCGGGGATGCTTAAGCGCAAACAGTTGCAGGAGGCCAGAGAACAACTTGCCTTGTTGTTAGGCGTGCCTTTAGAAGGGGTAACCTTCACCTCTGGTGGAACGGAATCGATCAATCTGGCGATTAAGGGAGTCCTGTTTAATCGGGGCAAAATCAAGGGACAGTTAGTCACGAGTCCCCTAGAACACAAAGCAGTCACCGAGACTGCCTCCTGGTTTGAAAGCCTGGGCGGCAAGGTGGAATGGGTTAGGATTGATCCTAAGACCGGGCAGGTGGACCAGAACCATCTAAGCGAATTAGTTGGGCCTCAAACTGGCCTCGTGTCCATCCAGCAGGTTAACAGCGAAACCGGGATCATCCAAGACTTGCCTGGGGTTGCCAAAATTATTAAAACTAAAAACCCAGCATGTTGGTTTCATGTCGATGGGGTGCAGGGGTTTGGTAAGCTTCCTCTTGCTTTGCGGGAGACAGGAATTGATCTCTATTCGATAAGTGGGCACAAAATTGGGGGATTGACCGGGGCCGGGGCCTTAATTCAGACCCAGCGTATAGCTCTGGAGGCTCAGCTATCTGGGGGAGGGCAGGAAGGCGGAAGGCGTGCAGGGACGGAAAATCTGGTGTCTATTTTGGCCCTAGCCAAGGCGGCGCAGCTGACTTTTTCTGAAAGGTTGGCCAATGGGTCACAGGTTGAAAACTGGGGCCGTACCTTCATCGCAGCGTTGTCGAATGAGTTGCCCGTTCAATTGGCAGGTTCTGATGCAGTGCGTAGCCCCTACTTGTTTACCCTGCTCTTTGATAAAATCCTCGGCGAAGTGTTGCTGCACCATCTGGCGCAAAAGGGGATCTATCTCTCCCAAGGCAGCGCCTGCCAAGCCCGCTCAAAACAGCTTTCTCCAAGCCTCAAAGCTCTAGGCTTAAAAGACGAACAAATTCGGTCTTCCCTGCGAATCTCGCTGGCTCCAGCCGAGTTGACCCATAGCCCAATAGAGGTGGCACAGCAGTTTATTGAGGTGATAAAAAAGCTGGGGTAAAAGGTTGTCAGGATATTTCTTTAATATTATGGAATATAAGCTAAACCTTGTCCGAATTTCGGTGGACAAAATGGGTGTCTAGTTTGTTTAAAGTCACTTCATGCACTGGCTGTAACTCCTTGCGCTTTTTCAGGTCGGTCACGTATTGCTCAATGACTGATTTTTCAGCGGCGGTGATGGTGGGCGCAGTGGCCTCAAAATCATTGATTAGCTTTACAATCAATCCAGCTGGCGGGCGGCAATCTTTGGTGTCTAAGACCGTTTTGATTTTTTTGACCCTTACCTGCCCCACATGGGTGGCAATAAAGGTTTTATCAGTCATCACCTTGTGGATCATAATCAACGACTTCATTCGGTCCAGTTTAGGAAGGCGACCATCAAAGATAATATAGGCGTGCATGGGTTTATCCGAGGTACCAAACAGCGCCACTTTGCGTTGGGTGAGTTCGATGGCCACAACACCGTTGGTCAGGTGACTCCACGAACTGGGAAATTCCCAAAGGTCTTTATCTTCCCCTTTAGCTTGTTTCATGGCGTCGATTTTATTGGAAAGCCCAATAAAGGCATTGCCTTCGATGCCAATGATAGTTTTAAATTCTGTTGCTAGTTTGTCAGCTACCCGACTGAAATCGACCCCATGCTCTAAAAAACCGCCCTCTTTATGGTCCGTATTGCTGGCGATACCCAAAAAGTGGGGATGAGCCCCTAAAAGCTTGAAAAGCCCATCCAAAGCCTCTTCCCAGTCGCGTCCGCGGGCAAGGTTGTGTTCATATTCTTGTTTATTTTCGATCTGGATTGGTTGGGAATTTTCAGCCATTTGCCCCCTGGTTTGCCGTATCATACGAAATATTTATGCTTTTGCAACCCCCAAGCTTACTTTGAGGGGGCGGCGGGAATGGTGGAGGGTATTTTATACACATTTTTGTTGCCAAAGTCCCTAGGGGCGTCTAGCCTAAAGCTAGGTTCGCAGCCCATCCCTGGACCTTCGATCCAAAAAATATTCCTTGTAACCTCAAAGCATAAGGACAACAATGAGCGTATTGGTAACCAAACTGGCACCGAATTTTACTGCCAAGGCTGTGATGCCTGACAACACTATCAAAGCTGACTTTTCTTTAGCTAGCTACAAAGGAAAATATGTAGTGCTGTTTTTTTATCCCCTCGACTTCACTTTTGTTTGCCCCTCTGAAATCATTGCCTTTGATCACCGATTGGCCGAGTTTAAAAACCGCGGTGTTGAAGTGATCGGTTGTTCGATTGACTCCCACTTTACCCACCTCGCTTGGAAA
Organism: Candidatus Lambdaproteobacteria bacterium RIFOXYD2_FULL_50_16; assembly: GCA_001783695.1. GTDB lineage: Bacteria > SAR324 > SAR324 > XYD2-FULL-50-16 > XYD2-FULL-50-16 > XYD2-FULL-50-16. The sequence continues at coordinate 52,530 of MFNE01000036.1, forward strand.
AACACGCCGATTAACAAAGGCGGGATTGGTAACGTGCAATACCCTCTGGTTTCAGACCTGAAAAAAGACATTTCTCGCGATTACGACGTTTTGATTGGAGACGAAATCGCTTTGCGTGGTTCCTTCTTGATCGACAAAGAAGGCAAAGTTCGCCACCAAGTGATTAACGACCTTCCCTTAGGACGTAATATCGACGAGATGTTGCGGATGATCGACGCTTTGCAATTTAATGAACAACACGGCGAGGTTTGCCCTGCTGGTTGGAATAAAGGCGACAAAGGCATGACCGCCACCGGCGATGGGGTTGCTCGCTATTTGGCTGAAAACGCTGCAAAGCTTTAAGTCCTTTTAGGGTCTAACCTTAAATGGGTTCTACCCTAGCCTGTTTTATAACCGCCCACGGCTTCGGGCATGCAGCCCGAGCCTCGGCGGTCCTCGCTCAACTGGCCCTTTTAGAGCCAGACCTAGAAATTCATCTCTATACCCAAGTCCCTTATCGGTTTTTTGAACAGTCCTTAGCTGGCGGGTTTGAATATCACGAACTTGACGTAGATTTGGGGTTGATTCAGACCAGCGCCTTAAAGGTGGACCTACCCCAGAGTTTGGCCGCGCTTAGGTCTCGCTTGCCTTTTAAAGCCGAATGGGTCACGCAATTGGCCGAAGAGCTTAAGCAAATTAACGCAAATTTTGTTTTAGCGGACATTGCTCCTTTGGGACTGTTAGTGGCCCGTCAGGCCCAAATTCCCTCTTTTTTACTGGAAAATTTCACTTGGGACTGGATTTATCAGAGTTATAAAGAATATGATCAGGCCTATGTTCAGCTTGCGGTGTATTTAAAGGGTTTGTTTGATTTGGCCGACTGGCATATCCAGGGGGAACCCTTTTGTCAGGAGTTTTCGGGAGCCCTGGTAACCGAGCCGATTGCTCGTAACTCCAGAAAAACCCGATTAGAAACTCGAATACAGCTGGGTTTGCAACCTGATCAAAGGCTTTGTTTGCTTACCCTCGGTGGTTGGGGTGGCGCTCATCTGGGCCCGCCAAGGGGGAGGCTTGAAAAATCTTGGGTGTTTGTAAGTCCTGGCGCTAGCCAACAGGTTGAGCAAGTAGGCAATTGGATCAAACTGCCCAAAGAGTCGGAATTTTATCACCCTGATTTGATGGCGGCGGCAGATTTGGTGGTGACCAAGTTAGGTTATAGTACCATCGCAGAGGCTTGGGTATCGCAAACTCCCATGTTATACTTGGCTCGCCCAGATTATGTTGAATCGGCTCCGTTAGAGGCGTGGGTTAAAAAAAATATCCCTTCTGGGCGGATTGCGTGGAAAAAAATAGCCCAAGGAAATTGGGCAAACCAACTAAACGAGATCGTCCTAGTCCCTAAAGGCCCGCCCAGACGTGGTGGAGCCTCAATAGCCGCTCAGTGGATTTTTGAGAAGCTGCATGAACGAAAAAAAGAAATACCGGATTTTGGTGGTCGATGACGAATCGGTCAACCTGAAGCTAATGGCCGAAATCCTAAGGGAGGAATACGAACTGGCCTTCGCAAAATCCGGGGAAGAGGCATTGAATTTGATTTTAAATCAACCAGATTTGATTCTGCTTGATATCATGATGCCCGATAAGGACGGCTACGAGCTGGCCCGCGAGATCAAGATGAATCCCCAAACTAGCCATATCCCCTTGATTTTTGTAAGTGCCATGCATGAGGCGACGAATGAAATTCGGGGTCTTGATTTGGGCGCAGTCGATTATATCGCCAAACCTGTTAACGCACAGATTGTTAAGCTTAGGATTAAAACCCAGATCAAACTGCTAGAGGCCCAACGCAAGCTTGAAGACTACACCCAAGACCTTGAAGACCAAGTGCGGGCTAGGACCAAAGACCTACAAGAAAGCCAGATCGAAATGGTAAAAAGAATGGGTCTCTTGGCGGAATATCGCGACCCAGAAACCGGCGACCATGTGGAAAGGATGTCACGCTATTGCGCGGCGTTAGGCATGGCCTACGGGCTTCCTCAAGAACACTGCGAAGCGATTCGCTTAGCCGCACCTATGCATGACATCGGCAAGGTTGGGATCCCAGACGCGATTTTATGCAAGCCCGCAAAGCTTGACCCCAACGAGTGGCGCACCATGCAGGCCCACGCCCTGATTGGTTCGACCATCTTGGCCGGTGGGCGTTCAACGCTACTTAAACTCGCCCAAGTTATTGCCAGCTATCACCATGAAAAATTTGACGGTAGCGGGTATCCCATGGGAGTCAAGGGTCTTGATATCCCCATTGAAGGCCGGTTGGCGGCGATTGCCGATGTTTTTGATGCCTTGAGTTCCAAGCGACCCTACAAGGAACCTTGGCCGGTAGAAAAAGTAGTGGAGCTCTTAATAGCCGAAAAGGGCAAACATTTTGATCCCGAATTAGTGGACCTGTTTTTGTCCATCTTGCCTGAGATCGAAGACATCATGGCCCAGTATCCCCACTAATTTCATGGACCCAAGGGGCAAAGCAGCCTACGGACTTGCCGCCCTCGCCGGGGCGATCTTGGCCTCCTCCTTTCCTGGTCCAGGTCTTTTTCCGCTTACTTGGATAGCACTTTTACCTTTGATACTGGCCCTGGATGGGGCCAGTCCCGCAAGGGCTTGGCGTTTGGGGGTGGTGTTTGGAACGGTTGGGCTGTGGGGCGGATTTTATTGGATTGGGAATTGGGCAGAGTTAGTGCTAGGTATTCCCGCTCCTTTTGGCCAAGCAGTAGCTGGGGCGTACGCCTTGGTCAACGCCCAATGCTTTGGTTTGATCCTTTATATCTTTCAAAAGTCCCACAAAAAGTTGGCCTGGGCAGACCCCTTTTTGTTGGCCTTGATCTGGGTGTTAGTATTTTCATTTTGGCCTTGGTTATTCCCCTTTAAACTAGCCGATTCTCAAGCTCCCAACCTGCCGTTGATCCAACCGTTGGACCTTGTGGGTCCTTGGGGGTTGGACTTGATGATATTGCTGGTTAATGGAGGGTTGTACATGCTGCTCCGCAAAGGCCAGCTAAAGGGGCACGCCATTCCTTTGGTGTTGGCGTCGGTCTGCTTTTCGGTATGGATTGGGTATGGGCTTTCTACTTGGGGCCTCTGGCAACGGCGGATTCAAAAAATGCCACTAAAGCAGTTAGGGATCGTCCAACCAAATCGACCCGCCCAACTAGGCCGCCCCCAGCCAGAACCCGGTTATTCAAGGGTTTTCCCCTTAGAAATGCGACTAAGTAAAAATCTGGTTGACGCAGGCGCCGAGGTGCTGCTTTGGCCAGAGGGATACTTTTTTGGATATGCCTATTGGAGGGATGTTGAGGTCGGATTTGGGCAGCAGGTGGCCATGTTTGGGGTGCCACTTTTGTTTTTGGATTCAGGGTTTGAAAATATAGGTGGGAAAAGGCTCCATTACAATACAACCTTTCTATTGTCGGTGGGTGGTTCGCTTGCGGGTAAATATCACAAACGCCGTCTGGTCCCCTTTGGCGAATATACCCCTGTGCTCGGGGACATTCCGCTTTTGAAAAACTTATTGGGCGAATTTTTGTCTAGCCTGTCCGCCGGTCAAAAAGACGAGACCTTGAACGCCGCTGGGATTGGGTTTGTGCCTAAAATTTGTTATGAGGTCCTTTTTGAGGAAGAGGTAGCGCAAGCGATTGGACTTGAAGGTGCGGGCAAGGTACTGTTTGTTCAGAGTCAAGACGGTTGGTATGGAAGAAGTATTCAACCAGAGCAACATCTAGCTGCTTCAGTGCTCCGAGCCGTCGAAAACCGGGTGCCTTTGGTTCATGTGATAAACAACGGCCCTTCCTCTGTGATTAATGCGGACGGGAGTTATGGTTTTAAGGCGGACTTTTTCCGTCAAGGCGCCTGGTTGGCTTCTTTGGCCTATGACCCTCAGTGGGGCGGCAGTCTTTATTCAGCGCACCCTAGCTGGTTTTTATGGAGTTTAAGAGGGGTTGCTGTGGTGTTGCTGTTAACAGGCCTAATCCCCACACCCAAACCGCCAGCACAAAAGCCTTTAAAACAAGGAGCCAAGGCGGTCCCTGCGCCAGAGAAGCCGGTGGCAGGAAGAATTAATAAACCCAAAGGGAGAAGGCGTTGAGCGAGGATTTTAAAAAATTACCGCCTATCCATGAGATTGATCGATTTCTGGAAGCGCAGGGCTTGGGGCATGGGGTGGAACAGCGGGGTCGAATAGAAGACTTACTAGCCAAGTTGCGCAAAGATCCCAAACGCTTGGCCCAATGGGAGCGCCAGGATATTTTAACTTGGTTGGCCGAGGAATTATCCCGGCCCGTGGGACTAAGGCCAGTGATCAATGCCACTGGAACCCTTATTCATACCAACTTAGGTCGTTCTCCCCTTTCACCAGCCATGGTTGCTGGCTTGCCCGAACTCTTAGCTGGTTATTGCAATCTCGAATACGACCTAGAGGCGGGCAAACGCGGCCAACGGGTCTCGGAGTCGGAGCGGTTGATTTGCCGATTGACCGGTGCCGAAGCTGCCTTGTTTGTTAATAATAATGCGGCTGCCCTACTCCTATGTTTGCAGGTCTTTGCCCAAGGAAAAGAGGTATTACTTTCGAGGGGGGAGATGGTCGAGATTGGTGGCAGTTTCCGGGTACCTGAGATGTTAGAGGCCTCTGGCGCCAAACTTAAAGAGCTAGGTACCACCAACAAAACCCATCTAAGAGACTTCCAAAACGCCACAGGACCAGAAACCGCGGTGCTATTAAAGGTGCATAAAAGCAACTTTAAAATAACCGGCTTTACCTCAGAACCAAGCCGCAAGGAATTGGTTGCCTTGGCTAAGGAAAAGGGGCTGATTTACATTGAGGACTTGGGCAGCGGGAGTTTACAGACGGTTGCGTTAGAAGGCAAGCCGGTCGAGCCCGGTTTTAAGGAAATCCTGGCCCAAGGCGCTCCCTTGGTTTGCGCGAGTGGGGATAAACTCTTAGGCGGGCCACAAGCCGGCTTGATTCTGGGGCGGGCTGATTTAGTGGAGCGTTTAGCAAAGCATCCTTTATATCGATGTCTGCGTTGTGACAAAACCCAGCTTTACCTTTTAGAGCGCTGCCTACTCGCCTACGCTAGAGGAGAAAGGGTGCCCACTCAAGCGATGCTTAGTGAACCCCTTTCCCAGGTAGAAGAGCGCGCCCAGAAGATACTTTTTGGACTCGATCCCCAGCGGTTTCGGTTGGTTAAAAGCTTGGCAACTCCGGGCGGCGGCACCTTGCCTGAAGAATCGTTGCCTAGTTGGGCTATAGGGGTACAAGATTCTGAAAATAAAGCAGAAGTTTTAGCTAAACGCCTTCGCGACGGGGAACCACCCCTGATAGGTCGAATCGAACAAGGAATCCTTTTGATCGATGCCAAGTGTATCCAGCCCCATCAATTAGATCTGGTAAACCAGATTTTGAAGGGTTTGTTTGACTAGGGGTAATGTATCAGTTTCTTTAATTCTTCGCTAATTGGCAGTGGGCAGCCTAGTTCCTTTTCTATATCCAAGAGCCGGTCTGGCAAAACCATCATTAAATGCTTGGCCGATCCATATTCGCAAATAGGCTCAATTAGGTTTTTTAAATCGACAAAAAGCTCTTGGTAATACTCTAAAAGCCCCCTGCCCTCAATCTCTTGAATTTTTTCGATTAAAAAGGCTAAAACCGCCTCAATATTACTTCTTACCAAATGCCGATCAAAGTCCATTAGTCCCCTTCAGGATCTCGGGTAAAGGCGTTGGCCCCCAATAATACCAAAGTGATCCACAATAAATCAGCGCCTAACAGATGGATCAATTGGGACCAAGCGGGCACATGTAGATAAATGTTTAATGCTCCAACTGCGACTTGAACCCCGTAGATGATTGCTAAGAGCGCTCCCATCTGCCTTGTTTGTACCGAATACCGGTTCGCTCTAAAAAAGAGACCTAAATAGACAAAATAAAGGCCCAAGGAAGTGGCCAAAATCGGATGGAAGATTCGTAATCGTTTTAAAAAATAGACCCCGCCCTCACCGTCGGCCATAAACCCAGCGCCTAATTGTTGGGGGGGAAACAAGGTATCACCCAAAGCGGTTACCGCTCCAGTAACCCCTATTAAGATCACAAAAGCCAACCCAAGGTAAATCTTGGCTCCCTGTTTGCCTTGCCCTTTTAATGTAAAAAATGGACCTCCACTAGCCCAGAAGCAGGTTAGCGTAATCGAACTGAGTAAAATAAAGGTGTTAATCAAATGCAGCGCCATTGAGTACACCCTGGCCATACTTGTATCCTCCGCGACCAGTTCGAAGAGCACCAAGCCTGCGCCCAAGCCCGCTTCGGTGAGCATAAACAAGGTTGACAGAGCGGCCCCTAGGCGCACGGGATGTCCCTTGGGGTAGGCTTTGAATGCCCAAAACAACAGGACTAAAATAGTCACTAAAGCCAACCCGCTAGAGGAGCGGTGACTGAACTCGATTAGGGTTTGGATGCGAGGTTCAACAGGGATCACCTCACCGTTACAGGTCGGCCAATGCCGTCCGCAACCGGCACCTGAACCAGTCGCCCGCACATAGGCCCCCCATAAAATAACCCAGAGGTTGTAGATCAGTATTCCCCAAGCGAACTTGGCAAACCGGTTTAGCTTCAAGAAGGCCTCTTGTTCTTAGGTTTTTCCTAAAGCGTAGGTTTTTTTGGCAAAGCTGTACAGCCCCTCAATGGAGTTAACCTTACAGGGCAAAAAAAAGGGAGTTTTATCTAGGAGCAAACAGAGGGAGATGGCCAGGCCTCTAAGGGGAGGAGGCCTGGCCGCTTGCCAGAATTAGCTAACCAAATTAGCAAAACAGATCTTAACTTAGAAGATTAAGTCCATGGCCCCCCTACCCTACCTATTTTAAACGGCAACCAAGGAAATTTGGCCTAATCGCCCTTCCGCTATACCTCAATCTTCCATATTCCTGTATTAGTTCTAAATAAAATCTTCGGTCAAAGTCGGCTAAAATCCAAGTGGTTTAGAGTAGGTGCGAACTTTAAAGAGCGCGAGACCAGGTTTTTACTGTGACTGGCAAAAACTAATCGCAGGTGAGTTTTAACCTAAGTGTTTAGAGTCCAATTTATTATGGATTGACCATTTTTGGCCGAAAAGTGGTTTGAACTGGCAGAGATTGTGTGTTAATTTGCCATTACTCCTTGGTTTAAATAAAAAAGGGGAGGTAATTAAAACAACCTTTTATTTTAAGGTATTCATGAAAAAGTGTTTGATATTGGTATCAATTTGGATGCTTGCAAGTTTAAATGTAATGGCTTCCGATTCGATGTTAATGGTTGAGGTCGGAGCTTCGTCAGGGGATGTTACCGTTGCGGACACGGATACCAGCTTGGGATGGGACGTGGCTTTATTAAATCATCCTCTATCTGGGAATGCTTCTGCGGTGGGTTTTTTCCATACGTTGGATAGTGGGCTTTTATGGGGATTTGGCTATCAACAATTTTCGGTTTCTGGCGAATCGGATCAAGTTGAAAATTCTGGGACCCTATCTGGGGTGGCCTATACGGAAAAGTATAATTTCAAAACCGTCGAACTTTCCTTGGCCGGGCCTTTTGCTGCGATTGGGTACAACATCCAATTTGCCGGAGATTTTCACTTTTTACCCCAATTTCGGTTTGGTATTGGCAACCGGGTTACCTATAAAAGCTCTCTTCGGTACCGATTAGACGCCCCGACGATCGGTTATTCTTCGGATGACACGGGTACCTACGATGATTCAGGATCACTAAGCGGCGTTCAAATTGCGCTGCCTGTGGGTTATAACTTTGGGTCTTTTTCTCTATACTATCAGTATCAGATCGTATCCAAAGGCTATGAGCTAACTGACGGCACTACAACCTTTACCAGTAGGGTGGTGGATTCCTCCACTTTGAACTTTGGTTTTGGGTTTTAAGTAAAGGGGTTCTATTGATAAGCCCTTTTCCAACCCTGGCCTTGAAAGGGGGTTAGGGTTGGAAAAGGAGCCTAATAAAATATTAGCTTCATGAGATTGCCATAAAAAAGGCAAATCTATCAGACCAATTAAAACCTGGATTAAGTGGGAATAGTTGCCCCGTGTGAGGCCAGCAGGCCAGAATGTCAGCCTTGGAGAACTAAAAACAGTCCGTGGTGGAGCCTAACGGGGTCGAACCGTTGACCTCAACGCTGCCAGCGTTGCGCTCTACCAGCTGAGCTAAGGCCCCGACGAACAAGCCAAATACCTATCGGCCTCACCCGTGTTTGTCAATCCAATTTCAAGGCTTTTTGTGGGAAACGTAAATTGATTTGAGGTGCTCTTGAGGGTAACCTAACAAATAAAGCGCAACAATCCATAGGTTGATTTTAGTAACCTGCCAAAACCCCCGCTCCTGCCAACGTCTGCCGCTGGTTATCAACGCTAAGGTAGAGGTAGCTATCTTTCCCTGGCGGCTTATTCTGCGTGAGAATTCGAAGTCTTCCATCAAGGGTACCTCCAAGTACCCACCTAACCTCATAAAATCGGCCCGTCTTAAAAACAAACCTTGATCCCCATAGGGCAGCTCAAAATATTTAGAACGCAGGGCCACGCCGAACTCTAATAAAGGCATCCACCAAGAGCGGAAATCTGTTTTAAATTGAAAGGCTCCAGCGAGAATTTTTGGCTCGGCCATTAACCTAGTTATTTCACCGGACCAACCCGTTGGGAGAATTGAGTCAGCGTGTAAGAATAAAAGCACTTCCCCCTGAGCTTTGGCGGCGGCTTGGTTAAATTGGCAACCTCGACCGGGCAAGGTGGAAATCAGCGAGGCTTGGCCAAACACAGCCTCCTGGGTCCCATCATTAGAGCCCCCATCGGCAATTAATACCTCAAAAGGGGCCTCGGCCAATATGCTTGGAAGGCAAGCAAGAAGAGAATTTTTGTCGTTTAAACTAGCGATGATCACTGAGATCATAACCTTCCGAAAATCCGGTAAAACAACTCCAAATCGACCGGCTCATCAACATCACCCAAAGGGGGTAACAGATGATAGCTAAGACCCAAGTGGCTAGCAATATCGAGGGTGGCTTTAAGCACCCAGGGGCTAGACCAAGGAATCTCAGAAAAAAGCTGGGGTACAGGGCGGTTAAGGCCAATCAAATAATATCCGCCGTCTAGCGCGGGGCCTAGGACTAAGGGTTTTGTAGCTAGCGCCTCAAAGGCCTCTTCTAGGTGTTGGGCGCTCAACTCTGGGCAGTCACTGCCAATGATTAATACTGCCTCCTGCCCCTGATTAAAGGAGTCGGCAAAACTACGGACCAGTCTAGCCCCAAGGTCTAGTCCGCGCTGCTCAACAAAGGATTGGCTCCCAAGCCAATCTTGCATTTGCGACAGTCGGGCTCCGGCGAAGTGGATTTCGCGAGTGGTGCCAGCAAGTTTTTCAAGATGAGATAAAGCGTGGTCCACCATCAACCGGTGGGCTTTTGCCGCCCCTTCGGCCCCCAAGGTAGGAATCAAGCGGGTCTTTACCTGTCCAGGGGTGGGGAACTTGGTGTAGAGGATAATCAGCCGCCTCAATGTTGAAGGTCTCCTTCGAGGGCTAAAGCGTAGTCATGAATCGCTTCGAACAATCTCGCGCTCCAGTCTGGGTCTAGTCCCAATTCTTGAGCCTCGATTTTCCTGTTTTCTAAAAGCGTTTGCCAACGGTCCGGGTCTAATGGCTTTACTTGATAAATCCGTTTAATTCGGCCAATTCGCCTGACCGTGCGGAAACGCTCTGAAAGGGTTAAGAGAATGGTTAAATCTAAGGTGTAAAGACTCGAACCAAAGTCCTGGCCAGATTCTAAGGGAATGGCTACAGGGGTGTTGGCCGCTTCATCTAATAGCCCGCCCAACTGCTCCAAAAAATAGCGGTCTAAGTCCAGAGCCTCCCCTTGGTTATAATGGCCAAGCTCGCCCCAAACTTTGTGGCGATTAACCCCCCAAACACCCATGCGGCAACGCTCGGCCAAAAGGCAGAGCAAGGCCTTGTCCAGGTGGTCGATGGATTTTCGGTAGCCCTCGAGGCCTGGCGGGTTGGTCATGGACTAGCTCCGCCACTCGATTTTGGGGCAACGGTCAGATACTAATAATACTCCAAGCGCCTCTACTTTACGATTAAACTCCTCGTCCACTACCCCCAGCTGACACCAAACCATACCGGGTTTAAGTCGGGTGATTTCAGGTAGCAAATCCATCAACCGGCTAGGGTTTAAAAACAAGTCAAGCCAATCTATTTCACCAGGGGCCAATTGGGCCAGGGACGCCTTGGCAGGCCTGCCCAAAATCTCAGCATGGGCTGGGTGAATGGGGGTGACCTCAAACCCTTGCGCCATTAAGAATTGCCCCACATGATAACTAGGCCTGTCATCCTTGGGACTCAAGCCAACAATGGCTACCTTTTTGTGCTTTTTAATCCATTCTATCGCTGTTTTGCTGTCTAGCATAACTGCTCCTGTTTATCCGCCGAATTCCTCGACATATTGATGATGAAGCTCTTGGGCAAGATTATTGGACTCGTCCGAGCTGTGCTTGTTGATAAACTTAAAGGCAATCTTTTTACATAAAGCCCGATCTACTTTTGACAAAACCCGCTTGGTTTTAAGTACCATGTTTGGGCTCATCGAAAAGGTTATGTCGCCGATGCCAATCAGGTACATTTGCATAATCGGGTCAGCGGCCAATTCCCCGCAGATGGAGATAGGTTTTCCGCGCCGGTTGGCCACTAACACCGAATGTTCGAGCATCCTCAAAATAGCCGGGTGGAAGGGGTCAAACAGGTAGGAGACGTTTTCATTCATCCGGTCCACGGCCAGGCTGTATTGAATCAGGTCGTTGGTGCCGATCGAGATAAACTCGCAGTGGTCCAATAAATCGTCCAGAATATACACCGCTGCTGGGGTTTCTAACATACAACCTAATATCAGATTGTGGTTTTCCATCCCTAGACTAATGGCTTCCTCTTCTAATATACGGGCCGAACGGGTGACCTCGTCGATCCTGGTGACCATAGGCAACATAACCTTAAGGCGGCAATGGGCGCTGGCACGAAGAAGTGCGCGAAATTGGGGCCTTAAGATAGATTCGTAATTCAAGCAAGTGCGAATCCCTCGGAAACCCAAAGCGGGGTTGGCCTCTTCGACCAGTTCTTTGATTAACTTAGTAGTTTTATCCGCCCCAATGTCCCAGGTTCTAAAGGTAATGGGGTTGCAGCCGGTTTCGTCAATCACCTGTTTATAAACCAGGTATTGCTCTTCTTCGGTCGGAAAGTGGCTTTCTAAGCGAAAAAGAAATTCAGTCCGCACCAAACCAATCGAGGGGATTTGGAATTGTTTGATTTGCGAAACTTCGGCCATAAAGTCGAGGTTTGCCGCCAGTTCAATCACCTCCCCGTCTGCCAATCGGCCTGGTTGACCAATAAGCAGAGTAAGTTGGTCTTGGGAAAACCTAAATTTTTCTTGTTTATCGAGTTTTTGAGTCCTAATTTTATCATCTGGGTCCGCGATGATCTCGCCGATGGAGCCGTCCAAGATACAGATTTGGTCGTCTGCCAGCCTAAGCATAATGTCACGCACCCCGACCACGGCGGGGATGTTCATAGCCCTGGCCAAGATACTTGAGTGGCTGGTCATGCCCCCCAGTTCGGTTATGATCCCAAGTATCTTGTCCTTACTAAGATGAAAGGCGTCGGTGGGGCTGATATCGTGGCAGCAGAGGATGACCCGTTCCTTTAGATTACTCAGGTCAAGAGCCGGGGTTTCTAAAAGGTTGTTCATAACCTTTTCCCCTAACTGCCTTAAATCAGCAGCCCGAGCGCGGATGTAGGGATTTTCGATCTTGGAAAAGCGGGCCTCTAAGTGGGCAACAATCCGAATCAGTGCCCATTCAGCGTTGACTTTCTGGGTTTCGATCTCTTTGATCATGGCCGGAATAAATTGTTTATCCCGCAGCAACAACTGATAGCTAGTGAAGAGTTGTTGCATCTCTTCGTCGAGCAATCCTTCTGAATGACCGGTGATCTCGTCTAATTGAATTTCGGTTAGGGTTTGCGCCCGTTTAAGGCGCTCAATCTCTTGGGGGAGTTGTTGGTCGTCATCAAACTGGACCCTCGGATAGTTCACAAAAGCCGAATGAATCCGCAAAATTCGCCCAATAGCTACCCCTTCGGAGACGCCAAGGCCGCGGTAGGTCTGCATTTTTTACCGCTCCAAACGGCTAAGGTCTCGCACGGCACCCTTGTCGGCACTAGTGACCATCAGGGCGTATGCCTGCAGGGCTTTTGAAACCTCGCGCGGCCTTGGGCCTGGGCTCCAGGCATCTGAACGGGCCTCCATCCTTTCTCGTCGTTGGGTCAAGATCTCATCTGAGACCTGGATCTGAATCAGGCGGTTGGGGATGTCGATTAAGATCAAGTCCCCTTCTTCAATCAGCGCGATGTTGCCCCCATTGGCGGCCTCTGGGCTAACATGCCCTATCGAAAGTCCCGAGGTACCCCCCGAGAACCGCCCGTCCGTGATCAAGGCGCAAGATTTGCCCAGATTTTTCGATTTTAAATAGGTTGTAGGATACAACATCTCTTGCATCCCTGGCCCACCACGAGGGCCTTCATAGCGGATAATCACCACATCGCCAGAGTGAATTTTGCCATCTAAAATCGCGTCACACGCCTCTTCTTGACTGTGTAGCACCTTAGCCGGACCCTCAAAGCGCCAAATCGAGGAATCGACGCCGGCGGTTTTTACGATGCAGCCATCTAGGGCTAGATTGCCATAAAGTACGCAGAGCCCACCTTCTTTGGAGTAAGCATGAGTAACCGAACGAACACAGCCCAATTCTCGGTTTTCGTCTAAGCTTTTGTATTGATTACTTTGACAAAAGGCTTCCGTCGTCCGAAACCCGCCTGGAGCGGCAGCAAAGAAGGATCGGGCCTTCTCTCCCGAATTTAGGCTATAAGCATGACACTGCTCGGCTAAGGTCATCCCGCTGGCCATCAAGGCCTCACCGTGGATCAACCCGGCTTTTAGTAATTGCTCCATAATGGCGTTGATCCCGCCAGCCCGATGCACGTCCTCGATATGATAATGACTCGAAGGCGCAACCTTGCAGAGCGTAGGGATCTTCCTTGAGATCTGGTCCATATGGGCCATCGTAAAATCGACCTCTGCTTCTTGGGCAATAGCTAATAAATGCAAAACCGTATTGGTCGAGCCACCCATAGCGATATCGAGGGCCATGGCGTTATAAAAAGCGTTAAAGTCGCACCGGTCTTTTGGCAAGAGTCCAGGTTTACCCATAAAATAATGCTCCTTGGCCATCTCTACGATTCGTAGAGCGGCGTCTTCAAA
>MFNE01000036.1:65921-88254 GCA_001783695.1 Candidatus Lambdaproteobacteria bacterium RIFOXYD2_FULL_50_16
TTCCGTTGCCTGGAAGGGCAAGGCCCAAGGCTTCAGCAAGACAGTTCATGCTGTTGGCCGTGAACAATCCCGAACAACTTCCACAAGTCGGGCAGGCGCTGCGCTCGATTTGGTCCAGTTTGTCTTGGCCTACTTGATCGTCGCCTCCAGCAATCATGGCGTCGATTAGGTCGAGTTTGGTCTCGCCAACTAGACCGGCCTCCATTGGGCCACCAGAGACAAAAATAGCCGGGATATTAAGGCGCATGGCGGCCATCATCATCCCCGGCGTGATCTTGTCGCAGTTAGAGATACAAATCATAGCGTCCGCCCGGTGAGCGTTAACCATGTATTCGACTGAATCTGCGATTAAGTCCCGGCTGGGCAGACTATAAAGCATACCGTCATGGCCCATGGCTATGCCATCGTCAATAGCCACCGTGTTAAACTCCGCCCCAAAGCCCCCGTTTTGATCAATCACAGTTTTAACCCGCTGTCCAAGTTGGTGCAAATGCACGTGGCCAGGGACAAACTGGGTGAAGCTGTTAACTATGGCGATTATAGGTTTGCCAAAGTCTTGATCGGTCATGCCATTGGCCCGCCAGAGGCTTCGAGCCCCAGCCATTTTACGCCCGGTGGTACAAAGGTCGCTACGAAGTTTGCCGCTCATAGGTGCTAGTGTGCTAATATTATGTCAAAAAACTTAAGTGCCCGCTCGCGCACCTCGTCTTCGGTTAAGGAAAATTCAGGGAAGTTGATCCCCCGGTAGTTTCGTTGGTCAATCTGGGCCCCCAATTTGGGTTCGGGCCTGTCCGTAGCGTACACTAAAAAACCGGTGAATTGGTAGGCGTTTTGGCCCGCGCTGGCCGAATATCCCATGCCCAACCCTTTAGCTTTCACCTCGGCTCCCACAAGGACCATATGTTGGCAGACCAAGTCGTTACCTAAGTACTGTTTGACCACGTAGGGCAATATCCATTCGTGCTTGGGGGTGCGCCTTTGGATAAAGGAGGACTCGGCAGTTTGGTTAAAAAACTTGGAAATCTTTTTGTTTAAATCCGTATATCCAGCCGCCCCCAACTTGGCCCGAAGCAGGTTAAGCCGCTTCTGAAAATCGGCCACGCTGCGCACGTAATATGGATACTCAATCTCTTTTACCTTGATTTTGACAACCTCAAAGCGAGTCTCCTTAGGCGCCTCAACCGCGGGTTCAGGTTGCAGAGTGGGCTCTGGCTCTGGCGGGGTCTCGGTTTTTACCGGTTCTGGGGTCTTGGCCAGTCCGACCATTTGGCGCAGTTTTGAAAGCCCTAGTTTGGCCGCCTTCTTGGCTTTGTCGAATTTTTGCAGGGTCTCGGCAAAGTTACCGTAGTTTTCAGAAAAAATCTCGCCTGCCACCTGTTCGCTAGGATCAACCACCTCGTTGACCTCAGCGGTAATATCGTTGAAAACGTCATGGGGCAGGTGCTGGAGAACCTCGATCTCTTTGTCTGGGTGCTCGGTAACAAATTCAGCCATGGTTTGTTGGCCGTATTTGTACTTGGCGTAGATCTCCATCTTTTTGGGGTTTCCTTGGAGTTTTTGGTTCATCCAGTGGATCAAAAACTCCTGCTTGATAATTTCAAAATCCAAGTAGTTAAAGCGGAACTCCCGCTCCTCTCCCCCGATTTTGGCTTTCATCCCCGAATAAAAGTAGATGTAAAAAAAGTGGTTTCGGTAATCGAATTTTTTTAAGACGTGAGGGTAAACATAGGAGATCCCTTTGTCGGCCCGCGTCAAGATGGCATCAGCGGTGATTTGATTAGGTGAAATTCCCTGGTAAAGTTCCTTTTGGTATTCTGGCTGAACACACATCTGAAACATTAGCTTAAAGACCTGCTTTAACTCGCTAAGTCGCTGCTTTCGGGTAGCTAACGAAAAAATCGAATCAAAGGGCTTGCCGTCATTTAAGTGGCTCTCTAACACTACAATTGATTCGATCGTTTTTTTAAGCTTATACAGGTCCCAAAGAACCCGAATCTCTCGCTCTTCCTTGCTAGCCGCCTTGAAGGTCACCGTTTTTTTGTCTTCGCTATCAGTCAACTGGAAAAAATGGTGCAACAAGGTACGAATTCCCCCTTTTTGATAAAACGGGGGTATAACCTGCAAGTACCGGCGTTTAAGTTGCTCATCGTCCACCTTCTGCTCGATCCAGTCGAGGCGCTGTTTGAGGAATTGGGCGAGGAACCTTCGCATAGCTGCCACTTCTTGTACGTCGTCAGCAGCCGAGTCATAGTTGTTCTCAAAATAATGGTCTTGCAACGCTTTGAGCTTGCTATTCCATATGGCAACCTTTTGGCGATAGTCGGCCATCAATTCTGCTGCCGACTTTGGCTGCGGAATAATGATCAAATCGACTATATTTTTTCCGGTTTTCATGTGGCTTTGTTGCCCCTGTTAAGATGGCGAGAAAACTATTTCGCGAAGCCTTGATTTTTGGTGTTTAAATTGTATTGCCAATCAAGGCGAAAAGCCCAAGAATCGACTTTGAGGGCTGTTTATGAGACTACGGCCTTTGGCCGAAGAAAACAAGACCCTTTGCCGGTCTCTTTACAACTTAAAAATGATGGGCCTCTTTGAGGAGTTTGCGGCTTAATGGCAAAGAACCTAGTCAATAGCTTGTTGCCCTTAACGGCGATTTTGTTGATTGGGACCTTGGGTTATATGGTGATCGAAAAATGGAGTTGGTTCGATTCACTATACATGACCGTAATCACGCTAACCACGGTCGGCTACGGGGAAACCCATCCCTTGAGTCAGGCGGGTAAAATCTTTACTGTTTGCCTGATATTAGTAGGCATTGGTAACATGGCTTTTATCGTGCGCAATCTTTCGATAGAGATTTTAAATCCGTTTATGGGCGTTATGCTCAAACAAAAAAAAATGGAAAAGCTGCTTAAGGCCTATCAAAACCATTACATTATCTGCGGTTATGGTCGAATTGGGCGCGATGTGGTCAAGACCTTGTTTGAAGCCGGCAAGCAAGTGGTAGTGGTTGATCGAAAGCTAGCTATTGAAACCTTCGAATTTGGGGCTAAAATACCTTTAATTCAGGGGGATGCAAGCCATGAGGAGGTTTTGCTTCAAGCGGGAATTGAGCGGGCCAAAGGGCTGGTGACCTGTGTAAACCAAGAAGCGGAAAATGTTTTTATTACCTTAACCGCTCGTGAACTCAACGCCAATCTTTTTATAATCTCGCGCTACGAAGAAGACCAGACCCACCGCAAGCTTATGCGGGCTGGGGCAGACCGAGTGATCAATCCCTATAATATTGGGGGGGCTAAAATCAGCCAGATCATCCTTAAACCTACGATCAATAAAATCCTCGATCGGGTGCAAGAGACGGGAGAGATGAACCTGTCATTTGAGGAGCTTGACCTGGGCGAGGACCATCCCTGGGTGGGGCAATTGATCCAGGAATGTAATATTCGCCATGAGTTTAATGTGATTATTGTGGCGGTCGAAAAATCAAACGGTAACATCAAAGCCAATCCAGGGCCAGATTATCGATTTTCGGTAAGAGACCGGATTGTGGTCATCGCAGATCAATCTGAACTTTCCAACTTGGCTGCTCGCTATGCGTAAAGTTTTTGGCCTTTTTATTGTGGTTTTATTGCTGGTTGTTGTCGGGCCCGCCTGGGGTAAAGAAACCTTTGTGGTGCATCAAAGTTACCAAGCGCCCAAAGGCAAGATATTTTCTGGGGCCATCTCAGCTGATGGAAAATATATCGTAGCTATTGATAAAAACAACAACATACGGGTCTGGCAATACAAAACAGGTCGAGCAATCAAATCCATTAAAACCGCCGGACATGAACCCATAGTTGCGGTCTTTCACCCTAATAAACCCCTACTGTTTACAGGCGGCAAGGATAAAAAAATTGTTATTTGGGACGTTTCTAAAGGGTTGAGGGTGCAGTCCCTTCAAGGCCATGAAGGGACTGTTGAAACCTTGGCGGTAAGTAAAGACGGGGAAATGCTGATTTCTGGGGGCAAGGATAAATCAATTATTATCTGGCGTTTAGATCGGTATAAAATCGCTAAAAAGATTATTGAGCCTAGCCGACGGGTAACTAGCCTTGATTACCATCCAGACAATAGACACGTGGCCTGGGTCGCCGGCACTGAGGTTAAGGTATGGGACACCGAAGCCGGTTTACTCACCACCAGTCATAAGCTCCACAAGCAACGGGTTAATATGGTGCGGTTCCTGCCGATTGGCAGCCATATCGCCAGTGCTGGGTTTGATAATCAGGTGATTATCTGGGATTTTATGAGTAAATCGATCTCGAAGCGTTTGCCTGTGCATAAAAAGTCGGTCTCTGCGATTAGTTTTGACCCTTTGGGAAAGGACATGCTTACCTGTTCTTTGGACGGCTCTATGAAGGTTTGGAACCTTCGAACCGATTTAGTCACTGACGACCTGAATTTGGTGGATAAGCCCGTTCAAGACTGCGCTTTTGCTAACGACGCAAAAACGGTCATTGCGGTTTTTGAAAAGAGCTATTTGCGTGGTTGGAATTTAGGCGAAACCGGTTACCTCTCCACCATGAAAAGCCATACAAAACCAATCCAAGCAATTGATGTTTCAAAAAATGGCAGCATTTTTATTTCTGCCTCGATTGATAACCAAATCCACTCCTGGAAGGCAGAGAGCAAGATCGCCAAACAAAGCTTTGAGGTGCCTGCTGGGCATAAGGTTGAATGTATCCGTCTAAGCCCCGACGATAAACACTTCGCTACCTGCGGCAATAATTCAGATATTCGGGTTTGGTCCCGGATGACTGGAAAAATTATGTATAGCCTTAATGGGCACAAAGGTAAAGTTACCAGCCTCGACTATCACCCCAAAGAACCTTTAATGGTCTCGGTGGGGGCGGATAAACAGGTTATTTTGTGGGACCTAAACAGCAAAAAACCGATCTTTCAAAAAGAGGTTCACCAAGGCCAGATCAACATGGTTCGGTTTTCGAATTCAGGCGAGTATTTTGCGACCGCTTCTAGTGATAAGACGGCCCTGTTATATAGGACCTTCGACCAACAGTTGATGTTAACCCTAAATCAAGCTCAAAGAGGGGTGCGAGCGGTTGCCTTTTCACCTACGGGGGATTTACTGGCCACCGCGTCTGACGATAGGGTGATTCGTATTTATGACACTGGCAGCGGACAGATGCGTTCGGAGTTAAAGGGGCACGAGTTTATAATTACGGACATTGCCTTTTCGCCCAATGGACGAGCGTTGGTATCCATCTCTAAAGACAAGACAATAAAAATTTGGGATACTCAAACCGGCAAATTTGTAAGGACCCTTTCTGGGCAAGAGGACCAGATTACCTCCATGGCGGTCACTGCAGACGGTAAGCTGATTGCTGCGGGTAACCAGCTAGGTTTGATCAACGTATTACGCCTGCCGATAGCTTTATTTGGTTCGAAAGCTAAAATGCTAGAGGCCAATGAGGACGTCAGCACCGATGTCCAGCCCGTTACCGCTTCCCAAGAAACCCTAGCCGAACCTGAAGAGGGCGAAGAGATTAAAACCGAGCGAGCCCGCGAATTTAGTGCAGCCGACGTTTTAGAAGAGCAAGACAAGGCAAATGACAACGTCTTTGATCCACCGCCGGTAATTTCAGATTCCGAATTGGTAGCCCAAAAGCAAATGTTAAATACCTTGCTGCTGGAAAAAAACACCTGTAAAAACCACGAATATTTGGAAACCACCGCCTTTAGCGTGCTTCGAAAAAAAGCAGACGATCAGGTTGCTTTTTACGCTTTAGTGCAGGTTTATTCGGTGCGCCAGGATCTACAAATGGTGTTTTTAATGGCCAAGCTGGGCGAAAAGTCGGTCTATTATCCCGATGTTTATACCTTTTCTACAGCTGATAATATCGCCGGATTTTTCCGGGTTTGGATTGACGAGGTTTTTAACCTTTCGGTGGCCAGTACTGGGGAGGTAAAACTTGAGTTTGTCGATTGCAAAAATGATATTCAATTGATGACCATGCCTCAAGACCTGCTCAAATTTGAGGTGCCTAAAGAAACTACAACTGCATTACTCTCGGGTCAGGTTAATATTGATTTTCGGGTTTTTGCGGGCTTGGGTAAAATGCCAGATAGTTTCCGTATTCGCCTCTATAACTTGATTGAGCTGGTTGACAAGGGCGTTGCCGATATAAACGCCCAATCCCTTGCTTCTGAAGGGATTCCAGACGACCAGCAAACCTATGGATATTTTCGGTTGGTCTCTAGGCTACTGGACCAGTTTAACGTAAAAACGGACCGTGTCCTATTCGAATTAAAACGAAATGAAGGGGTTTGGCACAGTTACGCTACCGATACGGACAAAACCAAGTCTTTGATGTTACCGACAGGCAATTATTATTTGCGGGTCGATAATAAGGTTAAAAGTGCCTTTACCATTAAAAAAGGCGAAAAAGTAGAAACTGATCTCGACTAATGGCTAGAATAGAAAAAAAGCTTTTTGCAAGGCAACGTTATCCACGGGTGCAGTCCCAGCGAAGGGCGCCTTGGTTAATTGTGGGGCTGGTAGTTATAATGTTTTTAATTGGCTGCAAGGACCAGAAGGTTTTAGATAGTGTTACGGTCACGCCCGCAGACCAAACCCTGGGTCTCTATTCTGCCCCTGTGCAATACACCGCGACGGGCAATTATTCGGATGGTAGCACCAAGGATTTGACGACCACGGTAGTTTGGTCGATCGATTCAACCGCAGACACCCTATTTTCCACTGCTGTAAAAGGTCTGCTCAACCCTAACAGGGAGGGCAGCTTTATTATTTTGGGTACCTTTAAAGTGACCGATTCTTCGAGTGATGTCGTGGGGTACACCAGCCTAAAAATCAGTCCCTAAGGAACTATTTAACGTAATCCATGGCCCCTTAAAAAGGCAGCAATTTTTTGATCAAATTCCAAAATATGCGCAGACGCCCAATCTGCAATAATCTCCCCCATTTGAACCGCAGACGTCTTACACTCTCCAGTTTGCGTTAAGAGTTGTTGCGCGGTTTGCAGGAAACGCAAATGGTCCCCTAGGTGTTCCTGCGAATTTTCAAACTTATAAAAGCTTAGCAAAGCCTCTTCGTGAGCAAAATGATTTGCAGTATATATAATTAATGACTTCAGTAAGATCGACAAAGTTGAGTCGCTGCTGCCCTGGTATAAAGCTACTTGCAGGTTGTGAGTTAAACCAAAGATTCGTTGGTGCTGTTCATCTATGCTGGAGACCCCCAGTAGATAACGGTCTTCCCAGTAAAGTAGCCCTGGATGCATTTTCCTCCCCCCAATTTCGACTGAGTTTAGCAAATCAGGGGGGAAAAATACCGAAATATTTCGGCTTATTTCGGTCAAAGCGAGGGGGATGGGTCCTTTGATTAGACCGCCATGGGCGGAACTATTTGGTCTCGACCTGTAATTTCTCGACCACTCGGTGCTGAAGAAAATCAAACTCCCTTTGACGGTCGATAGGTCCAATCGCGTGCATCAGACCCTTTTGATCCTCCATCCAACCTAGGTGTAAGTTGATATAGTCGTTTAATTTGATCACGTTTTGGGTTTCTTCAGACAGCGGGATTTTAAGGTAAATATTTTTGGTTTGATCAAACTTTTGGCGCAGTCTTGTCAAGGCCGACAGGTAGGTCTCTGCCGAGGATTCGCCAATAGAACCTTGTTTGCGCCATTTAAGGATATAAAAATCCACGTCCAAGTCCCAAAGCAAATCAAAGCTGGTTGAGTACCATCTTCGACTGACTAAAGGGTCACTGCCCAACATTTCAGGGGTTACCTCTGCACCAACCAAAAATTCCTTACGCAATTTTTTACTTCGATCAACCAACTCAAACAGCAATTGCTTGATTTGATGGGAACGCCATTTTAAAAACACTTCCCACTCTTCTTTGCCTGCAACCCCCCAGTCCCCTTTGGCCTGATAGGCTACTAATAGATTGTTAAGATCAAGTTCAATCCCCGTATCCAATTTAAACCGGCGAATGGCGTTGGGTGAAAAGCCTTCGGTCGGATTTAAGGTGAAATCGTCCTCAATAATTACCCCATCTACCTTGGTTTTAGATAAAGCCTCGACTAGATTAAACAACAGGTCGCCTGCTTCGGGGTGCAAGAGGTCTAATTTTCCGTTTAGTTTTAGATCGTGAGTGGTGGGGTTGTAGCTCGAATCAATCATTAAGAAAGGCAACCGGTCTAAAAAAAGCTGATTTTTAATGGGTAAACTGGCGTAAAGTTGCATTTCGTTGTCATGCACCAGATCGGCCATTTTATCTAAAATATCCTCTACTACGGCACCGTTCGGATTCTTGAAGAAATATCCTTGTGGCGAGTTGGGTTTTACAAACAGATAAACCGGTTTGCCCAAAGATTGGTAAACCTGGACCTGAACCCGTTTCATCCCCTTTTGTTTGAGTTGCTTAAAGAACTCACTTAATTCTTCCCAGGTCTTCGCCGGAGGGTTGGTCACCTCGACTAAAGCCCCACCTAGCTTAAAGATATCCAGCGCCTCAGAATAGAAAAACTTATTGCGAAAAGCATCAAGTTGCGCCCGTTTCTGGCTGTTAGGGAAACTAGTCAAAAAGAAGTCGTGAAGGCGTAAAAATTCCTGTTCGTCCCGCCGATCATAAGCGTCGGCAACGATTTTAAAAAGCTTGTCTTCGATAAAGGTGCCTGTGTCCTGCTGCTGGGGCTGTCCAGCTGGTGCTTGGGCAAAGAGTTGGGAGCCCAAAAAACCCATAAACAAAACAAGGGCTAGGCACCGCTTAAAGCTTTTCATCTTCCTCATCAGGTTCGAGATCAAGATCTAAATCTTCACTTCTTAAGTCGAGGTCTTCCGCTTCTTCAGCCTGTGGCAAGGCTTCCCCTTGATTAGGCTTTAACGGGGAGGCTTCTTGCTGTTCAGGTTTGATGCTGCCCGCATCGGGAGATTCTCCTTCAGGGACCAGCGTCTCTTCCGTTTGGTGTTTGGGTGGAACCTTCGTTTTTTGAGGGGGTTTGCCCCCCGATTTTTTAAGCGCCACCACAAATTTGTCTAATAAGTGCCGGTTACGCTCGGAGAGACGGGTGAACATTATGTGAATAAAGGCTAGGCTATTGCCCTCTTCTTGGTCGATACGCATCACCTTTCCATAAACCTTTTGCTTAATGCCCGCTTCGCCTAAGGTAGTTACGATTGAGGTCCCGGCCTGCACGCCCGCAGGCAATCCTTCGCTAGCGGTCATCATCCCCCCCGCTGATAGGTCAACCACGGTTTGTGACACTTGCAGGGCCTTGATATCACCAAAACTAAATTTGCTATCTTCCGCCGCCACCATGTAGGCCACTTTCTTTTCAATTTCTACGGCCACCCGTTCTTGTTTGCGGTGGTTCATCCGCAACACTTGAACCCCGTGGTCCAAAATCAGGGCGTGAACCGGCTTCGTGATCTGGCGGCGAAGGGAGGAAAAAAAATGGTACTCGCCGTCTTCAGGACGGTAAACCCGAATCTCAAATTTTTTAAACAGGGTCAAATTAATGGTTTTGCCTTTCACTTTGGGGGGGCGCACCCAAAGCTCTGATTCGGTAACCCGAAGCACCGAACTTAAAAAACTATGCCCCTTGCCTTGATGCTCAACAAATATCCTTACCTTTTGCCCAATCTCCAACATCTGGCTACAGACAAAGGCGACCTTGGGATTGCCAAAAAGAAAATCCGATTGTTCCCTGATACTCTGTAAAAATTTCAGCGCTGGGTCAGATGGGTTAGATGCCTTGAGTTCGTTGGCCGAGGATTCAAAAATTCGGTTGTCAGTGATCAATTCTTCTGCGCTAAAACCGGCCCCTTTAGCGATACGGCTTAAGGCCTCTGCTGCGTCGTCCGACATATTCAGCGCCGCCATTTTTGACTGAGTTTTTTTAGTCCGGTAAACACTCAAACGCTGATTAACCAATGAGGCGCGAATGTTACGAAAAATCGCCATAAGAATCATGATGACAATAATCAGCCCAAAGGCTCCAGCGACCACGTAAAAGTCGTTTGCACTTCCACCTTGATTAGAGAAGATGCGGGCATCAATAACATTAAAATTTTCCTTGGATTTACCTACCGCCGAGTCCATTAATTTGCCTTGTTGAGCAAATAGGTCGTCAGTAATCCCCAGGGTGAGCCCAAAGAAAATAGCCAAAGGCCCCGGCACTTTTGCTCTCAAAGCCGTTGACAGGAAAGGTGAATATGCCATAAACCTTTGGTTAACACGCATTAGTCCGGCCTCAACCGATTGGTTTCCTAATATTTAAGTTTGGTTCCTACCCACTATCGGGCAAGTATCTCCGCCCCATTAACGCTGCCAACTTGCCGGTTTCCGGCTCCATCGGCCTTGGGGTGGTCTTTGGTGCTAGCGCTGCTATTTAAGCAAGAAAAGCACCAAAATAGGGTTTGCTGATGAAGCTGGGTATCTTCGGTGGTAGTTTTAACCCTATCCACCGTGGCCATTATGAGATTGTACGCCAAATATTAGCTCTTAGGAAAGTGGACCGAGTTTTTGTAGTCCCAGCCTACCGCAACCCTTTTAAAGCCGACAGCAAGCCCTTACCCGCGGCCTTAAGGCTGGCATTGATAAAGGCCACCTTTAAAGAGGTTTCTGAGGTTGAGGTCTTAAGTACCGAGTTAGAACAACCTGAACTGTCCTACACCTACCTGACCTTAGAAAAAATAAGGGCTCAATATCCCCAAGATGAGCTATTCCTGATTTTGGGCTCGGACGCATTTAGTTTATTTCACCAGTGGAAAAAGGCTAAGCAAATTTTAAAACTGGCTAGTCTATTAGTGTTTAGGCGGCAGTTGGAAAACAGCTTAGACTTGGAGCCCGCCCTGGAATTAGTGGGCAACCAAGTGGAGTGGCTCGATCTTGAATTACCCCGGATCTCTTCAACTGAAATCAGAATCGAAGAGATAGAAGGACTTACCCAAAAAAAATGGCTTCATCCCCAGGCGTTAAAGGTCTGGGTTGAGGCCCAAAAATAGAGACTTATGTCGAATACCAAAGCCAGATTGACCCCAAGAGAATTGACCCAAATGACCCTCGAAATCCTAGAAGGGGTCAAATCCCTTGATTTGGTGGAGATTGATTTAAAAGGAGAATCTGCTCTTGCTGATTTTATTTTACTCGCCTCTGGCACCAGTACGGCCCACGCAAGGGGGATTCATGACCGAGTGTATTACGGACTTAAACAACACGGAATTTTGCCCTTAGGGGTGGAAGGTGAGTCGGAAGGGGAATGGATCTTGATGGATTACGACTCAATGATCTTGCATATCTTTACCGAAGAAGCCCGAGAGGCTTACCGTTTTGAAGAACTTCACCAAAGGGCCCAGCAGCGGCGTATTGAGTGAAACAGGTTCGGCTGGTCAAGGTGGTCCTATTTTTTTCGCCTCCGTATAACCCCCGCCCGGTTGGCTATATTTTGCTGATGAAACAGAATCCGCAGATCATGGCGGGTAGCCTACTTGGACCAAGTTCAATGTTTGAGCTTGTCTAGCAACTTTAGACTGGGGAATGGTTTGGCTTATGAAACAGATTCGACTGATCTGGGTAGGAAAAACAAAAGAACCCTGGCTGGTCGCCGGATTAGCTGAATATCTGGGGCGCCTTAAAGCCTTTACCAAGTTAGATTTGGTCGAATTAAAACCCTCCTTAAAAAAAGACCCTAAACAAGCGGTTGCCGAGGAAGCAGAACGAATTTTGGCAGCACTGGAGCCCGGCTGGCCCTTGTGGGTGCTTACCGAGGAGGGGCAGGGGTTGGGTTCAGGGGATTTGGCCAAACGCTTAGAAGCAGGAGCCCTGGCTGGCCAGTCACGATTGCAGTTAGTTATTGGCGGTGCTTGGGGGTTAGGCCCAGAGGTCAAGGCCCACTCAGACTTCAAGCTCTCCCTCTCCAAAATGACCTTCACCCACCAAATGACCCGCCTCTTCCTACTAGAACAACTCTACCGCGCCTTCACCATCCTAGCCGGACAGCCTTACCACAATGCTTAATGAGGCCTAAACCGGCTAGAAAATACTAATTTAAAGTGATCAAACTAAGGGTTCCCATTCCCTCCCCCTACTGCTCGATTCCTTCGACTTCGAGGATTAGTTCGACGTCGTCGCCGACGACAACGGCGCCGGTTTCGAGGGTTTTGTTCCACTCAAGCCCGAATTCTTTGCGGTTGATCATGCCGCGGGCTTCGAACCCGGCGCGTTTTTCGCCTTTAAAGCCTTTGCCTACGCCAGTGAGTTCGCCTTTAAGGGTAATTTTTTTAGAGACCCCTTTTAAGCTAAGGGTGCCAATGACTTCGTAGTCCGCGCCGCTGCGGTTGACCTTTTCTGAAGTGAAGGTCATTTTGGGGTGGTTTTGGGCGTCGAAGAAGTCAGGGCTTTTAAGGTGGTTGTCCCGCTTTTCATTATCCGTATTAACGCTATCGACCTGAATTACCGTTTGAATCTGGCCTAGAATATGGGTTTTTTCATCGTAATCAAAACTCCCCTGGAATTTGCCAAACTGCCCACGAACCTTTGAAACCATCAAATGCTTGACCCTAAAACCAATATTAGTGTGATCGAGGTCCACTTGGTAGGTACCAGCCAAAGCGAGGCTAGAGGCCATTGTAAAGGTCAAAGCTAAAAGGATGGCGCGGAATCGGGAGGCCATAACAATTCTCCAAAAGGGATGAGGTATGCCCCCCAACGCTACCAAAAACCTTAAGTTTTGACAAAGGAAAAAGCTAAACTCGACAAGCTAGTCGCTGACCTTCTATAATAGGACCCCTAACCCTAGGAATTAGATGAATAATCAAAACTTATCCATATTAATTGGAACGGGGGATTTAAAAACAGAAGCTCAGCTAGGGCAATTCCTACAGTTTGTTGGCCAAAGTGGGGTTTGGGCGCGAACGGTTGAGGAGCTTGAGAACTGGTTAGGTTTAGAACCGTTTGACCTTGTGATCTTAGACCCCACCTTGCCTGGGATAAGCGGGGTTCCGCCCGGGTTGGCAAAGGCTCGCGCTCTGGGCGCAAGGGCGCTCTGGGTAGCCTTGGGAGCCCAGCCAGAGGGTACAGCTTGGTTTAAACGGTTGGCCTTACCTTTAGAGATTGAACCCTTTCAAGACTGCCTACGCGCGGCCTGCTTAGAACGGCAGACTCATAGCGAGCCCCCAAACAGTAGTTTCAGCTCTGGGGGAAGCCATTTAGACTGGAATTTGATTAATAAGCGCCGAGCTATCGATCCAGAGTTAGTGATTGCACTGATCCATATCTTTGAAACAGACGCCCCCTTGATGCTTGTCCAGATCGAATCTTTTTCAATGCGCTCCGACTGGCCCGAATTGATCTCGATTTGTCATAAATTTAAAGGCATGACCGCTAACGTGGGCGCCGCCAGTTTAACCCAATTGACCGAACAAATTGACCGTCTCGCCAAAAAAAAGGCCGCCGCGCAATTAGAGCTTTGGATAGACCGATTGTGGACGGCTTATCGTCTAACATTATTGGAATTTGAAACTTTATTAAGCGAACTTCAGCCCTGATCAGTTATATAATTTAGGTTCCCCTGATTGCCAAAAAGGTTTTAACATGAAATTTATTTCATTCTATATTCACGGTCTTTTCATCTGGGCCGTGCAGTCTCGAAATTGTGGTTAATATTCTCGCTGGAGGCAAAACATGTTTCATAGGTTGATCATTTTATTGTTTTTTTCGTCTTTCTTGATCCTCCCCGCATTTGCCGATGCCCCCAGAAATGAGGAACTGAATCATTATCTTAGTGAGCTTGGCGCGAAAGCTAAAAAGGAAGATCCTAGTTTTAAAGGGTTTGACCCATCCCGTGGCAAAGAAGTTTATTTTAAAGAGCACCTGCACTCACAAGAAAATGAGAAACGCAGCTGCGTAACCTGCCACACCAAAGACCCTAGCCTGCCGAGTAAGCATGCTTCGACGGGCAAACGGATCAAACCGTTAAGCCCCATTGTCAACCGCGAGCGGTTTACAGATTCCAAAAAGATCGAGAAGTGGTTCAAGCGCAATTGCCACTGGACCCACGAACGACCTTGCACCACTTTGGAAAAAGGTGATTTCATCGAATACATTTTTTCTCTTTGACCCTCAACTTTGGTAGGATATGCGTAAGTTTATTTTGATTGCTTTAGTCTCGGTTTTTTTCGCTTCGACTAGTTTGTTGGCCGATAGTGATGACTCAAAACCGGGCAAAAAAAAGGTTGCTATCAAGCCGGTGACCGACAAGATTTACTTGGAAGAATGTGGTTCTTGCCACTTCGCCTACCACGCTGAATTGATGCCGGAATCTAGCTGGAAGGCGCTAATTGAAGGCCTCAAAACCCATTTTGGCGAAGATGCTTCCATGGAGCCGGCGCCACTCAAACAGGTTACTGAATATCTTTTATCCAACGCTGCCGACTATTCGCAAAACAGTAAAGCCCGCGCCATGTTTAAGAGCGCCAAAGGCCAAGTGTTTGCTCGGATCTCTGAGGTTCCATTTTTCTTAAAAGAACACCATGAAATTGGACCTGATGTGATCGCCCGGCCAAAGATTAAAACTTGGGCCAACTGCGAAGCTTGCCACCCAACGGCGGCTAATGGGGTTTACGGGGAACGCTACATTGTGATTCCTAAATAAAACATGATCAAGGCCACCAAGATTAGGCTAACCGCCCTGTTTACCTTGGGCATATTAGCCTTTTCGGTGCTGTTATTGTCAGTTAGTTACTTTTACCTGCATCAATCCATTGTCCAAGAGATACGCAAGGATCTCTGGGACAGTGGCCTCCGTGAATTCAGAGAAATTCTTGAAGTTACCGCTATTCGCGATTTCCCCTCCGTCGATGAAGACGAGGTTTTTCAGGTTCTCTTGCCTGATGGACAGCTAGTTACCCAAACCAAAAACAGCTTTTATTTTACGGCCCCGGTTAACCATAGTCTCCTTTCGCAAGCCAACGAAAATGGGGATAGCTGGGAGATTATCACCTTTGAAAATCAAAGGCATTTGGTGATTTATGCGCAAATTGATCACTATCTTGTGCGTTTTGCCCATCCGATTCACCAACTTGAAAATTATGAGAACCACTTTTTGGTTTTGGTGTTATTGTCGGTTCCTGGAATTTTATTGCTTAGTTACCTAACCAGCCGACTCTTGGTGCAATTAGCGATGAAACCCATAACCGAGGCCTTTCGGTTCCAAGAAAACTTCAGCTCCAACGTGACCCATGAGCTGCTGACCCCCTTGACCTCGCTCAAGGGGAACCTGGAGGTTTCGTTAAGAAAGCCTCGGTCGGCTGAAGAGTACCGGGATTTTGTGGCGTTGGGTTTAAACGAAACGAACCGGATTATCTTGCTTTTGCAGGACCTCTACCTTTTGGCCAGTTCCAATTTTAAGTCCCTTGATTTGCTTAAAAGCCAGGTCGAACTAAGCGCCATTATCGAGCCCATTCTTGCCGATTTGGCCCCCAGGTTAGCAGCAAAGTCACTGTGTGTTGAGGCCATTAATCTTAACGGCCACAGCCTTCGTTGTGATGGGGTGTTGATGGGCCGGGCGTTAACCAACCTGCTCGACAACGCGGTCAAATATAGCATTGAAGGCTCAAAAATATTTGTTAGCGCCAGTAAATCGAGTTCTCAATTTATCTTGGAAATTGTTAACCAATCAGACCATTTAGAAGGCGAGGATACAAAAAAGCTGTTTTTACCCTTTTATCGGGGGAAAAACTCCGAGGCTATGCGGGCCACGGGCAAGGGACTGGGGCTTAACATCGCCAATTATATTCTACTTTCCCATGGGGGCAGTTTGGGATTAGAGGTAAATGCCAACAACGGCTTTACGGCCCGAGTGACCCTTCCGCAAAAGTCTTAAAGAGCCTTGGTGATCCGTACATGAAATCTTTTTCATCGAGGTTTCATGTTGCGTTCATTACCTTGGGTTAGTCTGGTGCTGTTGGCTGGTATTAATATAGAGTTCGGTGATTAATTAACAAATAGTCCAAGCTTGCTCTAACCGCTGGTTTTCTTGACTTAACTAGGTTTAAGCGGTACTTTTAACTGGGTGGGTTTGTACCCCGGTTTCATCATGTGGAATTTCCATTCGGACCCTAAGATGATTAAAAAAGTTCTTTTTTCGTTGTTATTAATGGCCCTGCTGGCTGCCCCTTCGGTTTTTGCCGGGGAGATAAAGGTGCAGGCTGGAGCTTCGGTCACCTCCCAAGTGGTCCCCTTAGTTGGGGGAACCACTACTTTGGGTTATCGTTTTGAAAGTAAAAATTGGCCTTTTGGGTTTGACCATAAGGAAATCGACCTGCTTTATCACAATTTGACCGGTAGCGGTGTTGTAACGGACGGCACAAACAGCGCGACCACCGGGGTCTCGATTCAAGCCTACGAACTCAACTATTTTATGACTTGGGACTTTGGTGGAACTGCCATCGGGCCGGGGATTGGCTATGGGGTCATGTCAATGCAAGAATCGGTTAGCAGTAGCAACGGCACTGGTGACCCAAGCCCGTTTTTTACAGGTGTCGATATCCACTACGGGGTTTTGTTATTTAAAATGGCTATGGCCTTTGACTTCTTCGGATGTGACCTAACCGCCAGCTCTTTTGGTGGCCTTATCGGAGGGACGGCAGGATGCGGCATCGAATTTTAATCCTACTGTTTTTAGGCGGGCTAATGGCGCTGGCTGGCTGTAAGGAAATGCCAGGGCTAATTTCGCACAATATCGTTTTGGGCGAGGCCGAACATGGAAAAAAGCTTTATAAAGGGGCCAAGGATTGTACCGCTTGCCACGGCGTTAACCTCAAAGGGCAGGGTTACATCCCTGGCTGTTTTGGTTGCCATGGGGTGATGTGGAACAAAGACGATCATTTGGTTAAATTGGGCTCGACCATGCACAAACGGGGTTACCTAGACGCCCCTAACAACTGTGGTCCTTGTCACGGTGGCACTTCGCTTAAGAAGGAAAATATACAAGGCAAACTCCGCCCTGGCTGTTACGATTGCCACGGCGACAAATGGACTGGGATTGCTTCCCATTCGATTAGCAAAGGTGGCTATTTGCATGCGACCGGACTTACCGACCCGACCAACACCGGCTGCACCAGTTGCCACGGTACCGATTTAAAGGGCAGTACTGCGCCCAGTTGTTACACTTGCCATGGTGCGCTTTGGCTTTACGCGAGCACTCCGCATAACGTTGTCAAAGATGGTTATAAACATGCAGCAGGCTTAAACAGTCCAAGTGCTAACTGTGTAGATTGCCATGGGGCCGATCTTAGAGGCGGAATTGGCCCTAGCTGTTACGCTTGTCATGGGGCCGAATGGTCCGGCGGCGGCGATGATGACAAGGTGCTTAATTTGATCCGAGGCCAGTAATGCGGGTAAGGCTGTTTGGTTTCAAGGTGGTCTTCGCCTTCGGTTTGGCTTTAAGCTTGGGCGGATGTTTTTTGGAAAAAGCGGTGGTTGAACAACCGCCGAACACTATGTCGGCTGAGGATTGCGGGACTTGTCACAAAAATGAGTTCCGTGAATGGAAAAAGTCGCCCCACGCCCAGGCTTGGGTTTCGGAAACCTTCCGCCAACAGACCGACGGCTATCAGACCACGAAGTGCTTGACCTGTCACCGCCCTGACCCTATCTACGGGATCGAAGACCCGAAAAAAATTACCGCCCGAAAAGAGAACGCAAACGAAGGGGTGACCTGTGTTACCTGCCATTTGACCCCGGAATCTGAGATCGGCGGCCCTCATCTAGTATTGCCCGCCCACTACGTCAAAAGTAGCGATGATTATTACTTAGACTCCAAGCAGTGCGGGGTTTGCCACCAAGCCCATTACCAGGATTGGAAAAAAACCGAAAAGTCGATGGTTTCAAAAAAATTGGAAACCTGCCAAGACTGTCACATGCCAGCAGTGCGCCGAAAGTTGATTGTTGAACAATTGTTCCAGTATGTTCATTGGGAAAATGATACTAAAAAGCACACCTTTGAACCTCAACCAGACCCGATAAGCAAAGCAGAACCCTGGTTTGTGGCGACCCACCGGATTTTACCGCTTCACCGAGACGGTTTGCCAATTGAAGTGGTGATCCGGCACAATCTCCCCCATGGGGTGCCCGCGGGTATTTTTGGCTTTAAAACGGTTGATATGTTAGTCACCCTCAAAACCGCTGAGGGCTTGACCGTAGAGCAACAGCACCTGGTTTTTCATGCGGAAAACAAAAAAAATATGCCAATAGGCCAGGACTACAAAAAAATATTTAACTTTTCCAAGGAAGTGCTCGTCAAAGCCGAATATATCGAAATCAGCTTAAGCCGACGCAACTCTAGGTTGCACCTAGGAAAACAGATTTTCATTCAACAGACTAGGTTATAAATGGGTGTGATTCAAGACTACATCGACAATAAGCGGCGCTTTCGGCCACAAGTAGAGGAGGGTAAAACCTACCTTCGTTTTCGCAAGACCGAGATTTGGCTACATTGGGGCCATGCCCTCCCCTTTTTACTGCTATTAGCAACCGGATTGTACTTGGCCTACGAAGGTTTTATGGGGGAAACCCGTGATGAAGCCATGTCGGACTTTCACGAATATGTGGGGCTGGCTTTGATTTTCACTCCTCCCTTGGTGACCCTTTTAGGTAATACCCGGTTGATTTTGGGTAATTTGGTTAAAATATTAACTATCGAGCCCGACGATATCGCTTGGCTCAAAGCCCAGCCCAAAGGGTTACATGTGCCCGCGGGCAAGTTTAACATGGGGCAGAAGATCAATAGTATCTTGATGATGTTGATCTCTCTTAGCCTGCAAATTACCGGTGTCTGGCTTTGGCAAGCGCCCCAAGGGTTGCTGCCCCGCTGGCTGCATACGTTAGTGGCGTTAGGCTCGATGTTTCTTTTGTCTGGGCATATCTTTATGGCCACCATAAATCCCTCCACTCGAAAGGGTTTTATGGGAATAATCCATGGGATTGTGCCTATTTCCTATGTTAAAGAGCATCATTCCAAACAGTTAGAAAAACCTCCCGAGGTGATCCATTCATGAAACGGCTTGTCTGGATTTTTTTAGTATTTCTTTTGGCCAGCCCTGCTTGGGCCCAGCAAAAAAGGAGTGTGTCCAGCCGAATTGGGGATATGTTTAGCCCAGGTAAGTTGATCGAAGGCCATGCCAACCTCGAAAGCGCGGGGGGGTGCCTTAATTGCCACGACATTAACTCTGGGGTAGATAAAAAACTCTGCCTAAAATGTCACCTGGAAATTGGCGACCAAGAAAAAAATGCTAAAGGGTTTCACGCCTCTGAACTTCGGCGGCCCTGTCTGGACTGCCATACGGACCACAAGGGTAGGGACGCCAAGGTTTATAACTTTAAGGGCTTTGATCACGCTAAATTGGTCTTTGCTGCCGATGGGGCCCACCGTGATATTGATTGCCAGAAGTGTCACCAAAGTAAGTTTCAAAGCGATGCTGTAAAAAAGCTGACCATTGGTGGGGTGCAAAAAAAGCAACTTACCTATTTGGGGCTAAACGGGAACTGCGCTGGCTGCCATGGAAAGCCCCACAAAGAACAGTTCCAGGGGCAAAACTGCCAAGATTGTCATAACCAAATTGCTTGGAAGTTGACCAAGTTTGACCATGCTCAAGCCAAGTTTACCTTAGAAGGTAAACATCAAAACGTTTCTTGTATTGGTTGCCATCACAAAAGTGAAAAGTATCCCGAGGCCATCCCCTTTGCTAATCTAGGTACCCAATGCTCGGTTTGCCATCAAGACGTACATGACAAAAGGCATGGGGATCAGTGCGACTCTTGTCACAAGCCAACTAACTGGAAGCAAATGAAGGATTCGGCGAAGGTCGAAAAATTTGATCACGAATTGACCCGCTTCCCCTTGGCTAAGCTGCATAAAGAGGTTAAGTGCGAGTCTTGTCACCCAACCCGCAACTATCTTTTAGGCGAAAAAGGAACTTGCGAGGGATGCCATATAGAGATTAAAGAGGCCATGCAAGGCCTTTGGATCACCGATGAGGAAGACCCTGCCGGGCCCGATCCAATGTTTCGCATCATTGCCTGCGACTCTTGCCACCAAACCAAAGAAGACAAGGTCACCTTTAAAAAGATTCGCGAACGCTGTGTGGAATGCCACAATGAAGCTTTTGGTGATCTTTGGGACTATCGGGTTGAAAAATATGGTACACGCGAAAAAAGGCCTAAGGACAAATATGAAAGGGCACTTCGCCTTAAGCAGATCCATCGTTTTGCCGATTTCTTAGAGCCCGATGAAGAGGATGAGGATTAAAAAAACCTTTCTAACACTGGTGTCCATATTTCTGCTTGCCACCCCCTTGTGGGCAGAGGGCCCCAGGACAGAGGTGTATGAAATTTTACAACACGGGTTTATAAAAGTCGCTGGTCAAACCAACCTCTTTGGGTTCCAAGGCAATGCGGCACCGCAGGAAGGTCGCTTGATCGAGGTGGACAGCGGGTACACAGGCCGGATGCTGCTCCGTTTTTCAGACCTTCGCTTTGACCTGCCCCTGGTCGATTCGGTACTTGAGCGGCCTGATTACGTGGATTCAAAGGTTTATCCCACGATTTTGATCATGCTGGATCACTTCCACCCCAAAGACCTACCTACTAAAATCAAAGCGGAAATAGAGCTTCACGGCCAGCGCCGTCCAGTGGATATTGCCACCCAGTTTCAATACATCCCCCCCGTGGTGAAGGTTACCGGAAATTTCGCGTTTAACCTTTCAGCCTTTGGGGTTAAGCCCTACCGTCAAGGGATGATGAATATTAACGATAAATTGGAGGTGGAATTTAAAGTTTTTTTCTGCGAAACTTATACCGACGACAAACACCAAATCAGTCAAGAGGTGGTGGATAGGCTTTTGGCTGAAGATCAGGTGCAAGTAGTCAATCAAAAGGGCTTTTTTGGTTGTGCAGAAATCAAAGATAAGAAGGTAAATTAATGCGGGTCTTGTTGGTCGAAGATGATCAAGGGGTGGCCAACTTCATCAAAAAAGGGCTGGAGGAGGAACGTTATACCATTGAACGGGTCGCCGACGGGGCACTTGGGCTTGAATATGCCCTCACTGGGCATTATGACCTCATTATTTTGGACGTAATGTTGCCCAAAAAGTCGGGCTTTGAGGTCTGCAAAACCTTGCGGGATCAGGGGATTCAAACACCAATCTTAATGCTAACCGCCAAAATCGATATCGCCGACAAGGTTAATGGTCTCGATAAGGGGGCTGACGATTATCTAACCAAGCCCTTTTCCTTTGAAGAGTTTCTCGCGCGAATCAGGGCTCTCTTGCGCCGAAAAAAATCAGACATCGTCAAGCTCGAAGTCGGCGGGCTTTCCCTAAATACCCAGTCGCACCGTGTTTTTTTAGGCGACAACGAGCTGATTTTGCGGCATAAAGAGTACGCTATTTTAGAGTATCTGGTACGCAATCAAGATCGGATACTTTCTCGCACCCAGATATTGGAAAACGTTTGGGGCTACGACTTCGATCCAGGGACTAATGTGGTTGATGTACACATTAAGTCGATCCGAAAAAAATTCGAAGAATTTTCCAAAGACAGTTTTATTCACACCATTCGTGGAGTGGGCTATATGTTTGAACATAAAAACAAATAGCTTCCAACTTTACGCCCTGCTGATTGCCTCGCTGATTTTACAGATATAGATTTGAAAAAAGCGACCCTATCCTTGTCTGGGGCTTTTAATAAAAAACTAGGGATATCCATTAGCTAGTTTTTTGCGGAAGCGGGCGGGGATTTGGCTCGCTAGGGATGGGGTGCCTTAAGCAACCTTGTGACAGGTGGAAGTTTAAGCGTTGTTCACCACAAGCAAGCTATTGGTGATATTTAGGTAAATTGAGCCATAAATTCCATTTTTGCCTTTTAAGCTTTTTAGAAAACTGGTAGGGCTGCCAAAAGCTTACTTTTTTGGGGGAGCCTTGAAGTTAAAACATATTTTAATTTTATTGCTCTGCTTATTTTTCGTTGGCTGTAAGGCAAGTGATTTAGCCGATTCCTCTAAAACCGATGAGCGGGCTCAACCAGACGAGTATCACCGTAGGGAAAAAGGGGGTTACTGGCATGGCGAGGGTC
Organism: Candidatus Lambdaproteobacteria bacterium RIFOXYD2_FULL_50_16; assembly: GCA_001783695.1. Taxonomy (GTDB): domain Bacteria; phylum SAR324; class SAR324; order XYD2-FULL-50-16; family XYD2-FULL-50-16; genus XYD2-FULL-50-16. The sequence continues at coordinate 88,081 of MFNE01000036.1, forward strand.
TGAAAGACCCGATACGGTATTGCACTGATTGCCACGGATCAGATTTAAAGGGTGGCGACGGGCCGTCTTGTTATAATTGCCACGGGGTAAACTGGGGAGAAGACAAACATTAGCCTTAGAGTGGCCTGAACAACAAATAGGATGGGTTTTCTAGGCTACGAGAGCTAGTCAGTA
>MFNE01000037.1:0-137 GCA_001783695.1 Candidatus Lambdaproteobacteria bacterium RIFOXYD2_FULL_50_16
ACCTTTTGCTGGGCTAATTGTTCCTGATCAATTTGAGCGGGGTTGGTCTCGGTGTCATAATGAAACCCGGTGTCCACCGCTTGGCCCTCGACATCGCCCACACCAGTCGGAAGAGGCCCTTTAGGCTCGGGTCCAGG
>MFNE01000037.1:196-20578 GCA_001783695.1 Candidatus Lambdaproteobacteria bacterium RIFOXYD2_FULL_50_16
TAATTGCCAAGCTCAAAGGTGGTGTGGTTTGGGCGGTAACTAGCCGGTCACTTTGCTCCCCTTGGGAAAGTTGAGTGCCCAAGCCCGTCATTTGCCTGATCTTGCTCGATAAAGGGGCCTGGACAAAGTTACTGGTTATACGGGCTGCTTGGTTGGGCGGCGTGATCATTGGGGGCAGGCCTAAAGCTTTAGCTGATGTAGCCGTGGGCGCAGCTTTGGACAGATCAGGTAAAGCAGGGACTGGTGCCTTGCCCTCGACGGGCATGGGCTTAGCTTCGACTCCCGCCACCCCAGAAGCCACCTTAGCCACAGCCGTTTTGCCAGCAGGCTTGGCTTTTTTCTGGGCCGCCTTGGCGCTAGCAATTTGGGCGGCCAACCCTCTTGCCGAATCAGGGTTAGCTTTAACCGGAGGCGTGGTAGGGCTGGTGCCCAGGGCCGTGGGTTTGCTCGTCGGATTATTGGCGGTGGTTGCAGACGGGGGTTTAGCGTCTGCTGTTTTTAGTCCAGGTTGCCCCTCCAACTGCTTTGGTTCCGCTTTGGGTTCGGCCTGCTTAGCAAAGGGGCGGTTATTAGACTGAATTGGTGCGGCGATCTTAGATGGAGCCAAAGGCGGGGCGATTTTAGGTTGCAAGGTCGCCAACCCAAACCCCATACCGCTTTGCTTTGCAGCAGGTTGCTTGGTTACTTCAGCTCTGGTTAGGCTTTGCAACATCTTTATTTTTTTATCCCCCTATTTGAACCGTTGGACATCCCACCATGACGCTACCGCCATGGGCCGTTTGCGAGCCCAATTTGGCCGCTGGTTTGCCACCAATTAAAACCGTCATTGACCCCATCACTACCTTAGCCGGGGGCCCCACACAGGTGCAATTATCCCCCAACACACTGGCGGGCTTCCCCCCGATCAACACCCTCGGCACCCCTGGCCCCATTATGGGTCCGCCTACATGAGGCACCGGTGGCATTCCTGGGGTCACCATCGGGCAAACATGCAAATCTCCGACTCTGGCGGCTGGGGGCATGGGTTTCCTATTTATTTTCTAGGGTTTCTTGGCCAGTTTTTTTAACTTCGGGTTTATTTGACTTATCCCAACCGTGGGCTTCCCAGTTGATATCCCATTTGTAAGTGTACTTAAACGTTGGCTTGCTTTTATCGGTCAAATCGGGTCCTTGTAGCCCTTGACTTTTTATATCTATAAAGTAATCAACTTCGAATCCCTGATTTGCCTCAGCATTTACGGCATCTTCTACTGCCACATGTTTGGGGTCGTTATCTTTATAAGTTAATGGGCTTATGTTTTCACGCAGATTTTTTCCACCAAACCTTTTAGCTAACAAATGCCCCCGGTTGTAACTATTCGGCTGGTTGGCATTTAATAATTTTATTAAGCTATCAATGCCTCCAGCATCTTGCCCTTTTGTAAACGTCGGCCCGCCCAACCTAACCTTCATACCGGTCCCTACATCTACGGTTACTTTTTGGTTTTTACCCAAGACATAGGATATCTTCTGCGTTCCTCCAAAAACAGTCTGATTTAATGCGGTACTCTTAGAAACCGCCCAACTGGCCCTACCCAAAGAAGCGGGCGCGGAAGACGCAGCTGGGACAAGCCCCCCGGATGAAGAGGCCAAGGACGGCTGATTCGCCGGAACAAGGGTACTAGACGAACTGCCTGAGAGGGTTTCGCCTTTATGTTCATGCTCCATTATTCCCTCACGAGGCTTTGCCTTCTTTTCTAAGTTCGCGCCTGATCCCTTTGATTAAATCCTCTTGATTCACGGTGAGATTAGACTTTTGCATCGCTTGCAAACAGCAATAATACACCACATTCATAATCGCCCCACCTGATAGCTCCCAAGCTTCGGCCATTTCTTCTAAATCGATGGATTTTTCGAGTTTTACTTGGGTCCCAAAACCTTCGCGCCAAAGCCGCAATCGCTCCGCTTTTTTAGGCATTGGGAACTCGATTATACTATGAAACCGCCGTAAAAAGGCCGGGTCCAGATTGGACCTTAGATTGGTAGATAAGATAACCAACCCCTCTTGCTCTTCGACCTTTTGCAACAAATAGGCGGTGCCTTGGTTGGCGTAGCGGTCGTTGCTGCTGGAAACCTGGGTCCGCTTGGCAAACATCGAATCGGCTTCATCAAAAAAAAGCACCCAATTTTTGTGCTCAGCCAAGTTAAAGATTTGTTCCAGGTTTTTTTCAGTTTCGCCGATGTATTTAGAAACCAACGACGAAAGGTCAATACGAAAAACTCGCTTTTTGGCCCATTTTCCGATCAAACCGGCGGTGAGGCTTTTGCCGGTCCCAGGTGGGCCACAAAACAGGGCTAAATAGCCTGGGCGAACCCTTTTGCCCAATTCCCAATTGTTTAGTAAGGTATCGCCGTGGACCAGCCAAGACTTGATTTCTTCTAGTTGTTCGGTGACCTGATGAGGCAAACAGAGGTCCTCCCAATTCATCTGGCTAGTCAACTCGCGAGCGAAGGGATTAATACGTACCATCGGTTGTCTCCCTCCTAAAGTCAGATTCATTAAAACCTCTTTGGGTAGGTGTAAGGGGCGCGAGCCCAGAGGTTCAGAGGGTGCCTCACTGCTAAGCTCCAAGAGACCGCGGCGGCAAAGCTCGAAATAAACCTCTTGTGCCGCCCACCGAAGCCCCAAATCCCCGCCTGAAATCAAAAACAACGCGGTTTCCAGGGTTGGCAAAAATCCGCCGTGTGCCTTTGCCGCCAACCCGCCAAACTCGGTAAAGCCTCGGTCGGTGTGTTGGTTTTTATAGAAGAATGGGTCCAGGATTTGGGGCCGCAAATGAGGGGCGAGGGCCAAGATTAACATAAGCCGTGCCGGTTCTGCTAAATTACTCTCAAAGACCAATCGCCCCCATACTGTGCCGCGGTCAATTTCAGGTGGGGCGATCATCAGGGGTTCTGGCGGAGCGGTCTCGTCCTCGCCAGGAAACGACTTGCCAAAGCGAGCGGCCAACACCGCGCCGAACCAGGTTAATTCAGATTCCAAGGCTAAAAGATTAGGATCAGTCATGGCCAGTGGGTGATTAAAGGTTTTTTCATCCAAGAAAATTTTTGCATTCCAAATCCCCAAGTTAGCCCCGGTAAAAGTACGTCAAAAGGGGAGGTTTCGACCTGCAAAAGCCAATTATTGGCTTCTTCAACCAAACGGCCTGGACGGGCTAAAAAGCTGTTTCTTAGGGTATCAGGGCTGGTGTTTTTTAACAGGGGCCAGCGAGAAATGATCGACTTTAAAAGAAGTAACCCCTTGGCCTTTTCGAAAACAGTGATCGGCAAAAACGGGGGGACCGGCTGGCTGGGCAATAGGCCGACCAATAATTTAGGCAAGGCCCATTGCCACTCGGGCCTTGTCATTTTTGGGTCCGCTAGCCAGACAATCAAGGCCAGTGCCCGCAGTTGCGCTCCTTTATCCACAAAAGCGCCATTTTGTGTTAAATTTAAATCTTTTAACCAAGCACCAAAAAACGGACTTGCGAGGACTAATCCTGCATCCTTAATAAACCAAACCCCTTCCTTTTCTTTAGGTTCAATGAACCATTGGGTATGGGTCGGTTGCGGTTTTGAGCGGGAATAATCTTGGCGGAACTGGGCCCAGCGCTGGGCTAATGATTTTTGAGAACCCTTTGAAAATTGTCGGTCCAAAGGTTTTCCTAACGTTTGCAGCGCTTTGGGATCCAAGTGATCTTTTAAATACTCCTTTCCTAACACTTCAGCATCAGGCGCAATTGGTGAATTAGGCGATTGGGGGGTGGGCGAAGGGGTAAAAACTACTCCTTCTTGGGCAACGCTACTCATTTGTAAAGGCTCTTCGTAGGCGGGCCCTTGGGTTCCTTGCCTAGGAAGGCGCTCAGGATTACCTCCGGCTTTTTCACCTGACAGCATTTTCGAAAATGCGCTTTTTTCTGGGTTTTGGTTGGTCTGGGATGGGCTTTTTCCCTCTCCTGCCCAGGTTTCAGCCGGGGGGGTAGAATCATTAAAGCGTTTTAATAAACCCGTTAGGTCCGCTTTTGGGTCTTTGGATACCTTCTCCCCAGGTAGTTGCCAAGCTGCTGGTTTTGGCTTATCTGGCGAGGCGGAGGGGGACCTTGGGTCGTTTTTAGGCAAGTCCAATATAGACTTTTCAGTTTCAAAACCTGAAACAGGAGGAATCGCCTCAAACCCAGATTCCTCTGTTTTAGCTAGTGTATCGACAAGGACCTGTTTTAGGTCCAACCAATCCGCCCGAGTGTGCGATTCTTCAAAAGTACGGGCGGATAATCCCTTTTCGCTCGATTTAGAAGCTGAACTTACTAAGCCAAATGAGGGAATAAAATCTGTTTTTGCCTCTGCTTGGGAAGTGGCAAAATCATCTGCTGGGCTTCCTTTATCGCCCAAGGGCATGGATTTATTAAAGGGTTCCGGGGTGTTTAAAGAATGCTCCTGAGGATCGGACTTGCTTAAATGAAGTAAATTATTCTCATTTTTAATGAATATTTCCTGGTTCCCAAGGGTTAGGTTTTTGTCTAATATTTTTTGATAAATTATTTGAGCTCCCGAAAGGGACTTGTTAACCTCTTGAAGTTGCTCCCGATAGACCTCTACAGGCCGATCAAACCCAAGTGGCAAACCTTGGGATGGGGCCTTTTGAAAGGAGCTGGTGGCGGGCGGTTTTTCGGTTAAAGCCTCAAATTGCGCCAGGAGGCCTGCCTCCTTAGATGGGTTAAAATCCTGTTCTGAAACCTTTGCCTCGTCTTTAGCCCCTAAAAAATTGGAATCTACCCTTTGGGCTGAAGGCGGCTGAAGTCCGCCAGTCTTTGAAGCCTTTGCCCATTCGCTTGAGTGTTTTTCTGGCTTTAGGTTCGGTCCAATTGTGTTATTGTCTGAAACGTTAAAGTTGGTTACCTGACCAATTGGGTCGTTTTCCACCTCCTTAAAAGAGGTATTTTTTCCCCTAACCAGCTCGCTGGTGGCTAAGGAATTAGCCGAGGCAAAACCTAACAACTGGCACCACTCTTCGGGGGGAAGCCATTCAAGCGCAGGGCGATGGGCTCTAGCCTGGTGCAATGGGGCCCAGGGGACTTGGGGAAATAATTGGGTCAAAATAGCCCAAGCGGACTTCCCTAACCGGTAAAAAAAACGGCTAATGACAGACGGTTTTTGGGCCAATGTTTCCTTGAGCCAGATCCTTTCTTGGGGTAAAGCCCACCAAGTTTCAAAGGCCGTCAAAAAACCTTTTTCGTCACCAAACTCTTGATCCCAAGGGAGCTTTCCTGAATCAAAATAGGTGCGCATCGCCTCTTCTGCTTTTCGAGCCTGCCCTAACTTTTGCCAATCGGCCAGAGTTAACGCCTTATTTAAACCTTGAACCAATTTTTGGGTTATTTCGACTTCGAAATGGTTGGGGTCAATTAAGCCAAGGTCTAATTCTAACCGTTGTATCCGGCCTTCATAGTTCTCTAATGATTGTTCTAAAAGGCTCACGAGCGGCCCCTGGGCAAACCTAGAAACCCGCCGGTTCCACTCCAAGCCAGCCCCGGGATATTGCAAATTCAAGCAAAGGCTTTCGATTAGATGCTCTGCCAAATTAGACCTCCGGTCTCAAGCTACCGTAAAATTCAAGCAGATTTTTTAAACTATCCCCGCTTTCGTCTTGACGGGTTAACAACCAAGTAAGGAATAAGACTTCAAATTGTTGGAATTCCACAGATTGAAGCACAAAAAAATGGGGATAAAAATAGGCGGGAAAATGTTTGCTTACTTGTTCTCGCCATAGGGCAAACCCGGCATTTTTCAACAAATTATGGTTTATAAAAAACGAACCGGCTACTTGGAAAAAATCCGCTTCTCCCCAAGGGTTTCCTGATGCCGGAGAGCCCTCGGGCAGGTCAAGTGGGCTGTTTGGCTCCAAGTGGGTATGTTCTATAAAATATAGGGGCAAAGGTGACTTAATCGCCTTTAATCGGTTTAGGGTTTGCTCTAAGGCATTATTCCTTTGGCTGGCCCTTTTATAACAATTAGACCGGGCCAACACTTCTTGATTGGGGTTGACCAATTCAAAACTATATTCCCCCTCTTTAGGTGATTCAGAGTCGAAATCCAGATTTAAACTACTTGAAGTCATAAACCCCAAAACCTGCTGCCCCCCCCTTTGAAAATCCCTAAAAGCCGGTCTTTTTTGCATTGGCTGGCTTTCTTGAACCACCTCCTTAGTTCGATAATAGATGGCCTCCCGCCCAAAAATTACGCATTGCAAGAGCACCCACTCAAGGTCGTCTTGATTGCCAAAGGCTTGGGTCCCTTCTATCAAAGAGTCCAGGCTTTCTCCCCCCGCTTTTTGAAGAAGCGAGAAATGATATAAATAGGACCCTTTATTTTTGTCCCCTTGGGGGTCCGGCTCCAGGGTGATATAAAATTGCTGGGCTAACCCAATCAGCGGCTCTTCAACCGCACCCTCCCATAACACGCGGGTTAGGGCGGGGGGACGATTTTCTAGGGTTAGGGGGCTTTGGCCTAACCCTTGGCCTCGCCCCCGTTGTCCGCTTAGCTTGGGCCAATAAGCTAAAAAGCGTTGCATAGCTAATTTATTGCCCCCCTGGTTAGGCGGAGAGTATCCCAAGCTGGCTAATTGATGTTTGAGTAATGCCCAGCTATTTTTTTTTGCTAACGCCAAGGGTTCGGCCGAGTTTTGCAAAGAAAGCTCTAGGTCCCTTTCGCTTTCACCCCAAAGTTGATCCTCAAATTCAGACCCGATTACCTTGCCCAAGGACCGGGTATGGGTCCTAGGAGCTGTAGAAAACAGATCACGACAATGGGTGGTAAGGCGGCTTCGATCTGCCAATAGTTGGTCAAAAATTCGTAAAAAAGCCCGCAGTTGTAACGAATGGGTCTCTTGTGGCAAACGCTTCCCGTTAGCACTTAGGTTATAAAAATATTCAGGTAGGTCTGCCTGAATACTTAAAAAACTAGGGGGCGTTTGGTGACCCAGTTGAGCTTTTTGGCTGATTAGATGGTCTTTGAGGGGATCGGGCCGGTAGGCTTGATCAATTTTTTGGGCAAAGGCCTCTTTGAGCTGATGGGGATTAACCTTTATGGATTGATTACCCAGGTGGCAGCTTAATTGACAGTGTTCGAGATCGATCCACCATTGGATCTTGGGGTCAATTTGCCAGTATCCCTCTACTAAAGGAATCAATTGGCCTTCTTCATCCACCAAGGCCAACCTATTCACCGAAAGGACCCCATCTATTTTAAGCAAGGTTTGGGTCAACTGATCTAGTGAAATCCCAGTTTTTTTCTGCTCATTGTCAAGTAATTCTGGGTTCAGCCAACCCCTAGTCGCTTGGGGGCCCTGGATTATGTCTTCTACATAATAACCCGCAGCTTTAAGCTCGTAAAATCCATAAAGGTTAAGCACTGGCGAAAGCAGATTTTTAACCTGGAACAAAGCCAAGGCAAACAGCTCGATCGGGCTTTTTCCTAATTCTAAGCGAAGCTGCGCCCTTAGCCCATAACGCTTCACCAATACCTCTTTCACTTCGCCAATCTTAAGACCTAACGGGCGAATTTGATTAAGCTTAGCTTTGGCCTCTTCAAAAATATTTTGTTTAACAAGTGGGCTACACCCAAAAGCAAAACGAAGCCAGGCGTTTAAGACAGGGGCGCTTAAATGCCCACCCTCACTCACCTCCACCCAGCAATTTACCACCTGTTTGAGTTGCATTAAATAGGCGCAAAAGTCACCCAAGGTAACCGGGTCCCCAGTGAGAATAGTCTCCAACTCAAACAAATAATTCAGCGGTAAAAGCCGCTCCCCAAGATGGTGGTATCTAGTTTTAACTGGCTCCCCAATCGGGTTACCCTGCCAAGATTGCGGGTCAAGCTTGGTCTCATAATCATATAGATCTTTAATTTTTTTTTCTTCTAGGTTTCTTACCTCGACCAAGGCCCCAATCAATTGTTCCAGTAAAGCCACCCCTGGACTGCCGAGATTAAAATTGGTCCAATGTTTCTCGCCATAGAGTTCTACCCGCTCCTGGGCTTCCCTAAAAAGTTCTTGATAGTCCACCAGTTTCATTGGCTTTCCTCTATGCTTAATAGCGAGTGCCCTGGCAACACAAGGGAGGCCGGGCTGGTCGGATAAATTAGCTCTGCGCTTTCTTTGACTTTGCTCCCTTTCACCCAAAGCTCGGCGATCACTTCTTTAACCGCTATAACCCCTGGCTGGGCGCTAAAAAAATGGACTAGGTCGTTGCAATTGATGGGTTCCCCGAAACCAAGTCGCTCGGCTCCACTACGCCAAGGGGTTAACCATTGGGCTAGACCTTCTTGTATTTCTGGGACAAGATCTGGGTCAGATAACCTAAGTTTTGCCCGAATCTGTACCTGCTCAATCGCCGGATTACACACGGCAATTTTGCCCATTTCAGGCAGGTGCTTTTTTAGATACGCCTCTACTTGGCTCAAAAGACGGGGCTCAACCAAGGGCAAATCCCCAGTTGCAAGTTCACCAACCCCAGCAGAAAGCACCAAAAGTAATGTCCCTCGCTTAGGCGAAAGATCGGCCCCAAAGTGAGGGATGGCCTTTACCTGCCCCACTTCAGGAAAACGGACTAAAACCAATCGTTCAAAATCCCCTGGAGTCAGAGCGCGACCTTTGTGGTGGAGCCGCTCGGCAACTCTTTGAACAAACGATTCAGCAGACTCAGGGCCTCTCCCGCCCTTGGGCGGACCAATTAAGGTTAATCTGCCCAATTCAGGTATTTGCGCTAAATCTAGGCCTTGAGGCACCCCCTCGATTAAGGGGACCACTTGGCTGTATATGGAAGTCAGAGGGCCGATCTCTTTAGGATCAAAAGGAAGCTTAGCCCTGATCCACATACGCCCTGGCGGCATTAACCCAAGGCCTGATGAGGCCTGTTTAGGTAAAACAAACCTCAAAATTCCTTCGGCTAGCTGTGCCCAAGTTTGATTTTCGTCTTCTTCTTTGGGAAGTAATGTTTGCCAACCTGAATCGGTCAAATATTGCCATAGGGGTCTTGCGCCCCCCTCCTTGGTCCAAGGGGTTGGGGCTTTAGCAACCCCTAAGTAAAGATTGACCTCATCACCAGGGTTTTGGTTAGCCAGCCCCCAATAAAACTGACCTGCCTCATTATAATCTTGGGGCCAATAAACCGATTTATTGCAAAGTTGATAACCCCAGGGGGTAAGCTGAAAAATCTGGGCAGTTGAATTCGCCTCTATCAAGTCTTCATGAGCCGAATAATTAAGCGAACAATCAATGAATTTTGGCAGGTAGGGAGGTTTAATTTTTTCAGGGTCCGGCCCGCGCAAAAAATGTAAAATTTGTTGCCAAATCGAAGCTGTCCCTTTGCATAGTTTGGATAACAGTTTTTTAAACGCTATCCAAAGTCTCGAAATTGGACCTTTGATCCCAACGATTATTAAGGGTAAACCTAGCGTATAATCTAAGACTTTAAATAAACCAGTAATTATCGAATCCACCAGTTTTAATAATGGCTTTAAAAGCACGTCTAAAAGCTTTATAAAAGTAAGGACCGGCTCTAAAAAAAACTTAATTAGCTGATTTTTGCTAACCTCTTGGCCTGCTTGTTGAAGCAATAAAGGATAGTTCGTTTGTCCAAAAGGGTCCTCTGGCTGAGTCAATTTAACCGCCAAAAAGCCATTGGTCTGAGCGGCATCGTAGGCGGCCCCGTTTGAAAAGGTCTGCCAGCCCGCTTTTAAAAGAGGCAGAGTATCTAATTTAAATTCGGTCGTGTCGCGGCCAGCTAAAACCAAAGGCTCGCCAGCAGACTGCCATTGACCTTCAACCAACCAGTTTGCCTCTGCCGTGATCGGACCGCGAGGCGCAGCGGATTCGTATTCTTGATAATGTTTAGAAAAATCAACCGGGGCATCGGGCCATTGCCAGTTTAGAGAGGCACGGCAAAGTGGTTTGGTAAAGGTTTCCAGTGAGCCTACAATAAAGGGGTCGTTTAAACTAGGCAACGCACCAAAAGGCAAAAACGGGGACCCAGGCGCACTCACCCCAAGCGGGGTTTGCAATATCAAATCCCGTAATCCCACAACCTCCACTTTGGCTTGGCACCGGGTCATTTGGGCAGAGGCAAAAAACTGGTAAACTAATAAACCTATCTCTTCTTGGTATTCAAGGGTCAGTTGGGGGCAATTGGCTGGCGGTAAGGGATCATGTAGCCCGGCCTGCCAAGCTACTATGGCCGGCAGATCGGCCCCTATTTGGAGGCTTAGGTCTAAGTAGAGTTGGTTTGGGGAAGTGCCTCTGGACAAAACACTGGTCGGTTTTGGCAGATTAACTACTCCTTTAGGTCCTGTTGCACGGCAAATAAACAGGTTTGGATCTCCACACCAAGTCCCATTGGACTCCCCACCTAAACGTGGCGAAATTTTTGTTAAGGCTCTATTTAAGCTTTCCTTATTGGGCCAAGTCAATTCTAAACAAAGATTTATGGTGCGTTGCCCTCCAGATAGGCGAAACAAGGGAGTAGCCAGGGAAAGCCCGATCTTTGGAGTATAGCAGCCCAGACCGACCAGCAGTTTTTTTGTTTTATCTAACACCCCACTAGCAGGAATTTCTATTTTTTCGACACCAAATGCGCCCTTATTGTTGGTCAAATCCAGCACCCAAAACTGGTCGCAAACCCCTAAGTTTGCCTGAGTCTCGCGCTCCACCAAATAGGGTTTTTGTTGATTTTTTGAGTACCCTAACCCAGGTAGCAATTGAATTTTTTTTAACCCCGGGACCAATTGCACACTCAGCCATTGTTTAAAAGGGACCGCGCCACGCGGCTGCAGCCCCAACACCTGCCGCTGATAAAAATCGAGTTGACGATTCGGTAATTGGGTCACCATCGAATCGTGATTGGCCATGGTTTCCAAAAAACCAAACATCAAAGCCAGATGAGGCGGCAAGCTGCCGTCTGGTGGCCCTGATTTTTCGAAACAAGCCCCTGCTGTCTGTGCGAGGGAAAGCAACAGTCCGGCCAAATCTTGCGCGATTAATACGGGCTCATAAGACAGGTCTTCGACTTCTATGTACTGGGTTAAAGCCGAGTCAAAGTCGGAATTCCCAAGTTTTTGATACTGACTTTGAACCCTTTTTACTTGGTCCGGTTCCAGATTGAGGCCCATACTCAAGTGGTGCAGCCGAACCATAATTCGGATCAGTCCGGTTAACGGAAAATTGGGAACCTTGGACGCGGGCCAAGGACTCAGCAGGATTTTCCAGCGAACTAACTCTTCAACTTGGTTTAACAATAAATCAAAAACCTGGCGGTGATTTTTTGCCTTAAGTTGGGTCTTAACCTGTTGGACCAAATCCCCAGGCTCTTGGTACGCGAGCCCGGCTAGTATGGGCAAATAGTGACTTGTCAACAGGTCTTGCCAATTCCCTAACAGGCTGCCATTAGGGCCGTAATATTTTAGTTTTTCGGCCAATTGCCAAGCTTGCCCAACCAAGCAAAGCAGGGTTTGGTCCCCGTTTTCAAAGGGGTTGCCTCGCAAACCTTCGGCAAACCGGTCTTCTTGGGTTACCCCAGGATTATCTGGCCAGAAGTAGGGTTGATTATTCATAAATCCAACTCATTGGCTTCATCCCGGTAAAAAGGCAAAACTTGGTTTTGTCGGGTGTTGGTGTTTCTAATTAAATAAGTAATTTCAATAAAAAACTGCCCTTTTAGCTCCTCAACTTGCAGTTTGACCCCTAATAGTTTGACTCTCGGTTCAAAAAGCAAAATAGCCTGTTCAACCAATCGCTTCACCTCGGACTCACGCGCCTTACTTAAGGGATCGAATAGATATGCGCTGAGATCTGCCCCATAATCTGGCCGATAAGGGCGCTCGCCTTTGCTGCAATTAAACAAGATCGCCAAACTCTGGGCGACCGATTCCTTGCCTTCGGCCATGGCAGGCCCGCCCGCTCCTTTATGAAAGGTTATGGGGAACGCCCAGTCTCTACCTAAAAATTCGGGTTTTTCCATGTCTAATTTATCATCACCACACCACCCTTAAGAGTGAGTGTTGCTGAGCCGTCTATTTGGGTTTGAGTCCCTTGAGCTTTAAACATTGCATTCGCCTTAAATTCCACTTGGGCCCCGTTGCCGCTTATATTTCCGGTCGCCTTAATCGATACGTTGCCATTGGCCTCTAATATAATATTACCTGCACTTTTTATTTCAATGCCTCCTTCTGCCAGGGTTATTTGGTTTCCATTTTGATCCTCTAAACAAAGTGCACTTTTACTTTCGTCTAGCGAAAATTTGTTACCCGCCGGGGTACTCAATAACAAAATCTTTTGATCGTCATCAAAACGAAGCTCCATCCCACTTTGGGTTTTGATCCCTTTCAACGCATTTTTTTCGTCTCTGGCCGGATAGGGACCTGGTTGATTTTTGCTATTAAGCAGTCCTAAAATTATCGGCTCCTCTTCGTTGCCCCCAGAAAAACCCACCGTCACTTCGTCCCCAGGGTAAGGAAAAAACTGACACCCATGCCCATTTGAAGCGTAAAGACTTGAAAACCTTGCCCACACCAGCGGTTTAGGTTTTGCCTTAAACAAGGGCAACTCTACCTGTACCCGGCCCTGGCCTTTTGGGTCATTGCTGATCGCTTTGACTTTTCCAGGTTGCAAGGCAATCAGGTTGCCTGCCGGCGCAGGGGCAAAGAGGTCTTGGTCGGACAGACCAATTTGCACCGCAGTACTCCAAGCGGCTTCATGAGATTCTTGTCGAATTCCAGTAATTAACGCGGTCCCATTAAAAGCCTTACCCATACCCTTGATCTCCACCAAATCCCCTAAAACATAAGATTGGGTCCCTGGGACGGTTAGCCAGCCTTGAATCTTTGAACGGCGCCATCGGCTTAAATACCCCTCGGCCCACTCCTGGGCTTGGGCTTCGATCACTTGCGCCGGATGAGCCAATTGATAGATGGTTTTGCCACTAACCTTGGTCAGTTCAACAACGGATTGAGCGCCTTGATTGCTCATACTTGGTTCAGCGCCTTGGCATAAAACCGGGCTTTGCATTTCATAATTCCAGCCATTCACTTCGTAACCAGCCAGTTGGTAACGACCATCGGCCAAGACCTGGGCATTTAGTAGGTTTTTCCCAAATTCAAGGGTTTCTTTGCCTTTGCCATTCAGGTTAGGCTTTAAGATTTCGATCTTGGCCCCTTGGCAACTCATCACCATTCCCAGGCGTCGCGCCCGCATTAGCAAAAACTCCCAGGCGGTTTGCTCCCACAAAATTACCTGTTCCCTTTTTTTCTCCCCTAAACCACCCTCCAGACTCAACCCCTCTTCAGACAACAACTCCTTGGCCGCTGCCGATTCGGATTGATCTAAAAAAAGCCGATTTTGTTTGGCCAAGGTCAACCAAGTGGACTTTTCCTTGATCACCAATTTTAGTTGGCCCCTTCCTCGTGTAACCCGAATCTCTTGGGAAACTAAAATCCCAGAAAAAACCTTCACTGGCTTTGACAAAGGTCCCGCTTCTATTACGATCTCTTTGCCCAATTCTAAATCGGCGGACCCACTGGCAGCAAAATCCTTTTTTGCCGGGTTGCCATCATCTAACAACACGGTCGCTTGCCCAATCCGATTAAAGGCCCGTTCAGTGGTAATAGAGCGCACAAAATAGTTGGTTCCTAAAATTTTACCTTCCACTTTGATATTAAAATTAGGCTGTTCCCCTTCTCGGCTCATCACTCCTCGCCCAAGAGTTTATCAAGAGGCGGAAAAACTATTTGGGTTCCTGGCTCAATCTGGCGAATTGAATCAAAGTTGTTAAAATGGGCAACCAACGGATAATACCGCAGGTCTCCGTAAATCTGGTAGGTCATTTTAGATAAACTATCCCCTGATTCTAAAGATCGAACATGGGTCATATCAGGTGAATTCGCGGCAGCACGGGCTTGCTGAATTTTAAGTCCATCGACACAATCAAATTGCGCGTTAATCTTGGCCCGCAAGGGGGTCCCGTCTGGTTTAAATAGGCTATAGGTGGTGGTGGCAGAGCGTAAAACCGTCATTCGGCTCAACTGCCCCCAAATAAGTTTACAATATTGTGGTTGGTGGGTATCTCCACTCCACTTAGCGGTTAAAAGCATAAAAAGCTCTACCATACCTGCAACATCTGTCGGTTGGTCCGATTCGGTTTGCTGGCTAGCCCCAGTGCCATCTATTAAAAATTCAAAATTATAAACCTGTGGTTTTACTTGATTAAAGGTGTAACTGGTGGTTGCGCTTCCGGTAGCCGTTTGAGAGGTATAGTCAATTTCTATTTTTTCTTGGTAACTGGTCGGGTTAAACATCAAGTCAAAACTATCAATAAAGGCATGCCCTTCAATATCATTATAGACTGATATTTTCATTTTTTCGAGCTGCCCGGTTGACATACTAAGGCTCCGATTGGTGGCGAATAACCGATAAAACTCGCTCGGCCAACTCTTCTAAAATCTCTGGGCTTATCCTTAAGGGTACAGACTCGTTTGCACCCTCTTTAATTTTGGGCTCACGTATTTCTCCGCGAATCACTAATTCCCTAATTTCCACTGCCATTTCACAAGCTCGTAAAATATCGATAACTAAGTTCTATCTCCTCAATAACCACCTTGCCTTCGGTTGCCGAGAAAGGGGAAAGGGACCATTTAACTGGCAAGGCATTGTGACAAGCCCAACTGCGAATTGGGCTGCCAGTCTCGTCGTTAAGGTAAACCACCACGCTAGCTGGAGCAAAAATGAACTGTTCGGTGGCATTTTTGAACCAATTAATCAGAGCGGTTTGTTTGGTCCAGCCTCGCTTGAGCACTAAGTTTGAATACTTTACCCCCGTTGGCAATTGATAGGAGTAATTGTTTTCTCCGCCCGATTGCACCGATTGGTATTCAACATTCACACTCAAGCCGCTAACATCGCTAAACCTAGCATCCAAATCAGTGGCGTCAGGTAACGAAAACCAAACCTCAAAATAAAAGCCAACTGGCGGATAAAAATCAGCCATTGGCTATCACAAAGCCTTCATGAGCGAACTCAAGACTTTCGATGGCGACTTCATTGCCTGTCGCCTTAAGCCCAGGGCCTTCAACCTTAACCGGCCAGGCTTTGGTCACCGACCAACTCATCACCGGTTGATGCTCTTCGTTTAGCAAAGAGATCACCACATCCCTGCGGTCTGGCTTGTTGAGTTTAGTCGCATTGATCCACTCAAAAAATTTATTATCTTTGGGGAAAATACCTTTTTTAAGGGTAATGTTGTTAAATTTAGGGATTCCAGACATTTTCTGCGCACCATACTGTTTGGAAAGCCCGTCGCGGTATTCAATGACTTGCACCTCCATCGTCAAGCCTGAAACCTCAGAAAATCCAGCCTCCGCTCCCCCTATGGAAACAGAGAAGTGAAACGCCGGTAAGGGATATTCATCAGCCATGTTGGCCTCCTTTTAAAGGGTTTTTTAGCAGGTTAGGATTGTTGCATTTTGTGATAAAAACGCAGCACAATAAATTCGGCAGGTCTGACGACTGCCATACCAATCTGGATGATAAGCTTGCCTTCTAAAACGTCCTCAGGCGTCATGGTTTCCCCAAGACCCACCTGGACTTCAAAGGCCTGCTCCGGCGTAGCCCCGGCCAAGGCTCCTTCCTTCCATTTATCAGTAAGGTAGTTAGAAATCATGGTTTTCACCTTGATCCAAAGCCGGGCATCGTTTGGCTCAAAAACCGCCCAATAGGTGCTATGTTTGATCGACTGTTCGGCTACAATGAAAAATCGCCGGACCGGCACGTATCGCCACTCGTTGTCGTTACCCAATAAGGTTCTAGCGCCCCAAACCATAATCCCTCGCCCAGGCAAGCTGCGAATGGCGTTGATTGATTTTCCGCCCACCGTATCCACGTTGAGGGCTCCCTGCATCTCGCCTGTAATGGTCAGGTTAAGTTTTTTAACCATGTCCACACTGACGTTGGCCGGGGCTTTAAAGGAGCCACGTTGCGAATCCACCCTGGCGTAAACACCAGCAATGGCACCACTAGGCGGAATGGTTTGCAGACGTTCGGTCACTTTGACTAAGATGTTTTGATAAAGGGTTGAAGCTTGCGCCATGCTGCCATTAAGCCCATCAGACACTTGGCCAATTGCAATACGGGCGTCATTTACTATCTTGCCAATACTCGCAAACACTTGGTCCAGGCTGGCCAAATCTGCTTCACTTAAATTAGGGCTAGCTGCGCTCAGCGAAGCCGTCACGGACAGCGTCCCGTCTGCTGCAAACAAAGAGGTGGTGCCAATTTTAGCACTCTCAGTAGCTGGTTTAAGGCCAGCTAAGGCTTGAGTGTAAAATTGGGAAATTTCTTTGCCATATTTTACGGCACCGTCGGCAAAACCATTCAGCCCTGTTACCAAAGCTGATAACACTGCCACCGGATTCGCCGGAGCGACAGGAGCGGGTGGATTCAAATAGGTGTTAATCGCCTTTTTGCCTAGATCATCGGCTTTGTCCAAAGCAGCTTTAAATTCGGCATTGGAGGGTTTATCCGGCTTTTGGGCGGTCCCTCCAGCTTTATTAAAAGCGGCCAAGGCGCCCTTAAAAATTTGGTCGTCCCCATTGGTAGCTGGAGCTTTTTTGCTGGCGCGGTAATCGGCCATCACCTTTTTGCCGGGATCCCCATCATTTACCAATTGGTTTAAGTCTGTTAAAGCCTGACCTGACTGATTAATCCCCTGAATAACCGGTACTGCCGTTGCATCTAGGCTGGATAAATCGAGATGGTTGCCATCTGGGCCAACTAATTTTTCTAAAATATCGTTGGCCCCAACGGTTTTAGAAAGCCCGGTAACCAAATAAGGCGCATAAACCGCAGCATATTTTAGTCCCGTGGTTCCAATCTTCGAGCGGAAGTTTTCGGCGCTGGTGGCTAAATTGGTTGGGTCCGTTTCATTAGGAAAGTCCAAAATAGCAAAGCGGTCTCCACGACTTTCACATTGGGCCAGCATTTGTTGTTGTACTAAAACCGCATCCTCCCCCAAAGCGGCCGCATCAGGAATGGCCACTATCGTAATGTCCATAGCCTTAGCAGAAGCATCCAAACCTTTAAGCAAGGAATCTTGACTTACTGGCGTAGTATAGTCGCCGACCGAAACCACATAGCAGCGACCACCGCCGTTTAAGTAAAACATCCGAAGCGCGCTGAAGAGGTAATAATCGCGCTCCCGCACAATTGCGCCAACCTGATAAAAACCTCCTACTTCCGCAAGAGCAATTGATTTAATAAGGTTCGGCGCGAAACTGCCAAATTTTTGATTGTATTCGGTCAAGCTAGAAATAGCTGTGGGAATATTGGTTAAGTTTTCCCCTTTGTAAAAGGCTTTCTCAGTGTGACCAATAAACACGGGAATGGCACTCTCAATCTCGGCTACACTACTTGCCAAAAGGGGGATCTCTTCAATCGAAACCCCTGGGGTTCTAAAATCGTTCATCGCAGACTCGCTAGTCGGTGGTTATAGAGCAAAAAACATCGGAACACAAAAGGCCTTCAGCACTGATACTTATTGCCTTGGCACCAGGAAGGGGCAACCGATCGACTATATCAATCCATTGATCCTTCTTGCTTTGTAATTTGACCTCAGCAGAAGGCTCAAATAACAAGGGCAAAGGTGCCTTAGAGGTAAACAAGAGCGCCCCATTCGAGTTCAAACTACTACTAAAAAGGTCGCGCTTTTTATTATACCAAATCGCGTAATTAGCGGGACTAACCTTCTTCTGCCCGTTAAACGAGACATGATACCGCCAATATAACTGGCGGTTTTTAAAGACCAACGACAAAAGAGGCTGGTCCTTTAAACGGTCTAAATCCAGTTCGATCATTAATAAGGGACAAGTGCGCTCAGAGGTTAACCAAAAGGTTTCAACCCGCTTTTTTTTCTCCCATAACTCATAAACCCCTTCTTTTAAGTCTTGCAGGTTTAGATTTAGATTTTTTGGACTTTGGGAATGATAGCCGAGGCGCAAATACAAAATCCCGTTTTGATCTTTGATCAATAAATCCCCTTCTCCATCTGGGCGGGGCCACTCAATTCGGTCTCTATGAACCTTCAGTACATCTACTTTACCTGCTTGCGCCTCTTGGCTAACCCGACCACTAGGATCATTATTTTTAAATAAAAGCGTCTGTTCCACCAAATCGCTGATTCCTAGGTCCGTATAATTTAAAAAATAAGGGTCAATTGGTTGCAGGCTTAGCACCCCTTTATGACCCCTCCAGTCCTCACCCTTAGCCCCACCAAACTGGACCCCGTCCGGGCCTATAATTAATTTTACTCTAGGACAAAATCGGCTAAGGGGCCGCCATTTAACTTCAAAAAGTTGCTCTAAAGAAAGCCCGTAAAGGTGGGTTATTCCAATCGAACCAAATACCTCAGATTGATAAAACTTAATATCACCCATCGTTTAACCCACCTTCGAAATCTCGGACACCCTTGCGCCACTGGCCACAGATAGGCCTGACTCGATGGTGACTAAGCGAACCTGATACAAAATTGAAGGAATATATTTACCTCCAATCATCGACCAAATGTAATGTTGTTTTTCTAACTCCATCGAATACAAATCCAGAATTAATTTACCGATTTTGGGATCTAAACCGGGGCAGGTTTGGGGTGTTAAGACGGACTTTGCTTGAAAGCAGCGGATCAACTCCGAAATATGGCGAAGGGCGGTACTATAATCGGAAAATCGGGCAGCAAACAAGACGTGGAGGATCAGCCGAACCGGCGGGTTACTGTGGGTCAGCCCCGTGGTGGTCGAGGTGACTTTGGTGGTTTGGGGAATGCTGATTCGGTCTTGGGCGATGTTAATAAGGCTCAAGCCGACGTTCCCCATTTCGATGGCAACCTGATCCGAATCGGGGCTTAATATAGGGGCTAGTACAACCGACCCGTTTAAACCAGGTTGCTGCGCCAGATACCGCTTGGCCTCTTCTTGAATAGCAACCATGGCTTTGTCGATCATTTGTCGCCTGATTTAGCTTTAATATACCCAGTCGAAAGCAGTATAAGTCCAGGTATAGCGGTATCGACCAGGACAAAAAAAGGACATTCGAAGCGGGCACCGGACATTTTTCGGACATATTATAATCTATCTTACTGTATTATTTAATTTTTAATTTTATTCCCAACCTAATATGAAAATATTTTTTATTTTTAGTCCCCACTTGCCAAGTCCCAACCTGGGCTTTACCTCTGGTACAGTTCCCCGCAAAAGGGCTTGCCCTTGCCAGTGGGTTTGGCTAGTTTGTAGTTTAAGCAAAAATCTAAAAATCCCTGGCCCCAGAAGTCAATGCGCGCAACTCACTACCTAAATGATTACCTCCAAAAACTAGCAGGCAAAAAGGCCAATCCGGCGGCCACTGCCTATTATGCTAGTTTAGATCAAATCTCCACCGTGGCCCCCGAAGTGGCCAGGGGGATCGTTCAGGAATTGCGCGACCAGCGAAGAAATCTAAAGCTGATTGCCTCGGAAAACTATTCGAGCTTGGCAACCCAGTTGGCCATGGGCAATCTGCTCACCGACAAATACGCCGAAGGCTACCCCAACCACCGATTTTATGCCGGTTGCGACAATGTGGACGAGATTGAGGCCAGAGCCTGTGAATTGGCGAAGGAACTTTTTGGGGCGGATCACGCCTATGTCCAGCCCCATTCGGGGGCGGACGCCAACATGGTGGCTTATATCGCCATTCTTTTAGCCCGGGTTCAGACCCCAGAGCTTGAAAAAATCAAGGAAGCCAACCCCTCCAAGCTCAGTCAACCTGAATGGGAAACAGTGCGCAAGGCGATGCACTCGCAAAAACTTTTGGCCTTGGACTACTATTCTGGCGGACACCTAACCCACGGCTATCGCCACAACTTTTCGGCCCATCTTTTTGACGCTTACAGCTACTCGGTTGATCAAAAAACTGGGCTCTTAGACATGGAAAACATTGGCAAATTGGTCCGCGAGATCAAGCCGTTGATCCTACTGGCAGGCTATTCAGCCTATCCTAGGGCGATCAACTTCAAAGAGATGCGGGCCTTGGCCGACGAGGTGGGGGCGGTCTTTATGGTAGATATGGCCCACTTTGCGGGCTTAGTGGCGGGCCAGGTTTTCACCGGCGATTTTAACCCAGTCGCCCATGCCCATGTAGTTACCACTACTACTCACAAAACCCTGCGCGGGCCCCGAGGTGGGATGGTGCTTTGTAATACTGAATTTGCTGAATGGGTTGATAAGGGTTGCCCCGCTATTCTGGGCGGACCACTGCCCCATGTGATGGCCGCCAAAGCTGTGGCCTTTACTGAAGCC
>MFNE01000038.1:0-724 GCA_001783695.1 Candidatus Lambdaproteobacteria bacterium RIFOXYD2_FULL_50_16
ATCCGAACGCGACCCCCATCCTTGGCACCCCTGATAGCGACACCTTAACGGGCACTGCGGGCGATGACTACATCAACGGTGGCGCGGGTAATGACATCTTGTTCGGGCTGGACGGCAACGACACCTTGCTGGGTGGTGCCGGTGCTGACCTGCTGGTGGGTGGCGCAGGATATGACATGCTCGATGGCGGTGTGGTGACCGACCCCGTCTTTGGTTCCGACACCAATACGGTCAGTTACGGTGACGCCGCCGCCGGCGTGAACGTCAACCTTTATGGCATTTACGGGGATGGCAGTTTGGGCAGTGGTTATGCCTGGGGTGATGCCACGGGCAATGACACGCTAAAGAACATCAGCACCATCCAGGGTTCTGCCTTTAAAGACACCATCATCGGCAGCAGTGCCTCTATTTTTGAGGTGATTGATGGGGGTGCCGGTGACGACATGCTGGATGGCGGTGCCATCACCAATGGGCTCAATGACAACCGGGTCAATTATCAAAGCACAAGCGGCGCGGGTGTTGTCGTCGATTTCCTGGCGGGCACGGCCATAGGCGCAAACGGCAGCAATGCAGGCTCAGATAGCCTGGCCAACTTCAACCAGGTGCGCGGCAGCAATTTTGATGACACCCTGCTGGGCTCCAACCGCACCGATGTCACCGAACACTTTGAAGGTCGCGCGGGCAACGACTCCATTGACGGTCGGGGCGGTTTTGACATCGTTCG
>MFNE01000038.1:807-24866 GCA_001783695.1 Candidatus Lambdaproteobacteria bacterium RIFOXYD2_FULL_50_16
CCGCTGGAGCCACATAAACCGGGGCAATAGGAGCCGGGGGCACATAAGCCGGAGCGACAGGTGCCACATAAGCCGGGGCCACCTGTACGGGCGCAGGCAAAGGGGCCGGAGCCTGTGGCATAGGTTGATTGTTATAAAAGGCAAACGACTTGTTCGCAAAATCGGCTTGGTGGTTCAGATATTGTTCGTGAACCCTCAAGGTGTCTGCTTGATGCTGATGGAAAGCCTCCAACTGGGCCACCATCTGCAACGCCGCCGGATTTTGCATTAACCCAAAAAAGGCCTTTGAATATTCAGTCTGATTTTTTAAAAATTGTTCGTGAACCTTTACGGTCTCAGCTTGATGGGCTTGGAACTCTTTAAGATTTTGTAGGCTAGCCGGTTGGGCTAAAGATAGTGTCATAGGGGCTGCTTTAGGGGTGGTTGCAATGGGCATGGGTTTTGATGGCTCTGGGTGGGGAGCTACAACCGCAGCGGTTGCCGGTTTAGGAGCCACAAAATTGGCCTGTACCTTAGCCGGCGTGGCCACTAATGGCGCAATCCGGTGTCCATCGGCCAAAGCATCTTGAAAGGTTTTTCTGGTTTCGGCACTAACGTAGTTAGCCCCAGTTAGGGCGACTGCCATGGGATTGGGCTTGGTAGCCGAGGGTTCTGGGTCATAGGCGTAGGGGTCAATCTCTCCCAAGTCGAGCCCTAATACTTTCAGTTGAGTAAAAGCGCAAAGTAATTGAGGTGCTGCCGGTTTTTTTGGATTTTGGTTAATCGCGACGGCCACATGCTCTTTTCCAGCTAAAATATTACTGACCAAATTAGTCAAAATGGACTGAGGGCCAAACTCCACAAAGACCCTTGCTCCGGCCTTGTACATCGCTTCGATCTCACCAGTAAAACGAACTGATTGTAACAAATGCTCGGCCAAAGCCTTTTGAATTTGCGCCCCTTCTTTAGCATGCGGCAGGGCGCTGGCGTTTGAATAAACCGGAATCTTGGGACTAGAGAACTTGACCTTATCAATCGCTTTGGCAAAAGGTTTTTGGGCGTGGGCCACCATTGGCGTATGAAAGGCAGCCGAGACCCCCAACATCTTGCAGGTCAGCCCGTCTGCCTTAAGTACTTTGGCAACTTCATCAAGCGCCGCTTTTGGTCCGGCTAACACGACCTGTTTTTTACTATTGAAATTAGCGGCCTTGACCCCTTCGAACTGGTCCAACTTGGCTTCAATATCCGCAATCTCTCCCACCACGGCCATCATAGACCCAGCATCTTTGCCTGGCACTGCTTTCATGGCTTGGCCCCGTTCTTTAGCTAAAAGCAAAAAGTCGGCTTCGCTAATCACTCCGGCGGCCCAGAGGGCGGTTAGCTCGCCAAAACTATGGCCCGCAGCCATCTGGGCTTTGAATCCGGCGTTTTGGAAAACCTTATATTGCCCCATCGAAAAGACCCCAATCGCGGGCTGGGCATTTTCAGTTAGTTGCAGCTTGGCCGCTTGGGCTTGGGTTTCTTCGGGCGTGAAGGCGGCGATCGGGAAAACGATCTGACTTAAAGATTGGGGCTGATCCTCAAAAAGCCGGTCCATTTGCGCCCAGGCTTCCCCAACAGGCGGAAAATCGTGGGCCAAATCGAGGCCCATACCCAAATAAGGGGAACCTTGACCTGAAAACAGGGCGGCCACCTCGCCAGCTTGCGCTTTAGGAGCAAAAAACACCCCTTCAGGCAGGGTAAAACCTGCGTCACTTTCGTTTAGTTTGGTTAAAGCAAGTCCCAGCAATTTTTTGGCGTCGTTTGTGTCTTTGGCAACCAGTCCTAAACGCGCATCCGAGGCTTTGATCTTTAACGCCCTTGAGGCTTTAACCCAGTCCCAGAGCACTTTGGGGGCCTGTTCCCCGACCAGCTTGGTTAGTTGCTCATTGACCTTTTTAATCAACCCGGCCCGGTCAGCAGCATTTAGAAAAAGCGCCCTAGCTCCCCGATGGATCCGAAAGGGTTGACCCGGATTTTGGGTGTACTCTTCTAAAACAAAATGAAAATTGGTGCCCCCAAAACCGAAGGCGCTAACCCCGCCGCGCCTAGGAACCCCTTGGTAAATCCAAGGGCGAGTGTGTCCGTTTAGATAGACTGGGGAGCCCTCTAAGCCCAATTCAGGGTTGGGTTCGGTGACGTTGATCGTGGCCGGTAAAACCTTGTGGTGCAAAGCCAGGGCAACCTTAATCATGCCTGCTGCGCCTGCTGCGTTTTTGGTGTGGGCAATTTGTGATTTAACACTACCCAAAGCCAAGGTTTTCTTCTCGCTATCGCCGATAAAAGTCCGTAGCGCTTTGGCTTCGGTAGCGTCACCCGCTTTGGTGCCCGTGCCATGCGCTTCCCAAAGGCCCAGGGTTTTTGGGTCCACTCCAGCGACTTCGTAAGCCCGCTTAAGCGCCAAAATCTGCCCTTCCGCCCGAGGGGCGTAAATTGATTTGTATTTTCCGTCTGAACTGGAACCTGCGCCCCTGATAACAGCGTAGATTCGGTCCTGGTCGCGTTCGGCGTCTTCAAGGCGTTTGAGGAACAACATGCCAATCCCCTCGCCAATCATGATCCCAGCCGAATTTTTATCAAAGGGCTGGTTGACCTCTTTTTGGGTGAACGCTGGCGTTTTAGAAAAACACATATACATATAAATACTGTTGTCCGTGTCCACCCCGCCCGTAATCATGGCGTCGCTTCGGTATTCTAGGAGGTCTGATAAGGCCATCCTGATCCCTGCCAGCGAAGAGCCACAGGCTGCGTCCACCACGCAATTAGTACTGCCCAAGTCGAGTCGGTTGGCGATTCGCCCAGCAATCACGTTGCCTAACGAGCCGGGAAAGCTCATCTCTTCCCAGCGGATATAGGCCTTTTTCATCTTTTCGATTATATGGGCTCGGTCACTATCGCCAATCCCTTCCGACTTTAAAACCTTGTCCCAGACTGGATACTGTAGGCGGCTGACCAACGGGCTCATCAACTTCTGACCGCCACCAACCCCTAAAATACAACCGGTGCGCGAGCGGTCAAAATCCCTTTTTCCTTCCCCATACCCAGCGTCTTCCAAAACCCTTTTTGCCATCACTAAACTCAGCAGTTGGCTGACGTCGGTGACCTCTAAAATATTAGGGGGGAGACCCCATTCAATAGGGTTAAAAAGGGTCGGAGGAATAAAGCCACCTTTTTTCGAAAAGGTTTTATCAGGGGCTTTGACGTTAGCATCGTAGTAATCCTCAATAGAAAACCGGTCCTTTGGCGCCTCAATCAAGCAGTCAACCTCGCCCAAGATATTTTCCCAATAGCGAGTCAAATCCTCCGCTTCAGGAAACAGAGCGGACATTCCCACAATGGCTACTGGGGTTTGTTGTAGGCGGCGATTTAACGAGGGATTAGAAGGCGCTTTTTTTTGGGGCATGATGCTAAATATTTAGGGTCTAACGCGGACTTAATTGCAGCGTTGAGCGGCAAGACTAACAGCTTTTTCCT
Source organism: Candidatus Lambdaproteobacteria bacterium RIFOXYD2_FULL_50_16 (assembly GCA_001783695.1). Classification (GTDB taxonomy): domain Bacteria; phylum SAR324; class SAR324; order XYD2-FULL-50-16; family XYD2-FULL-50-16; genus XYD2-FULL-50-16. Next base: position 4,300 of record MFNE01000038.1, read on the forward strand.
TTGAGGCAAACCCCCTAAAAATCACCTGTCTAAAAATAAATTATTTTCCTTTATATTCTGTTAGTTAAAACACATTTTTGATCCATAAACAACCACCAAAACCCCCGTTTTTAACCCAAATTACACTAAAAACTGGCAGGGCTAACCTAACAGCGTTAGTCTCCCTGTTAGTCAGTTGACTAAACCAGTCAAACGACGCTTAATTATTGATTCGGCATCTCTAATGATTCGAGTGATTAACTGCTCGACCGGCACAATGTCCTCGATTAGGCCTACTGTTTGACCGCAGGCAAACAAAAAGCCCTCTGGATCCCCTTCGGCCAAGGCTTTTAGCCCTAAACGACCCGAAAGATGGGGGGCTAACTCGGCAATTCCAGCTCCGCCAGCTTCTAAAGCCAAGACCTTTTTCGCTTGGGCGTTGTTAAGTACCCGCATGGTGTTTTTTAAACTCCGCTCGACCAAGATCGTTTGGGTCTCGTCTGCCTTTACTAAATATTCCTTTATTTTCTGATGGATATCCGCCTCAACCGTGGCCAAGAAGCGGGTGCCCATATTGATCCCTTCTGCGCCTAAAGCCAAGGCCGCTACCAAGCCCCGCCCGTCGCCAAACCCGCCGGACGCGATCACCGGAATCTCTAACGCTTTAGCCACCTTGGGAATCAAGACCAGCCCACCTACGTCCTGTTCACCTGGGTGCCCGGCGCATTCGAAGCCGTCAATACTGACCACATCCACTCCAATCGCTTGAGCTTTAAGGGCATGTTTAAGGCTGGTACATTTATGAATCACCTTTACCCCAGCCGATTTAAGCATGGGCATGTAGGGCTCTGGGTTGCGTCCGGCGGTTTCGATAATCTTCACCCCAGCGGACAAAATAACTTGGGCATAAGCTTCGTAGGGAACCGGTTTTAAGGTGGGTAAAAAGGTTAGGTTTACGGCAAAGGGTTTATCAGTTAGAGAGCGAATCTCAGCGATTTCTTTGGCCACTAATTCGGGTTCAGGCAGACTCAAGGCGGTCAAGGTGCCCAGGCCCCCGGCATTAGAAACCGCCGCCACCAATTTAGCTCGACTGACCCACATCATCCCCCCTTGAACAATGGGGTGTTTGATACCTAAAAGCTCGGTTAGTCGGGTTTTCATAGGGACTCCATGGAGGGGGAAGGGCGGGCTGATTGCCCGCCCCTAAGGGACTTAGGCCTTTAAGGCCTTTGTTAACGCCGGAACAAACTGCAACAAATCAGCGACCACCACATAGTGAGCGACCTCACCGATGGGGGCGTCTTTGTCTTTGTTGATGGCAATTATCAACTCCGACTTTTTCATCCCCGCTAGGTGTTGCACTGCACCAGAGATTCCACAAGCCATATACAGTTCTGGGGTGACTGTCGCCCCGGTGCTGCCCACTTGATGGCTGTGCTCCACCCAGCCCGAATCCACCACCGGGCGACTGGCCCCCAGTTCAGCCCCTAAAACCTGGGCCAATTCTTGGATCATTCCCAGATTATCGGCTTTGCCAATCCCACGTCCGGCGGAAACGATCTTCTGGGCTTTGGTTAAATCCAGGTCTTGAGCCGGTTTTTCAACATACCCCAACCACTCTATTGCGCCTTTTAGGGCTGAAATCGACTCTAATGCCGGACTGCCCGCCGGAGCCGCCTCACTAAAGGCCCCAGACTGCAAGGTGACCACAGCTTGGCCACTGACGGTTTTTACGCTTCGGCGCAACTTGCCACCGACCAAAACTTGGTTGAAGGTGCCTGAATCAAAGGCAATCGCTTCCGATATCTGCCCCCAACCAAGTTCCATAGCCAATCTAGGGGCTAAATCCCAGCCGTAAGACGAATGCATCAAGACCACCAAGTCTGGATTTTCCTTAGCGATTACTTCCAAGGCCATGGCTTTATGGCTTAGAGGATCATACTCACCACCATCTCCTTGATATAACTTGCCGGTAAATTGAGGGTTTGTCGAAATCGGAGCGCAAACCAACACCACCGATTCTAGCCCCGCTTGGCTCGCAAACCCCAACATTTCATAAAGGCTTGGGGCCAATTTGCCTCGTAATACTTCCCCGATTAATAAGGCTTTCATAGTCCCCCTAGGCCAGTTTGTGTTCTTTTAAAATAGCGACCACCTTAGACACTTGCGCCAAAAGATCTCCTTCGATCAGTTCAGCCGCCCCCGCTTTGGGTGGTGGACCCAAGGCAACCACTTGCAAACGGGAAGCAGGCGCAGGGCTGGTGACCTCGCTTTTGGGTTTCTTTTTGGCTTTCATAATGTTGGGCAGGGTTGGGTAGCGGGGCTGATTGAGGCCCAATTGACAGGTAACCAAGGCCGGAGTGGCTAACTTTAGTTTAGCTCGCAGTCCGCCTTCTAGTTCTCGTTCTACCTCAATCCTCCCGTCATATTTAAAAGCAACTACACAGCTAACCGAATTGATTTTGAGCATCTCGCCCAACAAAAGCCCCACCTGTCCGCTGCCTTTGTCGCTCGACTGCATCCCCGTGAAAATCAGATCATATCCTTGAGCTTTAATCTGCTCAAAAATCACTTGCGCTGTCTGGAAGCTTTCGAGTTGTTGGTCCTCAAGCACATGTACTGCTTGATCCGCACCCATAGCTAAAGCCTTTTTCAGAGCCTCTGAGGCCCTAGCGGGACCTACACTGATCACGGTCAAATCACCGCCTGTTTGTTCTTTAAGCTGGACCGCAGCCTCGACCGCAAATTCATCGTATTCGTTTAGGCGAAAGGCGAGATCGGTTTCATTAAACCAAGTCTGGCCGCTAGCCACTTGAAACCTTGATTCTAGGTCGGCTACCTGTTTAATACAAACCAAGATCTTCATAAGCGCTCCTCAAGGGTGGGCAGGGCGTCGGCCAAAAGTTCGACCAAGTCCCGCGGTTTAAGTTTGTGCTCGGCCTCCAAGCCTTTGACTCCGTCTTCAAACATAGTCAAACAAAAGGGGCAGGAGGAAATCAACTGATCTGCGCCCAAATCCAGGGCCATTTTGGCCCTGGTTTGGTTAATCCGTTGACCCACCTTTTCTTCCGCCATAATCCGCCCACCGCCCGCGCCACAGCAGAAGGAATCGGCGTGGTGCGATTTCATCTCCCGGAAGTCGGCCCCACAGGCTTCTAGCAGGTTTCTTGGGGGATCATATATCCCCCCATACCGGCCCAATTGGCAGGAATCGTGGTAGGTGACCTCTAGGTGGATTCGATTCAGTTTAAACTTAAAATCCTTCCAAAGCTGGTCGATCAGTTCGGTATAATGAAGCACCTCTATGTCCAATCCCAAGTCCTTATAGGCAGTACCCAGGGTTTGGAAGCAGTGGGGGCAGGTGGTGACAATCCCTTTTACCCCAGCGGATTTAAAGGCTTCGATATTCGCTTGCGCCAGGTTTTGATAGAGGTATTCGTTACCCATTTTGCGAGCTGGTTCGCCGCAACATTTTTCCGCCTTTCCTAAAATGGCCAGCTTAAGCCCCGCCGCTTGGGCGACCTTAATAAAGGCTTTGGCTACCTTTTGGTTTCTGGGATCAAAGCTAGCGTAACAGCCCGGGAAGTAGAGCCAGTCGGCTTCAGCAGGCTCGACCAGGCCCAGCCCCTCGGCCCAATCGGCCCTGGTTCCAGGTGCACTTCCTAAAGGATTGGCGTTAACCTCCAAATGGTCCATCGCTTGGGCTACTTCGTCGCCAGCAAATTCGCCTTCCATCAATACCAAGTTACGCCGCATACCTACAATCTTGGGCAGATGCTCCACCTCGGCCGGGCAAATCGCTTGGCAGGCCCCGCAAGTGGTGCAGGCCCAAAGGGCGTCTTTGCCGATTTTATCCACCAAAGAACCGTCCTTTAGTTCAAAACACACCTCTCCCATTTGCTGAACCAGCAACATCGGGCTTAGGGGCTTGCCCGTGTTAAAGGCGGGGCAACGGTCCTCACAGCGTTTACAGCTGGTGCAAGCGTCGGTGTCAAAGATATCTTTAAAGCCCAAATCACTCGGTTTAGCTAAACCAAAGGATTCTTGGGTTTCGTCCTCTAGGTTGATCGTGGGCAGGTGTCCAAAGGGGTGTTCGTCGTAAAGGGCGTAATTTATTGGGGTTAACACTAAATGTTTTAGTCGGGTATAGGGGATCAAGGCAATCCAAGCCATCACCATCACCATGTGCAACCACCAAAGCCCCTGATGGGCGGCTATGAGTGTCTCCCACCCCAAAGGTTGTAGGTAATACCCTAAATACATGCCCACTGGCGAATAATAGACCAATTCAGGTTCGATCCCGGTCTCGGTCACTGCCATCCGCAGACCTTCTAGCCCGAAGCCCGTCAAGAGGATCAAAAACAGGAGCGCATAAAAAATCCGGTCGAAAGGCTTGGGCGGCAGTTTGATTTTTTTAACCCAAAACCGTCGGGTAAACATTCCACCTAGCATTAAAAGCACCACGACCCCAGACAAATCGAGGGCTAACGAAAATACCCGATAAAAATCGCCCTTAAGGAAGGTAACCCCAAAGAGGGGTTTTAAAATGTCGGTTTCGATAAAGATTAGTGTGGTGCCAATAAATAGGATCACAAAGGCCCAGAGGAAATGTTGGTGTAACTCACCAATCCCTTTTTCTCTAGAGACCTTGCCCTGAAACAGGCCTTCAGAAACAGCGCGGAAGATTCGTTTTGGCAAATGATCCAATCGGCCTAGGGGTTTGCCCTGGCGGTAAACCTTGATCCGGCGGAAAAAGCCGTAAAAAAACACCGCCATGGCTAAGGCCGTTAGTAGGTACATCACCGGCAGGCCCAGCGGGCTAACGTTCCAATATATTTGCCTTGTTGCTTCCAATCTTGCTCCTAAAGTTGGCTTATCAGCTATATCTTATCTATTGGCCTCAACGCTGTCAGCCCTTTTCCAGGCCTTTTGCAATCACAATCCGCTGAATCTCGGAGGTGCCTTCGTAGATCTCGGTAATTTTAGCGTCACGGTAAAGGCGCTCTAAAGGATATTCGGCTGAATAACCATAGCCACCGTGGATTTGCAAGGCTTCGTCAGTGCAAAATTGGGCCGCTTTGCTAGCCAGCAACTTAGCCATGGCCGAAACTTGGGCTGATTCTTGGTGTTGGTTTTTTAGCCAAGCAGCCTTATAGGTCATCAACCGGGCCGATTCTAAAGCGGCGGCCATATCAGCCAACTTAAACCGAATCGCTTGGAATTGGCCAATCGGTTTGCCAAATTGTTGGCGCTCTGTAGAATAATTTAGGGCCAAATCCAGTGCTTCTTGTGCAATCCCCAAGGCTTGCGCCGAGATACTAATCCGCCCACCATCCAAGGTTTCCATCGCTATGGCAAAACCTTGGTGGGGGGCTCCCAAGAGTTGGTCTTTGGGAATTTTAACCTGATCGAGGGCAAAAGCGGAGGTAAAACTCCCGCGAATCCCCATTTTTTCTTCATTTTTAAGGAGCGTCACCCCTGGACTTTTAAGATCTAAAATAAAGGCAGAGATTCCTTTGTGGCCCAAGCTTGGGTCACTCGTGGCAAAAACCACCCCCGTGCCTAAATAACCGCCGTTTGTAATAAATTGTTTAGACCCGGTTAGTTCATAATGGTCATCCTGCTCAAGGTAACGGGTTTTTAGACTGGCTACATCGCTACCTGCGCCGGGCTCGGTTAATAAAAAACAGCCGATTTTCTCGCCCTTGCATAGGGGGGCCAACCACTTCGCCTTTTGCTCTTTTGTGCCAGAGCGGTGGATCGGGTCGCAACCCAAGGAAGCGTGGGCTGCGAGCAACACCCCAGTGCTAGCGCAGGCGGCAGACAAGGCTTCAACACTTAATATATAGGACAGATAGTCAAGCCCAGACCCTCCGTCTTCTTCTGGAATATAACTCCCCCAAAGCCCCAATTCAGCCAGTTGGGGCAAGGTTTCAGGGGGGATAGCATGGTTTTTATCGGTCGCCGCCGCCTTGGGCCGCACCTGCTCCTGGGCCATCTGCCGGACGGTCGCTTGGACCAGCTTTTGTTCTTCGTTTAACCCAAAATCCATCAGCCCTCCCAACGTTTAAACAATGCGGCCACCGCCTCGCCGCCCCCAATACACAAAGCCGCAATTCCGTAGCGGCCTTGCCTTAGGGTTAATTCTTCCACTAAGGTCAAGGCCAGTCGCCCTCCAGAAGCCCCGACCGGATGCCCAAGACTGACCGCTCCGCCATTGACGTTGACCTGCCGCAAGTCTAAGGCCAAGGGTCCTAAGGCCATCAAGGGCACCGCCGCAAAGGCTTCGTTAATTTCCCAGAGGTCCACCTCTTTGGGGTTAATCAAGGTTTGTTTAAGAAGCTTGTTAATCGCGCCGATCGGAGCCAAGGAAAAGTCGTCAGGATGATGACTGCTATGGCTCCAAGCGATTAACTCAGCCTTGGGCTTTAGACCATACTTCATAGCCGCCTCTTCGGAGGCCAAGAGGGTGACCGCCGCTCCGTCATTGATACTAGAGGCGTTGGCGGCGGTAATGCTGCCGCTGGGGGAAAAGACCGGTCGTAGGCTGCTTAGTTTAGCAAAATCAACCTTGGCGGGCTCCTCGTCTTGGCTAACGACCACCTCCCCTTTTTTGGATTCCAGCTTCACCGGCAAAATCTCGCGGGCCAAGCGCCCTTCGGTCTGGGCGGCTAAGGCCCGCTGGTAACTTTTAATGGCGTATTGGTCTTGGGCCTCGCGGGTAATGCCTTGGTTTTGGGTTTTTTCCTCAACCAGTTCGCCCATGGGCTTGCCAGAATACGGATCGGTCAAAGCGTCGTAAAACAGCAGGTCTATTAGCTGGCCATCCCCGGCCTTCAGCCCTTGGCGAGCCTTGGGGACTATATAAGGAGCCTGGCTCATCGACTCCATTCCCCCGGCTAACACTAGGTCCGACTCTCCTAAAAGGATCGACTGCCCCCCCAGCAACAGTGCTTTCAGCCCTGATCCGCAAACCTTATTGATAGTCATCGCGCGGGTTTGGTCGTCCAAGGCTGCCAGCCGCATCGCTTGGCGCGCCGGGGCTTGGCCAACTCCGCCCTGGATCACTTGGCCTAAAATAACCTCATCTATACATTTAGCCGAAAGCCCGGCCCGGCTCACCAGCGCACTCAAGAGGGGCGCCGCCAACTGCGGGGCGCTTAACGAAGACAACACGCCCCCTATAGAACCAAACGGGGTCCGCAGCCCATCAATAAAAAGGATTCGCTTGTTCATAGCCCCAGGCTACCCTAAATATAGTCCCCAATCAAGAAATAAGCAGGGTTTTGGAAAACAGGTTAGATTAACTTGAACGTAAATGTAAAGTTAAGAATAATAAATTTTTATTCCACCGTTGAATCATATTTATTTACCTTTTGACAGGCTATTATTTAATTTGCTAGTTTTGAGGAGCTTACGTTAGGGGAAGCCATGAACGAAGGAACCAAATATCCGATGTCTATTGGGGTTTTAGCCAAGGGATTAGGGATTACCACCCGCACCATTCGTTATTACGAAGAGATTGGTCTAATGCCGCCCAGCCCCAGGACCTCTGGGGGCGTGCGGGTTTACACAAAAGAAGAAATACTTCGGCTTAAGTTTATTTTAAAACTCAAAGAATTGGGCCTTGAGCTTTCGGAGATGGAAGAACTTTCGGCCCTATATGAACAAAGCCGGAGCCAAGAAAAAGTGATGCCTAGGCTGGTTCAAATACTCGACCAGCACATTGCTAAGGTCGATGAAAAAATGGGCCGCCTCGCCAGCTTACGCGCCGAACTGGCGCAATATCGAAAACGGATTGCCGAATTTAAGGAGACCCCTTGAGTCATCAGTTTAGCTGTCAAATCGAGATCCGCTTTGCCGACCTCGATGCTTATGGCCACGTCAACAACGCCGTTTATTTTACCTATTTAGAAACAGCAAGGGTCAAGGTGTTCACCCAAAACTTTGTCGATTTTATGAATGAGGGGATGTTTTTTGTGGTCGCCCATGCCGCTTGCGATTACAAAAAGCCCATCCGCTTAGAAGACGGTTTGGTGACCATCAAGTTTGATATCAAAACCAAAGGCCGCACTAGTTTTGAGGTAGATTACGAACTTTTAGGTCCAGCAGGCCAACTCTTTGCGACGGCAAAGACGGTAATGGTCGCTTTGGACGCCAAGAAAGGAACGCCTATGGCCATTCCAGAGGGAATGATGAACAGGCTATTAGAGGGTTTAGACTAAACAACGTACGTAGCCCAATAATAGTAAAGATTTTTATGGTTGACTTAAACGTCAACCTCATATTAAGGTAAATGCAAAACGCCATTTCAAGCGAGGAAACGCCATGCAGATCCAAAAGGTAGCCGTCTTGGGAGCAGGGGTAATGGGGGCCACCATTGCCGCCCATCTGGCCAACGCTGGCCTAGATGTTTGGCTGATGGACATGCCACCAAAGTCAGGGGACGATAAAAATTCGGTCGCCAAAGGGGCTTTGGCCATGTTGGCCAAAGCTAAACCGGCCCCCTTTTTCCTTAAAGATCACGCCCAAGGAATCACGCCGGGCAACTTCGAGGACGACCTACCCAAGCTCAAAGAGATGGACTGGGTTATCGAAGTGATTATCGAAAACCTTGAAATCAAGCAGGCCTTCTTTAAAGACAAGGTGTTGCCTCACTTAGGTGAACACAGCATCTTAAGCAGCAATACCAGCGGCCTGTCGATAGACCAAATGGCCCAAGGGATGCTGGTTGAGGTAAAAAAGCGTTTTTTGATCACCCACTTTTTTAATCCACCTCGCTATATGCGGTTGATGGAGCTAGTCCCTTGCGCTGAAACAGACCCAAAGATACTGGAATTTATGGCCCAGTTTATTGGCCAGCGTTTAGGCAAAGGGATTGTTTACGCCCGCGACACCCCCAATTTTGTGGCCAACCGCATTGGGGTTTTTTCGATTTATAACGCCATGAAATACATGGTAGAGCAGGACTTGAGCGTCGAAGAAGTGGACGCTATTGCGGGCCCTGCCACTGGCAGGCCCAAGTCAGCCGCTTTTCGTACCAGTGACTTAGTTGGACTCGACACCATGGTTCATGTGGGTAACAACAGCTACCAAAACCTGCCCAACGACGAACAGCGAGACATCTTTAAGGTCCCAGAATTTTTGACCAAAATGATTGAAGCCAAACAGCTAGGCGACAAAACGGGCAGCGGATTTTACCGCAAAGGCAAAGACGCAGCAGGTAACAAAGAAATTCAGTATTGGGATTATAAAACAGGGGTATATAAATCCCAAGAAAAACCGCGGTTTCCTAGCATTGGCCAAGCAAAGGCACTCGAAGGTGCCGGAGCTAAGATCAAAGCACTCTTAACCGGGAACGACAAGGCCGCCCAGTTTGCTTGGTCCAACCTGCGCGATACCCTGATCTACTCCTTTAACCGCCTCGGGGAAATCGCCGCCGATCCGGTCAATATCGATAACGGCATGAGGTGGGGTTTTAACTGGGAATTAGGTCCTTTTGAAATGCTCGACGCCATTGGGGTGCCCGAATTTGTGGCCCGAGTGGCCCAAGAAGGGGTTGCGGTCCCCCCAAAATTGAAAACAGTCCCAGCCTTTTACCGCTACCACGAAGGGGTCAAACAATATTTTGATATTGAATCGGGCGGCTACCTACCGGTCCCGCTTAAACCGGGCCAGATCGTTTTGCCTGCACTCAAACAGGGCGGCAGGGTAGTGTTAGGCAATGCTAGCTGCTCCCTGTACGATCTAGGCGACGGGGTTTTTGGCCTGGAATTCCACTCAAAAATGAACACCATCGGTGGGGATATCTTGAGCTTTACGCTCAAAGCCGTCCAATATGTTGAGCAGAACGGCCTAGGCTTAGTGGTGGGTAACCAAGGGGCCAACTTCTCGGTGGGCGCTAACTTAGCTTTATTAACTGCGGCCATTGGCGAGCGAGAATGGGACGAGATCAATATTATGATCAAAGCCTTCCAACGGGCGACTATGGCGCTTAAATATGCCAAAGTGCCTGTGGTAGTGGCTCCTTTCCATTTATGTTTAGGTGGTGGTTGCGAGTACGCTTTGCACGCGGACGCAATCAACGCCTATGCCGAGACCTACATGGGCTTAGTCGAGGTTGGAGTAGGCCTACTCCCAGCCGGGGGCGGTACCAAAGAGATGTGTTTACGCTCCATCGCCCTTAGCCAGCAATATAATACCGATGTCTCTCCCTTCGTTTTTAAGGCCTTCAGCCAAATTGCCATGGCTCAGACTTCGATGAGTGGGGAGGAGCTTTTTGATATGGGCTATATGCGCCCTGGCGACCAGATCACGCTAGATATGGACCGGCTGCTTTCAGACGCCAAAGCCAAGGTCTTGGCCCTGGCCGCCAACTACCGCCCACCCAGAAAACGGGTCGATGTCCCCGCCCCAGGCCGCTCAGTGGCGGCCAGCATGAATTCGCAAATCTGGAATTTACAGCAAGGGGGCTTCGCCAGCAAACACGACGCCTACATCAGCAATCTAGTTGCTTGGGCGATCACTGGCGGCGATGTAGCCGGGGGCACCTTGATTAACGAGGATTATTTATTAGAACTAGAAAGAGAGGCCTTTTTGAAGCTTTGCGGCACCAAAGAGACCTACCAACGTATCTCCCATACTTTGAAAACCGGCAAACCCCTCAGAAATTAGGAGCGCCATGGAAACGGCTTATCTAGTCAGCGCCAAACGTACCGCCGGTTGCAAGGCGAAAAAGGGCAAGTTCGCCCAAACCCGCCCCGACGAATTGGCCGCCCAGGCGATCAAGGGGGCCTTGGCCGGTCTCGACCTCGACCTCGCAACCATCGACGATGTGATTTTAGGTTGCGCCTTCCCTGAAGGGGAACAGGGCATGAACCTTGGGCGAATTGCCGCCATGAAGGCCGGACTGCCCCAAACCGTACCGGGCATGACCATCAATCGCTTTTGTTCTTCCGGCCTGCAAGCGATTGCTTTGGCGGTGGACCGAATCAAAGCCGGTGGAGCCCAGGCGATTGTTGCGGGCGGAGCCGAGTCTATGTCGCTGGTTCCCATGGGGGGCAACAAATATTCAGCCGATCCGACTCTGATGCACGATTGGCCCGAGTCTTACGCCTCCATGGGGGTGACCGCCGAATTGGTGGCGGCCAAATATGGGATCAACCGCGAGGACCAAGACCGCTTTGCCTTGCAAAGTCACCAGCGGGCGGCGGCGGCGATTGCGGAGGGAAGGTTTACCAACGAAATTGTTCCAGTGGAAGTGGAATGGGCCCAATTAAACGGACTCAAGCTGGCCAAATCGAAGGAATTGGTCGCCCAAGACGACGGCGTTCGCGCCGACACCAACCTGGAAGCGCTAGCCAAACTCAAACCCATCTTTAAGATGGACGGAAGTGTTACCGCAGGTAATTCCAGCCAAACCACCGACGGCGCGGCAGCGGTCCTGGTTGTGAGCGAGGCCTATCTCAAAGCCCATAACCTCACCCCCATCGCCCGTTTGGTGAGTTTCACCGTTACCGGCTGCGCCCCCGAAATCATGGGGATCGGCCCAATCTATGCGGCCCCAAAGGCGGCGTCTTTAGCTGGGCTGTCTTTAAACCAGATCGAGCTTTTCGAGCTTAATGAAGCCTTTGCCGCCCAGTCGTTGGCGGTCCTTGGAGAACTCAAGCTCGACCCTAGCAGGGTCAACGTCAACGGCGGGGCCATTGCCTTAGGGCACCCCTTGGGCTGTTCTGGTGCCAAGTTAACCACCACCCTTCTAAGTGAGTTGACCCGGCGCAAACAACAGTGGGGAATGGTTACTATGTGTATCGGCGGCGGCATGGGTGCAGCCGGTGTTTTTGAAAACCTCAATCGCTAAAGGGCATTATGGCCAGCATCGTCAAAGGGGCGGAGTACTTGGTTCGGCAGGTCTTGCCTGAAGATATCTTTATTCCCGAAGATTTCGACGAAGAACAACGCCAGATTTTGGAGACCACTAAAACCTTTGTGGAGGCGGAAATTTTGCCTGTGGTGGACCAAATCGACCAACAGGACTTTGATAAGGTCAAGGAACTGATGACTGGCTGCGGCGAATTGGGGCTATTGATGACCGATGCCCCCGAAGCCTATGGTGGTCTTGATCTGGACAAGGTTACTAGCCTTATTGTTGCGTCTGAAATCTCGCGCACCGGGGCTTTTTCGGTCACCTTCACTGCCCACACCGGGATTGGCACCCTGCCCTTGGTTTATTATGGGACAGACGAGCAAAAAAGCCGGTATTTAGAAAAAATCATCACTGGCGAGTGGATTGCCGCCTATTGTCTGACCGAGCCCGGTTCGGGTTCAGACGCCCTCGCTGTCGATACCTATGCCACCTTAGAGGGGGACCATTACATCCTTAACGGCACCAAACAGTTTATCACCAACGGCGGGATTGCGGACTTTTACACGATTTTTGCTAAAATCGACAAAGAACATTTCACCGCTTTTTTAGTCGAGCGGACCTTTGCCGGGGTAACCCCGGGCCCAGAGGAAAAAAAGTTGGGGATCAAAGGCAGCAGCACCACTCAAATCATTTTAGATAACGTCAAGGTACCCAAGGAAAACCTCTTGGGCGAGATTGGACAAGGGCATAAGATTGCTTTTAATATTCTAAATATTGGCCGCCTCAAGTTAGGCGCTTGTGTTAACGGGGCCTCGCGGCAGGTGTTGATTGAAGGGGCGACCTACGCGAATGATCGCAAACAGTTTGGCCAACCTATCGCCAACTTTGGTGCGATTCAAGAAAAATTTGCCGATCAAGTAGCCAACCTCTTTGCGGCGGAATCCTTTGCCTTTAGGCTTGCCGGCAACATTGACCAAGCCTTTGCCAGCCTGGATAAAAAGGCACCTGACTATTACAAAGAGGCGGAAAAAAAATTAGAAGAATATTCAACCGAATGCGCGGCAGCCAAGGTTTTTTGCTCAGAGCAACTGGCAAGCATGGTAGATGAAATGTTGCAGGTTTTTGGGGGATACGGCTTTTTAGAAGAGTATCCCTTGGCCCGCGCCTATCGAGACGAGCGGATCAACCGGATTTACGAAGGGACCAACGAAATCAATCGGTTGCTGGTTCCAAGCACCATCTTAAAAAAAGCTTTAAAAGGCGAACTCCCTTTGCAGAAATTTGCCACCTTAGCCTTTGAGGCGTTATTAGCCCCCAACTTCGACGAGCCCGACCTTTCTAGGCCTTTGGCGCTAGAAATGAAGGCCGTTGCCAATGCTAAGCAAATCTTCTTGATTCTAGCGGGGGCGGCGGTCCAAAAACATATGGCCAAGCTCAAAGACGAACAAGAGATGTTGCTCGCCGCTGCTGATGTTGCCATTGAACTTTACGCGATGGAATCAGCGGTTCTGCGTGCTGCTAAAGCGTTGAATAAAGCTTCCGAGGCCAAAAAAGGGCTTTATCTGGCGCTGGCCAAGGTGGTGGTTTTTAGTTGCCTTGAGCGATTGGGAACCGCAGCAAAAAAGGGAGCTTACTACATCGAGGAAGGAGACAACCTAGCCTTGATCTTAAGTGGGATTCGTCGCTATACCAAATACGACGCAGCCGGGTTGTTAGCGGCTAAACGCCTTATCGCCAAGACCACTTTGGAATCGGGTAAATATCCGCTTTAATCCCCTTAAGGGGGCCTTTTGGCCCCCTATAACCCCGGCTTGAGGCTTTAGCCGATGGAGCTCAAGCGACACCAAATCAACACCCCTTATCTGGTGGGGCCCATTGAGATCTTTGAGTTTTGGATCGGTAGGTCACATTTCCTGGTAGATACTGGCCCCCCCACCCAGGAGGCCAAGGAGTATTTGCAAAGAAATATCGACTTAGAAAATCTCGACTATCTCTTGATCACCCATTGCCACCCAGACCACTATGGCTTGGCGCATTTTATCGAGGGGCTTAGCCCGGCCAAGATTGTGCTGGCCCAGGTGGACGCGCGGTTGTACCAACTCTATGACCAACGAATTGCCTTTTTAACCAAAACCTTCGAGGGCATGGGTTTTCCGCCGGAATTGGACCAGTTTTTTAAAAGCCTGATTCCCAAGTTTCAGGGGGATATTCCCTTTCCCAAACGTTTTTCCACCTTAGAAGAAGTCGGACCAGAGCTTAATAAATTGGGCATTACCTGGATATCCTGCCCTGGCCACAGTCAGTCGGATATGGCTTACCTGATTGGCAATATGGCGATTACTGGCGATATTTTGTTACGCAATATCTTCTCTGCGCCCCTTTTAGACATGGATTTACACAGGGGAGAAGGCCGGTTTTCCAACTATCGCGCCTACTGCCGCTCGATCCCCAAGATCAAAACCTTGACTGGCAAAACCATCCTGCCCAGTCACAACCACTACATCGAAGGGATTGACCAGCAACTCCTGTTTTACGTAGGCAAGATTATTGAACGGGCCAAAAAAATAAAACCCCTGGCCGAATCGGGGCAAAGTGCTTACCAGATATTAAATACCCTGTTCCCCAGCTTCTTTCAGACGCCTTTTAAAGTGTATATCAAAGCGGGTGAACTCTTTTTTATTACCGATTTCTTAGCGGAACCTGATTTATTGTACGATGCTTTACGAGAGGTTGGTTTATTTGATCGACTTAAGCTTTAACCAACCTACATTCCCAATTTTGGGGTTTTGTTATTTTTACGGTCTTGATAGCCTCCCTACTAGGCAGTCCTTGGCGGTCCCAAGTTCTTTATAAAAAGAGCTCCCCATACCCCCAGGGCTGCTTTTACCTTTGCTGGCAATGGAGCCAACTAATTATTTTACTTAAAAAAGTTGGTGAATGGCCGATAAACACAATCATTTTAACGAAGTTGGTGCGATTCAGCTACACGATGCGTCGCTTTATCTCTTTTCGCTTCGCAATACTAGCTACATAGACCCTTACGGTGTCGCTAGTAACACCGTTCCAGGTTTTGTGTTATGGCGCGAGAACCTAGAACGGCTCTTAGGTTTTTTTGGGGTTCCTGTACAAAACCCAGACCAACTGCCCGATTTGGTACTAGAGCGAACCTACGCCTGTTTAGGTGACAATGACTCGACCGCCAATATGCAGTTTAAAGGGATTGCCACCCTGCTGGTACGGATTGACGCCCCCCAACTCATCACTATCAAAGCCAAACTCGAATTCGAAGGCAGCGAGACGGAGGACCAGTTCTCTTTTTGGCAGCAAATCTCCTATTCGGGCTCATTTACGATCTGGTGGAACACCGAAGAGGCTTGATTTCACCGACTTTACCCTGGGCAGTTTGGGTTGGTTGATTTATTCCTAACTGAACCTTTACCACCAACGCTATGTCCAAGCGGGCCATCCTCCTAATCCACTGCCCCGACCAAAAGGGGTTGGTTGCCAAGATCACCGATTTTTTATTTAAACTCGGCGGCAACATCACCTATCTCGACCAATATGTAGATGTTGAAGGGGCGCGATTTTTTATGCGGGTGGAGTGGGAGCTACAGGGTTTTAAGCTGTACCCAGACGCCATCGGCCCAATTTTTGGCAAAGAATTAGGCGAGCCTTTAAACCTCACTTGGCGGCTTTATTTTAGCGATCAACGCCCAAAAGTGGCGATTTTTTGCAGCAAAGAGCCCCACTGTTTAGATGACATTTTGGCCCGTAAGTCTTCGGGTGAGTGGGAGCTAGAGATCCCGCTGATCCTAAGCAACCACCGACTTCTGGAGCCGACTGCTAAACGATTTGGAATTGAATTTGCTTATGTACCTGTTTTGCCAGAGAAAAAGGAAGAGGCCGAAAAGGCGCAGCTAGCACTACTTAAAAAACACCAAATAGACTTTATTGTACTCGCTCGGTACATGCAGATTATTTCTGAAACCTTTATTGAACAGTACCCTAACAAAATAATCAACATCCACCACAGTTTCTTGCCCGCCTTTGCCGGGGCCAAACCGTACCACGCCGCCTTTGAGCGTGGTGTTAAACTTATCGGGGCCACCAGCCACTACGTCACCGCCGACCTAGATTCAGGCCCCATCATCGAGCAATCCACCACCCCGGTCACTCACCATGACCGGATCGAAGACCTGATCCGCAAAGGCCGGGACCAAGAAAAGCTGGTTTTAGCCAAAGCCATCTGGCTCCACCTCAACCGCAAAATCCTTGTCTTCCAAAACCGAACGGTGGTGTTTGTTTAAGCTAGTATTTATCGCCTTTTTCTCGATTGGCGTCAGATTGCAAAGGGCGTAAATTATTCAAATGATCCGTTCCGCCTTTTGCCTGGGGTTTTGAGTGATCAACCTCCCAGCTTTTTTCACCGTTTTTCCCGTAGCTAGGCTTATAAATTTCATTGCCTTCATCATCTCTACGATACAAATCCGGATCTTTGCCTGGAATTTTAGCTCCTTTGTCCCAAATTTTTTCTAATTTTTCGTCTGAAAAGCTCATAAGCCTCCTTGGCTAAATTTTATTTTTATTGAAACGCCTTGATCTTAACATTTAAAGGGGTGGTTTCAGCAACAGAAAAAAAACTGTAAAGATAAGTTTACCATTTTGTAATCACAGCTTTAACCCTGTTTGATTCAGGCTATAAACTGGTGCCAGGGGTAATATTTATTTGGTTTGCAGAAAAATCAATTGTTTGGAATTTTCGGGTCAAGTATTGCCGACTTGTCCGATTTGCGGGGCCGAAGAGTACCGAAGCCAGAAGGAATAGCCTGCTAAATTTTTATAGCCCGCCCCGCCGCAAAGCCAGAGGCCCAGGCCCAATGCAGGTTGTAGCCCCCCAAAAGCCCGGTCACGTCGATCACCTCGCCAATAAAATAAAGCCCTTGGTGTTTTTTTGTCTCTAAGGTCTTACTCGAAAGCTCGTCTGTCGAGACCCCACCTTGGGTGACCTCAGCCTTGATATATCCTTCGGTCCCTTTGGGTACAAAACTCCAACGATTGATCTTTGCCGCCACATGGGCCAATTCTTTCTGGCTGAAAGACTGCAAATCCGGCTTGAGCGGCCAGTTGCCCGCTTCCTGCCAGAGCAATACCAACCGTTCAGGCAACCTTTGATTTAAGGCCCAAAATAGACTTTTTTGGGGGTTACCCCGTTTGAGGTCAAGCAGCTCTTCCGCCAGATTCAGTCCAGGCAAAAGGTTTACCTCCACCTCTTTGCCTGGGTCCCAAAAAAGGCTTGCTTTTAAAATGGCCGGGCCCGAAAGCCCTTGATGGGTAAACAAAAGGTCATCCGCAAAGCTGCGCCCTAGGGTCTTTATTTCTACGGGCAGACTGATTCCGGCCAGGGGGGTGAATCCAGGGAGTATAAAAGGCACCAGTGCTGGGCTGGTGTGGGTCACTTTCAAGCCAAACTGACGCGCCAATTGGTGCCCTAGATCAGAGGCCCCCAAAACTCGGTAGGAAAGCCCACCGGTGGCCACAACTAGATTAGGGGCAGCAAAGTCACCTTGGCTGCTGTTTACCTTATAACGGTGAGGGTCGGTTGCTAATGCTACCTCAATCCCCTGCGCGTTGGTAAACACCTGCACCCCTGCCTTTAAGTTTACTTCAATCAACCGGTCCAAGATTGCTTTAGAACCGCGATTACAGAAGAGTTGTCCTAGTTTTTTTTCGTGATACTCAATCCCCCCGTCATCTAGCCATTCTAAAAAACGCTTGGGCGGGTATTGGGCCAGGGCGGACTTTGCAAAGTGGGGATTAAGCGAACGAAAGTCTTGAGCCTGGACGGATAGATTGGTGAAATTGGCTCGGCCTCCGCCAGAGGCCAAAATCTTTTTGCCTGGGCTAGGCATATGCTCCAGCACTCCCACCTTCAGGCCCCGCTGAGCAGCGGTTAAGGCGCAAAAAAGCCCCGAGGCTCCCGCGCCTAAAATCAATAAATCGAAGTCCTGCATAGGCAAGGTATAAAAAACCGGGTAAGCGGTACAAAGGCGGTAAATTTACCACCTAAAAGTTATTGGTCAGGCTAAAATCGGTCCCTAACCCCAAGACTACTGCGAAGCGGTGGCTAAATAAACCTATATCCCGTCAAATATGTCCCTGCCTATTCGCAAGCGTCACCAGCCTAAAGGGGTCAGCATCCTTTATGACGACAATGAAATCATGGTGATCAACAAGACCGCAGGTTTGCTTACCATCGGCACCGACAAAGAGCGAATCAAGACCGCCTATGCCCTCTTGACCGATTATGTCAAAAAGGGCAACCCCAAGTCCAAAGCTCGGCTGTTTATTGTCCACCGGCTCGACCAGGACACCTCTGGAGTTTTGGTTTTTGCCAAAACCGAAACCTCCAAGGTCACGTTACAAACCAATTGGGACCAAAACGAAAAATTATATTTAGCCTTGGCCCACGGGCATTTTAGTGAGGAGCAGGGAGAATATCAAAACCTTTTGGCCGAAAACCAAGCGCTGAAGGTTTATGTCACCACGGACCCTAAAGTTGGCAAGCTGTGTGTGACCAAATACCGTCGTCTAGAAGAGTTCCGAGGGCTTAGCCTGCTAGAGCTTAACCTAGTCACCGGGCGCAAGCACCAGATTCGGGTGCAGTTGGCCAACGCCGGGCATCCCTTATTTGGGGATACCCGATATGGGCAACCCGAAAAGGAAGCTAAACGGCTAGGACTCCACGCTAAATCGATCCGTTTTATCCACCCAAAAAGCGGAGAATCCCTCTATTTTGAAGCCCCTACTCCTGGTATTTTCCAGCAAATGATGGGCCGCAAGCTTTTATAAACAAACCTGCACCACCTTCATCGATTTTGAAAGCCCCTTGAGGTCCGCCTCAAACTGATTGATTTTTAGTCCCGCATTCTTGGCTTTTTGGGACTCTAAATATTGGCTGACTTGCGGATCTTGCGTGATAGACTGGGAAAACACCAGATCGTTACCCTGACTTAACCCCTGGATGCGGGCGGCTTTGTTGACGGTCCCGCCAAAATAGTCGAGTCGATCATTGAGGTTTAACGCAATACAAGGACCTTGGTGAAAGCCAATTTTTAACACCACCGGCTCTTGATCAGGATGGGTCTTATTCCAACGTTCGATCTCTTCTAAAAAAGCGAAAGACGCTTTTACCGCGTCAATAGGTTTATCAAATCCGGCCATAATGGCGTCGCCAATAGTTTTTACCATGGCTCCATTGTTTTGACGCAACACTTCGGTCAAAATTTCAAAATGCTCCTGGACCACGCTAAACGCAGAGGCATCCCCATTTTTATCGTACATTTGGGTGCTGTCTTTAAGATCAGTGAATAAAATCACCATATTTGAAATCCCCATATGAATCCCTGGCCTTAAAACTTGCGAAGAAAAGCGGTCGCGGAAGTCTTGCAGATTGGCCAGGGTTGAGGCCTTGGTGGCATATTCAAGCCACTCGCGGCTGTCTATTTTAAAAGAGGAAAAATCTAGGGTAGGATTAGTTACTCTTATTTTCAAAAAAGCCCCAGATAAGGATTCCAGCTTGGGTGGGGGCTGGCTTAAATCCCACTCGATTAACGGTACGCCCTCCCCGGTTTTTGACCAAGAAAACCCCTGTAAATGCCGGTCTGATTCGCTAGAAAGGTGATACTCGCCGCTAGGTAAATTAACCTGATATTCTGCCTCTTGCCCTGGGTCTAAACTATATTGGCACCAAACATGTGGGGTGTTACTCGGTCCGCCGATGCAGAAAATCGCTTCCGAATAAACCCGGAGCTTTTCGGTAGGGCTGAAGGTGACCTCTACGTTTTGATCAAAAAGGGTGTCATAGTCGATTTGGCAGGTGTCGCAGTGGTAGCCAGTATTGAGGCCACTTAAACTAGAGGTCGAGCCCTTGGGCCCGCGGCACCGGGGACAAAGGATATCCCAATCTAAATTTAAAAAACCCTGTTGGGTGGCGCTTAAGAAAAACCGCAATACCTCAAGTTTATCCAGATCATAGTAGGCAGCCATTTCGTAGGGACGCATACGGGCAACCCGTTCGTCAGGCAAAAGGAACAGCCACTCGGCCGCTTTTTTGGGAATAACCGAACCCGGTGCTAGACTGGCCCAAGTTTGGGCTAAGTGGTCGATTTGCGCTTGCCACTCTTTTATCGGCCGCAAAAAGGCGTCCTGTGCCGCTATTTTTTTTAGGGGGGAAATTTGTTGGTCTTGGGCCAAATAGACCTGAACTAATTTGCTGAGTAATATTTTTGCAATCAGACTGGCAAAAGGGCTTAAAATTCCAGCATCTAAGGAGATTCGAAGTTTGACCAAACTGCCGCCCTTTGGGCCTGGCTGTACTTCAAAAAAAAAGCTGAAGTAATTAAACCAGCCTTGGCTCACAAACCGCTCAACCCCGCCAAATACTGGAAGATTCCAATTAAAAGGGAGTTCGAAATATTTAAGGCTGCGACCTAACAATCTGGAAGTCCCTTCCACCTCTGCGCCCCCATTTACTTGGGGAACAAAGCGGTAAGCAACCGGATCTGAACCTATAAGTGCGTTGATTTGGTTGGAATTGGAAATGATCGACCAGACTTTTTCAGGGGGGTTTTTTAAAGCAACCTCCAACTCCCGGCTATAGGCATTAGCTCGGAGTTCTTTGATTCGCTCAAAACTAAAAGCCTTAAGAAGCTCAGACATGGCG
>MFNE01000038.1:24969-45322 GCA_001783695.1 Candidatus Lambdaproteobacteria bacterium RIFOXYD2_FULL_50_16
CGTTTAAGTGGGCGGCCAGAGCGGCTCTAATCATGATCAAGGTTCCGCCGCTGCTGGCTTGGCAGCCGTTACAAGCGCCTAGGTATTTTAGTTTAAGGTGACCTTGGGTCACCTCTAAAAGGCGCACATCACCGCCGTCTGCCTGCAAAGTTGGCCGGACCCGTTCGGTTAAGACCGAATCCACCCTGGCCAACCAATCCTCTGGAGCCCAATCGCTTAATTTGGCCTCGCCTTTGACCGCGTCTTTTAAGGCGGGCCAACCCCCCTCCACGGCCATAAAATTGGTAAACCCGTTTTCGGCTAGAAGGTTTAAAGCCAATTCTAAATCCTGGCCAGCCTCGTCGCTATAAACAACAATCGCCGAAAATGGGGGCAGTTCTTCTAAATGATCGGTTAAGTGCTCAAGTGGAAAATTAAAGGCCCCCGCCAAGTGCCCTTCCAAATAGGCAGCAGGAGGGCGCAGGTCGATTATAAAAGGAGGAAACTCCTTTTTGCGCCGCTCCATCACCTTTGGAGCGCTGATACTTTTGAAACTAATTTGTTGGGTCATGTTTGTTCCTCTTTGGTTTCGAAACATAAGGAATATTCGCTACATTGCTCGCAGCTTGGAGAGCGGCAGACGTAAACAAATCCCTCAGCAATACAAAGTTGTTTATAAATAAATTTTTTCCACCGCATGTTTTGGGTGTTTTTCACCGCCATTTTTGGGAAAACCGCTTCTAATAACCGCCTTAATTCAGGACGGCTAACCAAGCCCAGATCCTCCCAAAGGTGGTTAGCACCCAAAAGCCCGGCAATTATGATTTGGATAAACCACAGGGTTGAGGGGTTTAAGTTTTCGGCTTCTGAAGCTAAGTAGCGTTCTAGGTCCTCGCGTTCAGGGCAACGGCTTTCATCTAAAGGGGCGCAAGTGGGCGCGACCACCCTCAAGTCCCCAAAATACGCCTTGATCATCTTTTCGAATTCACTCTCTTTAAGACCCAAATAATAGGGCATCGCGCCTTCACCAGCAAGGTGACTAGCGAGGATTTGCGCCATAAACTCACCATACTCCAGCCCGGTTTGGTGGGCTTCTAGTTGGGCTCTGAAACGCTTTGCCTTAGAGGGTTCCATTGGTAGATTCATGGGGTCTCTTGATGAGAATAAAATTGCTGCCAAATCTGAGATACCTGACGATTTATTTCGATCTGGGTCGGACTGTCTAACACTTTAAGCCACCGTCTAGGCAATTCGGTGGGCCCATAAAAAGCCCCGGCTAACATCCCCGCCAAAGCCCCGTTAGTATCCGCGTCTCCGCCCGCGTTAACCACGCCTACTAAACAAGCCTCAAAATCTCCAGTGGAAAAGAAAAAATGTAGGGCCGTTTTAACACTGTTGGGCAAATAACCGTCCACACTTCGCTTAAAGCGTTTGAAATCGAACAGGTTTGGATAAAGCTCGATCCAAGAAAAAGCAATTGATTTTAGGGGCGCTCGCCCCCCCATTAATAAAGCCGCTCGGATTAAATCCGCCAAAAAAAGGCACCCCGCATCAGAAACCGGGTTATTGTGGGTTATCCGCGCTTGGCCAAGCACCCATTCCTGCATTTTTTCCCGGTCTTCTAAGGCGGCTAAAATGGCGGGTAACATTCGCATCGCCGCCCCGTTACCGGCTGCATATTCCGAAGGCTCGGCGAGAGCCAATCCGCTTCTACGAAACTGCTGCAATCCTTGACGGACGGTGGAGCCCAGATCAATTGGTTTTGAACGCATCCAGGCTAAAAACTTAGCCGCCACATCCGAGGGGTCCAAGCCCCCGCGATCAATAATACTCTGGCCCAGAGCTAGGTTCATCTGGGTGTCGTCGGTCACTTGGCCGGGTTTGAGCCGCAACCAACCCCCTCCGATCATTTCCTTATGGACCCCATGTTTGTATTCAATTTCAGAAGGGGTCATAAATTCGGTAGTGCCTCCCAAAGCATCCCCTAACGCAGCCCCCAAAAAGGCCCCCTGGGCTCGAAGTTGGACGCCTCTATCCCAGGGGGCCCCCTCCGTGAGGAGGTTGGGTGGAATTCTAAGTTCTAAATCAAGCAGCTCGTTCGAATTCATGGCAGTTTTTGGGACAAACCCGGCTACAGGCCTCACAACCGATGCAGTTGCCATCGTTGGCCACCGACATCACCATTGCGCCTTCGTCTTCGTAATCGTCGTCGTCCATATCCAGGTCGGCGCGTTCAACTAGGTTAAAAACCTCTTGTCCACACACCTTGTAACAACGACCACATCCGATACAATTTTCGGCGTTAACCGCTTTAATATAGCGGGGATCGTAGGTTTCTCCGTTTTTTTTCAGGGCGCTCATTACTCGTCTTCCTCCTCATCTTCAAAGGCGTCGAATCGATTGGGGTCATTTTGACCCAGGATTTTTTTGACCCAAGGAGGGCAGTTTCCAGAGAGCATCTCTTTAAACTGTTTGAGTAGTTCCTCGATTAGGTCTTGTTCCTTTATCACTAAAGGTTGAATCTTTTGTTGGGTCAATTTTGCCGCCACAGGTCCGCCAATTGCGGCGGAATAAACGATATGGCAGGTTTTTAAGGCCTCAACCTTGGCGAAGTTTTTATCGCCATGTTCCTTTTGGTCCCCCTCTTCAGGGGTAAAAACAATCTTGCCCGCCTTTTTCCAACCGCTGGCAAACACATCGTATAAATAAAACACCAGCCCTTTGCCAAAGTGATCGGTCACCCGCAAATCGTCGGTACTCGCGAAGGCGATTCGGAGGGCCCCTGGGGGCGCTTCCGGGGCCAATATCTGGGCTTTAACCTTCATTGGGCTCCTTTAAAGAAGGGTTGCTTGTAAAGGCGACTGATAGGGGGTCGCATGTTCCAATTGCTCCATTAAAGCGTTGGCCACCTGGGTAAAGAGGTGGGCCGCACCTTTGTAGCCCAGTCTAACTTGGGTGGGCTCGCCAATTTGGTCTTCGACCGGGTATCCGGTCCTTAGCGCCGCTAAATCTAGATACTCGGCCAACTCGGCAACATGGCTGTTTCCTAATAGCAAATTTGCCGGATTAATGGATAAATCGGCCTCGACCTCTTTTAAGTCTTTTGCTGGTTCCTCTTCAAACCTCACCCCCGAATAGGCTCGACACTTGAGCCCCATTGAGGTCAAGGGAGCCCGCCAGCGGTGGATCAGTTCAGGGTCCCCCACTAGGGCGACCGATTTTTCGTAAAAATAGTATTCTGTGTCTAATAAAACATCTAAAAAATGGGCCCTTTGCTTAGCCAAACGTTTGGGTAACTCGGTCAAGCCAGCGAGCTCAAGTAGTTTCAGGTAAAAGCTGTCCAGCTCGTCTAACTGGGCTAAATGGTCAAAGTGGGCCCAGTTGGTTTGGGACCCAAAACTAAACCGCTGACCTAAAGCCTTCATCGACTGGCCCAAAGAGATCACCAAGGCCGAATTAGAAAGCCCCTTAATCTGCTCAACTTCAATCCCTCCAATCGCCCCTTTAGCGTTTTCTTCCTCGCCTAAATAGCCTAACAAGCTATCCCCCAAGTCTGGGAAAAATAGCGGATCAAGGCCCAAAAACTCGCAGAGTTCACGCAACTCTTCGACCTCACCAGGGGTAAAATAGGGGCCCATCAAAAATAGCACCTGTTTTGGTTTAGTTTCGGTTTTCGGGGCCACCAACCGGTTTAACATCACCTCGCAAGCCTTGACCCAGCCGGTTTGCAGGCTGCCCTCAAAGTCGGGGGTGCTTACTGCGGCCAGTTTTAGCTTAGGGTGCCTGATAGCAATTTCTTTTTCCAAACGGCCTAAATCAACCCCGCTGGTTTCGGCCACCCCGGTGGTTAAGAGGCCAATCAAACTGGAGGAAGCCAAGTTATCCACTGCCTCGATCACGTTAGGGTCTCCCCCCATTACTACGCTGGTTTGCGCCAGGGCGGTTGTTTGGAAAGGGAAGGGCTCACGAAAATGACCAATAAACAAAATCTTCGCAAAGGCCGTACAGCCCTGCACCCCATGCCAAAGAGGCACCGCGCCCTTAATCCCCATAAAAGCCAAGGCGGCTCCTGCTGGTTGGGAAAGTTTAATCGGATTAGCCAAGAGACTAGCGCTCATGATTGCGCTCCAAAGGGACGTTTAGCCCAGGCATAGGCCGGGGACTCAATGGCAAACACCAATTGCTTGGCAAAACGCAAAAACCCGGAATAACCAGCAAAGGCTAGATCCCGTTCCTGGTTGACATGGACAAAAGGTAGCTTGGCCTTCAGCGCCGTATATTGATTTCGCCCGCCAGCCATCAATAGATCAGCCCCGGCTTCGTGGTAAAGTTTGAGTAGATTAGGCGCCGACCCATCGGTAATCATCTCGGCCTCTTCGCCCATCAATTCTTTAATCCGGGCCTTGTCTTCTTCGGTCGATTTTTTGGTCCCCGTGGCGATGACCTCAATCCCTAATTCTTGAAGCGCCCCTACCAAAGACCAACTCTTGACTCCGCCCGTGTACAACAACGCCTTTTTACCTTTTAGTTTGGCCTTGAGGGCGCATAATTGGGGTTCTAGTTTGGCGGTCTCATGGGCGATAAGGGCTTCGGTTTTTTCTTTTAGGGTGGCATCGCCAAAATACTCAACTAGCTGTCTAAGGCTGTTAGAGAAGTTTTGCGCTCCGTAAAAAGACCCTTCAAAATAGGGTATCCCGTAAAGCTCACGCAACCTTCTAGCCACATTAAGCAGCGCTCTTGAGCAAACCATCATGTTCACCTGGGCTTTATGCATCATAGCCACTTGGTGGTATCTTGCGTCCCCAGATAGAGTGCAGATCAGCCTAATCCCAAGCTGGTCAAAGATCGGGGCCACTTCCCAGAATTCTCCAGCAATATTAAATTCGCCGATAATATTAAAGTTAAAGGGGTGCTCCGCCTTGGGCTCCTGGGTCCCAATCACCTGCCTTAAAACCGCATCTCCACTTAACCGGTTGCCAAAGTTTTTACTGCCAATAAAGCCGGGAGATTCCACCGGGATTACAGGTACACCGGTTTTTTCTGAAACCGCCTTGCACAAAGCCCCCAAATCATCACCAATCATGGCAGTCACACAGGTTTGGTAAACAAACACCGCCGGAGGATTGTGGGTTTTAATAATCTGTTTAATCGCCTGATACAGCTTCTTTTCGCCACCAAAAACCACATCGTTGTTGTTTATATTGGTAGCAAATGCATTTTTGTACATCAAAGGGCCTGAGGATTTGGCCCCTCGATTGTTCCAAGCATTACCTACACAACCTATGGGCCCATGGACAATATGGGCCGCATCGGTAATAGGCACTAGCGAACTAAAGGCTCCGTCAAACGCACATCCGCCCCCTGCCTTGCCCGGCGTAGGCCGGGGGCAGCCTGGGGTTTGTTTTTTGGCGTTATGGTCGCAATCCTCTTCGACCAGAACTTCCCTTAATTCGCTGGTTAACATGACCTACCTGACAAAGTCGTTGTTAAAGGTCGCCTTGCGGTCGAGATCGTCGAGCAAGGTATTTACGGTCCAAGTAAGCAGGTTGATCACCCCTTTGTACCCAAAGGTGGAATACCGGTGCAAATGGTGCCGATCAAAGATCGGGAATCCAATCCGCACTAGCGGCACCCCGACGTCCAGAGCCAACTGCTTACCATAGGTACTGCCTACTAAAAAGTCGGGCTTTTCTTCAAACATCAAGCTCCGCAAGTGCCAAAGATCGGCCCCATGGTGAACCTGCGCTTGTTTGCCAAACTCGCTGGCGTCCAACTTCTTTTGTAGGGCTCGGCCCCACTTCTTGGTGCTGTTAGAGACCACAATATGTAGAGGCTCAGCGCCCAATTCCATATAGAAATCAACTAGCGCCTCTACATAAGACGGGTCTCCAAAAATCGAGAACCGTTTGCCGTGGAGGTAATAGTTCGAATCAGCCATGGCATCCAGGGCTTGACCCCGCTCTTTCGCCAAAGAATCTGGAATCTCTTTACCAGTTATTTCTGATACTTTCATCAAAAACTGGTCAGTGCCACTGATACCCATTGGGGTAAGTTCGACAAATTCTTGTTCCCAATCGTCTTTAACGCAAGAGGCCGTCACCTTGGAGGTCGAGTCAGGCAGTAAGGTAAAGGTAGCTTTAGCGTTTTTGGCATCGGTTACTTCCGCAATGGTGGTGCCGCCAGCATACATCTGGTAGTGACCGTCCATTGGAGTGTTTAAAATCTCCGAGTTATCCCCTAAAACGGTGTATTCTACCCCCATCTGGCTCAACATATCTTTCATCGCCGGGATGTTGGCCACCGTGAAGGGGTCAAATCCAGGGATCAGGTTGATTTTACCGTTGTCCTTGGCCGCTTTGGCGTTGTCCTTAGTAAAGTAGAACATAAAGCCCCGCATCATCTGGTCATAACCAGTCACGTGACTCCCCACAAAACTAGGGGTGTGCGCATAAGGCACTGGGAATTCAGTAGGAATAGCCCCGTCTTTTTTGGCGTTGCCAATAAAAGCGTTTAAATCGTCCCCGATAACTTCGGCCATACAGGTGGTCGAGACCGCAATCATCTCAGGCTTATATAAAGCCAAAGCGTTTTTTAAGCCTTCGGCCATGTTTTTGTTGCCCCCAAAAACGGCAGCGTCTTCGGTCATCGAGTCTGAAACCGCCGAGAAAGGCTCTTTAAAGTGGCGGTTAAAGTGGCTCCTAAAATACGACACACAGCCTTGCGAACCGTGGACATAAGGCAGGCAGCCTTTAAAACCCGAAGCCACCAAAATCGCCCCCAGAGGTTGACAAGCCTTGGCCGGGTTAATGGTCAAAGCTGAGCGGGCAAAGTTTTTTTCCTTGTACTCAGCCGACTTTGAATAATCGAGTTGCTTAGCAACCGCCTCAGCGCCCTCGCCACACTCAAAAGCCGCCTTGTTTTTAAAGGTCTCGACAAACACTGGCTGGCTGAAGATCTGATTGTGATCCTCGACCACCAAGGTTTCGCCGCTGGTTTTGTTTTCGTCTAACATGATTCTCCTTATGACTTCCAAGGGGCTTTGACTTTACCAAAGACCGGTGCGTTGATGGCCATGTCCATGTCTCGAGCAAAAATCGGGTAACCATGATAACCATGGTAGGGACCCGAATAGTCCCAAGAGTGGAGCTGGCGGAAGGGGAAACCCATCTTTTGTAGAGTATATTTTTCCTTGATCCCCGAACCCACCAAGTCTGGATTGATTTTTTTGACAAACGCTTCTAGTTCAAAACTAGTAACGTCGTCATAAATCAAGGTGGTATTTTTCAAGTGATCCATGGTCCTTTGATAATCGTCATTGTGACCAAACTCGTATCCGGTCCCCAAGATTTCCATACCCAAGTCCTCATAAGCGCCAATCACGTGGCGGGGCCTAAGACCTCCCACGTACAACATGACCCGTTTGCCTTCTAAACGCGGGCGGAAGCGGGCGTTTACTTGATCCATCCAAGGCTTGTACTTGGCAATTACCTGCGCCGCCTTGTCCTGAATACTTTGATCAAACTTGGAGGCGATCTCGGTCAGCGATTTTTCAATCTTAGTCGGACCAAAAAAGTTGTATTCCATCCAAGGGATTTGGTACTTTTCCTCCATGTAGCGGCAGATGTAGTTCATCGACCGGTAACAGTGGATAAGGTTTAACTTGGCCCGGTGAGAATGGGTCACCTCGGCAATCGAGGCGTCACCCGACCATTGGGAGACCACCCGGAGCCCGATTTCTTCTAATAAAATCCGGCTGGCCCAAGCGTCCCCACCGATGTTGTAGTCACCAATAATGGCTACATCATAATCGGTTGGCTCAAATTCAGGGTCTGTTTTGCCTAAAACCCAATCGCGTACTGCGTCGTTGGCCAAGTGGTGCCCCAAAGATTGGGAAACCCCTCTAAAGCCTTCGCAGCGAACCGGCACAATCGGCATACCGAGTTCGGCGGACATTTTTTTAGAAACCGCTTCAATGTCGTCACCGATCAAACCAACTGGGCATTCCGATTGGATCGAGATCCCTTTAGCCAAGGGGAACATCTCTTTGATTTCAATCAAAATTTGTTCCAACTTCTTGTCTCCACCAAAAACGATGTCTCGCTCTTGGAAGTCAGAGGTAACCTGCATCACCACAAAGTTATCGATACCCGGGGTGCCCATAGCGTAGTTTCGCCTAGTGCCCCAAGAATACTGCCCGCAGCCCACTGGGCCGTGACTAATATGGACCATATCCTTGATCGGGCCAAAGACCACGCCTTTGGAGCCAGCATAAGCACAGCCCCGAATGGTCATCACACCAGGCAGCGATTTCCGGTTGGCCGTGACACAAGAACCAGTCGATTCCTCGCCCGCTTCTTTTACATAAAGGTGTTTTTCCCGATCCGCTTTGGCCTCTGCCGGGTAGGCAGCTAAGACCTCCGAAATGAGGTCTTGCGCTTCGGCTTTGGTGAGATTTTTATTTGCGTTCATCTAGCTTCTCCTTGGCCTTTAGGCTTCTTGAACGGCAGTCTTGCCGATAATGCTTTCGTCTTCAACTTCCATGATGCCAAACTCCATCAAGAGTTCTTCAAGTTCTTCCATGGTGATTGGGGTCGGAACTACTTTCTTTTCGTTGGCCACAATCTTGCGGGCCAAGGTCCGGTATTCTTCTGCCTGCTTGTGGGCGGGGTCATACTCGATAACGGTCATCCGGCGAATTTCAGCACGTTGAACGACGTTGTCCCTTGGAACAAAGTGGATCATCTGGGTGCCCAAGCGTTCGGCCAAAGCTATAATCAATTCGTCTTCACGGTCCGTATTGCGGCTGTTACAAATCAAGCCTGCCAAGCGAACGGCGCCAGACTTCGCATATTTAACGATCCCTTTAGCAATGTTGTTGGCCGCGTACATCGCCATCATCTCGCCTGAAACTACAATGTAAATCTCTTGCGCTTTGTTTTCGCGAATCGGCATAGCGAAACCGCCGCAGACTACGTCGCCCAAAACGTCGTAAAACACGAAGTCCAAATCAGGGGTATAAGCGCCTTCTTCTTCAAGAAAGTTAATAGCCGTGATTACCCCGCGACCAGCGCAACCCACGCCAGGTTCTGGCCCGCCGGCTTCGGTACACTTGATCCCTCGGTAGCCAGTAAGCATTACGTCTTCGAGCTCTAAGTCTTCCACCGAACCGGCCTCAGCAGCTAGCTGCATTACCGTGTTTTGCGCTTTAGCGTGGAGGATTAGCCTCGTTGAATCGGCCTTGGGGTCACAACCAATAATCATTACCTTATTGCCCAACTCGGCCAAACCAGCCACCAAGTTTTGGGTGGTGGTTGATTTGCCGATCCCACCTTTTCCGTAAATCGCGCATTGTCTCGTCTTAGCCATGTTTTCTCCTTAATGTTGGTACTGGCTTTCAAGTTGTTGTCAGGTTCCTTTCTTCAGACTCTATGCCAGCCTAGGAAACCATTATTGCAATCCTATGTTTTAATAGCACTTTATTGACATTCACCCCAATTGGGCTGTTTAGTAGCTTTGCAGCAAACCCTACCTATTGTCGCAAAACCGACAAATTGTGGGGTCCTTGAACTAGGTTTTTACCATAGGCCTCTACTGGCATTCTAACTGCAACCTAAGACCCTTATATAACCGGTTTCACCGGGAAACCTGATAAAAAGGAGTTTGCTTATATGCCCTGGAAAGACGAGATGGCCGATTGCGAAACGGCAGAGGATTTTTTCGAATTGTTTGGGATCGAATATCTACCCCAACGGATGATGTCCGTGCGGCTCCACGTATTAGAAGACTTCAATGGCTATCTAAGCGGAATCGACCCAGACGATTATCCCGGTGAAGAGTTATTTTTGGCTTACAAAAAAGCCTTAAAATTAGCCTGGGAGAAACATGCTTATAGTGACGACGCGATCCGCGCCAAGTTTCAAAACACCCAAGGTTGTGGCTCCGGTTGTAATGGCTGTAGTTGACGATCTTTCCAAAAACCTTTGTCAATTTTGTCAAAATGTCAGGAATCTTCGAAGAAGGACAGGCGGTCCGTATTGTAGTGGACCTCAAAAACGATGGCACCATGCCTAATAAAGGCCCTGGTGAAGTCTTACAAATCAAGGGTGACCTAGGATTTGTTATTGGCACCGGTTCGTTTTTAGATGAATTAGTGTATCAGGTCCATTTCTTGGAAAAGGATCAAATAGTCGGTTGTCGTGAAAAGGAATTAATCGACGCAGAAGACCCTTGGAGCCCGCCTTTGTTTGAAACAGGTGCAAAGGTTTTGGCGGCTAACGACCTCTACCTAAACGGTGCCCTATTGGCCGCTCAAGGCACCCAAGGACAAATAACCATTATGCGATACCGGCCCGATTTGGGTTATGTATATGAAGTGAAGTGGGAAGGCCAAGAACTCTATTGCCTCCTTAAAGAGGCCCAACTTTTAGCTGGAAAATAGTCATGTTCAAAGAGTGGTTGTTTGAAATCAAGCAAATCCGCCCCGGCCTAGCGTCCCTGCCTAAAAAGGATCGGGCGCTGGGGGCTTTAGGTGACCGGATGAACAACTTTTTCGATGAACTCGAAGAGGGGGTGGTCCGCCTAGAGCGACAAGCAGGTCAACAAGCAACCCTTCAGCGACAAATGGAACTGGCGCTTTGCCATACCACCGACGCCGTAGCCGTCACCGATGGCAAAGGCGAGATTCGCCTATTTAACCCCGCCTTTGGTATCTTAGCCGACCTAAACGGCCCTGAACTAATTGGCAAACTAATTCACGACCTCTGGCACAAAGACAGCCGCAAGACCGCCAATCAGCTTAAGACCCAGATGGACCAAGGGCTCTCTTTTGTAGGTGACATTAAGTTAAATAGAGACCTATTCAAACTCGCTCATACCACCGCCTCGCCCACGATTAATCCCGACGGGACAGTAAACCATTTTGTGTTTACACTTCAGGATATTACCGATCAAAAGCGGCTGGAAGAGGAGATAAAACAACAGCGGGATTTTTTAGAAAAACTGGTAAACCTAAGCTCGAACTTAGTTTTTGTAATCACCGACCAGGGCAAAACCCGTTTAGATAACCTTGCGGCCAAAACCTTAATGGCCGACATGGGCAAAAACTCAAGAAGCCATTTAACCGAAACTTTTTTAGGTCTTATAGGATCCGCACAAAAGGTAGAACCCAAGCGGATCGAGATCCCTTTAGCCAAAGGAAAAATTAGGGCCTTTTTGTTTCAAGCAGAACGGGTGCCGGCTGCATATTTAAGTTATTCCGAAAAGTCGGGTAGCCTATTTATGATCACCTTAAGCGACCTGACCGCCCTTGAAACCCAAGAAAAACGACTCAAATTAGGGCAACAAGCCTTAGCCGCCGCCAAGGTGGAGCGGAGCATGGCTCGGCGTGAATTAATCAGCGGACTGGTGCTTTCGATCCAACAACCGGTTAACGTAGCCAAAGCGGTTTCAGCGAGGCTAATGGAGCAGGCGGGCGAAATCGGAGATATTAACCTAATGGGGAGCGGGCGCTATCTGCGCGAGGAACTCGATGAGATCGAGGCCAAATTAGAACAGTTTTCCCGTTTCGCCCCGCAAAATCCTGACGCAGGCGGAAGCTGCCGCGCCTCCGAATTAGCAGAGAGTTTAAAGGAGAGCTACCAAGCCACTTTGGGGCAAAACCGAATCGATTGGTCGTTTAGTGATCGCCAACCAGACGCCCATTTTCCCTTTCCCTTGCCAGTGATGCTAATGATGGTTGGGGCGGTTATTGACAACGCTATAGAAGCGATTCCCACGGGTACAGGAAAACTCCAATTGCGTTTTTATGAGGCCAATAACCAAGTATTAATTTCAGTGGAAGACAACGGGCCTGGGATTCCGATTGAAAACCGGGCCAAAGTATTCCAGCCTTTGTTTTCCACCAAAGCTGGGCACGAAGGAATTTCCTTGGCCTTAGTCCATCGGCTGGTTACTCGGCAAGGGGGAGGGGTATTTTTAGAAGACTCCATTCTCGGCGGGGTTCGGGTTGAAATCTCGTTCCCAAAGGGGGTGAAATGAGAGATCTCAACGATAAGGCCATTGATACTTTGTATCTGGTGAGCCAGATCTTTAAAAAGGCATTGGACAGCCAAAAAATGTTGTCCGAAATCCTGGAGGTTTTAGGCCAAAAAATGGGCTATCTAAGCAGCATGGTGGCCTTGTTTGAGCCGGGAGAAAAAAGCCTTCTAGTAGAAGCCGCCTACGCCCAGGATCAACTACCTCAAGGACTGGTTCGCTACAACAAAGGCGAGGGTATTACCGGGCTGATTGCCGCCACCAAACGCCCCTTGGCCATTCGTCGGATTGGTGACGACCCAAGGTTTTTAAATCGGCTTAAATCAAACCAAGCCAATTCGGCTTTTGTGGGAGTGCCAATTTTAAGCGGGGATCAGGTGTTAGGGGCCTTTAGTGTCACCTTAGATGCCAAAGAAAATTTTCGGCTCGATGAGCACCAAAAAATTGCCCAACTGCTAGCTAACCTGATTGGCGGGGTTTTGTCGCGCTTTGCTCTTTTAGAACAGAAAACCGCCCAGGTTGTGGCCGAACAGTCAGAGCTAAAACGCGCCCTAAAACTGCAACACCGACCTGAAAACATGGTGGGCCAATCGCCCCCCATGCTCAAACTATTTGAGTTAATCCGCCAAGTCGCCCTTTGGGACACCACTGTTTTGGTCAGAGGTGAATCGGGCACCGGTAAGGAGTTAGTTGCCAGCTCAATCCATTACCAAAGCCCCCGCGCCCGAGGTCCGTTTGTCAAGGTTAACTGCGCTGCACTGCCAGACAACCTACTCGAATCTGAATTGTTTGGATACGAAAAGGGAGCCTTTACGGGCGCGGTCAAGAGGCGGGTCGGGCGCTTTGACCTTGCCGATGGGGGCACGATCTTTTTAGATGAGATTGGCGACACCAGTCTTAGCTTTCAAGCCAAACTCTTGCGCGTGCTACAAGAGGGCGAATTCGAGCGTTTAGGCGGGGAAGAAACCATCCAGGTCAACTTGCGGATCATCACCGCGACTAACGTTGATTTAGAAAGGGCTGTGGCAGAAAAGCGGTTCCGCGAGGACCTTTATTACCGGCTAAATGTGATGCCCCTCTTTTTACCCCCTTTGAGGCAGCGGGCGGAAGATATTCCTTTGTTGGTTGAGCATTTTTTAGAAACCCTTTCGGCCCAAACCGGAAGGCCTTTGAGTATTGATACCGAAGCGATGGGGATTTTGCTACAATGTGGGTTTCCAGGGAACGTGCGAGAACTCCAAAACTGCATCCACCGGGCAGCGGTGACCGCTCACGGTGGCCATATTCAGGCGGCCCAGTTACCCTGCACCACCGGAGCTTGCTTGAGCCATAGCCTTCACAAGATGACCCAAGCCCCTAAACCAGAGCCCCAATTACAAGCTAAACCTGCCGAAATAGGCGAGTTTCCGGCTTTTGGCAAAATAGCCAATGAACGCGAACGGGTGCTGGCCGCGCTGCGCCAAGCTGGTTGGGTGCAGGCCAAAGCCGCTAGGCTTCTAGCCATGACCCCTAGGCAAATCGCTTACCGAATCCAAAAACTTAATATTGAGCTAGAACAATGGTGAGACCTAGCCCCGAAAGGGACTAGGTTATTTGCGGAATCACTAAAGAGAGGACTTTGGTTGAGCTAGGGCTAGGTGGCGAATATGGTCGTCTGAAAGTCCACCCTTGTGACGGCCGGCCCGCTCCAAGATCAAGCGTACCAACGGACCCAATTTCGCTTGAGAAAGGGTAAGCCCTAGTTCTGCAAGCTTATATAAAACCGCCTTACTGCCCGAATGTTTGCCAATCAAAAAGCTCCGACTTGCCCCCACTAGTTCAGGGGAAAAGGGTTCATAGTTGGTAGGGTCTTTAAGCACACCGTCCACATGGATTCCCGATTCATGGCAAAATACCTTGGGACCTAAGATTGATTTACCTTCGGGTATGGGCCTTCCTGCTGCTTGGCTGACTAGCGCGGCCAACTTAGCTAACTTAGCTAACTTGACCCCTACATCTACACCCCGAGTGATTTTTAAAGCCAAGACAATCTCTTCGAGTGGCGTATTCCCAGCCCGCTCCCCTAGACCCAAAACCGTGGTGTCAATCCATTTTGCGCCGGCGTCAAAAGCGGCTAAAGCATTGGCGGTGGCCATACCAAGATCGTTATGAGCATGAATCTCTACGGGCACCTGAAGCTTTTTGATCAAGTCTCCTAACCTTGCTTTTAAACTAAAGGGGTCCATAATCCCCACCGTATCACAAAGTCGCAGCCGCTTTGCCCCGATCTCTTGGGCCAAAAGACCATAATCCAAAAGAAATTCGGCCTCTGCTCTTGTAGCGTCTTCGGCACCTACAGACAGCTTCGCCCCCGCCGCAACCACATACCGGCCCACCCGTTCTAGTTGCGCTAGAATTTGGTTGGGCTGGTAACCCATTTTTTTAAACATTAAATTAGAAGATACAGGCAACGAGATATGAACCCACTGCGCCCCAATCTCCAAGCTATGATCCACATCCCTTTCTAAAGCGCGGTTCCAAGGGACAATCTGGGAGTTTAGCCCAAGTTCAATAATCTCCTTAATCGCCTGTTTTTCAGCGCGCCCCATGGCCGGGGTTCCCGCCTCAATACAGGCCACCCCGGCCTGATCCAGTTGTATGGCGATGGCCAACTTTTCTTTAGTAGAAAAATTAACCCCCGGGGTTTGTTCGCCGTCTCGAAGGGTGGTATCAACGATCATAGCTATACCTTTTTTGCTTCTACCGTGATGGGCAGTCTAGGAGCAGGTTTAATAGGTTCGATATAAAGTTTCATCCCGTTAGCTAGTTCTAGGGTGCCTCCAAAGCCCTCAGCTGGTTCTTTGCGGACTACCGCCTCTTCTAAATCTTTTTTAGGGATATAAACCGAAAGCAACCCCTCTTTTTCATTGATCATCACTTTCATACTACCTCTTGGGATTTTTCTTTCCGGTTGTTTTGTTGATCGAGCTGGCCGCGCTGCAAAACTAATTCAGCGGCCTCTACAGCGGCTTCAGCCAGCGGTCGCCCAGCTAGATTTACCACCGGCAAAATACCCTCTGCGCTCAATTTTTTAAAGATTGGATACCCAACCTTGAGGCTAACCACGGCTTGGCAGCCCTCAAGTAGGGATAAAATCTGGGTAAGTACGGTTTCTTTGTCGCCGCAACTATCCTCGCCGTCACAATAGGCGGTGGATAATTGCCGGTAGTTAAGCAACCTAGCTACCCCATCTTCGACTTGATAAATATAAAATCCCTTTGCATGACCAAAATGCTGGTCCACCACCCCCATCGATTGGCTGCAAAGCGCAATCTTAACCTTGGGGCCTGTTGGCAGCATTACACCTGTCTTTTTCTGCGCTGCCTGAAAAGCCACCCGGTTGCGCCAAAGCTCCCGTTTTTCAAAGAAGTTGGATTCGGGGATTTCCATTTCTTGGTAATTTTCTTTAGAGAAATTGGCGAATTGGTCTTCCCCTAATTTGCCCACGGCGTCCGCGCGGCACTGCCTGCAATGGGCCATTTGTTTGATATCGCCGCAAGCTTCTCTTACGGTTTCCAACTCTTCGGGCGTGGGCTCTGGGCGGCCTTCGAGGCCAAAGCGGGTGCCATGTTCGGCCTTGGCGATTAGGGGCATGATGTTGTGCATAAACACCCCCATCAACTTCAGCTTTTTTGACACCAAGGGCAATTCTTGATCGTTGATTCCGGGCATCAGCAAGCTGTTAACCTTAACCAACACCCCCAGGTTGACTAGCGCCTTAATCCCTTCTTGTTGTTTAACAATAAAGTTGGCCGCCGCCTCTAAACTATTTTCTTTTTTACCTTTGTACTTAATCCAAGCGTAGATTTTAAGCGCCGTTTTAGGATCAAAGGTGTTTAAGGTAACGGTCACATGATCCACCCCTAATTGGGCCAGACGACTGGCGTACTTACTAAGGTTAAGGCCGTTAGTTGAAAGGCAAAGTTTTAGATCTGGGAAATGCTCCCTAATCATCTCTAAGGTTTTAAAGGTCCTTTGCGGGCTTGCCAAAGCGTCTCCAGGCCCAGCAATTCCGACGACCGAGAGTTCTTTGACTGATTCGGCCACTTTATATACCTTCTTTAAAGCCTCTTCTGGAGTCAGCCGGTCTGACACCACGCCAGGGCGGGACTCATTGGCGCAGTCGTATTTGCGGTTGCAGTAATTGCAAGCAATATTACAACCTGGAGCCACAGCCAGATGCATTCGGGCAAAAAAGTGGTGCGCCGCTTCTGAGTAACAGGGATGTTCGGCATTTCGAGGATCCATCGCCGCGTCCGGGTTTGGTTTGCAACTCACAAGGTTCTCCTAATCCAGAGTTTAGTTAACAAGGCCCACGGGGGCATAGTTTTCTAAGAGCAATCCTAGGGCCTATTTTTAAAATGGGTCGTTTGGCCAATAAAGGCGGTATTTCCGCCATTGTCAGCGACCTTCACCTAAAGTCGGAAACCCGACAATTTGTAGGATATGGAACAAGCTCATCTTCTTTACTCCAATCTAACGGGCATCCCGAGCGCCTATTTTGCGTGCGCCGGGTTTAATCAAGCGCCAAAGCCTGTAAAGATTAATGGTGTCAGAGAGATGAACCGAGGTTTTTTTGAAGCCCTTGAAAAATTGGAAAAGGACCAATGGGCCCCTTTGTTTTTAGAACACATTAGGCTGATGTTCGACTTCGAACCTCATGAATTAAAATCGAACCACAAAGGCTACAAAACCGGTTTTGCCAGACTGTTAAGGGGTTGGTTTTTTGATTCTAATCGTCCTGAAGGGGCCGTATTAAAGGGTTGGGCCGAAAGCCGGTTTGGACTTCGTTGTAGTTTTCACCGGGTTCCCCTTAGGGGTTATACAAGCCCTGATTATCAGGTCTATTTATTTGAAAAGATGCACCCTCGCTTCCACAGCGCGGCGATTTTTGCGCAATTGGATTTGGTTTATGAATTTGCCCAGGCTTGGCTTGGAAAATGGGGTAATCCCAGTGGATTTAATACCCTATATCGAGGCTTTAACCCGGCCCTAGACGGATCGCAACTCATTGAAAATTTAGGCCAAGGCGAAGCGATCTACCGGAACAATTGTTTGGTTAGCTACACCCCCGACAAAGAGCGGGCCAGCGAGTTTGGAGATTTGGTGGTCGAGGTAATCGTCCCCCACCAAAAGCTGGTTTGCTTCCCCCAACTTTTACCCGGATTACTTCCTGCATACGAAAAGGAATTCCTGCTATTAGGGGGGGATTACCTCTCATCGCAGGTCACCTTTTTTTAAGGCAGGTCATGGCGCGTATTATCAAAGATATTAAAGACTACCACGAACATTCTAAACATCGCACCGACAAATACGCCGATGCCATGCCCTTTCTCGATTGGGATAACCAGCCCGATCCCTTTCGCAACTATATTGGGTCGCGAAAGATCGCTCTGCCGCTACTGGACAAACCTTTAGCCACCCCGCTTTACCAAACCCTAAAGGAACCCTGGAGCCTGGACCTGACCTCGATTGGGGCGTTTTTAGAATTGAGCTTAGGGATTAGCGCCTGGAAAAGCTTTGAAGATGCCCGCTGGGCGCTTCGGAACAACCCCTCTTCTGGCAACCTACACCCGACCGAGGCCCATCTAATCGGGCTTGGTGGGGTATATCACTACGGCCCCCTAGAGCACCAATTAGAGCTTCGCGCCGAGGTTAAATTGCCGGAATTGGCGGGGTTTTGGCTGGCTTTGACCAGTGTTAGTCAACGAGAAACCTGGAAATATGGGGTCCGGGCGTACCGATATTGTCAGTTAGACTTGGGTCACGCCATGGGGGCCTTGGGCTATGCGGCGGCGGCCTTAGGTTGGCAGGTTGTGTGGCAAGACGAGATCGGAACCGACCAATTAGCGCAAATTTTAGGATTTCCCAAAATAAAATGGCCCCCACACCAACAAGAAGAAGCGGACCTGCTTTTATGGATTGGCCCGGCGGGTGCTTCGGCCCCGATTCTTCCCTTGGAAGCCTTGAGGGGACTAGATTGGCAAGGAACTCCCAGTGAACTCTGCCCTGATCCGGTCACTTGGCAACCGGTGGAGGAAGCCTATGCGTTGGCTAAAAAACCGTCTGGACTGCCTTTGCCAGTAGCTCCGGTTTCCCTAGTCACCCATCCCCCCGCCCCCGTCTTGGCTGAAACCATCATCCGCCAACGACGTAGCGCACAAGCCTACAGCGCCCAAGCCTCTAAGATGTCGTTGACGGCCTTCGAAGCCCTAATAGAAGCAACGTTACCTCCGGTGGCCGGGTTTGCGCTAGCAGAGGTTAATTTAATCCTCTTTGTCCATCAGGTCAGTGATTTAAAACAAGGGGTTTACGCCCTGTGCCGCAACCCTGAAACCCTGCCCGCTTTAAAGTCCGCCCTAGACCCTAGATTTTTGTGGGAACCCGCCTCAACCCACCTCCCCCTATACCTATTAGAGCCAGGAAACGCCCGGCAGTTTGCTGGCCAGTTAAGCTGCAAACAGGCGTTGGCAGCGAATGGTTCTTTTGCACTTGGAATGTTGGCCCCTTTTGAGGATAAGCTTAAAGAGGGGGCTTGGGCCTACCCCAGAGCCTACTGGGAGTGTGGTTTAATCGGGCAGGCCTTATATATTGCCGCTGAAGCCCAAGGTTTTTCGGGCACCGGGATCGGTTGCTATTTTGACGACCAATTTCACGAGTTTTTAGGTCTAAAAGATCAACAATTCCAAAGTTTATACCACTTCACCGTAGGTGCCGCTGTGCATGACCCCCGGATTTCTAGTGAGCCCCCCTATCCGCATCGCTAGGGTCCAGTTTGGTACAGCTTTTGAAGAAGAAAGGGAACACTTGGAGTGTCTATATGAAATTGACCCTGGCTTGTTTCTGCCTTTTTATTTTTATAAGCCTACCGGTCTGGGCGGACCCCCTGCTGTTAGCCGCCGCTTCTACTTCCGAGGGAGCCAGTGCGGCCATAAAGGCTTATGGCAAAAAAACCGGAGGTTCGGTCACCCTTTCTTTGGCCGCTAGTTCAGCATTGGCCCGGCAAATCGCCGAGGGAGCCCCGGCCCAACTATTTCTTTCGGCAAACTCTCGCTGGATGGATTATTTGGATAAAAAGGGATGGTTAGTTAAAAATACCCGTGTGGAATATCTAAGCAACCATTTGGTGCTGATCGCGCCCTTGGGGCAAACAATAAAACCCAAGCAATCAGCCAAGGCCTACCTTTCTAATTTTTCTGGTCGGTTGGCCATGGGAGACCCTTCCCACGTTCCTGCTGGTCAATATACTAAAGCCGCTTTAGAATACGCAGGGCTCTGGGAACAGGTCCAAACCAAAGTGGCCCCCACAGCAAATGTTCGCTTGGCTTTGTTATTAGTTGAGCAGGGCGAATGTGACTTAGGGATAGTGTATAAAACCGATGCGGACCTCTCAAAAAAGGTGCAAATCCTTAGCCCCATTGCTGAAGCGTCCCCGGTTCGCTACTCTTTAGCCTTGATCAAAGGTGCCGGTAAAGACGCTCAAAGTTTTTACCAGTTTTTATTAAGCCCCCAAGGCAAACAATCCTTTATTTCACTTGGGTTTGAACCATGATTCCACAAGCCTTAAGTCTTAGCCCCTTCGAGCAAGAGGCCTTGCTTTTAAGCCTTAAAGTGGCTTTTTGGGCTGTGTTTTTTAGCCTGCCTTTTGGGGTCACTTTAGCTTGGGCCTTAGCCTTCAAGCAGTTCACTGGCAAATCGGTTTTGGAGGGTTTGCTACAATTGCCCCTGGTTTTGCCGCCAGTTGTGGTGGGTTATGGATTATTGGTGGTTTGCGGTAGGAAGGGCTGGGTGGGGGCTTTTTTATTTGAACAACTAGGTATTCGGTTGGTATTTGATTGGAAAGGCGCGGTATTGGCTAGCGCCCTGGTGGGCCTGCCTTTGATGGTCTCGGCGATTCGCTTAGGCTTGATTTCGGTCGATCCCCATGTGATCGAAGCCGCCCAAACCCTCGGCCACGGCCCTTTAGGCACCTTTTTTTCGGTCACCCTCCCGCTGGCGCTGCCAGGATTGGTCACTGGCTGCCTCTTAGCCTTTGCCCGTTCTCTAGGCGAGTTTGGGGCGACCATCACCTTTGTGAGCAACATCCCCGGCCAAACCCAAACCCTGCCTTTGGCCCTGTTCACCCAAACCCAAGTCCCTGGCGGGGAGATGGCGGCGTTGCGTCTTTGTGTGCTTTGTGTTTTGTTGGCGGTTTTGGCGCTAGGCACCTCGAAATATCTGGCCAACCAATTTGACTATAAAGAGGCCCCATGATCCGGCTCCAACTATCCAAACAATTGCCTAGTCTAAAATTAGAGCTAGA
>MFNE01000038.1:45353-60305 GCA_001783695.1 Candidatus Lambdaproteobacteria bacterium RIFOXYD2_FULL_50_16
TAATCACCGGTCCCTCTGGGTCAGGGAAATCGACCCTACTTAAAATGATTGCTGGACTGGTAACCCCGGATGAAGGGTTGATTCAATTGGGTCCCAAGGTTTTATTTGACCCTAAAAACAAGATAAATCTGGCCCCCCATTTGCGAAAGATCGGCTATGTTTTCCAAGAAAACCGGCTGTTTCCTCACCGCAGTGTTAAAGGCAACTTGTTGTTTGGAGCCCCCAAAGGGGTGAACCGCGCCCAAAGGTTGGCCCAAGTGGTTGAACTATTGGGGATTGAAGCCCTATTAGGACGGCACCCTGCTGGGCTTTCGGGTGGGGAAAAACAACGGGTTTCCATTGGCCGGGCGTTATTAAGCGAGCCAGAGCTACTGTTGATGGACGAGCCCCTTTCTTCGCTTGACCCAGCGCGAAAGGCCGAACTGCTGCCTTATATTGAACAAATTGGTCAAGAGCTTGGCACCCCAATCCTGTATGTTACCCACGACGAAAACGAAGCCTTGCGCCTCGCCCAAGCCCGGATTCACTTAATTAGTGGCCGAGCCGTGCCTCCCCCATCAAGACCAGAGCCTTCCAAACGGCATTTGCGGGCGTTATAACCCCGGCTTTTAGGTTGGCGCATCGACCCAGACTTGTTAAGATTCGGCCAACCTTGGGGAGGCTTTTTACACATGCGAAAACGCTTGGAAATAACCATCACTGGCCTAGTGCAGGGAGTGGGCTTTCGCCCTTTTGTGGCGCGGCTGGCGAGTGAGTTAGGACTAGCAGGACAGGTGGCCAACAACCCAGCAGGGTTAGAACTCGTCTTAGAAGGTCCGGCCCCTCAATTGAAACAATTTGTAGCCCGTTTAAAGGCTGAAAAACCGGCTTTTTCTCATTTTGAAACCTGTAAAATCGTCGAGCTCTCTGCCAAAGGGCTAGAAGATTTTACTATCGCCCAAAGCCAGCAATCAGGTCCCGTGCTCGGTTGGGTTTTGCCCGACCTGGCCCCTTGTAAGAACTGTTTAAAGGAGTTGAACGACCCTCAAGACCGGCGGTTTGGCTACCCCTTTCTCAACTGCACCGAATGTGGCCCACGTTATTCGGTGGTCCACCGCCTGCCTTACGACCGAGCCCAAACAACGATGGCCGGTTTCCCTCTTTGCCCCTTGTGTCTGGCCGAATATAAAGACCCCCAAAACCGCCGTTACCATGCCCAACCCACCGCCTGCCCAACCTGTGGCCCCCAATTAAGCTTCAATAGCCCAGTATCCGAAGCGCAAGGCCCGCCAGCCCTGGAAGCGGCCAAAAGGCTACTCAACGCGGGGGGTGTCCTCGCCTGGAAAGGGGTGGGAGGCTATTTATTAAGCTGTCGCGCCGACTTAGAGGCCCCCTTAAAAAAGCTGCGCCAGAAAAAAAATCGCCAATTTAAGCCCTTTGCGCTTTTACTCAAAGACCTGGAGGCCACCCGCCAACTAGCTGAAGTAAGTGAGATAGAGGCCCAGCTTTTAACTAGTCCCCAGGCGCCTATTGTTCTGCTCAAGGCTAAGTCCAGCCCGCAACCCTTGATCGCTCCAGGCTGCCCTTATTTGGGGATCATGCTCCCCTCTAGCCCGCTTCACTATTTGCTCTTGGACCAATACCCCTTAGTTGCGACCAGCGGAAACCTTTCGGGCGAGCCTTTGTGTATCACCGAGGATGAGGCTTTTGAGCGTCTTGGGGAACTGGCCGATGGATTTTTGACCCACAATCGCCCGATTCTTCGGGGAATCGACGATTCCGTGGTCCAACTGGTGGGCGACCAGCCCCAGTTTCTCCGCCGAGCCCGAGGCTATGCCCCGCTACCACTTTCCTTAAGCCAACCCCTGCCCGCTACTTTAGGTCTAGGAGGCGATATCAAATCCTGCTTGGCGCTTAGCCGAGGCGCTCAAGTATTTTTGTCCCAACATCTAGGAGACCTAGACCTACCCTTGGCACAGGCGGGGTACCTAAAACATTTGGCCGATTTTCAACAACTTTTTGAGGTCGAGGTCACCCAAAGCTTTGGCGACCTACACCCCCGCTACCGCAGCCTCGACCTCGCCCGGGGACAAGGTTTTTTGCCAAGATTTTTTCAACATCACGCCGCCCACGCCTACGCGCTCAGGGCCGAGGCCCAGACAATGGGCGAGGCGTTGGCGATTGTGGCAGACGGCACGGGTTACGGCCCAGACGGGCAAATATGGGGTTGTGAACTTTTTCTAACAAAAGAAAAAAATTACCACCCTTTGGCCCACCTCGCTTCGTTTCCGCTTTTAGGGGGGGACATAGCCACCAAGGAGCCAGGGAGGATTGCTTTTAGTTTATTAAACCAAGCCCTAGGCCCCGAAGTCGCCCTCCAATGGGCGCAAGAAATTCTGCAAAAAAGCCCAACCGAAGGCCAAATCTGGCTCCAAATGGCGCAAACCGGCCTCAATTCCCCAAAATGCCGAAGCCTGGGCCGCCTCTTCGATGGCGTTTCTGCCCTCTTAGGGCTGGGACTTGAGGTCGAATATGAAGCCCAAGCCGCGATGGCGCTCGAATGGGCATTGGAACCCGACGCAGCCCAAATTGAGCCTTACCCTATGACAGATTGGGATTGGTTTTTGATGATCAAACAACTCTGGAGAGACCATCAGGGCGGACGCCCTCGCGCCCAGAT
Organism: Candidatus Lambdaproteobacteria bacterium RIFOXYD2_FULL_50_16; assembly: GCA_001783695.1. Taxonomy (GTDB): domain Bacteria; phylum SAR324; class SAR324; order XYD2-FULL-50-16; family XYD2-FULL-50-16; genus XYD2-FULL-50-16. The sequence continues at coordinate 48,013 of MFNE01000038.1, forward strand.
AGCGGCCGCTTTTCATAATGGATTGGTTAAGGCTATGCTTGAGTCAGCCCAAAAGACCGGGGTTAACCAGGTGCTATTAACCGGTGGTTGTTTTCAAAATCGCTACTTACAAAACCAAGTGGTTTTGGCCCTGAAATCCCAAGGTTTTAACCCCATTGTCCACCGACTATTGCCCCCTAACGATGCCAATCTAGGCCTAGGCCAATTGTGGATGGGGACCCAGCAGATTACCGAGGATTGATGGGGATGGCTCCTTTAAACCAGCTAAAATCCCAGAAAGGGTTGTTTTTGGTCAGCGCCTTTAATGGGCTTTCGCAAACGGTTTATGGCCAGTTAGGGCCTTTGTTTAAGGAGGTGTCTTTGCAGATTGGGATAGACCCTTTGGCCGTAGAAGCGCTCAAGCCCGATTGGATTCTCTGCCCCTATCTACAAGACTATATTCCTAAAGCTATCTTTGAAAAATACCGCTGCCTAGTCTTTCACCCTGGGCCAGCTAAACGAGGCGGGCCTAGTAGTCTAGCGCGGGCGATTTTGCAGGGGGAAAGGGACTTTGAAATCAGCGTGATCCAAGCCGCTCAAGGTTGGGACCGAGGGCCGGTTTGGGCGAGTAAGCCCTTAGAAATAATCGAAGGCAGCTTGGCAAAAAATTACCGAACCCAAATATTGCCCGAAGCAGCCAGCTTATACCGGCAAGCGATGATCCATATTCTTGAAGGAGTCCCTCCCCAACGAATCGAGGAACCGGTTTACCAGCCCAAAATATCCGAAACTGAATTGGCCTTTGACTGGAGCGAATCGGCCCCAAGAATTTTAAGAAAAATCTGGGCAGGCGACAATCAGCCAGGGGCCTTGGGTTTATTGCAAAACAAGGCCTGCCGATTTTACGGCGCCCGGCTGGGCAGGAGGACAGGAGCGCCAGGGCAAGTTTTAGAGGAGGCCCATGGAGCAATCCAGATCGCCTGCGGCCAGGGCAGCATTTGGGTGACCCGTATAGAGGTCGTCCAGGGACGAAAAAATCGAGCGGCCCAGATTTTAGGGGAACCATGAATATAGAAACCCAGATTAAAAACAGGGTCGGACACCTCTATTTTGAAGCCTATAACGGGGCCATGGACTTGGCTCATTTGGAGCGGCTATTAGAGGCCTATCAAGGACTGGCAAACAGTGCTGAAGTGCGTCTGATTCTGCTTTGGGGAGGGGAAGAATTTTTTAGTAACGGCATTGATCTTTTAAGTATCGACCAGCGATACAACCCTACCCTCTTAGCCTACCGCAACCTCAAGGGGATCAACCGATTTATTGAAGCACTTCTGACCAACGATAAGCAATTGTTAATGGCCGGTTTGCGGGGTCCGGCCGCCGCAGGCGGGGTGATGTTGGCCTTGGCTGCGGACCTTAGGTACGCAGCGCCCTCAGTGGTACTTAATCCGCATTACGTAAACATGGGGTTATCTGGCAGTGAGTATTTCAGCCTGCTCCTCCCCCAACTGGTGGGCCTAGGGCGGGCTCAAGCGTTGCTTTTAGAGGCGGCGCCCTTATCAGCCGAGCAAGCGGTGAGGTTGGGCTTGCTCCACGAAACCATAGCGCCGGCTATTTTTAAGGAAGAGCTAACCATTCGGGCCGAGTTTTTGGCCAATCACCAGTTTGAAGCGCGTTTGGCCACTAAAAATCTCTTGCTAGGCCCGCTACGCCAACAGATGCCCGAGTTGGTCAAAGCCGAGCTTTTGGCGATGAAATCGCTTTGTGACCAGCCTGGATTTGCCCAAGCACGGGCTGACTTTATCAATAAAAAACCCAGTCCCAGCTTTGCCCAAGTGGCCCGAAGGAATCTGCGTTAACCTAGGCTTTTAAGGGCTTTTACGGCGCTGTTTTCAAACTGCCCAGCGGTTTTGGTTAGCTCAAACCCCACCAATAAATCCCCAGCCCGGTTAAGCACCAGGGCCCGGCTGCACTCCTGGTTCCGCTCCAACAGGTACACCTTTTCCGCTTCTGCCCAATATAGGCTCCAATAGGCGTCAGGCTGGTCCCAAACCAGTTGTTCCCCTTGAATTTGCCACCCGTCGCCCTTGGTTAAAATTTTAGGCCCCGATCCCGTAGCCCAAAGGGTACCAAGCTTAGGTAAGATTTCTAAAAATCGTCTTGGGTCTGTTACATTAGCAATACCCGGCTCGACTAAGACCTCTAAAACCAAACCCAAGGGAAGCGCCAAAGCCTCGGCCATTTCTTCTGGCGAGGCTCCAGCCAAGATTTGTTCAAGTACTTGGGCCCCCCATCCCTCCAAACCACTCGAAAGCGAGCGCCCAGCCCGCTCGCCGGTTTTGGCCGCTCCGCCTGGGCTTAGGTATTTATTCGCATAACCCCTAGGGGTCACCAAGAGTCCGTGTGCCACAAAGCTGTTGGAATTACCTATTAATACCGTGGTTAACATACCAATTTCGGCTTCGGCCAATTGGTCTAGGCGGATCAATTCGATCTGCTGTTTGTTGCGGTAGGCTGATTTAACTAACGCCACCGGGGTGGCCGGGTTGCGGTGCCTTAAAAAAATCGCTTGCGCCTCTACAATCTGCTCAACTCGCCGCCCACTTTTAGGGTTGTATAAAGCCGTCACAAAATCAGCCTGGGCTGCGGCTACCAAACGTTTGGCAATGGTTGCCCAAGGGGTGAGTAGGTCTGATAAACTAATCGAGCAGAAATCGTGGGTCAGAGGCGCGCCCACTAGAGAGGCCGCCGCGCTTAGGGCGGTGGTGCCAGGGACAACCTCGACCTCAATTCCGGTTTGAGGAGTCCAACCGGCCTCAAACAACACCTCATAGGTAGGACCAGCCATACCGTAAACCCCTATATCGCCCGAGGAAATCAGGGCTACCGTCTTGCCTTCTTTGGCTTTTTCATAAGCCAAAACGCTCCGGTCCAACTCTTCGGTCATGCCTTTTTTGATCACCTCTTTGCCCACCAGGAGGTCCTCGACCAACTTAATATAAGTCGAATATCCAATCACCACCTCCGATTGGGCGATAGCCTCGCGGGCGCGTAGGGTCATCTGTTCCACCGATCCTGGGCCAAAGCCCACTAAAAAGATTTTACCCATTTAAAAGCTCGCCATCGAAAGGGTGACGTTTTTTAGATCCGCCCCCCGGTGTTTAAGTTTTTCCAGAATCAAAGCCGACAGGGTCTGCCCGGCTAACAACAAGGCGGCCGCTTCGGCCACGGCTGGGCAACCCATGTATTTTTGCACCGTCGCCGAGGGGTTGGGGACCTCCACTTGGGCCAATTCTTGGGCCCGATAAAAATACAGAGGCCAGTTTTTTTCCTTAGCCAGCCTTAAAATAGCCGGTTCGTCTCGTTTTTGGTCGATCGTAGCCAAGCCCACTATTTCCTGTTCGGCTACCCCGCTTTGTTTCAGGGCTAAATCGAGCGCCTCGCATAGGGTTTCAAAGGCGGTGTTTCGGTCGCAACCTATCCCCAAGGCTACCTTCAAAGAGGCTCCGGCGGGCGGTAGAGCACCAAACGGTCTTGCCATTTTTTGCTCAAGTCAAGGGGCAACGCACGGTTTGTAATACATAGCACCCCAGAAAACCTATTCGGATCCGCATCTTCGAGCCAATCAAAGCTTTTTATGTTTTCAGGTATTGGCCCCTTCCACCAATCGCGGGTCCCCGATTCTTGCACCAGGGCGACTGGCTCTTCGTTAACCACCTGCGCAGCCAAGCGGATCAACGTTTTTTTATCTGCTTCGACCTTAAACCCCTGTTCCCGACCCAGAATATCCACAGCTAGGGTGCCACCTGCGTCAGAGGCGGTCGTGATCACCGGCTGCGCTCCTAAAAGCTTCGCCACCTTTATAGTAAAAGCGTTGGCCCCGCCTAAATGCCCAGAAAGGACGGCCACCACAAACTGGCAAGCATCGTCGATCACTAAAACACCAGGATCGGTTTCTTTGGTTTTGAGATGGGGTGCCGCAAGGCGCACAACTGCGCCTAAAGAAACACAAAAGATCAACTGGTCGTAGGTCTTAAACAAGGGCCCCATCTGCGCCCCCACAGGGCCCTGGTAGGTGGAGACTCGGTTGGGTACGCCTAGTAGATATTCTAAAAATCGCTCGGCCACAATTAAGTCGGCCTCTGGCAAAAGTGGGCCTAACTGGGCCAGAATTTGCGCTCCTTTTTTGGTGATAGCAACGGCGGCAACTTTGGGTGTAATCATGGTTCCACCTTTTTGCAACCTCGTTTGAGTTCTTCAGGTAAGCGGTTGGGGTGGTGGATTAAGATGAGGGATAAATAGTTCACCTTTTGGCCCCGAAGGGTAGAGATATCCAAAACCTGCCGTTCCTCGGGGCTGCCGGCCTTTTCAATAAACCGGCAATAGGGAATCAGATCCAAGCGTTCCACCAAATCAATCACTTCATCTAAGACTGGCTTGACCTTAAGCAGCACCAAACGATCAAAATCCTCTAGTAATCGTTCAATCACCGCGACGCCGTAGCCAGCAGGGATCACAGCCAACTTGTCGTCCACTTCGGCCAAGGGCATCTCTAGCCTAGCTGCGGCGGCGTTAAAACTAGAGACCCCGGCCCAAGTCTCAATGGGCACCAGCGGTTCCAGTTGTTTAAGGGTTCGGGCTAAATGGCCAAAGGTTGAATAGGTGCTCGAATCCCCCTCGACCAAAAATAACAAATCCCTTCCACCGCTCAGTAATTCTAATACCTCTAAAGCCGCTTGTTTCCAGGCCGCCAGGAGTTTTTCTGGGTCATGGGTCATGGGGAAGAGAAGTGCCTGATGCCCCTCGGGAGGGGTCAGCCCGGCGGCCAGGGCGATAGACAAGGCGTAACTCTCAGCCCCTCGCTTTTTGACCGGGTAACACCACTGCGCCTCACCGGTTAAGGCTTCATACGCTTGCCGGGTAATCAACCCCGGATCGCCAGGCCCCAAGGAAAGGCCAATCAGTTTACCAAGGTTTTTTTTCATGTGACTTCAGTCCATAAAAGGGAAATCGGGGGTATCGGGGCCAGCCGATGCATGTCTAAAATCGGTTGGCTACGGGACACCTGCAGTTGGGTTAATTGCCAATCTTGGCCTAGCTGGCAGAGTGTTTCTATCGCCAAGGACTGATTTTCTAAACTAATCAATGCAATCACCAATCGGCCTTTAGGGTTAAGCCGCTTTAAGGACAACCTAATCAAGTCCGCCAGCGCTCCACCTGATCCACCAATAAACACAGCGTCTGGATTAGGCCAATGAACCAGAAGCTCGGGGGCTTTGCCTAAAAAAGGAAAGTGATTGTAGGCCAAAAACCGGGCTTTGTTGGAAAGGACGTTGGCAAAGTCGGCTTCATTTTTTTCAATGGCAAACACCAGCCCTTCTGGACAAAGGCCTGCCGCCTCAATCCCCACCGATCCAGACCCGGCTCCAAGGTCCCAGACTACCGAATCCCGTTTAAGCCCTAATAACCCCAAGGCGACAGCGCGGTGTTCCCTTTTGGTAATCAGGCCTGATTCTGGTTTTCGTTGATAATAAGCTTCGTCAGGGCGGGCTAGGATGGTTCTTTGGGCTCGGGGGCTCTGCCTAGTTAAGAAGGCGACATTAGGTTCGGCGAATTGGGCCTTGGCGGCCTCAAGGGTGGAAATCCCCTGGTGTAACCATTCGTTGCCCCCTCCGATATTGGAGGCAACCTTAAATTCAAAATCCTGTTCTAACCCAGCAGTAATCAGCATCCGCGCTATCCGCGCCGGGTCATTGGCTGGGGAACAGTAAAGGGCTAGCTGGTCTTTTTGATGGAGTGCTTTGAGCAAGGGATAAAGCCCATGTTCCGGTCCAGAATGGGCGTCCCATTCACCCGTATCTGGGCCATGAACCGAATAAATAAAATATCCCTGCCAAGCTAGCCCAAAACGGGCTGCCGCTATTTGCACCATTGAAACCTGGGGCCAGATTTGCCAAGTTCCAGGGTCTAAACGGCTGGTCAAATACCCGCCAATCCCATGGCACATGGGATCACCCGTCGCTAAGACAACCACCTCGTTTTGGGCGGCCAAGGCCTCTTTAATCAACCTCGTCACCTCGCCGAAACGTCCGGTGAGGTCGAAGGTTTGGGCTCCTGGAGAAATTCGGATTGCACTTAAGAGCCTGGTCCCGCCCACTACTAAAGCGGCCCGCCCTATTATTTGCGCCACTTCCCCAAAAAGGGGCTCACCCTCTAATACCCCAATAATATGGCACTTAGGGTTCACTTAGCCCCCTGATCGGACTGGGACGTAATATAATTCCCCTCAAAATCGCAAACCCAAATATCAAGTGAAAAAGCACCAGAGTAATTCTGGTGCAAGGTATTTAGGGTATGGGCAATCAAGGCTTGGTAAAAAGGTAAATCGAGCCCCAACTCGGCCAGCCGTTCGCTGGCGAACCTCGCCGTTTGGGCCAGCTCAATTTCTTTACAAACCGCGTTGCCAGCCCCCACTTGGGCTGCTAGCCGAGCCAGCAATCCGGTATCCACTTGGTTTTTTCGAGCATGGGTGACCCGCTCCCCTTGGGCGATTTTGGTTAATTTACCTACCATCGCGCCAATACTAATCTTTTTAATCTTTAGTTCTGCCGCTCGGTCTAGCGCCGCCCCTAAAAAGTCGCCCATCTGTACAAAACAAGCTTCGGGCAAGTCCGGGAATTGTTTGATTATAAATTTTTCGGTGCGTCCGCCGGTGCTTAGAACCACTCGGCTAAGGCCCTGGCTGGCCGCCACCTCAACCCCTTGGACCACACAGGCGCGGTAGGCGGCAGTGGAAAAGGCCCGGACAATTCCGCTGGTGCCTAAAATCGAGATTCCATCTACAATCCCTAAGCGGGCGTTTAACGTCCGCTTGGCCATTTTTTCTCCGTCAGGGACCGAGATCGTCACCAACACCCCCGAAGTCTTTAACCAATCGGCGCCGACCTCCGAAATATTGTCTAAAATATTTTGTCGTGGCTTGGGATTTATAGCCGGACCACCTACCAGAAGCCCTAAGCCGGGCAGCGTCACTCGACCAACACCAGGGCCACCTTCAATTAAAATCACGCCAGGTTGGCTTCGAAGCGGGGTTAGGCTGGCGGTGAGTTGAGCTTTGTCGGTCACGTCTGGGTCATCGCCTGCGTCTTTGATCACTACCGCTTGAGCGAAGTCCGTATTGAGACTACTCCGGGCAACCTGAAACACCACCCGCTGGCCGTTAGGGAGCAAGCTTTGGATTTGCTCGGGCACTTTGCCGGTTACTAGTCCCTCCATTGCGGCCCTGGAAGCCGCAGCGGCACAGGCTCCGGTCGAGTAGCCGGTCCTTAGTCCGTCGGCTTTTTCCTTGCGTTCGGCCAAGGTCTTATTCCTGCGCTTCGGCCAAGGCCAGTAAGGCGTGAAGGCTGCTCACTACCAGGGTGGAACCACCTTTGCGGCCTTCGGTGATAATATAGGGTACCCTAGACTGGGCTCCCGCTCTGATTTTGGATTCAGCCGCCTGCACAAAGCCTACGGGCATCCCCACCAAAAGCGCCGGACGGGCTCCGGCCTCAATCAGTTTTAACACCTCAATCAGGGCCGTTGGGGCGTTGCCGATCCCTACAATCGCACCTTCTAACAGACCCAGTCGGTGGGCTTTGCGCATTGCTTGCACCGCTCGGGTACTGTTTTCTGCCTTGGCTTGATCGATAACGTCTTGATCGCTGATAAATTGGTAGGTTTTAACCCCGAAATGGGCCAGTCTTGGCTTGGAAAGGCCAACAGTAATCATCTCCACGTCGGCGATCACACTAGCCCCCGCCAAAATCGCTTTGACCCCGGCCTCTACCGCATCATTTGAAAATCTGGTAAGGCCGTTAAACTCAAAGTCAGCAGACGCGTGGATCATCCGGCGGACTACCTGCCATTGGCTAGGTCCGTAGTTATGCGCCCCCGCTTCTTGATCGACAATGGCAAAGGAGTTATGCTCAATCTGGCGACCCGCTTCGGTGAGTTGTTCGGTAACTTGGTTTGCGTTCATCGGTGGGTATGGGAATGAGGGGAAGCCTGGGCAGAAGCCTCGCGGTAGCTACAGCCGTCACATTCGAGCAATAAAGCTTCACCCTTTTGCCCAAGTGCCTCTTTTACACGGGTTTCGGCCAATGCAAATATTTCCGGTTCAAAACCAATATAGGGGCCTACGCCAAAGCGAATTTGCGGATATTGGACCTGCAACGCCTCCGCTTGGCGACCGATCCGCTGCATTAAACGGCCTTCGAACAGGTAAAAAGGTAGGATAGCGACCTGCATCATCCCCAACTTCACTTGGCGCATCACCGCTGTTTCGATCCGTGGATAACTGATACCGGTAAAAGCCAGATCCACCAATTCGTGTTCACTGGATTCCAAGATCCAGCGGGCCAACTTAGCTAACTCACTATTGGCCGCCATGTCCGAAGAGCCCCGCCCCAGGAGGATCACTCCGGTGGTTTTCGGATCGGGGAAATAGAGTTCGGCCATTAACGATTTTAATTGGCGCAACATCAAGGTCAAGATCAACGGGTCTGCCCCGATGTGACGGGCGTATATAAAATTTACCTTCGGATGCCGCAAGCGGGCGGCTTCAAGGGCCTCGGGGATTTCCATTTTAGCGTGGCCCGCGGCATTTAGAATTAAGGGCAGAACCAGCACCGATCCACCTTTAGCGGCTGCTTGGTCGAGCCCTTCTTCCAATAATACCTCGGCAAACTCGATATAACAGGTTACTATCTCCCATTCTGGATGTTCCTTAGCCCAGCGCATTGCCCAATCCACCAATTCTCGGTTACCCTCTTCAGCTCTGGAGCCATGTCCAACCAGCAAAATAGTTTGTTTCATCGAGCAGCTTTGCGAAAACGGTGAGTAAATTCGGGGTCATATAACTTAGACTTTGTGATCTCGTCCCAGTCCCTGGCACCCAAGGTGGGGCTGGCGACAATCATGGCTTGGGCCTTAATCCCATTGGTTTCAATCAAAGCCGCCATTTGATTTAATGGGGCCTTAAAGACCCGCTCTTCACCGGGCCAGCTCGCCTTTTCTACCACCATAATGGGGGACCATTCGTCCCAACCCGCCTTTAACAGGGCCGCTTCGACTTGGTCAAAAAGGGTGATTGATAAAAAGATACAAAGCGAACAGTGGTGCTTGGCTAGGGATTCTAGGTCCTCCCCTTGCGGCATAGGAGTGCGCCCGGAGAAGCGGGTTAGGATCACGGTTTGGGTTACTTCGGGCAGGGTCAAACTTTCGACCCCGGCAGCGGCGCTCGCAAAGGCGGAAGACACCCCTGGGACCACGCCCACCTCAATACCCAACTGGTCTAAAGGTCTAACCATCTCGATCAGCGCCCCAAAAAGGCTAGGGTCCCCGGTTTGCAGGCGGACCACGGTCTCGCACCGATTGGCCTGCAACGCCAGCCAATCGGCGATTTCCTCCAGGGTCATCCCCTTGGAATCGGCGGTAACCGCGTCGGGTTTGGCCCAATCCAAGGCCGCTTTAGCAACCAAAGAACCCGCATAAAGCACCGCCCCCGCCTGCTCGACTAGGGCGCGCCCTTTAATGGTTATCAAATCGGGGTCCCCTGGACCTGCACCCACAAACCAGACCTTGCCCATTAAAACCCCGTTTGTAATCGCGCTGGTAAGTTAAACAGCGCTAACCCCACCAAACCACTGACTTTTCCCAAACCGTTGGGCCAACTTGATCAAACCAAAGCTGAAACCCACTTCAGCCAGCACTACAGGAGCGTAAGAAACCGCAAAGGTAGCCCAGGCACTCAAGTTGGTCACCGCTTCGCCTAAAAGCCAGAACCCAACCATCGTGGTCACACCAGCGTAATAAACCCCGTCTAGCTTGGCTAAGGTTTTCAGATTGAGGTCTTGTATCGATAGGTTTTTACCCAGCGTAAAATGCACGGCCAACAAAGGCAGAATCAAAGAAAGGCTGTTAACCGACAACATGGCTAAGTCGGTTGGGTGAAGCAAGAGCCCTTGAAAGAGCAGACCTAGAACAAAGCCAAACAGGGCGGGTACAAATCCCAGAATCAAATAGATCGGCATTGCCCCTAAAAAATGCAATTCCGAAGGACCTACTTGCATATGGAACGCCTCCATAAACAGGCTAAAACAAACGGCAGCCACAAGGCTTTTTACAATCAGTTGTGGTTTAGCCATCAATTCTTTAGCGTAAAGTCCTAAAACCCCTACTACCGCTACGTTGGCCAAAACAACTTTGGCTTGTACTACAAAACCTGGCTCAATATGCATCGCCTTTAAACTCCTGCGGATCGTTAAAATTCAATGCCTTTAATCGCCTTGATCCCTTGCGAATAAGCATGTTTGACTAACTTCATCTCGGTTACTGTATCAGCAACTTCGAGCACCTCGGGGGCCGGATTACGGCCGGTTAAAATCAAATGAGTCTTTGGTGGTTTCTCTTGGGTAATAAACCGCGCCAATTGGGCACCTTCAAGCCATCCGTAACCACAACAATAGTTGATCTCGTCTAACAAGACCAGATCGTAAAGCCCTGAACAAATCTTTTCTTGAGCAAAGGCCCAAGTTTTTTGGCAAGTGGCCCGGTCAGCTTCGGGATTTTTTGTGTCCCAGGTGAAGCCATCCCCCATCGAATGCCACTCAATCTCGTCCAACTTGGCGGCCAATCGTTCTTCACCGGTTTTCCATTTGCCCTTAATAAACTGGACCACCAAGACCTTCATCCCCCACCCGGCGGCCCGAAAAACCATACCTAAGGCAGCAGAACTTTTGCCTTTGCCCTCTCCAAAATGGCAGATTACCCGCCCGTCTTTATCATTGGCCACTAAACCACCTCGCCACCGCCTCGGGAGCCGAGGGGAAATACCAGTGAATATAAGAGGCTCGTACCTGTTTATACTTCAGCCCTTGGTCGCCTTTATCTAACTCAAACGCGGCAGCGTAACACTTAGCTCCGCCGATCCTCGAAGAATGGTGGAACTCGTGGCCCCTGGCCCCGCTTTGCTCCTCCGCATAACCAAGTCCGGCTAACCTAGTTTGCATCTTCGATTTAAAATCAAAAACCCCGGCCATTGGGTGAGACTCGTTTTGCAGATCAATCAGGGTTTCCCCTAAAAGCATCGCCCCGCCACATTCTGCCAAAACCGCCCCGCCTGCCTCTATAAAGACCTGGATTGTCTCCCAAGAGCTTGATCCTGCTAATTGGGCTCCATAAAGCTCTGGGTACCCCCCAGGTAGCCAAAGCCCGTCAATCTCAGGGGGCAGAGGTTCCGAGTTGAGGGGGGAAAAAAAAACGACCTCCGCCCCCTGTTCTTTTAGCCAATCAAGATTAGCTGGGTAGATAAAACAACAGGCTAGGTCACGGGCAATGGCGATTCGTTTGCCCAAGAGCCGCTTGGTGGTTCGCTCTTTTACCTTGGTCCTTAACGAAACCAGCCCCAAAGCCCGTTCCAAGGCCTGATCATCCAGATTAAGCGAACTGGCTAAATCAGGTAATTCCCATTCTTCAGGCCGCACCAGCCCCAAATGGCGCTCAAGCAAATTGGGGGCCTTTTTATCCATCCAACCTAAAAGCGGGGGCAAGTTTTCTTCAGCCAAGATTCCTTTTAATAGGTCCGCGTGCCCTTGGCTTCCCACCCGATTGGCGACGATCCCGGCGATTTGAATCCCCTTTTTTTGGGCATAAAGTTCAAATCCGGCGACCAAAGGTGCAATACTGCCCGCCTGCCCCTTAGCATCGACCACCAACACCACTGGGAGCCCCAGCACCAACGCCAAATCGGCCCCCGAACCAGCCCCGCCAACCCCTTGGCGTCCGTCAAACAACCCCATTACCCCTTCAACCCACAAATAATCGCCTTGGGCGTTGCATAAAACCCTCTGACACTCCTGGGGCCCCATCATCTGGGTATCCAGGTTATAACTTGCTTGACCCAAAACCGCTTGGTGCCACATGGGGTCCAAAAAATCAGGGCCCGCTTTAAAAGCGGCTACCGATTGCCCAAGCCTTAAGTGACGTTGCAATAGTGCCAACATCACCGTGGTCTTGCCAGAGCCAGACTGAACCCCGCCCAACAAGGCCCCTTTCATAGCCAAGGCAAGTAAACAGTACGCGAGAATAGGGGGGGAGGGAACTGCATGATTTTTGGTAGAACCACCATCCTTCACCCCGAGGCACGCGCAAGCGTCAATTAGATCAGGCCGGTCTCCTGGCTTACCACTTTACAAACGTGGCCTACAGTAGCGGGGGCTGCACCGGAATAGTTTGGTTGTCCCAAAGGTTCACCGGGTTTCCCGTTTCATCGT
>MFNE01000039.1:0-4209 GCA_001783695.1 Candidatus Lambdaproteobacteria bacterium RIFOXYD2_FULL_50_16
TCCCACCCCATCGAGCGCGACGATCTAGGAACACCCACCAAACCCGCTCGAAGGACCATCCCACCTTGGACCCTGCGCGGCTAAGGACTCTGAAGAAATAGAAACAGTAGCCGCCAAGACAAACCCGAGGCGAGCGAAGCGAAACGAGGCCAGCCGCGACAGCGGCGCACGGTGCGAAACTCTAACCCGATCAAGCGCGACGATCTAGGAACACCCGCCAAACCCGTTGGTCAATCTATCGACCAGCGGGCCAGGAACAATTTACCCAACCGCGCCAAGCGGCACCCCTCCCAAAAATCTCAAATGATCAATAATCACGTCTATTTGCCCAATCGGACAAATGACAGATGCCCACCTGGACAAATGAGATTTGCCCAGCCGGGCGGATGAGAAATGCCCCTGAGGGCAAATGTTCTATATAAAATTTTAAGGAAACAAGCTTCAGGAGGAAAATCTTGTATCAATAAAGGGGCTAGATTAAATTTTCGGTTGTTGGTAGATGGATAAAATCAAATGAAAAAGGGGGGAAATGATCAATAAAAGTTGACGAAAAGATATGGCAAAGCAACGTAAACGCTTTTGGCACAACGAAAGAAAGGGGGTAGTAGTGGCCCGCTTTCACGAATTGGTTACCGGAAAGATAAAGAAGAACCCTCCCTTAAGAGTACTTTGCCGCATCGATGAGGCAGAGTTTGAGGAAACCATCCAAGGACAACGCGCCCGGACAGCCGAGGAAATTGAGCTGTTTCTTAATGCGCTATATCAACAAAAACTTATCCGGTTGAAAAACGGGACAGACGACGAGTCTCTAGGAGTGGGGGTCGAGATCCGAGACTTGATGGACATTTGGCTGGCCGAAACCAAAAGCACTAGGTCCGGTAGAACTTTGGATGATTATATGACTTCAAAGAGATACTATTTGGAAGCCTTGGGAAACCATAAAGCAGACAGATTCCCTTCCAGTTTTGGCACCCACCTGATCAACTATCTGCAAAAAAAAGGAATTGATTCCAGAACGGTATACAAGCATGTGGTAAACCTGCAAACTTTTCTGAATTGGGCCTTCAAGTCCAAACACCTTTCAGAACGCAAGGAATTACCTCGCCCACTTAAGGTTACCAAGGAGCCAAGAATTTATACGAATGTTCAGCTAAGGAAAATTGAGCAAATTTTGGAGCAAAAAATCGCTTCTGGGAGAAAGGATAGCTCGACAATCCAGCGAATCAACCAACTAAGGGCATTCCGATTGGCTGTCTATACGGCGATGCGAGGAGGCGAAATCTGGTCTTTAAGGCTTGAAAATATTAGGCTTGCGGATCGAGTTATTTTGATCCGCAATGCCCCGGAGATTGACTTCTTCGTGAAGGGTCGGAAGGAAGCGCGGGTGCCCATAGGTGGAGGTTTAGCCGAATTCCTTGGCCGTGATTTGGCAGAGCGTGAGCCCAGCGAGCGGTGGTTTCTTGACGATGGCAGCGGGAACCAGCTATACAAAACAGAGGCGACGCTAGCTAGGCCGTTCGCTAAAATAAACGAAGAGCTTGGAATCAGAGGGGTTAAGCCGCTTCACGGTATCCGCGCAACCGTGATTACCCACCTGTTAGAAAAGGGCGCGGAAATCACTAGAGTTCAGAAGCTTGCCCGCCATAGGCTGATAACCACCACCAAAGGTTATCAGAACACCGAGGGATTGGATTGTTTGCCAATTGTCGATTCGATTGAATTATTAGTCGATAATTGAAAAATATTTCAATTTATTTTAGCCAGCAAAATCAAACACCTGCAAACGGCTTGCGGGTTCGAGTCCCGTCAACCCCGCCATTCTCTTTTACCTTTTAAAATGAAGAGTCTTTAGCCATAAGGCCTTGCCACGTCTGCCTGTGGTCTGCGGTAAAAATTCGTGTTAAGCGGGGAGGGCCTGGCGCAAGAGGCGAGGTTTTTCGCAGCCCCTAGCGGGAAGGGCGGGGGCTGTAAGCCCCGGAAAAACGGGGGCTAAAGCCCCCACAAAGAACCAAAAAATAGGCCCGCTCTTACGGGCTGGGGAGCCAAGGGCTTACGCCCTTAGAAAAAAACGGGGGCAGGCGCCCCCGAAAGTACCAAAGAACCAAAGAACCAACTCTCTTTAACGGACGCAACGGACATAGATGTTGTAGGGCTTGCTGTTGAAGTTCACATAGCCATTGCCGAAGCTCACGAGCCAAGCGTAGGTGCTGTTCAGCGCATAGGTAGTGGACGACCAATAGTTACCGGAAACAGCGGATGGAAAAGCGGTGGTGTCGATGGTGGGGGCGGAGGTCTTGGTATAGTCCACCAGGCTTTGCAACTCATTGCGGTTGGGCAGCCGCCAGTCGGTCTGGCTTGCCAAGCTCAACCCCTCGCAATAGGCCAAGGCGGCCTCCCAAGTCATCGTCGAGGTCTCCTGCTGGTCCCAGATCAGGCCAGTCGCCTGATCGGTGACCGTGGAGTTCCCGTTGTCGGTGAAGGGGGTGGCCAGCAAGGGGGTGGCCCAGAAACTGAGTCCGAGTAAAAGCCAAAAAATTTTCATACGCCTCCAAATTGCGCAAGAGTTCATGATCTAGACCTCCAAGAGCGGGCCCCTCGGCCCAAAAAAATCGGCCCGCCCTTACGGGCGGGAAGGGCGGGGGCCTCCGCCCCCCGAAAGTACCAAAGAACCAAAGAACCAACTCTCTTTAACGGACGCAACGGACATAGTAGTAGCTGGTCTTGACGTTGCTGTACACATAGCCACTGCCGAAGTACACGATCCAAGCGCTGGTGCTGTCCAGCGCATAGGTAGTGGACGACCAATAGAAATGGGAAACCATGGCCGGAAAGGCGGTGGTATTAATCGTGGGGGCACTCCCCTCATTGCGCACTAGATAAGCCAGTTCGGTCACCGTGGGCAGCCGCCAGCCGGATCCCGTCAGCCCGGCGGTGTTGTTGGTGCAGTAGCTGCTGGCGTTGGCCCAGGTATAGGTGGTGGCGGTGCCGGTGGCGCAGTTGGTCCCGCTTAGGCCCGCAGAGCATTGTTGCCAGATGAGGCCGGTCACCTCGTCGGTCACGGTGCTGTTGCCGTTGTCGGTATAGCTCGGTTGATTCGAGGTGTTATAGTCGTTGTCCTCACCAGAGGTGGTGGTGTAGCTGGTGGTCTGCCCGGTGTCCGGGATCGGGGGGGATACGGTCACCGAGACGCTGTAGCTGGCGCTCCCGCCATCGGTATCGGAAACCGCGTAGCTGACCGCGCTGGTGAAGTCCTGGCTGCTGGTTCCGCTGGTCTGCGCCGTGCCCCCCACGGTCACCGAGGACCCAGAGTGGGTGAAGGTCGGGATCAGCACCATTGATTGGTTTTCCTTCATGCGGGCGGGGAGGGAAACCGAAGTGCCGGAGATAGTCCCGGTGGCGTCCGCCAGGAGTAGGGAATTGAGGGCGTTGGTCAGGCTAAAGGCGCTCACCGCCTTGGGCAAAGATAACACAATCGTATCATTGGCTGAATCACTGACGTTTCCTAAGGAATCTTTAAACCACGCATAAACGGTTTTAGTGGCGTCGCTGTTACTCAAGGTGAAGCTGGCGGTCCCGGAATAACTAGCGGTGGTGGTTACCGTGGTCCAGCCAGAGGCAGAGGCCAAAGGAGCGGTGTTGGTTTCAGAGAGGTAGTAACCAACTACCCCATCATCATCTTGGGCAGAAAGGGTCACGGTTACCGCTTTGGTGCTGGTGGAGGTGGCCCCACTGGCAAGGGTTATACTGGGGCTACTAGGGCTCCCCGAATAAACCGAAGCCGTATAGTCCGTCGTGGTTCCGTCAAAGGCGGTCAAGGTATAGGTGAGGGTCGAAGAAAAGTCATTGGCCGTGCTCCCGGAGACCTGTTCGGTACTGCCAACCTGGATGGACTTGCCTTTAAAGGCAAATTCAGGGACCAGGGCGGTGCGGGTGGTGCTGTTGGCGAGCTGCACCGTGATGGTAGTACCCGAAATGGTTCCAGTGTAATCGGTGGTTAACTTGCTATTGGTAGCGGCCTTAAAATAGAACCCCTTAATTTCCTTGGTGCTGGAAAAACCACTGGAATCACCAGCCTGATACTCGTCAAAGCTGCCGATGGGGCTTTCGGTTGCTTTTTTACAGGCGGTCAAGGCCAATAAAAGAACGGCCATCAAGATTGCTGGTTTCATTTGCCTTACCATGCTGCCCCCCAAGTTATTTTCAAGCCGT
>MFNE01000039.1:4264-6014 GCA_001783695.1 Candidatus Lambdaproteobacteria bacterium RIFOXYD2_FULL_50_16
CCAAGTGGTGGCCAACAGAATCAAGGCGGTCAAACCACTTCCGGCTTGGACGTTGGCGTTATGGGACTTAACCTTTTGGTTTTCGTCTATGGCGGTCTGGTGATAGGCTTGGGACTCTGCTAAGTAGGTGGCCGAGGTTGTGGTATCTGTGGCCGCTTTGTAATTAGTAAAGGCGGCGTCTCGGTTGGTTTCGGCTTCAGACTGGGCGGTTTGCGCTTTGACCGCGTTCTGGCTTTCTACATAGGCATAGCCTGAAGTCACCGCCGCCCCCAACAAAGTCCAGGTGATCATAAAAGAACGATGCTCGACGGCAGCATGATAATCCTGCCAGTCCATATATCCCTGCTTAAGAGGAACACTAAATTCCATTTCCACCTTATTTCCAATATTAAGACTGTTGTTTGCAGTAACAGAATTGGTTTGGTGGGGATGGCTTAACTCAAACTGGTAAGTACCTTGGGGCATTGCTAACCAAACCTCTCTTTTTTCATCTTTAGAGGTAAAGGTTTCGGGGGCTTTTCCTCCGACCTCTTTGCCTTCGGCCTTTAGCAGCGCGTCGGCGGGCTGAATAGTTAGCCGGGCCTGAACCAGCTCCTTTTGCTTAAATTCGAATTTGTTTTCGCCCTCTAGTTCCACTTGCACCTGATGGCGGAACTTCGAACCATCAGGGAATTTGAGGGTTAACTCACGGAGGCCGGTTTTAGCATTGCCCTGGAAAGGGGTATTGCCGACCTTGGCCCCATCTACCCAAAGCTCGGCGTCAAAGGGGGTGGAGGTGACGGTTAAAGCGGCTTCGTTAGATAGTTGGGCACTCAGTTTTTTTACCTCACCATCGGCTAAATCAAAAGTTAGTACCGCACCTAGATCATCTTTAATTAAACGTAACGTATGAGAACCGGCGGGGATGTCTGAAAGGACGGCGGGAGTTTTTTCATCGCGGGTTTTGCCGTCTAAAAACAGAGTAGCCCCCGAGGGGTCTGAGTCCACCTTAAACTGTCCAAAGACCGATACCCCGCCACCCTCTTCCACCCCGGTGAGCTTGGTCGCTAGCTCTTTGATCAGCGACTGAATCTCGGTAGGCGCGCCCTGTACGGTCGCAGTGGTAACGATGCTACCGTCCTTGATGTTAAAGAGTTTACCCGACAAGGCGGCTTTAGCCCCTACGCTAAAATAGGTGGTGGAGATGACCTGATCCACCCCCATCTGCTCGCCAATAATAGTGGCGCACTCATCACGGGAACAGCCGTAGGACTTTTGAATCGCGTCCGGGTTCATCTTGGCCACATCGGCACTTGAGGCCATTTCGAAGGCCTTCTTTTTGCCCAACTCCTCCCTGAGCATGTCCGAATACAAGGACCGTTCCGCCCCGCTGAGTTGGGCGGCCTCCAGGTCTAAAACCGCCACCAACGATTTACGAACCGTTTTAACACTTTCGAACTCTACCGAAGCCTGACCGACCGACTCTCCCTGAAGGCCGATGATGGCCTTAAAGTGGGCTTTCGTAATCGGACCTTTTTGTTCATATTCGCCCTTAACTATAATGGCCTTGAGTAAATTGGTGCCGGCGATGGACTCGGAAAGAAAAACCAACTTAAAGCCAGGAAACTCCTTTTCCAAGGCTTGGTAAAGGGCGGTTTCAATGGTCTTTGCGGTTTGATCGGTCTTTTGGTTGTGCAGGTTGACCACCTGGATTAATATGGCCTTTTCGCTGTGTCCCTTAAGCTGGGTGATGGCCAACGCCTTAGCCGCC
>MFNE01000039.1:6048-35418 GCA_001783695.1 Candidatus Lambdaproteobacteria bacterium RIFOXYD2_FULL_50_16
CTAGGCTGGGCAAAAACAATAGGGAAGCGAAGAAAATTTTTATAGCCCGTATTAACATAGCCCTATCCAATTCGTAGAAGTCAAAGAAACAATCCCTTCCGCTTTGTAAGCTGGGTTTGGGGTAATCCCTTTATTTGGTACGCTTGTCCCTAAAATTAAATACTCACCAGTTAGCCAATGGTTCCAATTGTTTAGGTATCACTAGCGGGTTCATTATCCCCCCGCCCCCCCCTTAAAAGCAAGAAAAATCGTTTGGTTTTTTAAATCGGGAATCTAGCCTCATAGGAGGCCACTTTAGGGAGGTTGATTTTTGGAGTGGATGATTGATGCTAGCGACACAGCAGCCATGGACCCCGACCCCGCTTATAAATGGAGTGCGGGGGGATTGGCTTTGAACTTTGGGGTTATTCCAGGTCGGTTTTGATTTTCCGTTTAGCGAAGTAACGGTTTATTTCCTTAACCAGTTTCGACTTTTTTTCTTCAACCTCTAATATTTCCGCCCACCGGGTTTCTAAGTCCCGGACCTTGTCTCTTTGCGCGGAATCCTCGTACAAAGAGCAAAGCGTTAGGAAAATCGAACGATCCGCTTTCATCAGTAAGGCTTCTTCCAGCTTTATGATGGAAATGGCAAGTTCCCCTTTTTTGACGGACTCCATCGCCTTGGCCACTAGCGCCAACCGCTTGGCCTCTTTCTCCTTTTGCAGACCCTCTTGAACAAGCTCTTTATACTCCTCAAAATAATGGGCAGCCTTAGATTTGGCCTTTAATTTTTCACACATTTCCCCAGCCTTTTTAAGGGTCGTAGGAACCTTTAATACCCCCAAAGCCTTACGATATATTTTCAAGGCACCACGATACTGACCTTTGATCGCTAATTCATCGCCCTGTTCTATCAACTTATTGTGCAAAAGCTCCAACTTTGAATGTATGTATCCAAAGTCAGGTTCAATTCGCAAAATTTCATGCAGAGCTTCTGCGGCCGACATAATATCTCCCTTTTTCATGTGCAAGGAAGCTATGCGGGACCAAGCTATTATTGAGGGTTTTTCCTGGGCAATTACCTCGTAACGTCTAAGGGCGTCTTTGAACTGGTTGTCCTCATAACTCTCTTCAGCCAACCGAACGAATTGATCGAAATCGAAAAGCCCCTCGGATTTATCTAACAAATCTGCCGCGATCAAAAGATGCTGGTATCCCAGCAACTTGTGACCCGCTTTTAAATGCATCAGCCCGATATTAGCATGACCAAAACGGTCAAACGGATTGGACGTGATGGTTTTTGTAGCTTGCTCCAACCCTTCAATGGACCGTGCGCTTAAAAATATAGCCAACCCATACAGTAAGTTATGGTATTTGTAGGTGCTTTTAATACTTTCCAACTTTTCAAAGCAGGCTAGGGCCAGCCCACTATCCTCGTTGATCAAAGCAAAAAGCCCAAGGTTAATCAGGTTGTCTTGGGCCTCTTTGCTTTTATCCAGGCGCATTTGGTCATGGACGACCGCCGATTTGAGAACCACCTTAATGCTCTCATAAGAGGGAATACAAGGGTCGGCCTCCAGGGCTGCCGTCTTTTTTTGGAGTTCGAACTGCTTGAGTGCATCACCTAATTCCCCAGCATACTTTAACTCTTCATTGACTAAAACTAGTTGCTTCTCTTTCTCCTGGGTTAGATCCAGAGCTAATCTAGCGGTCAACTTCTCCACTAAATTTGGATCGTTCTGATAAGGAGGGAATCGATAATTTTGTTCCTGAAAGTACTTCTTTATCAACAGCTTAATCTCGCCGTCGTACAACTCTACTTTAGCCAGAGTCGCCACTAAATTACAAAAAGCATATTCATTGGGCGCGGCTTCCTGGTTGGCCAATTTGTACAATTTCTTGGCTAAGTCACTCAGGCCAAGTCGGCGCGCCAGATTGCCCATGCGGTTGGCTAATTCCCCATTGGCCGGATCAAGCTTTACCAAGATTAATCCGGTTGACAACACCGCTTCCGGTTTTCCCAATCGGGAAAGTTCGTCTTCTTGGGCTATTAAAAAAGCTTTGGTTTGCTCTGGGTCTAGGTCGCGAGCTTGATTCCAGTGCAGCAAAGCGCGGGTAATATGCCCCTGTTTGGCGCAATCGAGACCTTTTTCCAGGCATTCAGACAACTGCTTATTGCCAACCGCACCTAAACTGACGAATTCCAATAAGTAGTCTAGTAAAGGCATGTTATTTACGCTTAACTGGTTGTAATTTAGAAGGAATGAGGTTAGGAACCAGATACCTGCTTGCTATATCTTGATAGTCCCTCCCTACCTAGCAAACCTCTTAAGATCAGTCTTATTCTGACTTTTTTTTCAATTTAAAGCAATCAAAACTCTCTTACCCCACCATCTCGACCTTGCACCGCCAAGCCCAAATAAATTGGATGGTTTAGTTGGTGGTTACTTTTCTCCCTCCAAAAGTCCCGTTTACTGGCTTCCATTGTACTGCCTATTTAAACACTTCTCCTGCAGGCAGTTTCATCACAAAACCCTAACGCCGCTTTTTTTAACTGCCGCTCTGTAAAGCAGCTTAATACCCCGGCAAATCAGGAGGTGGGCGAAAAGGGGAGCAAGGGGCAGGTCAAACGGGGCGAAGGAGGGGATTTGGGGCAAGTCAAATGAGGCGCGGGTCAAGTCGGGGATGAGGCAATTTTGAAAACGATCCCGGTAAGGACTTAGGATCGAACCGGCTTACAGTGAGGCAACATGAGGCAACATGAGGCACCCCGGCAAAGTGCCTCACATTTAACTAGCTGTACTCAATAAACCAATCGATAATCCCACTTTGTACAACCACTTTTTGTTGAATAAATTCACTTCGAGGCACCTCTCGCCTAGTCAAAGTTTTTTTTAGCCGGACCACTATCGGGCCAATTCAGCCGGCCTGGACTTGTTTTTTCGGATCGCGGGTGTAGTTAAAGGTGTTAAAAAAGGGTGTCGCATTGGCTCCTATAGGCGCAATCGCTGGGTGCTTCTTAAGGCTTTGATTAAATTGTTCTCCAGGGCGGAGTGGAAGTCCTGGGCGCAACCCAATGGGCAAAGCTTGGAGTGGTACCGTCGGTCTTTTGTTGCGTGCCCACATGGACTAGCGGAAATTGTTTATCAGTCGGCGTAAAATCACTAAAACTAGCCAGGTTCCTAACCAGGATGGTGGTTGTATCAAAGTCTGCATAATAGACCATCCTGGCGCAAGGCAAACTTGTGATTGTTATGTCAGGAAATTCTGCGAATTTTGAAGTTTTGTCGTCTAATACCCAGTTGACTTTAACTCCAGTTAGGGTGCTGTCAACCAAGCTTCCGCTAAACAAACGAGACATGCGGTTTTGCGCCTCTAAAACCCAGCCAATTAGATGCTGATTTTGCCAAAAAATATTTTCCCAGGCCGTGTTTTCCGCCTCAGGCAGGATTAAGCCAAGGCCAGTCTTGCTTTCGATAAAAGGGGTCATCTTCCGTATCTCCTTCCAAATTGAGTTCTGCCGAATCCGGCGCCCGTATGGCGTCGGACCAATTGAAAATGTTTTGTGCAGCGTGCAGGCAACACAAAGGTTAGGTAGGTTGCGATTTGATCAAAGGTCTCGTCAGCAGTGGCCGCATCGATCCACAATCGGACCACCACATGGGCGTAACGATCGGCTAAGGGGGTGTGCCGCATAACGACCACTTCAAAATCAGTCAGACCAAAAATGTCTTGCGTCAAGGCGACACCCTGATCGCTGCCGTAACGCTCTAAATATTGCTCAAACTGTCTCAAAAAATTTGCTTGGTTGCCTGCCGCCAACTTGGGTTTAAGGGGCAGTTTCTGCCAGTACTGGTCCACCATGGTTGGCAGCATGGTACCAAAGTGGACCATATCCCCCAAGGGTGCCACTAATCCCGCCATATAGTTCCATACTGCATCACTCAATAGGTTGAGTTCGGAAATGGCCGGGTTTTTTAGCCACCATTTCTTAATCATGGAGCCTCCGAGATAGTCAAGGAGGGATAAAAGAAGCTGGAGTCAGGCAGGGCGGCAAAGTCGGGATTGATTTCGATAGGGGTACCCGAAAGCGCCGGAATCCGGTCATAAAGCCAGTTGCTTAATAGGCTAGAATAAAAGTCAGTGCCTCGTTCTAACTGCATAAAGTAAGCAGCAATTTCGTTGGTTACCGTAGGGTGGTCCAATGTTTTGTGCAGCACCACACCCAAGGTCAACAAACAAGACTCTGCCCCACTTACGATGGCTTGGTCAGTGGTCATCAACACCTGATTTAAGGCGCCCTGAGCGAGGGCGATTTCGGATGGGTCCAAAGTGCCTCGCCCGTAAACCACGTAGTGCAGCGTGCCTGTATCAGGAACCACCGAATCTAATCTAGCATGGTCCACAGCGGCCACCGACTGCAACGCAGCCAGATACTTCGCATCGACCCCGTACTGAAGGTTTTGGGACCATTTTTTAGCAAAAATCCGCTCGCGCAATTCCTCGTCTGTTTCGATCTCCCGGCCAGTGGTGAGTATTTCCACGTTGGTGATTTTGCTTAGGTTAAGACCACCCACCAGGGTTTCGGAAATCTGGCCTGCAATCACGTTGTATTTAGTGCCAATCGCTTCAGCCTCAACGGTAATGGCAAATTGGTTTGGATCGTCTGGGGCGATTGAGGTTGCCGCCACCGCCAAAAAACCCCGAGGCGCGGCCTCGTTAACATAAAAGATATCACCCTGGGCGATTTGCACCGACTGGCCTGGGGTCTTGGTGAGGTTCATCAGGTGCCTCGCCTTTACCCCTTGGTCACGGGTTAGGTCATAATCGGCGGCGAACTGTTCTAGCCAAGTGCCGCTGGCCGAGCCGATAAATAATTGAGGCAGCATGTTTTTTACGGCTTCGCGAAAAATTCTAAACGGCTCGCGAAACAGCGCGTAAAATACGTTAAAAAGCACCGAGTTTTTGGTTTTGGCCGCCTCAGCGTAGCGGGTGCCGGCAGCGGCATCGTTGAAGGCTTGGTCTAACGCGGTTTCGTCAGCGAGACTAATCTCGACCATCATCTGGTCGATGGTTGTTTGGTCCATGTGGGGTTCCTTTAGCTAAATTGATAAGAAGAGAGGGTGCCGCCGGTCAAAGGCCCGCCCTGGGTGCCCGGCGGGCAGGTGCCGGTTACGGCTGCCGACAGGGACAGGTTTTCTTTGAGATGGCTGAAAATGACGTCGATTAGGGGTTCGATATCAGGAAGTTCGGCCAGGGTTTTGCCTTTGGAGGCAGCGTAAGAAGTAGCGGCGCTGTGGGCGTTTAGGGGCATAGGATCTCTTAGGGAAGGGGAAGTTTGGTTAATTTGCCCAATTGGACTTCTGATTTTAGTAATAGTAACTGCGCTTTAACTGTGATCAATTTTTCCAGCATCACTGGATACCCCGGCAGGGGCCCGCCGAGGTTGCCTGCTTGGCCTAAGGCATCGACCGCGTCGGCAAGGGCGTTGATGATGGCCTCAAGTGGTTTGAACAAGACGGCGTTGTCCATGGTGGTTAAGCTAGCCCCGATCTTGATCTGGTCGGCTCCCGAAAGTTCCAAGACTCCCTCTTTTTGCAGAACCGTCTGCTTATCGTGCAAAACCGCAAGCACCACCGCCGAAGAGGCCAGCCCGTTGACAAAAGCCACCAACACCGTATCGCCCTTAGAAGGCGGGTCACTCAAATGGCGGCTAAAACGGGCCAGGGGCACCATTCTAAAGTCGTCCAGCGGCAGCCCCAATTTATTTATTAACGGCTTCAACTGGTCGTCTAAAAGTTGTAGATCCACCGTGGCTAAGGGGATCGACTTAGTGTGGAGACCGGGCACCTGGTTGACCTTTTGCACCTTCGCAAAATGCAACAAATGGTACCCAGCCAGTTCGATTTTCCAGCGGTCCACCGCTTGGGCCATGTCTTGATTAAGCATTGAATACGTTTTCGAAATAGGTTTGGATACTTTGGTTGTTATCGCAGATCAAGGTGGCGCGGATGTTGAGATGGCCTTGGTCCAGGCTGTAATGAAAACTACCCAAAACAATCTCTGGGTTATTGGCTTGCAAAGATTTTTTAAGCTCGATGCCGATCCGCGCCGCTTCCTCTGGTTCGGCTTGATAAAGGGCGCGGGTCCAGGGATCGTTTCGCAGCGAGATGTAAAAGGACTGAATCAAGGCCTCGTCGCCTTCTACAATCTCGGGCTCCCAAGCTAAAGGGTCCGTCACCACCTCTCCCGCTTGGGGGGGATTCCAGTTGATCCCCTGTTCAGTGGCGTTCCATTTTAGGTCGATCATTTTTTCTCCTAACCAACAAGGCTTTTAATAGGCCGCCGACCGGCGGGGATGAGGTCACTCGCAAAGCGGATAATCATGTTTTTGGTGGCCGAGTGAAACAAAACTCGGTCGATTACCTCTCGCTTTTTGTTCCAAATGACTGTGTGATAGGGTCGCAAAGAGGGTACTGGATAAATGGCGATGCCGCGCTCTGTCTGCCCTTGAAACAGGTTCGCAGCCAGCGGAATAACAGGTAAGGGTATGCCGCCGGTTTCGTAGATAACCAACTGCTTAAGCCCCCAGCTGACCTTCCAACGAATGTTTTTAAGGTTAAAAATCTGGTGGGCTTGGTCTAGGGCGTTGCGGCAGTTACCAATAAAAAATAAGTTTTCGCGTTGAACTGGAGCTTTGGTGGTTTGGACGACTAGCCCTAAATCCCAGGCCAAGGCCAATTCTAAAAAAAACCTTAAATAGTCAGCAGCGATCAACTGCTTTTTGAAAGGCCGGTCTAGCAAATAACGCAGTGGTTCGGTCAGTTGGTTTTCGAAAAGTTGCGCGTTAATCTCGCGGGTTCGGTTCAAAACCAGGGGGCAGTGATTTGTGGCGACCTCGTCTCCGATGCCGAGGCTGTATTCAAACTTGCTGGTCATGGACTTGTTGGTGAAGCAGGTGACCCGGGTGGGCTGCTGCCGCTCCATGCATATTTCGTAGCGTTCTAGTTGAAACTGCTTCTCTGGGTTAAACAGGGAGACGATCATCCGTATACCTGTTCTTCTGCTTGACTCGCAAGCATCTGTGCTACCGCAGCGCTGGCCATAGTTTTAGCGGCACTTAAGCCAGCACTAATATTTTTTATTCGCTCGGTTAGGCTGTCTGAGGCGGTCATTTTTAGGGTAACCACTACTTTATCTCCGTGAAAATCGAGGGCCCGGCTGTCGATGGTTACCCCTAATAGATCAATACTCTGAGCGTAGGGATGGATGATCTCATAGGTTTTACCCATAAAGAAAAAGGCCTGGAAGGTGGCCAGCTTTTGTCCGATAGTCTCGTTGCTTTCGGGGCCGAAGGGGTCCAATTCGTCGTCAAAGAGCCAAGCGGTGAGTTGTATTTTGGAGGGTCTCAAATCCAATTTCTCATTCTTTTCGCAAACTTCACTAAAAGAGACGATCCGCCCGAAACGCATCTCCAGGACGCTGCCCATGGGTCCCAAAAGGGAGGCCGCCGCCGAGGCGGCAACCCCGCCCAGCAGGTCTCCTGCAGCCCCCCCATCCAGGGCTAGCCGCTGCCGCAGGACCAGGGGGGTGTTATGAATATCTGTTGAATCGTAAAACATTGAGTCTCCTAGGCGAGGATTGCTTTCTTTACACCGAAGGCGGTTGTTGTTAAGGTTGGGTTGTTTACAAACACCTAGACCTAAAATAAAAGATGAAACGACACTTATGGCTACTGCCTTTGCTTTTGTTTTTATTCGCCTTTAGCGCCCAAGCCGAAGAGGATTGGGAGAAGGTAGACAGTACAAAAGACGCAGGTTACTCGGCTCTCTCAAAGGAGGGTAAACTCAAACATGCGCTCCGCGCCGAATACCGGGCCCATGGCAGATATTATAAAAACGCCCAAGCCAAAATAGCTGACTTGGTGGTTGGTTGGTATGAAGCCAAAGATTGGGACAACATCAAAACCTTTTGTGGCAACCACCTACACCCCACCGCCGAGACAGACGAGTTGTTTAAAAAAGGAAAAGGAGGTGCCTTTTATCACACCCAATGGTTCAGCGACCAAGTCGCTAAAAAGGTGGGCGAGATCGGGATGACTGCGGAGTATGAGGCCTTTAAAAATAAGCTTCGTGACGAAACGATCACTTGCTTTATTGTGGCCGGAGCCGTGGCCAACAATTTTATTTGGTTTTGCGAGAATCCGAGCCCAGAAGTCTATCAGCACCTAAAAGAAATTAAGGCCGCAGCCGAAGAGGTCTTTGGCCGAGACACGGTGGTGTGCGAGCGCCTGATCAAAGAGGCCCAGTTTAGCAAATAACCTACTTCAGCCCGGCCAGCACCTCGCTGGTCAGGCCCCCATCGACATAAACATGGTATTGTTGTTGGTTATATACGGTCCCTGCTGCTGATCCGTTTTGGTGGGCAGTAGGCAAAGGAATTCTAATAGAATTTTCTCCACCCGTTTTCTTCGAAACAACTTGGTTGCTTCCGGGGTAATCCTGCACTAGCTTTTGGCCTTTACTAACCCCTTCAACCCCACTCGCTCCTTGGTCGCTACCCCCTCCCTGAGCGGTGCCTGCCCTTGCGGCCAACTCTTTTAACGCCTTTAGGTTGGCCACAATACTCTCTAGCCCCTCTTTGGTGGATTTAAGCCGTTCTTCACCTGTGAAGATTGCAGTCCAATCGAAGAGGATATCTTTGGCTTGGGAAATCTTTTTTAGGCTCCCTAGGCTGTCAATCACACTTTTGAGGGGGTCCGAAAGCTTGGTGGTTAATTCGCCACCCGTCGCCTTTAGGGCGGTATCAATCGCCTTAAACCGCTCCCCGGCATTATCAAAGAGGTCTTTGTTTTGGTCAATACTAGTAAAGTCACTGATCACCTGTTTGCTAAAACCACTCGACTTTTCCTTAAGCCCATCGATTAATTCCCCTAGCTTACTAAAGGCCTGAATCGCCCCTGGGTCGGGCCCAATAGCCTCCTCTGACCCAAGCGGGCGCTTTGCCCAATCGCCGGACTTTGTCGGTCCTTTACCAATAAGGCTTGAGTCAGGGTTGGAGGGGGGTAAAGTATCCCTAAGTCGGTTATATACTTCATTATGAAGTAATTCCTTAATACTAACAGGATATTTAAAACCCAACGGTTTTTCCACCAGACTATTTTGCCCATTGGGAACCCTAGGATTTGGCTGGTCGCCAGAGCCCGTAAAAAGCCCTTTCACCAAACCAACGGGGTCCGATTTTAGTTGATCAAGGATACCCAGGCCTTGCCTAACATAGCCCGCCGCCGTTTTGGCCTGCTCGGGCATGGCCGAAGCTACCGCTTGGTCCGTATCCACCCCAACTGCTTTGCCAATCCCTTTAACCTGATTATAAATTCCCACGGCCTGCTCGCCGCCAGGAATCAGCTTGATCAGCCCGCTTAACATCCCCTGAAAGCCGCCTTCCTTGCTGGCAGCCCTGGGCGCACTAGCCTGACCGCCTTGCTTAGCAGGGGACAGCTCAAACGGAGCCCCTGCGGGCGGGGCATACATACTCGAAAGCTCCTGGCCCGGCAATTTGGGCCAGGAGCCCCCCACCCTAGCAAAAAGCGTTGCAAAATCAGGCAATAATTCTGCTAAAGCGTCCTTATAGGCGCTTTGCAACTGCTGTTTCGCTTGGGCATCAATCTTGATGGTGACTTTGGTTTCCATGGTGTTTTTCGCTTAAAAAAGTTGAGCCAAGGCTTGGGCCAATCGCCGCGCTTGGCGGCGCTCTAGTTCCTGCGCCTGCAAGGCCAATTCGTAAGCTGAATCGTCCAGATTTTCGGGCTCGCTACAGAGCCCCATGTGCTTAATCAGACCGTCATTGACCTCGACAAAGGTCAGCGGACGTTCACAGTTTTGATAACGGCCTGATTGATCGCCCTTGTCGTCGAATCTACACTTGCTTGTTCTAACGTCTTGGGCCCAGGACTTGACTCCGCTAGCACCTCTGATCGCAATTTTCTAAACGCATTTAGCGCTCCGACTATCGGTTCGCTGGCTCTTAGCTTTTCTGTGGCAGTGTTGGTAGCTTCCAGTTGCAATGTAACCACCACCTTGTCCCGCTCGAAAGACAAACTGCGCGATTTAATTACGATGTCCCAGACCATCAGGCTTTGCAGGTAGGGATGCAGGATTTCATAAACTGAGCCAGCGTAGAAAAACATATGAAAAGCTGTTACCTTGTCACCTATGGTTTGAGCGTCATGTACATTTAGCGAGTCCAATTCATCGTCAAAAAGCCAAGCTTGAATGCTCAAAGACGAAGCCCCCAGGTTCATAGACCCTTCTCCTTTGTCACAAAGCTCATTGAGCGAAATAATTCGCCCAAACCGGAATTCCAGGGCGCTCCCCAATGGACCGGGTAAGGCCTTGGCGGCAAGGGAGGCGATGGCCCCGCCGATCAGAGCACCGCCGGCGGAGTCGGAAAAAAGCTTTTGGCGAAGCACCAAGGGTGCTTCATGGATACGGTAATGGTCGTAAAACATGAGGTTCTCGAAAAGGGTTCAAAGTGGTATATTTACAAATCCGGCTACCTTTGTTAGGCTGCACCCACTTTACTTAAATTGTTGCAAGAGGACAAAATGAAAGCTTTCCTGGTTTTTGTGGTGATGTTTGTTTTGTCAATGGGCTCCTTGGTCGCTGAGGATTGGGAGTCGGTTAAAAGTACCAAGGATCCTGGTTACGAAAATTTATCTACTGACGGAAAACTCCACCTGTTGTTGGCCAAAGAGTATGAATTGTACACTTGGTATTATGAAAAAGTAGGTAAACCCTATGCAGATATTTTCCTTGAGGGCTTTGAAACCAAACAATTTTCAGGTGTTCGTAAGGTTTGTGACGGATACCTTAATCCGACCGACGAATCGGACGGGTTGAAAAAAAAGGGCCAAGGGGGGTTCTTTTATTTTCCCCAATGGGCGGAGGGGGAGATTGGGAAAAAGGTGGAAGCCATTGGCATGACCCGGCAGTATCAGGATTTTATCGCTTCTGTGATGAATAAAAATATTGTTTGCTTTTCGGTTGCGCACTTTATGTCCAAGCAATTTGTTAAGTTTTGCACCGATTCTAGTGAAGCCAACTATGCTTTGCTTAGAGAAAGTAAAGAGGCTGCTTCTAAATATCTCGAAAGGGACAAAGAAATCTGTACCCAGTTAATCCGGGACGCCGTTTTCTCCAAGTAGCCTACTTAAGCCGGGCCAGCAGTTCGCTGGTCAAGCCACCGCTGAAGAAGTTATAATTCCGTTGTTGGTTATAGATGGTGTCCCCCCCTCTAACTGCTGGTAAGTGGGTTTGAGCGAAATTAACAGTTGGTTGACCTTTTAGAGCTTTTTGCTTCGGGCCATCTTGCCCAACGCCTCGTGCAGCGGCCACATTGCTGTCACTTATGGGTGTAGAGGGTGTTACATTCTCCGAGGACCCACCGCCTGCCAGGGCATTTAACTCCTTCAGGGAAGTCACCACCGACGTTAACCACTCCGAGGTGTTTTTTAAGGTCTCGCTCCCCTGAAAGACCTTGGCCCAGTCGAAGCCACTGATCCCTTTTAATTCGTTTAAGGCCGCCACCGCTCCTTGCAGCGGGGTGGTTAACTTGTCCGCCAGTTCGGTTCCTAGGTTTTTTACCGCGTCTCCCAGGGTTTTGAATTGGCTGGCCGCCCCGGTAAAGAGGTCCGATTTTTGTTGCAAGCCCCTTAAATCCGTCTCGATCTCGCTCACAAACAACCCCGACTTGCCCTTTAACTGGTCAAAGGCTTGGCCGATCTGCTGGAGCCCCAAAATCGTCTGCTCCGGCACCTCTGGAATCGCCAAGGGCGCGCCCAAAGCCGCCGGGGCCACCGCCCCTTTCCAGGTTCCCACCCCGGCCTTAAGGGCCGGCGCGACCGCCGCCGGAAGCCCCTCGCCCCCCATTATCGCTTGGCCCAACCGGCCCACTTGGCGCAATTTTTCTTGGGCTTGCCCAAACCCGGTCGGGCCCCTCTGGTCCGGGTTTTTCCCCGGCGCCACCCTCCCTGGCTCCGCCGTTTCGCCGCCCGTAAAAAGGTTGGTAAACGCTTTAACCGGGTTGCTCACAAAACTTTGCACCTGCGAGAGCCCTTGGCTCACCTTTTGTACCTTTTCCGATCCGAACGCCCCTGCGGCTAGATCGCCCGCCGAAGGGGGCTGGAGGCCCAACCCTTGGGCCAAATTTCCCCCCTGCTTCACCACCTGCACCAGCGACTCCCCCCCAGGGACCAACTTCGCTACCCCTTCGAGTATCGAGCCGATCACGCCACTAAAAAATCCCCCCTTTGGTTCCGCCGCGCTTGGCCCCGGCAGCCCCCCATTGGGAGCGCTTCCAGGGCCTGCCGGAACCGCCGCCCGCACCGGCCAGCCTTCGGGCTCCAGTCTTTCGGAGCGGCTAGAAGAACGGTAGAACCGCCGTAATTCCTGCCCAGGTAAATCGGGAATCCTATAAACAGAAAATGCCTGTTGCAAGTCGGGCACGGCTTTTTTGAGGGCATCGACTTGGGCGTTTTTAATTTGTTCTTTGGCGGTCAGGTCAATTTTAATAGTGACTGTGGTTTCCATTGCGGCTAGGGGCTAAAGGAGTTGGGCCAGGGCCTCTGCAATCGAATTCGCTTGTCGCTGTTCTAATGCCAGGGCCTGGGCTAGGGCCAGTTCGTAGGAATCGTCGTCCAGACCTTCGGGATCACTACTGAGCCCGAAAGATTTAATCAGACCGTCGAAGACCTCGATCGAGGTCAGCGGACGTTTACGGCTTTGATAACGGCCTGATTGTTGGCCAAAAAAGGGGCTAGGGCCCCCATCATGCTTACTTCGAGGGTGAAGTTTTCTGGGTCGTCGAATAACTCGATTAACTGGCTGCGCTGCTCGGGGCTTACCCCAGCGAGTAGCCAATGTCGGCTAGATTCGAAGCGCCGTTTTTCATCGCCTAACTCGAGCACCATTTGCGCCACTTGGTTTCTTGAAAAGGTAAAGCCAAATTCTTTATCGCCGGTTTTGGTCTCAACCGAAATTTGGGCAGAACGCTGCTGCGCCAATACGTTGGAGTTTTTCTGAATATTCATTTTTTTTGGTTTTTTGCTGCTGTTGCTTTTTGACCCCGTCAGCGCTGAGCTTTGGGGCTTTTTGAGAATCCGCACCGGCAAACCCAACCGAGACCCATTAAGGGGCAATCGGCCATACAGCTCATCTCAGAGCCTTCCCGAGTTCACGAGTTTAGTCGGCGCTCATTAAGGAACAACCGACCCTACGGCCCATCTCAGGGCCTTAATTTACCGATGCGGACCCAACAAACTTACCTTCTTATCGGTAAGTTTGATTATTTACTTGAATTTTTTTTTCAAATTCCTCCCACTGCCAGCGGGCGAACCACTGAAGCCCCATTGATTAATACGTCACCAGGAAGGATAGGTAAAGAAATTTCTACAGCTCCACCCTCAAGTTTTTTAAGTTCTGGTAGTGATACCATCAACCGGACCTTCTTGAGAACCACCGACAAAGGCGTTTCACCGTCAGGACTAATGTCGAAATTGATAAAATCAATCGCGGGCATGTCCTGCCAAGACCCAGCTTTTTTTGCCATGGCTGCAAAGTGTTTAAGAGTCTCTGCTTTGATAACAATTGAGCCTTTCACATCTACCCATTGCTTGGAAAGTACTCCCTTTTCCATTTTTAAATATTCTGGGATATCCAGTTTAATCGCCGAAACAGTGATCATCTCGCCGTCGGGACTGAGGACTTTTAAATCATATGCATCGTACGCGGTTGCTCCTGCCATTATAATTCTCCTTAGATGGTCAGTTCGATGGTGGTATCTACAATCTTGATGCGGTTAACATCGATGAGGGTAAAGGCGATTGCCACGCCGCCAGTAACCCAAGAGGTACTTAAGCTGTAGTCGTGAATCTCGCGGTTTTTACCGGGGACCGGCTTTTTCATCACCTCCAAACCTTTGGAAGCAATCTGCGAGGCCGCCATGGCGCCGGATTCGTCCTTGTTGAACTTATCGTCGTTAATCAAGGGGAAGGCGTAAAACAAAATCTCCCGCTTGGCTTTGTTGAGCACCCTTCTTTGGGCCATGGTGGTCACAGTATCGCTCGTCGAATACATTACTAGGTCGTCGTTGACAAAAACCGAGGAAGGATCCTCAACAAAACGCTTGAGGAAAACAGCGCGGGCGTCGTCTAAAACCGTAAATTCCGATTGGCCATAAGCAGGGTCAGTCAAAACGTTTTTCAGGCCACCATCGAGCACTTTGCCCGCAGAAGCCTGCACCCGAATCCGGGCTAATCTACCCCCAAACGCACCAAGCCAGTTGTCCTGGGTAGTGGGGGCGATGATCGAAACCGAGGAAGAGCTAAAAGCCGAAAACGCGGTATTAAACGCAGTTGCATAAGCACTGGGAGTGTCGGCACCTGCTTTGCGGAACTTTAAAACCGCTTCAAAATAACGCTTTTGTGCAGCTTGGGCGGCCAACTCGGTGTTTACAGCGGCGGCAAAAGCGGCGTCTGCGTTGGTGACAAAAAGCAAGGTTGCCACTTCGTAGGTAGCGGCCAAATCAGCGATATAACCACCTACCAAAAGGTCGGTCAGCGCCAATGGGGCTACTAAATAAACAACCGCAAAAAAGCTGTTGTCCGCGTTGGCTTGTGCGGTTTCAAGTTCACCGATTAACTCGGCATTACCCGCAAAAAGGTTGGCAACATCACTTGTGATGTTGATAGTTTGCATCCCGTTCAAGGTAGGATGCTCCGAAAAATAGGCTTGTTTGAACTCTTGGCCTAGAGGCGCAACAACGCCACCTGAGTTGGCCTCTTGAAGTTGAATTCCCGTAACGGTCATAGCTATAATCTCCGCTGGTTGTACTTTTAATCCGCAAATGCGGCGAGCCCGACACTCCCGTGTCGGGATTCAGGGCCAAAAGGCCGTGAGTTTTACAAACCGATAATTTCCGTCCGTTCGGTTTGCTTGTATTCGGTACCTTTGTAAAAAATCCGCGCATCCGCCGGGATGATCAGTGTCTCTGCCGGGGTGAGCAGGCTCCATTGTAAAAATTCGATCAGATTTAAGGTGACCGTCATTTTGAGGTGCAATAGGTCAATCTCGGCATTGAGGTGCTTGTGGGTTTCGCCGTTGTGCCCATTGGCTTTAAACCAGTCTTTAAGACAGGCGTTTACCGCTGGATAGGTGCGGGTTTTGTGCAGATTGTTGAGGTCGAGTATAACTTGGTATTCTTGGTCGATATTCCAGGAGGTTCCTTGGGGATCAATTCGGCGGGTGGTCAGGTTGGTGATCTGATACGCAAAGTCCGCCGATAAGGCTTCGGTTTGGCTGGTTAAATAAGCAATTAAACTTTCGATTCGTAACATGGGGCAATCCTCGTTGAAGTTGAACCGAGGATACCTTGGAAAAAGAGGGAGCGTCAGATGAAAGCTTTCCTCTTTTTGGACAATAACGAAGGAGGAAGAAGGATTCGAAAAGACTAAAAAACTTTGTCCAGCAAGGTTTGGAGGCTGCTTTGCCTCAGGTGGAAATGGATTTTTTTTAATAAATAAATCTCAACCCAGGAAAAGGCGATGAAAAAAAGAAATAATGTTACAGGTTCCGAATAGATGTCCCTTATACGTGGTCATTTGCCTTTAAATGAAGCCGTTCGGATATCTGTGAAGATGCGGGGTTCTCTCCAACCCTATTTTATCGAGGGCAGAAGACCT
The DNA here is from genome assembly GCA_001783695.1 of Candidatus Lambdaproteobacteria bacterium RIFOXYD2_FULL_50_16. Lineage (GTDB taxonomy): Bacteria > SAR324 > SAR324 > XYD2-FULL-50-16 > XYD2-FULL-50-16 > XYD2-FULL-50-16. The sequence continues at coordinate 21,767 of MFNE01000039.1, forward strand.
TTTTTTAAAGGGGAGGGGATCCCCTGGTGGGGGTGGGTTGTCTTAAATTAGGGGTGCCAGTTTGGTAGGGACTGGCATTGTTGGGGTGGGGGGCTTGTGTGGGTGGGGCGCAGGTGGGATGTAGGGGTGGGGTAGATACACTTTGGGTGTTTAGGTGGGTTCGGCCAACAAGGTAGCACCCGGCGGCGGTTTATGTTTGGGTAAGGCAGTAAAAGTTTCCTTTCTCGTGGCCCCTTTGAGGGGGTTCTGAATCCTTTGCGGATTTTGGGGTTCGGCTTGGTGCTAAATGGGCATTTTTCCAACTCCTGGCTCGGACGCCTTCACCAAAAAACCTCTTCTGTGAACCAAAGCTGGTTCTATAAATTTGCAACTCCCTTTTTATTCAATAGGTTAAATTTTATGAGAACCCAAAAAAATATCGCTTTGAGTTGCTTGAATATTGGACCATGATTACCCCATGCTCTTCAATTTGAGGTGATCAGTGGCAGTAGGAAAATTAACGGGTCCTAAAAAAGCGGCTATTTTGTTGCTGGCCTTGGGCGAGGATGGCTCGGCTGAGGTAATTAAAAATTTGGAAGACCGTGAAATCCAACAAGTGGGTTACTATATGGCCCGCTTCACTGACGTGGCCCCCGAAGAGCTAGACAGCGTTTTAGAGGAATTTTACCGGAAGGTGGCCCTACAAGATCAAGGGGTTGCCATTAACGCCTCAGGCGACTTTGTTAAAAACGCGATAACCAAAGCATTAGGGGATGACCGAGCCAAGGATCTGGTGGACAACCTCAAGTCCAGCAACGATGAAGGGGGCCTGGATTCGTTAAAATGGCTGGAACCCAAGGTGATTGCGGGCTTTATTATGAACGAACACCCGCAGACTATCGCCTTGATTTTAGCCCACCTAGAAGACCCCGAACAAACTGCAAACGTATTAAAAGAACTTCCCGAAAATTTACAAGCCGACGTCACCTACCGCATGGCGATTTTAGAGGCCATCCCGCCAGGGGTGGTTAAAGAAATCGAAGAGGTGCTAGCAAAAGAGTTGAAAAACTCGGGCGCCGGATCGAGTGCTAAGGTGGGTGGGGTCGAGTCGGTGGCCGGGATGCTTAACACCATGGACAAATCGACTGAATCCAGGATTTTGGCAACCATTGAGGAATCAAACCCCGACCTAGCCGAACAAATCCGCGAGCTTATGTTTACCTTCGAGGATTTGGTTTTGGTTGATCCTAACGGGATGCAGCTGATCCTCAAAGAGGTTCCGCAAAATGATTTGGTATTGTCCCTAAAAACCGCGTCCGATGCGCTCAAAGAACATATCTTCTCCAATATGTCTGAACGGGCTGCCGATATGGTCCGAGACGATTTGGAGGCCATGGGAGCTGTGCGGGTGGCAGATGTGGACGCGGCGCAACAAAAATTAGTCAAGGTCGCCCGAAAGCTGGAAGAAGAAGGCAAGGTTATCATCAGTGGCGGTGGTGGTGGCGACGTGGTGTAAAGGGCAAACAAATTCACCGCCTTTGTCCTGTGTTTTCCCACAAAGATGGGGTGCCTCTCTCCGCCAATCCCACGGTTTCGCACCCTTTAAACGCGCTTTTTGAGGGATGGAAGCTTAAAAACCGCTTCCTTTAATTAGACTCCTGCCAATAATCTTTGCGTAAAAGATAGCAAGATTTGTTAAGACAGGGGCCAGATAAAGGTTCAACTAGACCGCTGAACTGGTGAGAAAACCTTGGAGAATAAACCACAAAACGATCAATTTGAGTGTTTAGAATGGGTCTATGACTACCTCCGGCGTAAACAAGACTAGGTGTTTAGTGTGGAGCGATTGGCGCAGGTTTTTTGTTTTTCGAAGTTTCATTTTCGCCCTTTGTTTTCCCTTAATACAGGTTTGGGCGTGCGCGCCTATGTCCGCCAAGTAAGGCGGCAAAGGGCGGCACACCAGTTGGTGTTTCTAATGGGTTGCTTGGTTCCAGATCAAACTGTAAATAGGGCCTACCCTCCCCGGTCACAGAGTCCTTATAGGCTTCACTCTACCAAAAATAGAGAACGGATTTTGCAGGCGGGTCCTTTCAAAAAAAGATAAGTTGTGGCATGCTAGGTTGCAGTTTGAGTCTATTACCACCTTTTTTAAAACCGCCCGATGGATAAGCAGGACCTCTTAAGTACCCTATTTTTAGCCAAAGCCTTAGCCAAGTATGATGGGGATGTCCACAGAACAGAACAGGTGATTTTAAATGATTTAATGGTTGGGTTTGAGATCAGTGAAGAGGAGCTTGCGGCCTATTCGCATGGCCGTAAACTGCAAGAAACCTTAGAGCGATTTACTAGCGAAAAAAATAGGGACTTTTTAGCCGATATTTTATCCTTGATCGCTTGCGCTGATGGGAAGTTAGAAGAAAAGGAAAAAAAATTTATTGGGGAGGTTTTTAAACGCGTCGGCTCTTCGAAAAAAATCGAGACCCTGTTAGGCCCAGAAGGCGAACAGGAATTGATCAAAATCTATAATCAAATCGACGAATTAGCCTATTATTACCGGCAACAAAGCAACGCCATTCAGTTCGATTCGGGCCAAGCGGGAATTAAGTTAGAAACCGATAGCTGCCACGTCGCCTTTATGGATCAGCAACATTCTGAACTACTAAATAAATTCGGTGAATATATTGGTGCCAGTGAATTAAGCACCCCAAAAACTAAGGAATTACTCATTTTTATTAAAAATTACATTGTTAACCATTTTTCGTTAGAAGAAACACAAATGGTTAAATGGAAATATCCTAAAGAAGAGGTGCATAAAAAGGAACACCAGCTATATGTGGCGGCCTTCGAAGACCTCCTTAACCAATATGATTCGACCAACGAACCTAATTCATTAAAAGCGGGTATTATTGGGATGCGAGACTGGTTTATTAAGCACATAAATCGCTTCGACCATCGGATGGGTTTTTATTTTAAAACCTCCTTGTTGGCAGAGAGGCAAATTAAAAAAGTTTTGATTTTTGGTGAAAGCGAGGAAGAGGCGAAAGCGACTCGGCATGGATTGGAACAAATGGGTTTAACCGATATTACGGTCGCGTTCAAGGAGCGGGATTTGTGGAATTGTTTTAAATTGATTAATGTTAACCTATTGGTGATGCACCGCAGCGGGACCACCTTTGAAGACTTGAGTGTGGCTAATAAAATTCGCCAACAAATCCCTGGTTTACCTATGTTGTTTTTGCCAACTCAGGAAAATGTTGCGCATTTTAAGGAAACCGCCTGGAATCTAAAATTGCTTGGCCCTAAAACCCAGGTGTCCCGGTTTCCTTATCGATGGGGCGAACTTTCGGGAAAATTGCATGAGGCCCTTTATGCCACTGCGTCCAAGCCCGTGGTGTTGTAGGGCTAATTTTATTTTATAATCTCTGCCAATAACTTTTTGAGGCGGCGCTCAATCTGGTCCAGTTCAGCAGGATTCGGAGGCACCTGGGTCCCCCAGATTGGCCCTGGCCAAGCGCGGTCGTTTCGGTAGCGAGCGATTACGTGGACATGGAGCGTGGGCACCATATTCCCCAAAGCCCCCACGTTGATTTTATCTGGTGCAAATTCCTTGAGTAGCAAATTCGAGGCAAAACTGATTTCTTTAACCAAAAGCCCCTGGTCCGCCTCACTCAATTGGCAGATCTCAGTGATCTGTGGGCGCTTGGGGATCAAAAGCAACCAAGGGTTCGCTGGGTCATGAGAAAGCCTAAGTAAACAAAGCTCTAACTCACACAAAGGCCGACTGCCGCCTTCGAAAACATTGGGTAAAATAAACATCCAATACCTGGGTTGGGGTTGAAGCTAGCCCTAGTTTACCTAGGTATTTATCAAAAGGACAGCCCTCTTTCTTATGGAAAACCCCCAAAAAAAAATCCCACTTCAATCCATTTTTGCCCCGCCTCTCGGTCAAAAACAGGCAAATTCCCCTTATTGAGGTCAAGGTTATTTTATAAACCTCTTTAAATAACAATTCAATTTCCGATTTTAGCTGGTTTTAGAATATAACTGTCCCATTTTAATCGCCATTTTTAAGTTGCGTATATTGCGTTTATAAATTTACTTAAAAGGCGGCCCTCGGGGGGGGCTAGTCAATGACTAATTGGGTCTCGATTTTTTTAAAAAATAAATGGGGGGAATAAATGGGATCATTCGATGCGAATTTTTATCAAAACGTTAGCACTTCCCTTTTGGGCTTTATGGATTCTATTTTTTGCCAGCGCGGTAGCAGTCCGACTACTGAAGATCAAGCTGTGACCGATTCCGCAACGACTACCGATGCGGGGACCACAACAACCACAACTACAATTACAACAACTTCAGCTACCACCAGTTCCGTCCCCACTAACTTGGCTTCGGGCTAAAATTTCACCGATACCGACCTAGACCTAAACCAAATCGCCGGGACCCTTACCCTAACTAAAGCTAGCGACGCATCCAATACCACCAGCTACAAGTTATATTGGGGCTCAAATTCCACAACCAAACTCAGCGACCAAGGCGCCATCACCAGCTTGAGTGTCACTGGGGCCAACCTTACCTACGAATTCGCCGCCGACACTGCCCTACCTAGCGGGGCGACCCATTTTTTGGTTTATAGCCGTAATGCCACCGGGGAAAGTACCAGTGCCACTTATTTAGCCATAAGCGATGTGATCGATTCCACGGCCTCCATCGTCTCCAGGATCACCCCCGCCGGGGCCGCCAGCAATGTCAGCCTACTTTCGACCATCCAGGTAACCTTTAGTGAAGCCATGGCGGGCAGCAGTATTACAAGCAGCAACATCAAACTTTTAAAAGGTGCGACCCCCACCCAAGGTAGCATCGCCTATTCAGGGGCTGTCGCCACCTTCACCCCAACTATGTACCTGGAATTCGGCCAGACTTACAGCGTACAGATCGGCACCGGGGTCACCGATTCAGCAAGCTACGCCCTGGCATAGGCGCGGACTTGACAGGCTGGAACGCCATGCGTAACTTTAGGTGATCTATTGATGTATTTTGCCCCAAGGGCCCTATGCAAGTTCCAAGCATTTTGCCACGTATCAGCTTCAACGCCTTTTCGACCCCCAAGCTGCTGCTTTTGGGATACCTTCTTTACACCTTGGTGGGATGGACGCTTTTGTGTTTACCCTGGGCCGAAAGGTCCGAAATCCCGGCGCTGGATCATTTGTTTACGGCCATGTCGGCCTTGTCCACCACTGGCCTTACCACAGTCGATGTGGCTAGCTCATACCATATCTTCGGCCAACTCGTCATCCTGTTGCTGATTCAATTGGGCGGGATTGGCTACATGACGTTGGGCTCCTTTGTACTTTTGGTTTCCTCCAAACAGTTGAGCGCGTTGCGGGGGCGGGTGGGGAGAGCCACCTTCGCCCTACCGGAAAACTTTCAGGTCGCCCGTTTCATCCGGCAAGTGGTCTTGTTCACCCTGTTCTGTGAGACCCTAGGAGCGGTAGCCCTGTTCTTTGCCTTTTGGCACCGGGGCCTACCTCACCCGGCCTATTCGGCCTTGTTCCACAGCATCTCCGCCTTTTGCACCGCTGGCTTTAGCCTTTACGCGGACAGCTTCATGGGACTCCGCGACGACTTTTGGGTCAATGCCATTTTGTCCGCGCTCAGTTTGGCTGGCGGCATCGGCTTTATTGTCTTCGCGGACCTAGCCAACCTCTTGCAAGGTCGCCAATTGCGTCCCACCTTCACCTCTAAGGTGATCCTTTCGGTGACCTTCTACTTTTTGGCAGGCGGAACCATCCTGTTTTTTCTGATTGAGCCGAGCGTCCAATCGTTGGACCCGGTGCTGCGCCTTGAGACTTCTTTCTTTCAGGTGATGTCCGCCAGTACGACCGTAGGTTTTAACACCCTACCCATTGGCGACCTTTCCAAGCCAGTTATCCTGGTGCTGTTGGTGTTAATGGTCTTCGGTGCCTCGCCAGCGGGCACGGGTGGAGGTCTTAAGTCCACTACCTTGTCAGCGTTATTCGGCTTGGTCAAAAGCACGCTTAAGGGGCGTGATAGCATCCGCTTCTTCAAGCGCCCCATCCCGCTCCAACGGCTCCATTTGGCCGCAGCCAGTTTTGCCTTTTATATGTCCATTCTCACCATCGCCTTTTTCCTCTTGCTGCTCACCGAAAAAAACGTCCAAGATGCGCTACCGCTCCTGTTCGAGGCTATTTCGGCCCTGGGTACCGTGGGTTTGAGCATGGGGGTCACAGCAGGCTTAAGCGATTTAGGCAAGATTTTGGTGATCCTCCTCATGCTAATCGGTCGCCTGGGCTTTATTACCTTCGGCATAGCAATCAGCACCCACGACGAATCCGTGGACGAACTCCAAGACAACGAATTGATCGTTTAAGCTGCGCCCCTAGCGGCTGAAGCCTTCGGCTGCCCGCTTTGCTTGGATCCCGCGCCGCTTTCTTGTAATTGTAAGACATCGTTGGGCTCCAATTTAATTTTGCTTCAGCCTACTACGCCCAACCTATTGGAGCCACAATGGAATGGGTTTGCTGAGTAGGCATTTATACAAGTAAACGTTCGCTTTAAATAAAACGAAAGACGCCTCAACTTTACAAACCTTCTGGAGGGCTAGCCTTACTTGATAAGGTGCTCTATGTCTATTGGCCTTAGCCTGATTCGCAAACCTTTCTTGGGCAAAGCCTACCGGCCTTTAGGTTTGGGCTGGGTGGCGCGGGCAATTTTTTCTTTGAGCAGTTCGGCGTTGATCGGCTTGACTAGGTAATCGGCGGCCCCTAAGGACATGGCTTCTTTGACATCGAAGAGGTCGCCATTGGCGCTGACCATGATCACCGGGATTTGCTTAAGCGCCGGATTGGCCTTGAGGTTAGCCAAAAGGTCGAGCCCGGAAATATCAGGCATGTTCCAATCGAGCAAAATCAGCCCAATGCCCCCAGCTTGCAAAAGGCCGACGGCCTCCATCACGGTCTCCGCCTCCAGGTGGTTAGGCAGGCTCATGGCGTCCAAAACCTTGGCCATCAGACTGCGACTAGGTTTGGAGTCATCTACAATTAAGATTTTTAGATTAGGGTCCATTCTGGGTCGCTCGTTTTGTTTTTAGGTAGCTTTATTAAACGTCACCTTTGGGCCTGGGCCAAAATCTTTTTGGACAAGTGGCTGGTGACTGCCTCATGCCCCTTTAAATGCATGGAAAAAAGGCCTTTGTCTTGGGTCATGTTTTTTAAAGCAACTGCGTAATCAGAAAGCTCGGCCAAGGGGCATTCTGCTTTGATCAAAGTGGTAAATTCGCGGTAGGTGTAACCGGTCACCCGGCCTCGTCTTGCGTTGATATCCTTAGTTACTCTGCCTAAATCTGCTTCTGGCAGGTCGATCTCCATCTCCATGATGGGCTCTAAAAGGATCGGCGCGGCATCCGGCAAGCCTTGGCGAATCGCCAGAATACCGGCCTGAACAAAGGCTTGATCTGAACTATCGACCGAGTGGTGGGAGCCATCAACAAGGGTGACCTTAATATCAGACACTAAATACCCACCCAAAGACCCTTTGATTAAGGCCTCACGTACCCCTTTTTCTACGGAGCCGATGTATTGCTTGGGGATCACGCCCCCCACAATCTTCGACTCAAATAACACTCCTTCCCCCCTGGGTAAAGGTTCTAAGAGCAAATACACATCCCCAAATTGACCATGGCCGCCAGACTGCTTTTTGTGCCTGCCATGCACCTTGACCGATTTGGTTATGGTTTCGTGGTAGGCGATGTACGGATCAACCAATTTGATTTCAACCGCATAAACGCTCTTTAGGTGTTCGCGAACCACCTCTAAATGGAGTGGCCCCATACCAGAAAGCAGGATCTCCCCGGTCTCTATGTTTTTGTGCAGCCGAAGGCTGGGGTCTTCTTCCATCACCTTATGGAGTGAATCAATGATGCGGTTGTCTTGGGAAGTGTCGGTAAGCTCCAGATGGTAGGTACAGCGAGGCACTGGGTAGGCGATGGGTTCAAAGAGGATTGGTTCAGAGGGATCACAAAGGGTCTGGTTGGCGAAAAGATGGGACTCTTTTTCGATCACAATAATATCCCCTGGCCCAGCCTCCTCAATGGGTTCGGTGTGGTCCCCGTTCATCCTTGCGAAATGGTTTAGGTCTATCTTGGCTCCAGTAGAGCTATTAAGCACCTTTTGCCCTTTAACCAACAGGCCTGAGACCACTAAAGCAAAGTTGAGTTTTCCAGAAAACCGGTCGTGCAGGGTTTTAAAAACCATCGCCGAAAAGGCTTCGCTAGCCACCGGTCGGCGCTCGACCAACCCTGCGTCTTGCCCCCCTGATTCCATACCTACCCAGATTGGATTTTGAGAGTGAGTGGGGAAATGTTGGGCGATAAACAAGGAAAGTTGTTTAACCCCAACCCCTTTACTCGCGGCTCCCAGCAGAAGGGGGGTGAGTTTTTTAGTCCGTATCCCTTCGGTGAGCACTTGGTTGATCAATTCGGGGTCTAAGGGCCTGCCTTCCAAATAATCGGCCATCAACTCGTCGTCTAATTCGCTCAGTTGTTCTATCGCCGCTTGGAAATAGCGGTCTCGCTCTTCTTTTAGTCCCTCGGACAAAACCCCGCCACCAACGGGTTCGCCACTAAGCACATCCACCAACCCCACTAATTGCCCGTCTTGATAAATCGGCAAAAAAAGGACCAGCGGAGAGAGGTTAAACTGCAACTCCAATTCGTGGACAGAGTTTTCCCAGTTGGTATCAGGGAGGTCCAGCATGTTGACAAATATAACCTTTGGGCGGTTTGCGGCCTCCATGGTTTCAAAAAGTCGCAAACTCGATTCAGCCGAGCCGGACCCGGCAATCACCAACACCGCACCACTGGCCACCGACAAGGCCGCACCCACCTTGGGTAGGAAATTGCTGTTACCTGGGGTATCGATCAGATTGATTCTTCCTTGGTCAAAGGCTAAGGAGTAAAAGCGGTTATAAATAGTGATCCCCCTAGACTCTTCTTCAGGTAGTTCGGCGATTAAGCTTTCAGGGGTCTGGGCGATTAGGTGCAACCAAGCATCCACGAGTTTGGATTTGCCAGTGCCATCGCGGCCTATTACGGCTATGTTGTGAACGGATGTTATAGCTTGGCTCATAGCAATTTTTCGGTTGTTTGGGTCTTTTAAGGCTAGACTAGCGAAAAAAACTAAACCAAACAATCCCTACCTTAAAGGCAGGGTCAGATAAACGGGGTAAAATGCTGAGAACTTATAACGGGTGTGGAGCAGAGGCCCGGTCAAGCAACTCTTGTAGATTGGTTTTATTGGCGGTGAAGGCGGGATGGACTGATAGGTTGTTCAGCAAGTTGGCTAATTCAGGCCCAAAAGCTTGATGCGCTTTGGCAGTAAAAAAGAGTGGCACTATCCGGCCAATATCAATATTTTTAGCCGCTTGAGCAAGTTGGTAACAATCGGCGAAATGTTTTTTATTAGGCTCTACCTTGACTGCAAACCCTTCTTGTTCCAACCGGTTCATAATTAGGACAAGCCGCTTTTTGTGCAGTCCCAAACGAAAATGGAGCTGGTCCAAATCAAGCGAGCCCTCGCCGTCTTCAAAAGCTTTGGCCAAGGCCAATAGCGACTCTAGCGCGTTACACAAAAGGGATTCGTCAGTATAAATATTTTGGGCGATCAACTCGGTTTTATGGGCCGTATGTTGAGTGATATAACTCACTGCCGCTCCAGAAAGCACCACCAACCATAACACATAAACCCAAATCAAAAAGACCGGCACCGTCACCAAAGACCCATAAAATAGGTCAAATCGACCTAAATGAGCAAAATAGTACCCCAACAAAGCATTAGCCCCTTGGATTAAAAAGGCGGAAAAAACCGCCCCAGTCAGGGCCGAATAGGCACCCACCCGGACATTCGGGATGTAGATATATAAAACCCATAGGCCCAGGGTGCTTACCAAGAATGGCAAGGCTTGGGTCAAGGCCCCCATAGCCACCGGATTACGCATTAGTTCTTTATAATAGGGCAAACTTTGCAGGTAAGGGGGGATTGAAAATAATAATATCAATAACATAGGCCCAAAAAACAGGCTCATAAAAAAAGCTAGGCTATTATGAAACCACTTGCGGTCACGACTCGCATCCCAGATCAGGTTAATCGAATCATCCACTTTCATATATAACAACACTCCGGCCAGGAATAAGGCCGGAAAGCCGATCACCCCTAATGCTAACGACTTTCTGGTCAACTCCTCAAGCTGGTCAAAAATACCTTCCGCATAAGCCGGAATAAAATAGCGCGAGATAAAGGCAAAAATGTCATTACGAATATTAATGTTTTTGGTAATGGTCCCTAAAATCGAAAAAAATATTGCCAATATGGGCACTAAGGACAAAATCGTCGAAAAGGCCAAGGAATGGGCCAAGGTGGAGACCTTTTTTTGAGAAAGGTTGGTTAATAAAATGCGGCCTAAGCGCAAATAACCAAGAACAGAACGACCTTGAGGGCTGGAACCTAGCCAATGGGCGAAGCGATTCATTTTTTTTACCATCCTTTTTCCTTGGGCAAGCCGCTAGGCGGGCGAAAATTAATGCAAAAGTTAGCCCAGCAAAAGGGCATCATTAAAGAGAATGGAAAAAAGCCGCCTGTAGGTCCATTTTGGGAGCCGCCCTAGCTTGTCTAATTAGCCCAAGCCCGCTTACACTAGGGCAAAACCAAACGGGCCCCGTGACGAGGGTAGATTATGATTATTAACCGTTTTTTGACCGAGCCCGGTTGGCTAGGTGGTTTATCAAAATTGTTTGAAAGTGAACCGTTTTTAAAACTCGAAGGCTTTATTGAAGGGGAGTTAGCGCGTGGGGTTCGAGTTTACCCGACCTTGGATAATGTTTTTTATTCCTTAAATATCCTTCCACCTGAACGGGTACGGGTAGTAATTTTAGGGCAAGACCCTTACCATGGCCCTGGACAGGCCCACGGACTTTGTTTTTCGGTACCCATGGGCTTGGGTTTTCCGCCCTCTTTGGTTAATATATACAAAGAATTAGAATCAGACCTGGGCCGCAGACCCCAGACGGGCAACCTCACCGCTTGGGCGGAGCAGGGTGTGTTACTCCTAAATACGGTGCTTACGGTTACTGAAGGGCAGGCCGGCAGTCACCAAAACCGGGGCTGGGAGCAGGTAACTGATCAGGTTATCTCGATGGTCTCAGCTAGCCCCAGGCCCGTGGTGTTTTTATTGTGGGGGAGTTTTGCTAAAGCCAAAAAGGGGTTGATCGACCTTGCAAAAAACCAGGTCCTAGAAGCCCCCCATCCCTCGCCCCTTTCGGCTCACCGCGGCTTTTTTGGCTGTCGCCATTTTTCAAAAACTAACCAGTTTTTAGTAGAACTGGGAGAAGACCCCATTGAGTGGGCCTAAAATGCAAAACAAAATCGCCGTAGTTTTCGATTTCGATGACACCCTCGCCCCTGACTCGACTACGGGACTGATGGAAGCCTTGGGGTTTGACGCTGAAGGTTTTTGGGGGGGCGAGTTTGAGGAGATGCTTCGTTCCGGCTGGGATCAGGTGCCCGGTTTTATGTACCAGTTGGTAAAAATATCCGAAGCGCAAGGGGGAAAGATTACTTCCACCTTTTTACAAGAATGGGGCAAAAAACTCCCCCTATTTGAGGGTGTGCCCGAGTTTTTTGGAGAATTACGCCTTTTTATGGCCCAAGCGGCACCAGCGGTGGAATTAGAGTTTTATTTGATTTCTAGCGGGATTGGCGAGGTGATTCGCCATACACCCATTGCCCATGAATTTACCGAAATTTGGGCTAGCGACTTTTATTATCACCCTCAAGGGTCCATCGCTGGCCCAAAGCGGGTGGTGAGTTTTACCGATAAAACCCGTTACCTCTTCCAGATTTCAAAGGGGATCATCGGTGAAGCGCAAAAAAACTACCGCGCCGTAAATGATCGTTACCAAGAATTCCGTATTCCCATGGAGCAAATCCTGTTTGTAGGTGATGGGTACACCGATATCCCCTGTTTTTCCTTGCTCAAACGCAAAGGTGGACAGGGTTTAGCCGTTTATAGCCCCACTAGGCAGGATTCCTGGAAAAAGGCCCGCTCCTTTGTTAAAGACGAGCGGGTCGAATTGATCGCTCGCGCCGAATATAGCCCTGGGTCTGCTCTAAGTGACAACCTCCGTGGGTTATTACAAGAGATAGCCCAAAAAATAGGCAGCTCCCGATGATCTTCAAAGACCGCCTATTTTGGGGGGCTACGGCCCTGGCCTTTTGGATAAAATTTAACATTGTTTTGTTTACCTTTAAGCCATACACGGCGACTAAGTTTTATTTTCCCCTGTTTCTGCTCCTGCTCCTCTGGCGCGGCACCCTAGTCCGCGCAAAGCTCGCCCAGGCAGATTGGGCGCTTTGGGCGGGAGGGATTTGTGTGCTAAGTTTGCTGGTGCCGATTGGTTACCTTTATAACCCCCACGACTGGGACATTTACCGCCAATTTGCCTTGAGCTTGGGCAGCTTTTTTGTGCTGTTTGTGGCGGCGTTTACCTTAGGGTCCCGTGATAAAAGGGCGCTTTTGTGGGCAGTGTACGGATTTTGCGGCATCGCCTTGATTTATCTGTTGATCCAAGTAGGGTTTAATTGGAATTATCAGCCCGGTCATTTCCGCCAAGCAGACGTCGAGCAGAGGGCTTATGGGATTTTGGACGACCCGGCTCACAGTTCTGCGGTCTATTTCTTGGGATTTTCCTTAACCTTATTTTGGGTGGCCGAAAACCGCCGCCGCTGGCCTCTACTAATACTAGCCCCGCTGTTTCTTTTCGCTATTTGGGTCTCTCAAACCTTGGGTATGTTTTTGGGTCTGGCGGGGATGTTGGTGATTTTTTTGGGATTACTACCCTTAGTTTGGACGCCTTTTAACCAAGGCCGTTGGGCGCTGGGTTTGATCTTGTCCTGGATTTTTGGGCTGGTGGTCTTGATCTGGTTGGCCAATGTTTATTGGCGATATGGAGGATGGCTCTATGACTGGATTGATGTTAACCCTAAATTTTGGTCTTTCCGCTTGCGTATTGACCTGTTGTTTACGGCGATTAAAACCATATTAATACATCCCTTTGTGGGGCTAGGACTGGCTAATGACCACAACCCCATTATCCAAGAAATATGGGGTACCAGCCACTACATCCCCACTCGCCACCTGCACCAGCACACCACCCCCTTTGCAGTGCTTGTCTCTGGGGGGCTTTTAAGCTTTTTCCCGTTTGTGTTCCTGATTTATTTTAGCATAAAGGCCTATCTAACCCAACTCCAGGCGGCGCCTAACAGGTCTAAACGTTTATCGGTGTTGGTGCTTTTTTCGTTTTTTATGGGGGTCCAATTGGTAAGTTATAGTGTGTTAATGCTTTTTTCGGTCACCTATTGGTTTGCTTTGATCCTGCCCCACTTATTAGAAGGCGGACTTGTCAAAGAACCAGCTTAAGCCTTAGAAGATTAGGTTGGCACCTATCCTTGCCCTTTGAGATTGAAGAAAGATGAAACAAACCCAATACAAAACTTGTCACACCAAAGAAGAAGCGTTAGAGCGGCTGGTTGGCTTAAGTAAATCCGGCAAAAAAATCGCCCTGACCTTTGGGCATTTTAACACCATCCACCCTGGCCACC
>MFNE01000040.1:0-1904 GCA_001783695.1 Candidatus Lambdaproteobacteria bacterium RIFOXYD2_FULL_50_16
GAAGACCAGGGCCCGTCCCGCCCGCTTTTGCTTGGAAAGCGCAGCGCCCAAGCAAACAGGGCGGGATGGACTTGTTTAAACGATCAGAGCATTAATAAAATAACCTTAAAATAGGTAATGTGTCCCCGGATTTCCCGGATTTCAGGCTTTTTGCTCAACTGCTGGGTGCCTCGACGCTTCAAGCGCGTCTTCCACTGATAAAACGAGGACAACGACAGCCCTTCACGCCTACAAAAATCCGCTTGGCTCAACCCCGAGGCTTCGCAAGCCGCAAAACGCTCAGCCCAAACCCTTGATAAATCCTGCTCCATGGCTCAACTCCGTTAATGGGAGCCTCAACTTCGCAAAATCTTAACCAAAGAAAAAGGTGTGGTTTACTGGGCGCATACGGTTTCTCGAACACCCCGAGCTACCGCTGGACAACAATCTGGCCGAAAATGCAATTAGGCCTGTGGCTTTAGGGCGAAAAAACTGGCTCTTTGCCGACACCCAAGCCGGAGCCCGCGCCACGGCGGCGCTCTACAGCCTAGTCGAATCAGCCAAAGCCAATGGCCTCAACCCCGCCACCTACCTCGAAATCCTCTTCGAACGCTTCCCTTACGCCGAAACCGACGAGCAAATCAAAGCCCTCCTGCCTGGCTACCTCGACCCTAGCAAAACCAACTGATCAAAAAAAGGTGGGGTTTACTGGGCGCTTACGTCTCATGGGTGTTTCTCCTTCTTTGGTTGCTGTTGCAATCAAACCTTAAAGGGGAAACACCTTCAAATTTACTCCAGACCCATTTCACACATAAAACTTTACACTACCAAAAAACTGTCCCCTGATTTAGTATTTCCAGCCAACTGTAATGTTGATCAAGCCGGAATAAGACACTTCGGAATTACCCACCGCGTCAACTCGATTGCCGGTTGGGGAATCAAGAAAAGAGGCCGAGTCAACCAACTCAGTGGATCCGATTTTTAGGTTGGCCTTTGAATTGATGCCGAACGGAACCCCGTAATCCACAGAAAGGACCATGGATTCATTGATATCCATGCGGGCAGTCACCTTGCCCATTAACCCGGTCGCTGAGGATTCGATAAAAACCTCATCGCCGCTGGAGAAGTAACCGTCACTAGTCAAAATGCTGGGCGAATTGGATACAGAAAGACTACCAACTTTCTGCCTGTAACCCGAAAAGAACAAGCTAGGGCCAACTAGTAGCTTAAATTTTTCAATACCAACCAGTGAGGTGAGGTTGTAGTTTCCACCGACTTCAAAGTTCAACGACTGATTGAAATAATCCATTGAAAAATTGTACTCATAAGCACCGCCAAACTCACCAGTTACCCCAAGATTTAAGCCAGTATCGCTAAAATCTCCGTTGGCATTCGCTGCTGGTACCCTCGAGGATCCGTAAGCACTCCCCCAATACTCGTAATCCGAAAGGTAAAAGTCCTTGAGCCCGCTAACCTTTCCGGTCTGGACGGATGGGCCAACGTAGAATAGGCCGGTGTTTTTGTGTCTTTCTTGGGCAAGCGCCAGGGAGGCGATTAGGAGGGCCGATAGCGTCAGTAGTAAAGCTTTCATTTGAATCTAAAATATGAGTTTGCCCGATAATCCATTTATCGGTGGATTAATTTAGCCACCAGTCCAGGTACCGTCCAGTTAATTGTGTGAATTCACAAATATCTAAGTTTTTTGAAGAATGGAAGGCTTTCCTTCCCTTTCCCTGCTTGGTTTGATCGCCAGGGTAGTTCCATTTTGAGGGAGAGGAAGGGCAAGGGCCAGTAAAAGTCCACCCTCCCCCCGCCCGCACGAACTCCATGGGCACCAGCCTAGGTGTAGAGAAAGAGGCGAGCCCCCCGCCCGCACGAACTCCAGCTTTTTTCGACGGCAATTAAAACGCTAATCAAGGCGAGCC
>MFNE01000040.1:1923-11355 GCA_001783695.1 Candidatus Lambdaproteobacteria bacterium RIFOXYD2_FULL_50_16
TTTGTCGACGGCAATTAAAACGCTAATCAAGGCGAGCCCCCCGCCCGCACGAACTCCAAGGGCTTGGTGCGTTGCTTAACCTCCTGGTTTAGCAGTTCTATCAGCTTGGTCGTTTTCAAGCATCGAACTAGCCCCCATTGTCCCCCCCCCCACGAATCTGGGTTAGTTTGAATCCAGGTCGGGTGGCTAGGGGCCCTCTGGTGGCTGGGAGGATAACGGAGGCTTTGGCCGAACATAAAAGGGGATCAATTGGGGGGAGCATAATTTAGAGGTGGACAACGGGCAGTTCTAAATATATTCATTAATAGCGTTATTTGCCCTTTTTGGGGTAATCCAGCGCAAAGTGGGCTTGCCAGTTTGGGTGGAGTGGGGGTAGGATTTCAGCCAGTTCCCCTGAACCTAAGGAAAATCATGAAACGAATCCTCTTGGGCCTCGCTGCGACCCTTCTCCCCTGGCAGGCTTTTGCTTGTTCTGTTTGTTTTTCAGGGCGGGAAGATTTTTTAGAGGCCTTTTACGTCACCACCGCTTTGTTGATTGTGTTGCCCCCCACCCTGTTGGGCAGCATTATCTATTTCATTCGCAGGCGTATTAAACAAGTGCACGCAGAAAATCAGTTGGAACGCTAACCGGCTTTTTTCGATCTACCATAAAAGGAATCAATGGATAACCCGGAATGGGTGTTAGGGCTTCCGCCCTTAATCGCGGGGCTTAATGGGCTCGCGGCGGTGCTTTTGGCCATAGGCGCGGTGGCGATTGGCAAGGCAAAAAACGAGGCTTTGCATAAAGTTTGTATGATTGGCGCTTTTTTGGCCTCTGCCGCCTTTTTGGTGCTTTATCTGATCTATCATGCCTCGGTTGGCCATGTCGCTTATGAAGGGGAAGGTTTCTTACGGATCTTGTATTTCGTGATCTTGGTACCCCATATTATTTTGGCGGGGGTTCAGGTTCCTTTGATTTTGATCACGATGTATCACGCGATTAAAGATAATCGGGAAAAACACAAAAAGATTGCCCGCTGGACCCTGCCGATCTGGATGTATGTTTCGGTGACCGGGGTAATTATTTATTACATGGTGTTTTTTATCGACCCCAACTAATGCCCGCACCTCTATTGGAGGTTAAAGCACTTCAAGTTTTAAATGGCCCGCCAAACGATTTGCTTTTAGAAGCAGGCGCATTGGTCGGGCTAGAAGGTCCTTCTGGGGCTGGAAAGTCCCTTTTTTTTAAAGCACTCGCTGATTTAATTCCTCATCAGGGATTGGTAATGCTCGAAGGGCAGAGCCAAGCGGGCTTTGCTGCGCCCTTGTGGCGCAAGCGAGTGGGCTATTTGCCCGCTGAATCGGCTTGGTGGTCCGATCAGGTGGAATCTCACTTTCAATTTCCTGCTTTTGTACCCTTCGAGGCGTTAGGGCTTAGCCGGGACCTGCTCAATGGGCCGGTCTCTAGGCTTTCAACCGGGGAAAAGCAGCGACTTGCACTTTTGCGGCTCCTAGAAAACAAACCGCAGGTACTTCTTTTAGATGAACCCACTGCCAGTCTTGACCGGGCTTCACGTGGCTTGCTTGAAGCCTTTTTACTAGACTATCTGGCAAAAAGTGGTGGGGCGGCAATTTTTACTAGTCACGACCCTGAACAGCTCGTCCGGTTAGCTTCTAAGCGGTACCAGATGGAAAATCTAGCCCTTTCAGAGGTGCCATGATTTTGCTATCTTGGGTGGATTTGACCCTAGCTGGTAGCTTAGTGGTTTTGTTAGCTCTGATTAACTGGTTTCAAGGTCTAGGTTTAGGCCGCAAGATTTTGCTAGGAGCCGCGAGGGCCGTGGTCCAGTTGACACTGGTGGGGTTGGTTTTGAAATCGATCTTCGCTTGGAATGATCCTTGGGCCGTGGGCTCGGTGGCTCTGGTGATGTTGTTATTTGCGGGGCGCGAAGTGCAAGCCCGACAAACCCGACCCTTTGAGGGGCTCAGTGGTTATTGGGCCGGGACCTCGGCCATGTTTGTCTCCAGTTTTGGGGTGGGGTTTTTTGCGCTTACAGTAGTTTTGGGGAATCATCCCTGGTACCAACCCCAATATGCGATACCCTTATTAGGGATGTTGTTGGGCAATTGCATGACCGGTGTGGCCCTGGGTTTAAACCAGTTTAGTCAAGGCATCCATCGGGATCAAGCGGCTATCGAAGCCAAACTAACCTTGGGTTGGACCGGTTGGGCTGCTTCGGGCGAGCATCGACGTCAAGCTTTACAAATGGCGTTGACCCCAATTTTAAACGCCATGGCCAGCGCGGGTTTGGTGAGTATCCCGGGGATGATGACCGGACAGATTTTAGCCGGAGGCCCTCCAATGGAAGCGGCCAAGTATCAGATTTTAATCTTGTTTATGATTGCTGCTGGGACCGGATTTGGGGTGCTTTTGGCGGTCAGTTGGGCCGCGTACAGGCTCTTTGACGAGCGCCACCGGCTGCGTTTAGACCGACTAAGAGCAGTCTTTGTGCCAAAAGGGAAAAGAATTTAAATAATTTCAAAAAAAAGAATTGACATAGAAGGGGTGGGAAATTAATAGTTAGAGATTCCTTATTTTTAGTGGCCCGAATTCCATTTACGCAAGTCATGAATCGACCCACCTTCTTTTCGCCGTTCGGCGATTCCCTTGGCCTTTCTACGGCCATAATGCCTGAAAAACTCACCAAATTCAGAAAATTAGGGAACGATTTGCGCGTAGGCCTTGGCTTGTAAAACCTTGGACGTTAGGAACACAGGGCCCCGACGGGCTGGTTAACCGTACACTCACTTGAGCGAAAACATGACAAAAGTACCCCACACTCAAAGGCTTCGCGTAAATTTCGGAAAGATTGAATCGGTCCTCAATCCTCCCGAACTTTTGCAGATCCAAAAAGAGTCTTACGCTTGGTTCCTGCAAAAAGAGATTCAGCCCGATCAACGGGAGATGCAGGGTTTGGAAGCGGTTTTTAAATCCGTCTTCCCGATCTCTGACTTTGGCGGCACCTGCACCTTGGAGTATGTCTCTTATCGCTTAGGCGAGCCCAAGTATGACGAAAACGAGTGCAAAATCAGAGGGGTCACCTTTGCCGCTCCGATTCGGGTAAGCTTGCGCTTGATTATCTGGGAAAGCGATGAAAAAGGCGACCAACGCCGGATCCATGACATTAAAGAGCAAGAAATTTACCTAGGCGAATTCCCGCTGATGACCGACACCGGTTCCTTTATTATCAACGGGACTGAACGGGTTATTGTAAGCCAATTGCACAAGTCGTCAGGCGTATTTTTTGGCCACGACAAGGGCAAGGGGCATAGCTCCGGCAAATTGCTTTATTCCGCGAGCATCATCCCCCAACGGGGCTCTTGGGTGGACTTTGAGTTCGACGCCAAGGACCTCTTGTTTGTAAGAATTGACCGCCGCCGCAAGTTCCCGGCCACTATTTTGTTGAAAGCCTTGGGCTTTAGCGCCTCTGAGCTGCTTAAGCGTTTTTACCCGGTTGAAAAAATCAACCTTAAAGCCGCCATGTCTAAGGACATGAAAAAGCGGGTTTATACCAAGTACTTTGACACCGCTTCTGCCCAAAATCAGCGGGTGATCGAGGATATTGTCGATCCAGCCGATGGGAAATTGATCTTGGCTAAAGGCAAAAAAATCAGCCGCGCTTCGATCCGCAAGATCAGCGAAGCAGGGATTTTGGAGATCCCCTCTAACCTGGAAGACATCTTAGGCCGCTATAGCCTAGTTGACGTTAAAGGCAGTGACGGGGAAGTGATTATCGAGTCAAACGAGCCCTTGACCGAAGAAAAACTCGAGCAGTTGCTTGAAGACAAAATCGAGTCGATTGACCTCTTGTTTATGGGCAACAAAACTATCGGGCCCAGCTTCCGCAATACCTTGGCCGCAGACAAGATTGGCTCGGCCGCAGAGGCCTTGATCGAGATTTACAAAAAGATGAAACCCGGCGACCCGCCGACGATGGAAGTTGCTAAAAACTTGTTGCAAAACATGTTTTTTAACGCTGAACGCTACGATTTGAGTCAAGTCGGGCGGATGAAGATCAACAAAAAGTTGCATATTGAACAGCCACTGGAGATGACCGTCTTGACTAAAGACGACATTATGGCGGTGGTTGAATACCTGCTACGCCTTAAAGACGGGGCGGGCGGAGACATTGACGATATCGACCACTTAGGCAACCGCCGGGTGCGCTCGGTCGGCGAGCTATTGGAAAACCAAGTGCGTATCGGTTTGGTACGGATGGAACGCGCGATTAAAGAACGCATGAGCCTCCAAGAAACCGAAACCATGATGTTACACGACATCATCAACTCCAAGCCTGTTTCGGCGGTGATCAACGAGTTTTTTGGTTCTAGCCAACTCTCGCAGTTTATGGATCAAACCAACCCGCTCTCTGAAATTACCCATAAGCGCCGCTTATCGGCACTGGGACCAGGAGGTTTGACCCGCGAGCGTGCCGGTTTCGAGGTGCGCGACGTACATGCCAGCCACTATGGCCGTATCTGCCCAGTTGAAACCCCAGAAGGACCTAACATTGGTTTGATCTCTTCTGTGGCCACTTATGCTCGGTTGAACCGGTTTGGTTTTATTGAGACCCCTTACCGCAAGGTTGAGGAGACTAAGGTAACCGACGAGATTGTTTATCTTTCGGCAATTGACGAGGGCCATTACAAAATCGCCCAGGCGAACGCCTTATTAGATCCCAAAAACCACTTGGTCCGCGACTATGTCCAGGCACGGGTGGGCGGCGATTTCAAAAACGTCCGCAAAGAAGACATCGACTTTATGGATGTGAGCCCCAAACAGTTGGTTTCCATCGCGGCAAGTTTGATCCCCTTCTTGGAGCACGACGACGCGAACCGGGCCTTGATGGGCAGTAACATGCAGCGCCAAGCAGTGCCAGTGGTTCGCCCAGAAGCGCCCTTTGTGGGCACGGGTATGGAATATCAGGTAGCCCACGATTCAGGCTCTTGTGTGGTCGCTCGAAGGGCCGGGATTGTGGACCGCGTGGACGCGGGCCGGATTGTGGTGGAAGCAGAAGTGGATTTGAGTGCTGACGAATCAGCAATCGAGCCCAATGTGGACATCTATCATCTACGCAAATACCAACGCTCTAACCAAAACACCTGTATCAATCAGCGCCCCTTGGTTCAGGTGGGTGACCCAGTTGAGGTAGGGCAGATTTTGGCAGACGGCGGCTCTTGCGAGTCCGGTGAGTTGGCCTTGGGGCAAAACATGTTGATCGCGTTTATGCCTTGGAATGGGTACAACTACGAAGACTCGATCTTAGTCTCCGAGAAAGTGCTACATCAGGACCGATTTACCTCGGTGCATATTGAAGAACTAGAGGTCTTGGCCCGCGACACCAAGCTGGGTAAAGAGATGATCACTCGCGATATCCCTAACGTTTCAGAGCATGCGCTTAGAAACTTAGACGATTCCGGGATTATTCGTATCGGTTCATACGTAAAGTCGGGCGACATTTTGGTGGGTAAAACTACCCCCAAAGGGGAGACCCAACTGAACCCGGAAGAAAAACTCTTGCGGGCGATCTTTGGTGAGAAGGCAGGCGATGTCCGCGACACCTCGCTAAGGGTACCTCAAGGGATCGAAGGGGTAGTGATCGATGTTAAAGTCTTTAACCGCCGCGGAGTCGAAAAAGACGAACGCACCTTGGCGATTGAAGAGGCGACCCGCAAAAAGCTGGACGCTGACTTTAGAGACGAAGTGCGGATTGTTAAAGGTAGTTTCCAGTCCAAAGCATGGCCGATTTTGTCAAAAAGCGCCCTTGCTGCCGATTTGGTTATGCCCTCGACTGGAGAAAAAATCTTCAAAAAGGGTCACAAACTGACCCAAGAAGAGTTGGCCAGTATCCACCCAGAAGCTTGGGTAGAATTAACGGTAGCCACTAAGTCGGAAAATGAGCAGTTGGCCAAGATGGGTAAAAACGCTCTAGGTCAGATCGAACTGCTTAATCAAGTGCACGAGTCGAAAAAAGAACGTGAGTTCCGCACTGACGATCTTCAACCGGGTGTGATCCGGGCGATTAAGATTTATGTGGCCATGAAACGCCGCCTATCGGTGGGTGATAAAATGGCCGGTCGCCACGGAAACAAAGGGGTTATCTCGCGGGTCATCCCAGTTGAAGAGATGCCTTACCGGGCCAACGGCAAAGCCATTGATATTGTGCTTAACCCCTTGGGTGTACCTTCACGGATGAACGTGGGGCAGGTGCTTGAGACCCACTTAGGGTTAGCCGCACGGGCCTTGGGTGACCGGATGGGGGATAGCTTGCAAGCGCAACATCCGGTAAACAAGTTAAAAAAGGAAATCGCCGATGTTTACGACAACAAGTACGTCTCTGAACATTTAGACCAGCTCTCTGACGAAGGGGTGATGAAGTTTGCGGAGAAACTCAAAGAGGGTTTCTACTTTGCTAGCCCGGTATTCGATGGGGCTAAAGAAGAGCAGATTCACCGTCTTTTGGAACTTTGTGGGCTTGATAAAACCGGTCAAATGGACCTCTTTGACGGGCGCACGGGTGACAAATTTGATCAGAAGATCACGGTTGGTTACCTGTACATGCTTAAACTCCACCACTTGGTTGATGACAAGTTACACGCCCGATCTATTGGGCCCTACAGCTTGGTCACCCAGCAGCCTTTGGGTGGTAAAGCCCAGTTCGGGGGGCAGCGCTTTGGTGAGATGGAGGTTTGGGCCTTGGAAGCTTACGGTGCGGCTTATACCCTGCGCGAGTTGCTCACGGTTAAATCCGACGATATCCAAGGGCGGAACAAGATTTACGAATCAATTGTTAAAGGGAACCACGACATTAAGACCGGTATCCCTGAGTCCTTTAAAGTTCTAATCAACGAGCTTAAGTCCTTGTGTTTGGACTTTCAGTTGATCAGAGACGCCGGATTCTTTGAGTCCGAAGATATTTAAAGGTGTAATAACCTAAGCAAAAGTCGACAACCGGGGCTTTAAAAAAGTCCCACCTACCAGGAGATGGTTTTGAATCAGATTGCCTACAACGAATCGGTAGATCCCTTAGATTATTACGCCGTCCAGATTTCGCTAGCCTCTTCAGAACAGGTTCTTTCTTGGAGCCATGGCGAGATTAAAACCAGTGAGACCATTAACTACCGCACTTTTAAACCAGAGCGTGATGGTCTTTTCTGCGGCAAGATCTTCGGGCCTGTTAACGATTACGAATGTATCTGTGGTAAATACAAACGAATGAAACATCGCGGCATCACTTGCGAAAAGTGTGGGGTCGAGGTGATTCAGTCCAAGGTTCGCCGCGAGCGCCTGGGCCACATTAAATTGGCCTGCCCGGTCAGTCACGTTTGGTTCCTAAAAGGCTTGCCTTCTAGGCTGGCAAACATCATGGACATGACTCTGCGTGATTTGGAGCGGGTGCTTTATTTTGACGCCTATATCATCCTTGATCCAGGTTCTAGTGATCTGGAAAAGTATCAAGTAATCGACGAGACCCAGTGTCGTGAGTTGTCTGAAAACGATATTGAGTTCCGCGCCAGCATGGGTGCTGAAGCGGTTCGCGAGATTCTTGAAGAGATGAATGTGGCCGAGATTTCGGATCAACTACGAGCCGAGTTGCGTGAAGCCACAAGTGAAGCCAAGCGCAAGAAAATTATCAAGCGCCTTAAAATTGTTGAGTCCTTCAAAGAATCTGGCCTCAACCCGGCCAACATGATCCTAGAAGTGATTCCAGTGATCAGTCCTGAACTGCGGCCTTTGGTTCCCTTAGAAGGGGGCCGGTTTGCTACGAGTGACTTAAACGACCTATACCGCCGGGTCATTCACCGCAACAACCGCCTCAAACGCTTGATGGACCTCAACGCGCCTGAAATCATTGTTAAAAACGAAAAGCGGATGTTGCAAGAAGCGGTGGACGCGCTTTTTGACAACGGACGCCGCGGACGCCCGATCTTGGGGACCAACAAACGGCCCCTGAAGTCGCTTTCTGACGCCCTCAAGGGTAAAACCGGGCGCTTCCGCCAGAACCTACTGGGTAAACGGGTGGACTACTCGGGTCGGACGGTTATTGTGGTGGGTCCTGATTTGAAGCTTAACCAGTGCGGTCTGCCTAAGCAGATGGCCTTAGAGCTTTTCAAACCCTTTATTTTTAATTACCTAATCGAGCGCGGTAAAGCGGCTACGATCAAGGTGGCTAAAAAGATGGTTGAAAACCAAGATCCTGAAATCTGGCCCGCTTTGGACTCGGTGATTGTGGATCATCCGATTATGCTCAACCGTGCCCCAACTTTGCACCGCTTGGGTATTCAGGCCTTTATGCCCAAACTGATCGAGGGTAAGGCGGTGACCTTGCATCCCTTGGTTTGTTCGGCCTTTAACGCCGACTTCGACGGTGACCAGATGGCGGTCCATCTTCCCTTGACCGTTGAAGCGCAAATGGAAGCCAAGATCTTGATGATGGCGACCAACAACATCTTGAGCCCAGCTACAGGTAAACCGGCCATGACCCCTACCCAAGACATGGTTTTGGGGGTTTATTGGGTGACCCGCGCCTGCCCAGGCGCCAAAGGAGAAGGCAAGACCTTCGCTAATACCGAAGAGGTTGCTGCCGCTTATGATCACGGTTTGATTCAATTGCAAGCCAAGATCAAGGTTCGTATGGGTGAGCAGATCGTGGAAACCACCACAGGTCGGGTTTTGCTTTACAACGGGATCCCCAAGGAAATCGACTTTTCCGTAGTGAACCGGTTGTTTAAGAAAAAGGACTTAGAAGCCTTGATCGACCATAGCTACCGCGTGGCGGGCAACGTTAAAACTGTTGAAATGTTGGATGTCCTCAAGGAAATGGGCTTCCGACAGGCGGCGAAGGCTGGTTTCTCGATTTCGATGGCCGACATGGTTATTCCTTCGGCTAAAGAAGAGTTGATCAACAAAGGCTTTGCCGAGGTTGAAGAGATTCAGTTGCAACATGAAAACGGGATCATTACCGACGGCGAGCGTTACAACAAAGTAATCGACATCTGGTCCAAGATCACCAACGAGGTGGGCGAGGCGATGAAGGGTGCTATGGGAGCCGAATCCATCAACGAGAAAACCGGACTTCCCCAACCCAACTCAATCTTTGTAATGGCGGATTCGGGCGCTCGGGGTTCTGAACACCAGTCTCGCCAGTTGGGCGGGATGAGGGGTTTGATGGCCAAGCCGACTGGGGAGATTATCGAAACCCCAATTACCGCTAACTTCCGTGAGGGTCTTAACGTAGCGCAGTACTTTATTTCGACCCACGGGGCACGGAAGGGTTTGGCCGATACGGCGCTTAAGACCGCTAACTCGGGCTACTTGACCCGCCGGTTGGTGGATGTAGCGCAAGACAGTGTGATCACCAGCTATGATTGCGGCACTACGGAAGGGATTCA
>MFNE01000040.1:11416-11663 GCA_001783695.1 Candidatus Lambdaproteobacteria bacterium RIFOXYD2_FULL_50_16
CGGATTGCCCTAGAGGACGTAATTGATCCCTACAACCACGAGGTATTGATCCCCGTTGGTCACATGATCACCGAAGATAACGTTGATATCTTGGATAAGGTTGGGATTGATCGCGTTTTGATCCGCAGCGTACTGACCTGTAACAACCAGGAAGGGATTTGTTCGCTTTGTTATGGTCGTGATTTAGCGCGGGGCCACTTGGCTTCCATCGGCGAGGCCGTTGGGGTTATTGCGGCGCAATCCATCG
>MFNE01000040.1:11703-24403 GCA_001783695.1 Candidatus Lambdaproteobacteria bacterium RIFOXYD2_FULL_50_16
ACGCCCGCACGGTTCAAAACCGTGAAGGCAAGCGAATCTTGCAGTCAAGAAAGTCAGAGATCTACTTGATCGATGACGTGGGCCGCGAGGTGGACCGTCACTTGTTGCCCGTGGGTGCAACTCTGTTTTTTGAAGATCACGCCAAGATACAAAAGGGCGATAAATTGGCCGAATGGGATCCATTCTCTATGCCGATTATTTGCGACGTCGAAGGCAAGATCAAGTTCGAAGACATTGAAGAAGGCAAGTCGCTTAAGGTTCAGCGTGCCGAAGACACAGGTTACGAACGCCGGGTTATTACCGAGGCGCCAGATTCGAACCTCAAGCCTCGCTTGTTACTTAAGGGGGGTAAAACCGGAAAGGACCTTAAACGCGACGATGGCCGGATTCACCCTGGTTTCTATCTGCCCAACAAGTCCGAGTTAATGGTCTTAGAAGGGGACGAGGTTCAGCCTGGGGATATTTTGGCTCGAGTCCCTCGCGAAACCACTAAAAACAAGGATATTACCGGCGGTCTGCCAAGGGTTGCGGAGCTTTTCGAAGCCCGTTCACCTAAGGACCCTAGCCAGATTTCTGATATCGACGGACTCGTGGAGTTCGGCGAAGACCTACGCCGCAAGCGCCGGATTATTGTCCGCCCTGATGTTGGCGAGCCCAAGGAATACCTGGTGCCTAAAGGTAAACACGTAATTGTGGTAGAAGGCGACTACGTGCGCACTGGTGAGCCCTTGACCGATGGTTCGGCAAACCCTCACGATATTTTGAGGGTAAAAGGGGTTAACGAACTACAGAAATTCTTGGTTGACGAGGTCCAGGAAGTTTACCGCCTGCAAGGGGTAAAAATCAACGACAAGCACATCGAGGTTATCACTCGCCAGATGTTGCGAAAGGTTAAAATCGTTGATCCTGGTGACTCTCACTTCCTGGTTGGAGAAGCGGTTTCGCGACCCCAACTAAACGAGGTCAACAAGAAGCTGATGGCTGAAGGGCATCGTCCTGCTAAATACGAGCCGTTGCTTTTAGGGATTACCAAAGCGGCTCTTTCTACGGACAGCTTTATTTCGGCGGCCTCCTTCCAAGAGACCACCAAGGTGCTTACTGAAGCGGCTATTAATGCCAAATTGGACACCTTTAAAGGCCTCAAGGAGAATGTTATCATCGGTCGCTTGATCCCTGCTGGCACCGGGTTCCCCCGGAGAAAAGCCTTTAGTTATAACGCTCTAGGTGAGCCGGTTGAGGAAGAGGTGATTGAGATTCAGGCTCCAATTATCGATGATGATATGGACCTGTACGATGGTGACGAACCAGAGGTTTCGGAAGAGCCCCTGGAGGGATAAAGGGCGAGATGGCCTCTAAAACCAAAGGCTCACCGTTACCTATGACCGGGGCTAAAGCCCTGGTCCGTATGATGGAAGATCGCGGCGTCGAGGTTATCTTCGGATACCCTGGCGGCGCGAATCTGCCCATTTACGACGAGCTGCGCCAATCAAAAATCCAACATATCTTGACCCGCCATGAAGCTGGTGCAGCACACATGGCTGAAGGGTACGCACGGGTTGCAGGGTCGCCAGGGGTCTGTTTGGCGACTTCTGGGCCTGGCGCAACCAACCTAGTGACCGGCTTGGCTGACGCCCTCTTGGACTCGATTCCGGTAGTGGCCATTACTGGGCAGATTCACCGCAACCTGATTGGCACCGATGCCTTTCAGGAGGTGGATTGCTTTAACATCACCATGCCGGTGACCAAACACAACGAATTAATTAAACACGAGTCCGACTTGGTCGCGGCGATTGACGGCGCATTTTATATCGCCAACTCAGGACGCAAAGGGCCAGTGTTGCTCGATATCCCGGTCGATGTTCAGTTGGCTAATTATCCTCACGACCTCAAAGCCAAAGCCATTCTTCCGGGCTACCAGCCAACGGTGAGGGGAAACATCGGCCAGATCAAGCGGGCGCTGCGCGCCTTAGACCGGGCAGAGCGACCTTTGGTATTGATTGGCGGCGGGGTAGAGGCTTCGGGGGCGGTAGCCGAGCTTTTATCACTGGTGCGAAAATGCCGGTTGCCTGTGGTTAGGACCTTAATGGCTACCGGTGTGATTGGGGCTGACGACGAACTATATCAAGGGATGATTGGCACCCACGGCAATAGCTTGGCCAACCGCCTAGTGAACCAAGACGCGGACGTGATTTTGGCGATTGGGGTCAAAATGAGCAACCGGAGTATTGTTAAACCAGAGCTGTTTGCTAAAAAAGCTAAATTAATCCAAATCGATATTGACCCGGCCGAGATTGGCAAAAACCTTCCGGCTGATATCCCCATTGTCGGGGATATCAAGGAAACCCTGCGTGACATGAACCGGCGGATTGAAGAAAAGCCAATCTGTGGGCGGGAACCTTGGATATTAGGAAAACATAAACGCTCGACCACCATGTTACCCAAAACCGATGCGGCGAGGGTGATGGAATTGGTCTTTGACGAGCTTTCTAAAATTGACCAAAAGCTGCACGTGACCACCGATGTCGGGCGGCACCAGATGTGGGCCAACCACCATATGACCAACCCTAAACACCTGCCTTTATTTACTTCAGGCGGGTTGGGAACCATGGGCTTTGGCCTGCCTGCGGCCATTGGCTGCTGGTTCGCAGACAAAGAAACCCCCGTGGTGAACATCTCAGGGGACGGGAGCTTTATGATGAACATGCAGGAGTTCTTGGTGGCCGTCGAACACAAGGTTCCTTTGACGGTAATTGTACTCAATGACTTCCGCTTAGGAATGATTCGCGAACTACAAAATCTCAAATATGGCAAACGCCATATTGCCAACGATTTCAACCGCGACTTAGACTATCCTCTCTTGGCCCAAGCCATGGGCGGTTGGGGGGAGACTATTGTGGATCCGAAACGAATTGGGCCCGCTTTAAAAAAGGCGATCCAGTCCAGAAAACCCAACATTTTGTGTTTTGACTTAGAATTGTTGGACCAGAGAGCGAACCTGTCGCTTAAAGAAAAGGCGGGCTAATGCAATCAACCGAAAACCGGCATGTAATTGCCCTTGAGGTAGAAGACAAACCAGGGGTTTTAACCCGGATTTCTGCCCTGTTTTCTCGGCGCGGTTTTAACGTCGAGTCTTTAACCGTGGGCCATACTCACCAGCCGGGGGTGAGTCGTTTCACCATCGTGGTTAGGGCTGGGGAAGCGGAACTAGAGCAGATTCGAAAACAAACTCAAAAGTTGGTTCACGTCTTAAAAACCTACCATGTGCTAGACCGTGAGGTCGAACCAGATGAGCGAATGAAAGCCATTATGGCCGCCTCAAATCAAGTGCAGCACGCGGTAATGCGGGAAATGGCGTTGGTTAAGGTCCACTATGACGCGCAGTCGTCTCGGCAAATCAACCATGTAGTCGAGGTCTTTTCAGCCCGCATGCTCCATTGGTCCGGTAAAGACCTAGTGTTGGAGTTTTCGGGAACCGAAGCCAAGATTGACGCGGTATTCAAAGAACTGGACTCAGTTAGCGTGCTAGAGTCAGTCAGGACTGGCAAGGTGGCTATGAGCATCGAAGAGGAAAAAGTTGACCTTTAATAAAGAGACACAGTCAAGGGTTCGAAATTTTTGTATAATCGCCCATATTGACCATGGCAAATCGACCCTAGCCGACTGTATCCTAAGTTTTACCGGGGCCTTAAGCTCCCGCGACAAGCAGGCTCAATTCCTTGATAACATGGACATTGAGCGGGAAAGGGGGATCACGATTAAGGCCCAGACAGTTTCTTTAAACTATAAAGCCAAAGACGGAATCAACTACCAACTCAACCTAATCGACACCCCTGGCCATGTGGATTTTACCTACGAGGTCAGCCGTAGTATTGCCGCTTGCGAAGGGGCTCTTTTAGTGGTGGACGCAGCTCAAGGGGTGGAGGCGCAGACCTTGGCCAACGTCTATTTGGCCTTAGAACACGATCTGGAGATACTACCGGTCTTAAACAAAATCGATCTTCCCGCTGCCGATCCAGATCGGGTGGCCCTGGAGATTGAAGAGGTGATTGGGATTGATGCTTCAGAGGCGGTGCGCGCTTCGGCGAAGGCTGGGATTGGGATTGAAGATATTTTAGAGCAGGTGGTGGCCAAGGTGCCCGCCCCTAAAGGCGACCTGGAAGCCCCTTTGCGGGCGTTGATCTTCGATAGTTGGTTTGACCCTTATGTGGGTATTGTGGCGTTGTTTCGGGTGATGGAAGGCAAGATCGAGCGCAACGAAATGATTCGCTTTATGGTTACCGGCAAGGAATATCTAGTCACTAGCTTAGGCAAATTCACCCCGTATAAAACCGAGGTTGAGGCGCTTTATGCGGGCGAAGTAGGCTATATGTCGGCCAGTATCAAAACCATTAAAGACGTAAAAATCGGCGACACCATAACTACCAAAGAACGGGGTGCTAAGGAATTGTTGATTGGATACCATGAAGCCAAACCCATGGTTTTTTCAGGTATTTATCCGGTTGACTCAAACGACTTTGAAGATCTTAAAGAGGCCCTGGGTAAGTTGTCCTTAAACGATTCGGCGATAACCTGGGAGCCTGAATCTTCGGTGGCCTTGGGTTTTGGTTTTCGGTGTGGGTTTTTAGGCCTGCTCCATATGGAAATTGTCCAGGAGCGGCTGGAGCGGGAATTTGACCTAAGCCTTTTGGTAACCTCACCAACCGTGGTTTACCATGTTCATCCGGTTAAAGGGCCGATGTTTAAAATCGAAAACCCCTCTGAACTCCCTGACCCTACCCAAATCGATCATCTTGAAGAACCCTTTGTGTTGGGAAATATCATTATGCCTTCGGAGTATGTGGGCGCGGTGATGAAGTTGGCTTTGGAGAAGCGGGGGATTCAGCGCAACATGGACTATATCGGTGACAAACGGGTGAGCCTTAAGTTCGAATTGCCGATGAACGAGATTGTATATAATTTTTATGACCAACTCAAGTCCCTGACCCAAGGCTACGCTAGTTTCGACTATGAATTGTTAGAATACCGCCCAGCTAACCTAGTTAAGTTGGATATTCTGCTTAACGGCGACGCGGTCGATGCGCTTTCGATTGTGGTTCATCGGGACAAGGCCTACCACCGAGGCCGGGAATTGGCCAAAAAATTAAAAGAGCTGATCCCCCGCCAGATGTTTGAAATCGCCATCCAAGCGGCCATTGGTGCCAAAATTATCGCCCGTGAATCAATTGGGGCGATGCGAAAAAACGTGACTGCTAAGTGTTATGGCGGCGACATTTCTCGCAAGCGCAAACTCTTGGATAAGCAGAAAAAGGGCAAGAAGCGGATGAAACAACTAGGCAACGTCGAGGTGCCTCAAGAGGCGTTTTTAGCTATCTTGAAGCTAGGCGACGAATAAGACCCAAACGGGTCCAGTTCTGCTCACTAATAATGGGCGGTGATCAGTTCTATGATTTTGTTAAGCGTGGTCTTATCATCGACCTCGTCAAAGATGTCAAACCCTTCAATCGGGAACTTGGCCTCAATGGCGGTTAAAAAATTTACAATATCTAGCGAATCGGTGCCAATATCCACGATAGGTTCGTCAAAGATCGGCGGCAGTTTGGTGATCTGGCGGAAGAGTTGGATCAAGGTTTCTCTGGGGTCTGCCCCGTCTATTTCCTCGATTGATTCGGTGTCCACAAACCGGGTGAGGAGCCCGTGGAACTCGGATTGTTCAATCAATTCTTGGGTGGCGCTGTGTTTGATTTTGCCACTTGAGGTTTTTTTGATCGTGCCCGGCCTGAGGTAGGTACGGCTGGCCGGGTAGATCTGGAAATGGTCGGCCATTAACTTTACCACCTGCTTGTCGATTAGGGGCAGGGTTTTGCGGTAAAATGAGTCCTGGTCTTTGAGATGGGCGTTGTCGATCTCTAGGGCGAGGCCCAGCTTTTCCTCTGCATCTTCGCTGGTGATGGCGTAGGCCATGACGCAGTCGGGGCAGGCCTCGGGCACTTGACCTAAAACAAATTCCAGGTCGTGAGGGTAGTAGTTGCGGCCCCGGATAATAATCAAATCCTTGATTCGCCCAGTAAAATAGAGGTTTCCCTGATAGAGTAGCCCCCGGTCCCCGGTGACCAAAAAGGGCGGTTCAAACCCCTCGATTTGCACTCCAAAGGTGGCCGAGGTCGCTTCGGGGTTATGGTAATAACCTTGGCAGACACTGGGTCCAGACAAACAGATCTCGCCGACCACCCCTTCAGGCAGGGGGCGGTTTTGGTCGTCTTTGATCACCAAAAGGTGCTCTGGCATCTGGGGGCCCAGGTTTACAAGATACTTTTTATCCTCTTTATCTAAGGATTCAGAAACCAACTGGAGCCGCCCTTTTGTCTCGATCAAATGCCGGTCCACACACAGCGCTTCTAAGCCTTTGGACATCGAAAACATAATCACCGTTTCGGCCATGCCGAAGCCTGGACGGAGTACTTGGGACCCAAGGCCTTGGGGAGCGTAGAATTGGTTGAATTCCAAGGTCGCTTGGTAATGGACCGGTTCAGCCCCAATCACAATGGAGCGCATCGAACTTAGGTTAAGGCTGGCCAGTTCTTCAGGTTTTTGCATCCGAATACACATCGCAAAAGCAAAGGGCGGCGCGTAACTATGGGCACAGCGATAGCGGCTCATGGCCGAAAGCCAGCGCGAGGGCTTGACCACAAACTGGGCGGGGGTCAGAAGGATCACAAATCCCCCCATGTATAAGGCCCCTAAAAGTCCAGCCGCGAGGCCAAAGTCGTGAAACAGGGGCAACCAAAGGGCGGTGCCCGCTCCTGGCTGCCAATCGGCTGCGAGGCGAGATTGTTCCATGTTGGCCATAATGTTCGAATGCCCCACCACAATCCCTTTAGGTTTGCCCGTACTGCCTGAACTAAATTGCAAATAGGCCGGGTCCTGGGGAAAAATATCCACCTCGCTAAAGGGCGCTAGGGCCGCCTCTATAATCGCTTGGGGGGTGGTTACTTGGAGTGAAGCAAATTGGGGAAAATCTTGAGCTAAGCGTTTATTTAAAAAGCCAACCACCTGTTCTGCCCCGATAATCAGTTTAGGGCTGGCGGTCTCTAACTTGGGGATCAACGATTCTTGATAGGCCAAGAGTTGGTGGGAGAGTGGCAGGGCCACCACCCCTGCATAGAGGCAACCAAAAAACACCTCAATAAAAGATAGACCATTGGGCAACATCACCACCGCCCGGTCCCCTTTATTGCAGCCCTGCGCTTGCAACCAACCGGCAATCTGGCGAGCCCTTTGGTCTAGCTGGGCATAACTAAGACTTGCCTCTTCGAGGTCACCATCGACTAAAAAGGTTACAAAGTTGGAGTCTGGCTGGCTCAGGGCATAACCCTTGGCCTGCGCAACAATGGTGCTGTTGGACCAGTTGGAAAAGTTCATAGCGCGGTTGGCTTGGGGTAATCGGTAGAAAAAATTTTAAAATTAACAAAATTGCCTTGCAAGGGTAGGTCGGGTTTTGTTCCCATGTCAATCAAACTTGGGTAAGTGGGCCTAGAAAGGGAGTTAAGATGCACAAAATTGAAATGGCAGTTCGAGACAACGAGATTTACCAAGGCGGGGTAGTTCATAACGCCAATTATTTTAACTATCTCGAACATGGGCGAAACAGCATGTTGCGCGAAATGGGGATTGATTTTTTTGTGCTGGCCAGTGAGCGCGGGATCAAATTTACCCAAACCCAATCGGAACAGCGTTATAAATATCCGCTTAAAGCAAATGATCGGTTTTACGTGACTACGGTCATGGAAAAGGCCAGCGCCATCCAGTACCGGTTTGTCCAAGAAATCCGCCGCGCAGACGACCAACTCTGTTTGGAGGCCAGCACCCTTGGGGTCTTAACTAACGAAAAGGGCCAACCTATGCGGCCCCCAGCAGACATCTTGGTGATTCTAAGCCAGATGGGTGTTGAATAGATCAATCCAGGGTTTTAGGCACGTCTAAAATCGAAATTCCAATATCCTTTACTTGATAGATCCGAAGCCCATCTTTCCAAAGACTGGCGTCGGTCAAAATATCAATCTGGCCTTTTCGTTGTTCAATGGATTTGACGTGGGTTTCTAAGGAAAGCAATTGATCCTGCTGGATAATTTGCCCCCGATATTTCCACTGCACCTTGCCCAACTTGTGTACAAACTGCGGATTGGCAAACTGGCTGCCCAGGCCTTGTTGGATCGCAAAGGCCTTGATCGATTCAATAATCGCTTCCACCCCCAACGAACCCGGCATCACTGGGTCACCCCGAAAATGGCAAGGGTAGTACCACGAATTGGGGTCATTTTTTTTCTGCGCTTGGATGTAACCTTTACCGGCCACCCCACCTTCGGCAAAAATCAGCAGGTGGTCCAGATAGTTAAGCTGATCCGAGTTCAGGTGGTAGTGAGGCTGTTCAGCACTGGAGGTAAAAAATTGGTCCCTCGTTTCTGCTTGAGTTAAGTTTAGGTTTTTTGCCTGGATCAAGGGCACCTTGTTTTCCTTAAACCAAGGCAGGATTCGCCGTCCTTGGTCTAGGCCTAATTGGGTTTTAAGAGCGTCGCCCGTAAAATAACCAAACGAGGTGTTTCCTAAAAAGAAGGTTTTGCCCTTGGCTTTGAGTTGGAAGTCAAACTGGACAATAATGGTTTGCGAACTGGCGGCCATGCTGGTCAGTTTGGCCTTAGCCGTAATGGTCTCGCCTCGTAAATCCAGGTTTTCCAATAATGCCGCCTCGGCGTCGAGATTGCGGAAATACAGGTCGAGGTCTTTGTAAATCAGCGGGCACTGCATGTAGGTTGCTAAAAACCCGCAAGGTTGCAGGCCGATCTCCATCAGGATCGAATAGGGCACCACGGGCGCGCTGTTTTGGGTCAGATACCAAGCGTCTGCCGGGACGTCGTATTCGGCAGTTAATTGGCTTTTTTCGCGGAAGTTACCAGGTGTACCTTTAACCTCAGTGACCCGACTGATCAACTTTAAGTCACCATTGGGGGTCCTGGGGACCTGCCGACTTTGGTAAATATCGTATGGAGTGCCAAAGCAATGTGCCAACGAACCGGTAGCAAAGGCTTCGATCTGTTCGGCAGAAAAACTAACGTTCGAGTTGGTCGGCATGGGATCAAAAAAATAGGTTTGGTTGGGCTAATCGGGTCGGGTGAAAGTTAGCCCTGCCTAATATTGCTTGAGTTGCTCGAATTTTTACAGTGTTTTTTCGTTTTTTTGATCCCCTGCCTAGTTCCCTTCTAGGTACTGTTTTAGCGCGATAGGAGGCCCAGGGGCAGCTTAAATAAGCAGGCGAGGGCTCATTTTAAAAGATTAGGTGTTAGGAATAACGGAAGGTTCAGTTTTAGCGGGAGGTTTTATTTTTTTTATAGCCGACTCTATCCCTTCCCTAATTTTTTTGGCATCGTAGGGCTTGATAATGTAGCCAGTGGCTCCTACTTGCAGAGCGTATTTGACCATCTCCAAATTGCGTTCCGCCGTGATCATCAGCACCGGTAAGGTTTTGAATTGACGGTCATTGCGGATCGCCTTTAAAAGTTCAATCCCTGAAGATTCATCCATATGCCAATCCGTTAAAACCAGATCGATCCCACCGTGTTCAATGCGGGTCATGGCCTCTTGCCCGTTGCTAGCCTCCACGATTTGCTGAAATCCCATTTTGTGCAAAATGTCGCCCAGAAGCTTACGCATAATGGGGGCGTCATCGACAACCAAGATTTGAATCTGGCCTTCAATCATAAAGTTAAGTCGCCAGGGTTAAGACTATAAAGGAGAATGAGTTTAACCAAAAAGCCCCCAATCAATCAAGGGTTTAAACTTGACTTTTGGGGGCTTAAGGGAAAGCCTCATTGGGGCGTTGCTAGAAAGCTACAATATCAGCGCCATTCACTCCAATTGGTCGATTGAGGAAAGTTGGATCGCCTTAGAACAAGCGGCGGGCGTTCCTTAACTGATCGAAGGTGATAACAAGAGGGTTTAAAGCTCTGCGTGGGTCTTGGTGATCACACAATCAGACCGACTTTTAACGATCGCCCCTAGATGGACCACCGAAAATTCTTTGATCTCTAACCCGTTGCTTAAGACCGCCCCAGAGCCAATAAAGGTTCCCGGGTGGATAATCACGTTACCGTTAACTAAGGCCCCGGTAGAAACGTGGCAAAAATCCTTTACTACACAGTCATGTTCGATCAGGGCTTTTGAGTTGATGATGCAATTAACCCCAATGTCCACATTGGCATTGACCATCGCGTGATGCATTACAACCGTCCCTTCTCCGATTTTCGCATGTTTAGAAATATGGGCTAAAGGAGATAAAACCGTGGCTAATTGTCCCCCCGCCTTTTTGATCATCCCATAGATTCGGGTCCGGTTCTCTGGGCTTAAGATCTGGCCAACTGCCACTAAAAAAAAGTGATTCTGGTCCTTAGCTAGTTCTGGGATTAGATCGTCGCTACCTAATTTTGGATAATCTAAAAGGCGGGTGCAGTCTTTTTCGGGTAGGTCTAAAAATCCAATGATCTGATAAATCCCTTGGGTTTCGATTACATCGATACAAGACTTCGCATGGCCCCCGGCACCAATCAAAACAAGTTTTTTGACCGGCCCGGCCCCTTCGGATTTTTCCAACCTGCCTCCGCCTGTGTGCCAGAATTGCTCTGGGCTATTTGATGATTGACGGTTCCGCCAAGATATAGGCGGTAATCTGGATTACTTAGAGGAATCCAAGTATTCTGTCTATTAATCTCCTTGTTAAGGGGCAATTTAGAGCCAGGTGAAACCCGTTAGAAGCAAGCTGCCTCTAGTTTATCCCGTGGAAGACGCCTCAAACTAGGGTAAATTCGCCAGTTATTCCCATCCCAGAAAACTGCTGATAAGCCTCTTGAAGCTCGCTGATCGTGAGTAGTTCTGACCCTTTCCCAGATTGACCTATAAGTTGGCTTTGTTCCCGTTTCCCTTTGGCATTTAACTCCATCAAGCTGGCCCTGGTTTGTACAACTTCTGTTAATCTCGCCTTAGTCTGTGGTAGGGAGACCTCATACAGAATCAGGATGGCCAAAAAGCTGGTGGTCAGGCAGCTTACCGAAAACAAAATAACTAGCCATATGATTCGGTTTTTGCCAGCAACCATTTTGCCCCGATTACTTTAAGTTGCTTCCAGAGGGTTACCCTGTAAGGGCAAACGGGCGTGCCCTTGACCCTAGAATAAAATTATAATTAATTAAATAAAAACATTTATTTATCAATAAATTAGCCTTGGGTAAACAGCAAAACCTTGAGTTAATCGTTTAAGTAAATACAAGAGTCATTTGGCAGGGGTAGAGGCTTGATTTCGGTTTTTACGCCGTGACTACCGCAACCTGGAGCTCTTTAAAGTGAGCACCTTGTTCGGGGGAAGTTGTTTGCTAAATAAAAAATAGTTAAAAATCTTTAATTTTGTTTAAAGAACGGATTTGTAGGCTTATTTTTTTCATTCGTTTTTTAGAGTTTCCTGATTCGGTTTTGTCTTGGCGGCGTGTTTGATAGGCCGACTCTTTTTGCATTTTTCGCCAGTGGTCAAGCGATTCCTGGCTTATTACCCCATCCTTTACACCCTGGGCCAAGCCACAACCTTCGTCACCTTGGTGGGCGCAATTTGAAAACCGACAAGAAGAAGCGAGCTCGGACCAAGCCTCGGGGATTTGGTCTTGCTCTTCCCAGGACAGGTCGCGAAGTCCGGGAATATCTAGCAGGTATCCCCCGTTTTTGGTGGGGATTAAATTTCTGGAAACAGTGGTGTGCTGCCCGCGATGATCTAGGGCGCGCACGTTTTGGGTAGTAAAATCAGTTCCTGCCAAATAGTTGGCCAAGGTTGTTTTCCCAACACCCGATTGCCCCAAAAGCAGGATGGTTTTTTGGTTGGTAAGGCGTTCTGCCAATTCTTCTAAGCCTATTCCCTTTAGAGGGCTGCAAAGCACCACCTCCAAACCAGCGGAAATTCCGAGGCTTACCCAGGCTTGTGGGTTTTCGCAAATATCTGATTTAGTCAGTAATAAAAGAGGCTTAAAGCCTTGACTTAAGGCAAAGTGGCTAAACCGTTCGACCCGACCTAAGCTCGGTTCCCGGTCTAAGGGAATACATAACCAGACTTCATCCAGGTTTGCTGCTAACACCTGGATTTCACCATTGGACTTAAGGCGCGACAGTTGATTTTTGCTAGGTTCGATTTCTATGAGTCGGTCCCCTTCGAATTTGACTAGATCGCCAACATGGGGTCTTTCCAAGTGGGTAAATTGGGAGAGTCGAGTCTTGGTTCCATCTGGGAGGAGTACTTCTAAATGACTGCCAAAGTCAGAAGAAATTCTTCCCGTTTGAAGATTGATTTGCACCCGTTCTTTTTTGATTTTAAGGGTTGTCTAGCCTAATCCTAAATATTCGAATTAGGAAAATCAACATGCGGGGCTTAAACATGAATCCCGATGCAGACAAAATTAGGCATAAAAGCTCCTATTGCTGGGTGCCGGGATTAGAAAAAACCGATAGAAGTAGAGGTTTCTTTTAAACCCCTCATTTAGGAAGTTTCAAAGCCTTATATTCGGCAGAACCCAAGGATGCGAACGCTAGTGGTTTTGCTCGGACCCTTCTGGAACCGGTGCAAAGGGGCAGACGGGTATTCAGAACCCCTTAAAATAGACCCTTTCCCAGAAAT
>MFNE01000040.1:24416-27047 GCA_001783695.1 Candidatus Lambdaproteobacteria bacterium RIFOXYD2_FULL_50_16
GATGCTGCTCACCAATACTTGGCCCCCATGGCCCTCGATTTCGGTTTTAACCACATCCATTCCTACCCCTCGCCCGCTGATATCGCTGGCTTCTTCTTTAGTGGAAAAGGAGGGCTTGAAAATTAACATAATCGCTTCTTGATCAGAGAGTTGGCTGGCTGCGCTTTGGTCCAACACCCCCCGCTTAACGGCGATGGTGCGAATGCGCTCTGGGTCTATTCCTTGACCATCGTCGCCAAGGGTAACTTCCAGATGATCTTTAGTCTCCTCAAATCCCAAGCTGATTCGCCCTTCTTCAGGCTTGCCCAGCATAACCCGGTCCTCTGGGGCTTCAACCCCGTGATCAACGGCGTTGCGCAAGAGATGCATCAAGGGGGCATCTAGGACCTTTACTAAATCCAGATCGATTTCTAAATCCCCGTTTTGGATCACCAAAGGCTCGATTAATTTACTAGTACGTTCTGCAAGCGAGTCTAGATTGTTGGCATACATCCTAAACGCCCTGCCTGCCGGGATGCGCCGGAGTTTTCTTAGTTCTTGATTAAGCGCCAGCGCGACATTGGCTTCCAGGGGAAGGCTTTTGATTAAGAGGCTAAACGCATCCAACTTATCTTCGCGAATCTTAAACACCTTGCGGCCCTGCCCGAAAGGTTCGCCCAGCAGTTCACTGACCTTGGTGACCACAGCTTCGAGTTCTGATATAACCTCGCCGACTTCTTGGCGAAGATTAGTCACCAATACATCGTTTACTTGTATCTTTCCCTTTTGGATATCGGCAAAAACGTTTTCGATCTCATGGGAATGGCTCGCGACG
This sequence comes from Candidatus Lambdaproteobacteria bacterium RIFOXYD2_FULL_50_16, assembly GCA_001783695.1. Classification (GTDB taxonomy): domain Bacteria; phylum SAR324; class SAR324; order XYD2-FULL-50-16; family XYD2-FULL-50-16; genus XYD2-FULL-50-16. The sequence continues at coordinate 25,231 of MFNE01000040.1, forward strand.
GATTTAATCGAGAAGGCGGCAGCGGTCCCTTTAATTGTGTGCATCCCTCTGAATAGGTTGGATAAAACGCCGGTCTCGTTGCTGGCCAAGGTGCTCAACATTTCTCGCGAATCACTTAAGATAATCCGAGCGTTGTGTAAAAAACTGAAAAAACTGTCTTGGTCGCGCAGAATTTTTACGATCTGTTCGTGTTCTTCCTTTTCCTTTTTAGCGCGTTGTTCAACCTCGCGTTGCCGAGTGATGTCCGTTATAACGACCATCAACTTTTTTACCTGTTCGACTTGAACCAAGTCGTAGATCGCTTGATATTGGAGGGATAACACCTTATTTTTCCCGTCAATCAATAGCCTGATCTCGGATTTGGCCATTTCTAAAACACTATCGGTGGCGATTTGTCGGTCTGGGTTAAATACCATTTGGGCCCATTCGACGTAGTCGGTTTTCTCAAGTTCGGTTTCAAACAGAAGCTCGGCCAAGTTGGCCCCGGCCGGGGATTGTCCAAAAATAGAGGTCGTAAAGGCTGAAAACTCTGGATTAATCAACAGATCGGGCCCCACCGTCAAAATCCCCTGTCCGACGTTGTCCAAAATATCGGCGGTTTCCTGGTTTCTTACCAGTAATGCCTCTTCGGACCGTTCCAAATTAACCAACATGGCGTTGATACTTTGGGCAAGGCTGGTAATTTCGTCTTTACCGGATATAGGCATACGGCGGTGCAGGTCGTGGTTTTGATCCACTTCTTTGACCCCTTGGACCAATGCTAATAAGCGGCCCAGAACTTGGTGGTTAATCAGCTGGATAATCACCACCCCAAAAATCACCGCGCAAAAAAACAAGGCGGTGAGTAGGTATTTTAAGGTCTCTTTCCCTTGGGCGTGAATGTCGCGGCCCTCAACCACCTGAATCAAGAGTGCCGGCTTGCCGTAAATATCTTTAAGTAAAGCGTACCCAGAAATTTGCTCCTCATTTAGAGGAATCACCGGGAATTCGGTTCCTGCTTGAATCTGGCTTAAGGCTTGGGCAAAATTAGCCGGAAGCTCTGGCGTGATGGGTAAAATGTGGATGGTCAGTCGCGTTTTGGTCGCCAGCGCTTCCACCTCGGCTTGGTTAAAGGCTCGTCCCCAGATCAGGGTTCCCGAGATGGGACCAGTTCCATCACTCTTAAGGAGCGGGCGGGCACCAAGCAACCAAGGAGCGCCCTTGACCATAAGCACCCCACTAACACCTATGTTTTGGGTGTCACCTGCCCGGTTAAGTAATTGGCCAGACTCAATTTGTCCTTTTAAGTTTAAAGGCGGGGCCACGGTGCTTTCTTTTAGGTCAAAGCCGTCTTCCCAAATAACTTTTCCTTCTGGGCTGATAAAATGAAAGGAGTTTAGTTTTAAGGTCTCAAAACTATTCGCGTGTAGGTTAGATTCTTTGTAGGTTTGGTTTTGATCCAGCGCAAACTGGTGGGAGTCGTCCCACCTAGACCAATCATTAAGCGAGCGAGCGAGGTTTTCCACTTGATCCCCAACGGCCGCTTTGGCTTGATCGGCGGTATGGGCTGTTTTTTGGGTTTCTAGTGTTTGGTAACTAGAATGCAAGAGCCACTGGGACAGGCCAAACAAAAGCCCAAACAGGAAAACTAGAGTAATAACAATAATTAACAGAGTTTTTTTGCGAAGAGACATGGCCTGATTCCAATAAAGCGTAAGTAAAGTTGCCCCTCAGCTAAAACTATACTAATCGTGGCGCTGAAACCGATTAGATTAGTTCCAACCTAGTTCTACTTGGTTTGCCCGGTCAAGTCACTCTGCGGGTCTAGCGTAAGTGGC
>MFNE01000040.1:27123-41472 GCA_001783695.1 Candidatus Lambdaproteobacteria bacterium RIFOXYD2_FULL_50_16
AATATAAAAAGAAAGGGCCTAATCAGCCCAGCGGATCTGTTTTGGAAAAGGGGTTTGTTTGTATGCGGCAAAAGAGGTGTCCTTTATCCAAGGCCTGTCTGGAATAACTCTTTAAGGGCGGCCTGATAGTCTTCGGGGGTGTTAATCCCGCGGGCCTCGGGGCGGTTTTCTAAACATTTTACTTGGGGGCCAATAAGTAAACTTTTGGCGCGGGTTTCCCCGGCACGGTAGGACTTTTTTGCCGACCTGAGGACTAAGGGATCATAAATGGCAAGAAGTGGGTTGATGATCCCGTCCCAAGAGGCAGCCGCAACCTCGGCGCGTTCTTTTAGGGCTACCAATTCAGCTAAAAAATCAGCGGTTAAATAAGGCAAGTCGCAGCTTAAAACCAAGACCCCGTCTAGGTCAGCCTTTAAAAAAGAACTCACCTCCCCCAGTGCGTAAAGCGGCCCCAGGTGGGGCTTGGGATCGGTGATGAGGTGGATTTTGGGAGACTTGGTGGCGAGCCGAGGATCAAAACGTTGGCCAGGGCCTAAAACCAGCAAAAGTTGCTCTACCCAAGGCAGGGTTGTCTGCAAAATTTGCCCAAGGAGGCTTTGGCTGCCCAAGGGCAAGGACGCCTTGTCTTGCCCCATTCGCTTGGACTGGCCACCGGCTAAAAGCACGCCAGCCAACCTCAAGGGATTATTCTCCACAGCCGTGGCGGGCCGCTTCTTCGGAGTTGGGGGCTTGCACCCGTCCCGTAAAGCCCGTAGTTCCGCGACCTTTACTGACTACCATATATTCGCCTTTGCCAAGGTCTTTGACCTGCACCTTATAGGCGCTGCCCTTGTATTCGCAGCGGAAGACAAAACTTCCATCTGACTGTTTGCTCAACTTTTGGATGGCGTTTGCTGGAGCAGTCCAGGCTGCACCCAGGATTACTGCCATTGCCAAACCTTGCCAGATCCTCATATTCGCTTCTTGTTTCGGGTTTGGTCGGCCCCAGAAGGCCGGAACTCAAAGGGTTATTAAGTTAATGTTTAGCAGGTTCCGTGCCGCCTTGCCAAGAGGGACAAATTTTCCACCACCCCAGAAGGGTAGGATTTCCCCCTTTACAGCCCACCTATAGCCAGTTTAGGCTGGAGACCACTCCAACCACCTGAAACCGGTTATGAACTTAAAAGAAAAACGGGTGTTAGTCACCGGAGCCGACGGATTTATCGGCAGCCATTTGACCGAATATCTAGTGCCTCGCGCCGCCAAGGTTAAGGCCTTGTGTTTGTATAACAGTTTTAACGATTGGGGCTGGCTTGAGCAGAGCCCCCTTTTAGGCCAGATCGAAGTGGTCTCTGGCGATATTCGTGACCCTTTTTTCTGCAAGGAGTTACTTAAAGAGGTGGACTTGGTTTTCCATTTAGCCGCTTTGATTGCCATACCTTATTCATACGTGGCCCCGGCCTCTTATGTGGACACTAACGTCCAGGGGACCTTGAATATTGTTGAAGCCGCAAGGCAGTTGGGGACCCAGAAGGTGATGCACACCTCAACCAGCGAGGTTTATGGCACCGCGCAATACGTACCCATTGACGAAAAGCACCCCTTGCAACCCCAGTCGCCCTATTCGGCCAGTAAGATTGGGGCAGACGCCATGGCGATGAGTTATTATAACGCCTTTGAAACCCCGGTCTTTGTCGCCCGACCCTTTAACACCTACGGCCCCCGCCAGTCAGCACGCGCGGTGATTCCTACGATTATTTCTCAGATTGCCCAGGGGCAGAAGGTAATCAAGTTAGGCGATTGCAGCCCGACCCGAGATTTTAATTTTGTGTTAGATACCTGCGAGGGGATGGTGCAGTTGATGGAGTGTGACCAATCGGTAGGCAAGACGGTCAACATTGGTTCGAACTATGAGATTTCGGTGCAAGATACCTTAGAATTGATCAAAAAATTGATGAAGTCTGATGTAGAATTGATCTTTGATGAACAACGCAAACGTCCTGAAAAATCCGAAGTGTTCCGGCTGTGGTGCGACAATACCCAGATCAAAGGACTGACCGGGTTTACCCCCAAATACTCGATTGAAGCTGGCCTGAAGGCAACCATTGACTGGTTCACCAAACCTGAAAACCTCAAGCGCTACAAAGGGAACATCTATAATGTCTAACCAAACCCAAGACTTTATTGCCTTTGTAAAACAAACCTTTGGCTCGCAAGGTTTAATCCCTTTGCACGCACCCAACTTTGAGGGTCGAGAAAAGGAATTGGTCGCTAAATGTATTGAGTCCACTTTTGTTTCTTCAGTCGGGCCAGAAATCGTAGAGTTTGAAAAGGACATCGCTCGCTATGTCGGGGCTAAACATGCAGTGGCCGTGGTTAACGGCACTCAAGGGTTGCAGGTAGCCTTGCGATTGGCAGGGGTGAAATCTGGCGACGAGGTAATCACCCAGGCTTTAAGTTTTGCAGCGACCTGTAACTCAATCCATTATCTGGCCGCACACCCGGTTTTTTTGGATGTCGAAGAAAGCACCCTCGGGTTGTGCCCCGCAGCATTGACCCGTTTTTTAGAAGAAGAAACCTTAGAACAGGACGGCGCTCGATACAACCGGAAAACAGGACGTCGTATTGCCGCGGTGGTCCCCATGCACACCTTAGGTTTTCCAGCAAAGATTAGCTTAATCAAGCAGATTTGCAGTCGCTACCAAGTGCCCTTGGTCGAAGATGCAGCCGAGTCCTTAGGGAGCTTTTTTGAAGGGAAACACACCGGGACCTTTGGCCTTTTTGGGGTGTTTAGCTTTAACGGCAATAAAATTATCACCACCGGTGGCGGGGGGATGATTGTTACCGATGACCCTGAGCTTGCTAAGGCAGCCAAACATTTGACCACCACCGCCAAAGTGCCCCATACTTGGGAATTTTTCCATGACCAGTTGGGTTACAACTTCCGCATGCCCAACCTCAATGCCGCCTTAGGTCGGGCGCAGATGGAGCGGCTGGAAGGTTTTGTGCAAAATAAACGGCAGTTGGCGTCGCTTTATCAAACCTACGCCAAAGAACACGGGCTACATTTTGTAAAAGAGCCAAAGGGAAGCCTTTCTAATTACTGGCTAAACGCGCTACTGCTTGACGATCTGACCAGCCGCGACGCTTTTTTGGCCACCACTAATCAAGCCGGAGTTATGACTAGGCCACTCTGGACCCCACTGAACCGGCTGCCCTATAACCAAAATTGCCAGACCGGCCCCTTGCCCGTAACCCAAAACCTTTATGAGCGATTGGTCAATATTCCCAGCTCAGTCAGGCTGTGAGCTCAAGTTGGCTTAAATTGGGTGGTTGGGCCAAAAATCACCCCCTAGTTAAGGCTAATAAAACTTGGCTAAGGGCGGCGTATCAAGGGTATAACGAACTCCGTTTCCGCCATTTGTTACCGCGAAATGCCGAGCTGAAAAATCGACACTTAGGCGAGACCATCTACATCTTTACCACCGGTCGCTCGGTTAACCTGTTCGACTTAAGCCGTTTTAAAGGGCATAACACCTTCTGTTGCAACAACTTTTTTGCTCATCCCCAAATCAAAGAAGCTAACTTCACCTACTACGCCCACGTCGAAGTGCCCATTAAATTGCAAGGGGCACCGCAGATCCCAGAACGAAGTCCAATTGGTTATTATAGGTGTATAGATAAAGGGTTTACCGAAACCCAGACCGAAATGTTTTTTCACTACGCCGCTTATCCTTTACTTCAAGGATTCGAGCAGATTAAAAACCGTCCGCTTCATTTTGTTGCCCCGAGGCCTAGACTAGCCGGGGACCCCTTCGACCTTGACCCTAGCCACAAGCTTAACAGTATGGCCGGGGTGATTTATTTTATGATGACCCTCTCCGCCTACATGGGTTTTAAGCGGATTTATCTGATAGGAGCGGGCTGGACCCTTCAGCCCGTCGAAATCGGCCATTTTTACGATGCCCCCAAAGACCTCGAAGGTCTTGACCATGAGGCCTATGCGCGCCAGCCGGTCGAACCTTTGCACTATGAGTTTTACCCCCATTTGCAATCGTTGGGTATCGAGGTATTTAACCTCACCCCCGATGGGCACCAGAGCCCGGTTTATCCCTCAGTGACCGTAGAACAAGTTTATAAAAGCCTCGAAACTATCTAATAGCCCATTTTGATTGCCAATTTTTTCTGACTTGGCAATAATACCATGGTGAGCACCCCAAACAACCTAACCCAGCGCCTTAGAACACTAAACGAGGACCGATGTCGCAGAGCCCAGATTTGATCAAGGAGCATTACAAAAAAGAGGCGGAGATTCATAAAGACGCCCCTGTTTCTACGATGGCGGACGTGATCATTCGCGATAAAGAATTGGAGTTAATCCAAAACTTTTTTAAGCTGTTGGTCGCTCCAGCTAATGTCCTGGAGATTGGTTGCGGTAATGGGTTTACCTTGGAAATGTTGCTTCGGGAATTCCCTAAAAATAAATATACCGGGCTAGACTATACCGAAGAATTGCTAGATCAGGCCAAAGCCCGCGGGCTTGGTTGTGAGTTACATGCCGGAGACAGCCGGGCACTACCTTTTGGCGAAGGGCAGTTTGACATTGTTTATACCGAGCGCTGTTTGATCAACGTTTTAGAAGACGAAGGCAAACTCAAATCGATTGATGAGATCCACCGGGTTTTAAAACCGGGTGGGCTTTATTTAATGATGGAAGGCTTCGAGGACGGGATGGAAAATAACAACCGCGCTCGACAAGAATTGGGCCTAGAGACTTTAAGCCCAGCCCACCACAATACTTATTTTAATAAAAAAACCCTCTATCCCCATATCGAAGGCAAGCTAGAACGGATCGAGCCCGAGACCCTCTCGCCAGTGGGCCACAAAATCCAGTGGAACTTCCTTAGTTCTCACTACTTTTTTGCGCGGGTTTTACATCCTTTGATTACCAAAGGGGAACAGACTAGAAATACGGAGATGGTTAAATTTTTCGCCCATATGCCCCCGATGGGTAACTACTCGCCCCTACAAGCCCATATTTTTAGGAAGTTATAATGAGACTGAACCAAAAGGTGATTGTGATCACAGGTGGGGCGGGGCTGATTGGCAAAGCCGTTGCCCAGTCCTTGGCTAGTGAAGGGGCTTGTGTGGTTTTGGCGGACATGAATTTGGCTAACGCCCAAGGGGCCGCTAGCGAACTGGGTGCCTTGGGACTTTCAGGCCGGTTTGTACCGATGGAGGTGAACATCACCAGCAAGGCTTCGGTTGAAGGGTTGATTGCCGCACTGGCTCAATCGGAGGGAAGGATCGACGGTTTGATCAACTGCGCCTATCCACGCAATAAAAACTTTGGCCGACCTTTTATGGAGGTCGAATACGAAGATTTTTGCGAAAACGTGGACCTCCATTTAGGTGGTTATTTCCTGTGTTGCCAGCGGTTTGCCCATTATTTTATCCAGGTCGGAAAGGGGGGCAGTATAATCAACCTCTCTTCGATTTATGGCTTGGTCGCCCCACGTTATGAATTGTACGCCGGTACCAAGATGGGGATTCCGCCAGAATACCCGGCGATCAAGGGCGCTCTTAACATGCTCACCAAGTATATGGCCAAAACCTTAAAAGGCACTGGGATTCGGGTCAACGCCGTCAGCCCCGGCGGGGTCTTAGACAAACAGCCCGAGGTTTTTTTAGAGCGGTATAAAGGCCAATGTGTTAGTAAAGGGATGTTAAATCCTGCTGATTTAGGTGGGGTTATGGTCTTTTTGATGAGTGACGAAAGCCAATATTTAAACGGCCAAAACCTTGTGGTTGACGACGGTTTCACTCTATAAACCATGGCGAAACCACGCACTTTAATTATTGCTGAAGCCGGGGTTAACCACAACGGAGACCTGGAGCTTGCTAAACGCTTGATCCAGGTGGCCGCCCAAAAAGGGGCCGACTTAGTCAAGTTTCAGACCTTTAAAGCAGAAAAGGTGGTCACCTTGGCCGCTGCCAAGGCTGATTACCAAAAGAAAAACGATGGCGTTTCCGACAGCCAGTTGGCGATGCTTAAAAAACTAGAACTAAGCCCAGAAGCCCACCATATCTTAATCGCCGAAGCGAAAAAAATGGGGATCGGGTTCCTTTCTACAGCCTTTGACTCGGAATCGGTTGAGTTGCTAGACCAACTGGGTATGCCCTTTTTTAAGGTGCCTAGTGGCGAGATTACCAACCTGCCCTACCTGCGCCAGATTGCGGCCATTAAAAAACCGGTGATCCTATCGACTGGTATGGCCGATCTGCCTGAGGTAGAGGCGGCGCTTCAAGTATTTTATGACGCCAAGTTGGACCCAACCGACTTAATTGTCTTGCATTGTACTACAGAATATCCCGCCCCCAAAGGGGAGGTAAATCTATTGGCCATGCTTAGCTTAGGCCAAGCGTTAGGTGTCCAGATCGGCTACTCTGACCATACCCAAGGGATCGAGGTCAGTTTAGCTGCCGTAGCCTTGGGGGCTCAGGTGATCGAGAAGCATTTTACCTTAGATAAAAATCTCCCTGGACCCGATCATTTAGCCAGTATGGAGCCTGACGAATTAGGAGCGCTAGTTAAAGGGGTGCGCCAATTAGACAAGGTCTTTGAAACGGGTAAGGATCTCCCTGGTCCCCAGTCGGCGGCATTGGCGCAGTTACTCAAAGGCTGGCCCGACTTGGAAAAATCCTTGGGTGATGGGAAAAAGGAATGTTCAAAAACCGAAGAGAAAAACCGGGCTATTGCTCGTCGCTCCATTGTGGCCGCACAGCCGATCAAGGCAGGCGAGGTTTTTGGAACCCAAAATTTGACCGCAAAACGCCCTGGTACCGGAATCAGCCCCATGCTTTGGGACCAAGTTTTAGGCCAAACCGCCAAACGCGATTTTTCCACTGACGAACTAATTGAGGTCTAAATGGCGCTTAAAACCTTAGTGGTGACCACTAGCCGCGCTGACTATGGGCTTCTAACCCCTCTATTAGAGGAGTTAGAGATTAGCTCAGACTTCGAGTTACAGCTAGTTGCCACCGGTTCCCACCTGTCCGAACACCACGGCCTCACTAAAAACCTGATTACTGAAGACGGCTTTGCCTTAGCGGGGTTGGTGGAAATGAACCCCCATAGCAACGATTCGGTCGGCACTGCCCAAGCGGTCGCACGGGGTTTGGCTGGGTTTTCACAGATGATTATGGCCTTAAAGCCCAACCTGATGGTGGTTTTAGGGGACCGTTTTGAGCTTTTAGCCGCGTCCACGGCGGCACTACTACACCGGGTACCGGTGGCCCATTTGTATGGTGGCGAGACCACAGAAGGGGCGCTAGACGAAGCGATTCGCCATGGGGTGACAAAGATGGCCGCACTCCACTTTGTAAGCCTGCCCGGTTACGAAAAACGGGTGATCCAAATGGGGGAAGAACCGGACCGAGTCTTTCAGGTCGGGGCTTTAGGGATCGATAATGTACACCGGATTCACTTGATGGACCTAGAAGAACTACGGGCCCATTCAGGGGTTGATTTCAGCAAGCCTGTAGCCTTGATGACCTTCCACCCGGTCACCTTAGATGGCCCCGGCGAGGCGGCTCGCCAGATTGAAGAGGTTTTAGCGGCGTTAGAGTCCCAAGACTTTTTAACCTTGGTCACTATGCCCAACGCTGACCCGGCTTCTGACCAGATTTATCAACGAATTAAAGCCGCAAGTTTGGCCTATCCTGAGCGGATTAAACTGGTGAAAAATCTGGGCCAGCGGGGTTATTTGAGTGCCATGAAACGGGCTCATTTGATGTTGGGCAATTCTAGTTCCGGCGTGATCGAGACCCCTAGCTTTGGTTTGCCTACTTTAAATATTGGTGACCGACAAAAGGGCCGCTTTTGCCCAGAAAACGTGATCCAATGTGACTGCACCAAGTCCGCTATTTTAGAAGCCCTGGCAAAAGCCCAAAGCCCCCAGTTTCGGTCCCAGGCGGCGGCCTATCAAAGCCCTTTTGGCCAAGGGGATTGTGCCAAAAAAATCATTACTACCCTAATCAACTGGATTCCAGTGTTGCAAAATCAGCCTGAACGGCTGCTGAAGAAACACTTCCACGACCTGTAGGTTTTTGCGGCTTTTAGGGGTTGGCCCCTAATTTGATAAAAGCATAGTGTGCCTATACACTATACATATGATTAGTAGCTTCAAAGACGATTTTACAGAACAAGTTTTTCACTCTGGGGATCGCGCTAAGATTCCCAGAATAGATGGGCGCGCTTTGGCAAAAGCTCAAGTGTGGCTTGATAGGTTAAACGATGCTGGAAGCCCCCACGACTTAGATCTTCACCCTGACCAATCCCTACGCGATTAGTAGTGATCCCTGGGCTCGACTCAAACCAGACGGCTGGATTATTTATTTTCGTTGGACCCAGAAGGGTCTAAAAAACGTAACCTTAACCAAACCGTGAGGCAAACTGGTTACTCCCTAAAAACCGTAAACCCTCTGGCCCAGGGGCCTATATCTAGGAAATACTGATTGAGGGTCACGGGCTCAATCAGGCCGAACTGGCAACCCGGCTCCAGGTGACCCGCGCCACCATTAACCGCATCATAAACGGCAAGGCTTGGGTGACGCCCAAGATGGCCATGAGATTGGTTAAATGGACCGGCAGTACCCCAGTTTTGTGGATTCATGCCCAATTATCGGTAGATCTTTGGCGCGAAACCCAAGTGCACCAAGGCGATTGGGCAGGTATCCGCCCCTTGGACAAAACCGCCGGCGAGGGGCGCTAGGGCTAAAATTCCCTAAGCCCGCCCCTACTGGTTCGCCTGGTCCTCTTCGGCGTAGAAATAGATTAAGTCTAATTCAGGAATCCGGTGGTTTAGGTGGCCGAATTGGTTGTGAATCTGCCCTCGGTGATGGGTTTGGTGTTGGGTTAGGTGCAGGAGGATTTGCCCAATGGTTCGGGTTTGCACCTTTTCTTGACGGGCGACTGCGTGGTAGGTGATTGGTTTTTCTAGGTCTTCATTGCTTAACCGCTCGACCCAGGCCAGTAGGCTTTCATCTTGAGCGCCCCGAGCGGCCTCCAGACTGTTTAAATCAGGGTACAAAACCTGATCTAGGGCGCTCGGCTGATAGGCTCGGCCCTGGGCCCTAGCCTTCCACAATTGATCCACTAATAAAACGTGATTTAAACAGGAGTGGATACTGCCAAAATACATATCGTTCTTTCCGATGTATTCGTCAGACGATAGCTTGGTACAGGCCTCAAATAACAGCCTATTGGCCCATTGATTGTAACGCAAGAGCGTGTGGAAGTATTGGATCACTTTAGTAACCCCGTCTTTTGTAAAGCCAACCATTGAATGGCAATCATCGTTTTAGCATCGGTTATTTTACCCTGTTGTACTTGGATTAAAGCTTCTTTAAAGGGGACCTCGACCACGCGCAGATCCTCGCTTTCATGAGCCAAACCTCCGCCATCCTCAATCTTGTCTGCATCGGTTACTTGGCCATAATAAAGGTGCACCAATTCGTCTGAAACCCCGACGGTAGGAAAGAAACTGGTCCATTTTACTAGTTTTGGGGGGCGGTAGCCACACTCCTCTAAGGATTCACGGGCGCCACAAGCTTCGGGGCTTTCATCATGGTCTATTAAACCGCCGATAACCTCTAATGTCCAGCCTTCAGGCTCACTTGCTTTAATCGAGGAATAACGAAATTGTTCGACCAAAATAACCGTGTCCTGGTCCGTATTTTCCAAAATCACTGCTACCACCTCGGGACGTTCCAAATGATACCGGACCACTTCCATCGGTGGGTTGCCGTTGAAACAATCATGTATCAGTTTTACCCGATCCACCCGGAAAAATTCTTGGAATATCCTTTTTGACTCTAGTATCTTATATTTCATCTAGGTTTAAGGGCGGGCCAATTCCATTTCGCGCCGAAGCTCGATTGATTGTTCATAACACTTTCTACTTCCCTGCTGATCCCCCTGGTCAAAAAGCACCTTGCCCAACTCGTCCAAAATTCGAAGTTGGCCAGGATAGTCGGAAAGGCTTTTTTTGACACTCAAATGGTTTTGCAAACATTGGACTAAGCTTTTAGGGTCCTTAATGTTGCGGTATGCATTTTCCAGACTGCCATAGGTCTGGTCCATTCGAATATAATCTTGTTCGCCCTGATACGCCCCTAAGGCGGTTAGCAAAAAAGGTACGGCCCGCTCAATCTCTTGGGCGGCTACGTATTCGTCGATCCGTTCTTCTAAAAGGGGCAAATATTCTTTAGCGTCTCTAGGAATCAGGTCTTTAAATAACCCCTGCCAAAGCTGGATATGCCGGTTGTAATCCTTCTTTTTAAATAGAGCATCCGATTCAATCTTAGCAAATGCCAACCGGGTTTCTCGCTTTTGCTGCCCTTTGCCCTCCGTATTTTTCCAATTAGAGACCAACTCTAAAGCCTTATCGGGGTTATCCCCCAAAACCTTTTTGGCGGCGCGTAATTGCAACTCGGTGGTGTCGGGCAAATCTGGTTCGCTAAGGGTCAGTTCCTCGTTAGATTCCAAAGGGGGTAGATTGCCATGGGTGTCGCGCTGCGGTCGGCGAGGTTTAGGCTGAATGTTTTTGGGAACCGCCTCTTCAGACGCGGGATCAAGGTCCTCGTCAAACAAATCACCCAAAGGTTCGGCGGGGATCTTTTCTAATAGTTTGTTGTCCCTTTGTTCCTTGGTTTGGGTCTGCTCTAAAATCGGAACTTGTCCTGGGTTTTCAGGACTGCTTGGCGCCGCACCGTTGCGACCGTAAGTAGTCGCTTCGATTTTGTTGGGCTTAGCTTTGGCCTTGGGTTTGGGTTTTAAAGGGTTCGAAGAAAGGTTTAAAACCACTTCTTCATCTGCTAAATCAGGGGGTGGAGCTGGTTTGACGGGTTTATGTTTTGGGCCGCTAGACTGCTCCAATTTTTGTTGGAACTTTGAAAAAACCGAAGGATCAATCTGCGTGGGTGCGTCCTTGGGGACTTCTGGCTCTGGGGCGGGTTTAAGTTTTATCGGTTTAATCGCTTCAGGCCGAGGCTTGGGAGCTTTTAGGGCTTGGACCTGAGCTTGCGCTTTTAGGTTTTGAAGCGCCTGCCCCAACCTAGCTTGATCCAGCCCAGGCTCAACCCTTTTAATCCGCCGGCCCAAATAGGCCAGTTGCAGCCAGATCAAAAATAAAAGGGCAGTTAGGCCTGCCGCCGTTTCGGAATCAAACGAAATAAAGGCAACCACCGCAAAAAGAATTATTAACAATATGGGCCCAACCCATCTCATCACTTTCATAAACTAAGTCTCTGGGATTCCAAAGTAACTACCTTTTGGTTTGTGTCTCGCAGACGACTGGCCAACATAGTGGCGAAGTTGCGGAATAGTTTGTAACTTAAAAAAGCATACTTCGGATTTTTGGCGATTCGTTCGAGCTTTTCGCTGGTAATTGAAAACAACATAGATGCCTCAATCGCCCTGGCGGTCGCCGAGCGTGGACGATGGTCCAAAATTCCCAGTTCTCCAAAAGCCTCGCCGGGCTTAAGCCTAGTCATAGTTGTCTCTTTGACCATACCTTCGGCCTGCCCTACCCGTTTGGTGATCTCGACTTCACCAGAAAAGAGGATGTACATCTTGTCTCCCTGGTCAAACTCTTTAAAAACCGTATGATCTGCCTTGAAATGTTCCGCAGTCATCAAACGTAAAAAGGCCAACATCTCTTCGTCCCTGAAACCATGGAAAAAAGGAATCTCTGACTTAAGCCGTAGAAAGATTTCTTTGCGAATGGCTACCATGATGCCTTGAGTAGGGAAAATCGTTCGAAAGGGATTATGCAGGGTTTCGCCAAAAAAGTAAAATGTTTCAAAAGACAATCTATTCCAAATGGGCCTATTGGGTCTGGATTTGAAGAGTCTGGATTTTAGGGTTCTAATACTCGTCAATATAAGCTATTATAACATCCGGTGGCTTTTTGGTTATGCCGTTTTATGGTCAACCCCATTATAACTTATGCCGGGCTTGGTGACAAAGTCACTTAAGTAATTGCCAACCCACCTTAAACTTAATCCAAACTCAAGGGATACTCCCTCATCCAACAGGAGAAAGTCATGAAAAAAAATATTGGAAACATAGACCGGATCATTCGTATAGTCCTTGGTGTCGCAATTGCGGCTTTTGGGGTCATTTACGAGAGTTGGTTGGGGCTGATCGCGATTATCCCGATTGGCACCGCCTTGATCGCCACTTGCCCCCTGTATTTACCCTTGGGTTTAAATACGGGTGCTAAAGACGGCGACGCCTAGCGGACTTAGGGGGCTACAAAGCCCCCGCAGGATATCCGCTGGAGGGGAGGAAAAGTGACGCACCTTTAGAGCCTAAAGGTGGCAGAAGAAAAGGAGGTAAGCGTTTGCCTTTAAGGATAACATGAGGGCAAGGGGCATCGTAGATTGTGTTTATCTTGAATGACATGAAAGGTAACCTTACCGCCTTGGAACTCGGTTTTTTTTAGACTTGCTAACCCCGAAACTCAAAGGCCACCCAGAGCAGTTGACCCGGCTTAACTCCGATTCGTTGGTGATCCAAAAGCCAACTTCATACCCAAATCAGGCTTGAGGGACTAAATCGTCGGAATAACCTGATTTCTTTATAAATAAACCCCTTTTATTTGGTTTTCACTTATTTTTAGTCCGAGTGCGGTTTTTTTTGCTAATTGGACCACCTCGTTAATGCCGATCCCGTCCCAACCAAACCCGCAAATCTCCAAGTTTGGATAGGCTTTTAGTAGCCGGTCGCGCCAGTCTATTAAAGCCTTGTGTCCCAACTCGGGTTGGGGGATAGCGGACTGCGGCCTTAGTACTTTTACAAATTGGGGATTGGGTAGCTCGATAAGTCCTTTTAGGTCGGCTAAGGTTTTTTCAATTAATTCTGCGTCTGAAAGTTCCAATTTTTCAGGGCTCCGGCGGCCTCCAATTAAAACTTCTAGTAAATGCCCACCTTCTTGCACACGGCCCACAAACATATGGCTTGAAAAGAGGGAACCTAAGGCAAACCGATTTTCCTTTGCCGGGGCTAGGTATCCAAATCCATAGGGAATCTTCGCCTCTGGACCGAACCCAAGGAGGAGGTTATAGATTTGGGCGGTCGCGGGGGCGGGGCCAGGGGGGGCGAGGAGCGGGGCCAGGAGGGGATGGGCCTGATGGATGGGCAGGGCAAGCACTAATCGTTTAGCCTCGATAATTTGATCCCCCGACTTCACCAGCCAACCCCCCTCTTTATAAATCAGTTGCTCTACCTGAAAATTTAGCCTGATTTTTTTCCCCTGCGCCAGTTGCTCTACTAACCGCTCCATGCCCTCTTTAAAACTAATCATCTGGGGCAGGTTCCGCGGTTGGCCCTTGGACGCCCTCATTTGCGCCACAACCGCTTTAATTGCTGAACCATAACGCGCTTCCCCCGCACGCAGCCCTGGCATAACCGCATCAATGGATAGGCGGTTCAAATCCCCGGCGTAGGTGCCAATTAAGGCGGCGTCAATAAAGGGTAAAACTTGGGGGCCAAAACGTCTTTGGGCCCACTGGGATACGGATTGTTCGCTTGAGTCCGCCTTAATAAAAAGGTCACCTAAAACTCGAAGTTTGGCCCACCAAGACAGGAGATCGCTTTTAATCAAGGTCGGGGGCGATTGGGGCACCAAACACAACCGGCCTTTTAAACACAGATAACGACCAAATTCTTTTAAAGGGGCCTTTTGTACCTCTGGCCAAAGGTCGAGGTCCTCAAGTAATTCCAAAGTCGCGGGCTTGTTGTCTAAAAAACCATGGGGGCCCCACTCCCCTTGGTAACCGTCTTTTTTAAAGCTTTGGACCGCCCCGCCACTCCGCCCCTGTCCCTCCACCACTAAATAATCTAACGTAGGTTCCTTTTTAAGGGCCCAATGGGCAATCGCCAGCCCGCTAAGTCCACCACCTACAATCAAAAGATCGGTTTTTGCCACCAAATCTGGATTCATATCCTTAACCGGATTGTTTTTTATAGCCTTGCTTGCCCGATTAGTTAGCCCTAGGTAAACTACCCTTGCATTTCCTAAAGGAACCTATGAACGATCTGGCAAACGTCTTACTTTTTGGCAGCTTTTACTTTGCCATTTTTATTGTCGCCTTTTTATTAATGGGGACCTTCCTTTTCCTTTGGTACGCTGGGGTAAAAGAGGCGCGCGATGATAAAAAAGCCCAGTTGGCTGAAGAAAAATTAAAAACCGCTGGGCCAGATTTAAACGAAACGTCTGCATCTTAAAAATAGGGATTCCGGTTCGACCGGGCTTCTAGGAATCCTGGCCACTAAACTCAAGATTGGCCGAAGTCATGCCCCTG
>MFNE01000041.1:0-1307 GCA_001783695.1 Candidatus Lambdaproteobacteria bacterium RIFOXYD2_FULL_50_16
GGGGGAGGCAAACCTCCCCAACCGCCAGCCAGCCAGTGCGAGTTTGTGGTTTAAGCAGACTTTGGGGGGGAGGCAAACCTCCCCAACCGCCAGCCAGCCAGTGCGAGTTTGTGGTTTAAGTAGCTAGCCGGGGCCAGTTAGCCCCGATTTGGCAAAAAAAGCCCGGTCTTCCTAAAAAGGAAGCCCGGCTTTTTTTTGAACTTTTGGGTAAACATAGGGGAGCGATGCGCTCGCATAAAACCTCCCTTTTAGACAAGACTGGACAAGGGTTTATTGCTTCTGTAGAATGGGGACCGCACAGTTTTGAAAGATAACAACCTATTTTAATGGGATTTTTAAAGGAATAGCGCGCATGGCAAAAGGCAATACAGCAGAACACTTAGTTCAAACAGTGAGTGTCGCCACTCCCCGGAAAAAACCCCATGCAAAACATCCAGGTGTACCCACGGGGCATTCCCCTTTCGAAGACGCAAACATCAAGAGTCTTAAAAAGGTATCGATAATCACGGTTCGGCCCTCACGGTTTTAGGGGGCGAAATGGGTGAATTGCGGCGAGAGGTTAAAAAAGAAAGCCAGATGCTGGGCAAGCGGATGGAAACCGTCGAGACGTCGCTCAAAGACCTCAACAAAAAAAATGGGGTGCTCGATAAATCGGTCAAAGGGGTGGGTAAAGAAGTGGCCTCGGTACGAGGTGAGGTTGCTGGCCTGCGTAGTGACCTAGAACGCGAAATTGGCTGTCTCCGCGGGGACCTAGAGCGCGAGATTGGCGGTTTAAAAGAATCCTTCGACGGGCTCAAAGGCTCCTTTGACAAACAGCTAGAAGTCCTCAAAATGATCGCTAAAAACACCCAAAAGTAATCCAACCCAACTCCCCAGCCCGGACTTCCTAAAAAGGAAGGTCGGTTTTTTTTGTTTTGGGGCCGCTTTTTGGGGGCTGGGTAAGAGCTAGCGGATAACTTTCTTTTGACTTTGGAGTGGTGGTTTTGTTAGGGAAGGCTGGCTTATGTCGGGGGTTGCTAACTGATTGTTTTCGAATGCTTTACCTTAGAGGAACAAATACCTGGTCCTAATACACAAGATTTCTGGTTCAGTTGCCCCAAGAACAACGACAGCAAATCGCTGATCTAACCAACAAAGTGTACGACCTGCAAGGTAAGTTAAACCTGTTGCAAGCCAAGGTCGATGCGTTGCCCAGCTAGACACCACCTAACCTTTGCCCTTTCCTGGGTAGGCACAATATCCTTTATTGTCTTGGCACTCCTGACTTTGCTGGGTTTTTATGTGCGCGGGCAGTTATTTAAGTTGGT
>MFNE01000041.1:1315-16019 GCA_001783695.1 Candidatus Lambdaproteobacteria bacterium RIFOXYD2_FULL_50_16
ATGGGAAACGCTTTATTGAAAACAACCAACAAATCTATAGTGACCAATTTCGGTACCCAGCGGAACAGGCGATCAGGCCCTTTTGGGGGAACGCCCAAATCAATACAGAAAGGATGATAACCACGTTTAAAAAGGAGATTGAACTGGCTCAAGAAATTGGCTGGGGAGAGGTGGAATCTTTGCGGGTGTTAAAGAAAGATGCCTTGGACTTGTCTATAGCGCCTACCCCGGATTCGAAGAAAAAGACGGATGAGAGCCTAGCCAAACTCGAAAAAGACAACCTCCCTGAATCCAACTCGTCCGCCGAAGATGGGTTCCTCAAGGGCTACGCAGCGGCAGAAGAGGGGAGCAGCAACAAGCGATATAAGAACGCGATCCGGCTCAATCCTGAAAATGTGGTGGCCTACAACAATCGGGCTTGTACCTATGAGTCGTCAAAGGAGTTTGATAAAGCCTTAAGAGATCGGGAACAGGCCAAAAAGCTCGACTCATAAATGTTGCTTTGATGCATACCTAGCCGAGGTTTATTTGGGGTTCGGGCGGGTGGAGGCTTATATTTCGAAGATCCAAAATGTTGACGGATATGAAACCCACGCGAAGATTTATGAGGCTCTGGGCAAACCCCTCTTGGCGATGGCCGACCGGGGAAAGGCGGCAAGGCTTAAGAGCTTGTAATCCTTTGGGCTCAGACCGGGGGCGTTGGTCGAAGAGGTGTGAGGCGGGCCTTGGATTTCCTGGTCCGGTTTTTAATGGCGCAACTTCTTGGGTAGTTTGGGGTGGTAGTTGGCGGTTAAGAAGGCTTGGAATTCTAGTAGTAGTTGTTGCCGACCTTTAAGGTGGGGCAAGGTCGAGGCGGTAGGGAGGGAAACCTCGATCTCTTTGAGGCGGGCCTCGATGAGCTGATAGAGTTCAAGGAGATAGTTAGGAGCCATTAGTAATACTTCTGGGTTTTCAGGTCGTAGTTTTGGGTCAGCATTTGGCGGAAAAACTGGGCTTCGTCGAGCCGCCCTTGGGCCCAGTCTAATCGCTGGGCGCTCGCCTCCCCGAGCCCTGCTCTGGCCGCCTCAATCTCTGATTGGGCAGCGGTGATTTGCTCGCCTAGCCAGTTTTGAATCTCGACTGAATATTGATGGGCCAATTGGAACCTGCCTTTGGGAAAATAGGAACGCAGCCCTTAATTACAGGGCTACTTTTTTACTTACTCAGGTTTGGGCATTTTGCTTAAGGCTTCTACAACCTTGTCGCCAAAAGCGCCGGTCGAGATTTGTTTGTCGCCGCCTCGGGCCAAGTCGGGGGTGGTAAAGCCCGAAGCGAAGACGGTTTTTAGGGCAGCCCAAAGATTTTTGGCTTCCTCTTTTAGGCCAAAACTCATCTCTAACATCATGGCGACCGAGCCAATCATTGAGTATGGATTGGCGATGTTTTTGCCAGCAATGTCGGGCGCCGAGCCGTGGCTGGGTTCATAGTAGGCTTTATCCGGGCCCATGCAGGCCGAAGGCATTAAGCCCAAGCTACCCAAGATCCCACCCCCTTGATCAGACAAGATGTCGCCAAAGAGGTTTTCCATAACCATCACATCGAACTGGCCCGGATTCAGGCACAAGGCGGTGGCAGCAGAATCGACCAACATATGTTTAACCGTAACGTCCCTATATTGCGGGGCCACCTCTTCTAAAACCTCGTTCCACAACACTGAAGAGAGTAGCACGTTGGACTTGTGGATGTTGTGCAGCACTTTTTTGCGGCTTCGGGCGGTTTCAAAACCCACCTTTAAAATCCGCCGGATTTGGTCTTCGTCATATTCTAAATGTTCGTCAACAAAGCGTTTGCCTAGTTTATTAACTCCCCGCTCTTTGCGACCAAAATAGACCCCGCCGACCAATTCGCGGATAATCATAATATCAATTCCATCCCCTATTATTTCAGGGCGCAGAGGCGAGAAGTGAGCCAGTTCCTTGGGCAAATAAACTGGGCGGAAGTTAGCAAAGGTTTGGTAACGCGCCCTAAGCGGAAGCAGGGCCCCTCGCTCGGGTTGTTTTTCAACTGGGATTTTTTTGGATTCTTCATGGCTAAGCCCGATGGTGCCTTTTAGAATGGCGTCGGCCTTGTCGCAAGCCAGCTTGGTTGCTTCTGGAAAGGCGTCGCCCGTCTCAAAGTAGGCGACCCCACCAAAGCTCAAATCTTCGATCACAAATTTGACTGGGTTACGGAGCTCGACCAAGGCTAAGACTTTTTTGGCTTCGGCCATGATCTCTGGGCCTATGCCGTCGCCTGCCAAAGCGGCGATATGGTAGGTTTTCATGAAGTTCCTCTTAGGGATGGTAGTCGTTGACCACCATGTCGATGATGATAACTGCGTAAAGTAACAACAAATAGATGTTCGAAAAAATAAAGTTTCGCCTAAAGAGTGGGTCCGTGCCTTTCCCTAGGTTTTGCACGTTCATCAAAAAAAGCAAACCCGTCAAGGCGCCAAATCCGATGAGATAGATTGTGCCTAAGTCGCTGTAATACCAAAGAGCCACCCCACAACCCCCCATGGCTAGAATATGGAGCAAAATCAACAAAATCGTTTTGTTTGCCCCTAAAATCGGCGGCAACATAGGGATGCCCGCTTGGGCATAGTCTGATTTGTAAAAGGCGTTAAGGTTCCAGAAGTGCACCGGATTCCAGAAAAAAGATAGTCCGGCCATCAATAGCCCTGGAAGAGTGACCTCGCCAGTTAAGGCGGTGTTGCCTGCTAGAATCGCGAAGGGGGAGGCAAAGCTCCCGATGGTGACGTT
Source organism: Candidatus Lambdaproteobacteria bacterium RIFOXYD2_FULL_50_16 (assembly GCA_001783695.1). Classification (GTDB taxonomy): domain Bacteria; phylum SAR324; class SAR324; order XYD2-FULL-50-16; family XYD2-FULL-50-16; genus XYD2-FULL-50-16. The sequence continues at coordinate 4,096 of MFNE01000041.1, forward strand.
CCAAAGGCTTCGGTGTTTAAAAACCAGGGTGTAAAGCACCACATAATTAAACCAGCCCATAAACAACCAAAAGGCGGATACCCAGCCTAAAAGCAGCCAGCAAAGCAGATGCCCCAGCAGGGTAAGCATGACCCCAAACCCCAAGGACTGCTTGAGCATAATCGGATCAGAGGCGACCAAGAGCCGGTCCTTGGTCCTGTCCATCAGTTGGTCGGTTTCGCGCTCAAAGTAATGATTAAAAACCGCCCCCCCAGCAGAGGCGCAAACCGTTGAAATCAGAATGATCCAACTAGCCCAAAAGCCATGCTGCAAGAAGTCCTTTTGCAGCAAAAGCCCCACCCAGGCGGTTAAGGCAATAGCCGTAAAAATCCGGGGCTTGGTCAGCGATAGCAGCCCCAATATGCCGGTTTTATTGCTCAAGGATGGGATCGGTTGGGTTGATTATTTATGGTTTTAACCTGTAAAAATTGGCAGGTTCCAGCCAGTCGCGCAAGCCCTGTCAAGACCAACTGAATGGGGATTCCTTACTAAGTTCAAAATTGGCCCTGGACAGCAAGGGCTCTATGGGTGAAAATCTAAACACGAACTGCGCCAAGGCGCCCCCTAGACGACCAATAACTTTTTCCCCAATTGAATATGAGATTCTCTGCTCGCGTTATTCTGGGTCTTTCCTTGCTTGTTTTAGCCTTTACCGGTTGTGACAAAAAGGCCCAGGCCCCTAACATCCGTGTTACTGGTTTCCATGCTAATCCGGCTCCCACTGGAGCTAGGACCGGTGCGGTTTACTTTAATTTGGAAAACCTAGGTCAAGGTGAAGACCTACTGCTAGGTGGCTCCAGCAACGTGGCGCAAACGGTTGAGATTCATCAGACTTTGGAAAAAGACGGCATGATGACCATGCAGCGGGTTGAACAATTGGCAATCCCGGCTGGAGGAAAGGTAGAATTTACTTCAGGCGGGTATCACGTGATGTTAATTGATCTCAAAAAGGCCTTGGCCGAAGGGGAGTCAATCTCGTTAGACCTAGATTTTAAAATCTCTGGCAAGGTTTCTTTAAGTGTGCCGGTTCAAGCGATGGGGGGCGCACTTAAAGCGATGGAGCACATGGACCATAGTCAGATGAATATGGCACCTGAACCCGTCCCTGTGGATGGGGGGATTGATCAGGAGCAATTAGACCAGATGGAACAAGCAGACGAAAGCCCGGTGGAACCCAGCATGGGAAACATGGACCCTAGTAAAATGGACATGGGGACGGAGAAGAAACATGAAGGTCATTAGACATCTGCCCTTGGTTCTCTTAGCCGCCCTCTTGCTTTTGGGTGGCTGTATTAAAGAGGAACGTCGAGGTTATGAAGAGGGGTCCAAAGAAGGCCACGGGGATATTGGGTTGCAGCGTTTCACCGACATAGGTGGAGACTTCGAGCTGATTGATCAAAACAACAAACCTTTTAAGTTAAGCAGTCTTAAAGGCAAGGCGGTGATCCTCTTTTTTGGTTACCTAACCTGCCCAGATGTTTGCCCGACTACTTTGATGGAATTAAAGCAGTTGCGAGAGGATTTGGGCCGTGATGCGGAGAGGATGCAGGTATTGTTTGTTTCGGTTGACCCCGAGCGGGATACCCCCGAAAAGTTAAAGGATTATCTCACTAACTTCGACCCAGCTTTTTTAGGCTTGACCGGCACCCCCGAAGTGATTGCCAAGGTTGCCCAGCAATATAAAGTAGCCTACAGTCGCCGCGAGCAGAGGAGCTCAATGGGTTACACCGTAGATCACTCAGCGGCAAGTTACTTGGTTGATACCAAAGGTGAGCTTCGCTATATTTTCGCCTTTAAAACCAAGATCCCTTTTATGGTAAAAGGGGTCAAAAAGGTTTTGGAATATCCTGAAGCCTAGGGGTTTGCAAGCTCCACAAACTTGGGGCTTGGGGGTCAAAGTAAGGGATTAACAAAGGGTCTAATCAACCCTTTTTTTTTAAGCCAAATTTTCTGGTTAGTGTAAAGGTGAGACGAGTCGAATTTTTAGTGACTGATCCGGCCTTAATCGGTGCGGTGTTTGAAGAGGCTGAGTCGGGCTGTTTAGGTCTTATTGACGAAACCGGAGCCCCCTACCAAACCCAGGTCAATTTGGTTTGGGCCCAAGGTGCCCTATGGTTTCATTCGGGCCCCTTAGGCACTAAAATCAAGTTGATCAAGGCCTGCCCGAAGGTACACGTCAGCGTGGTTTTGGCCTCCAGTTTTGTTCCCAGTTACGCCACCGACCCCCAAAAACCCTGTTCGGCGACCCAGTTTTTCCGCTCGGTCCATGTTAAAGGGGAGGCGCAATTGGTGGAAGACTTAGGGCTTAAGGCTCAAATCTTGGGACTACTGATGCAAAAGTTGCAACCTGAAGGGGGATATCAACCCCTAGAACAATACCCCAGCGCCCTCCGGTCCGTGGCTTTGGTGCAGATTATTCCCCAGGAAATTACGGGTAAATTTAAATTTGGCCAGAATCTGACGGCTCAAAAACGCCAAGACCTGATAAAGACCTTGCAAGAATCGGCAGACCCAAGGGCGCAAGAAGCCTTGGCTTGGATTAATCGGCTTGCCTAGCTGGTCAAAGTGGTCGAGGTTTGTTATAAAAAAAGAAAACGAACCAAGATGGAACGATGCGATTTTTAGCCCTTTTACTACTCCTGCTTTTGGCCCCTGCACTCTGGGCGCAGATTGATCTTAAACAGATTGGCCAAGACCGGGTGGATACCCAAAATTTGAAGGTGGAAAAGCCCGCTTTTTACCGGTTTGTGGCGGGCGTGGTGAAGACGAGTAAGCCTGGTTTGGGAAACTATGGCCAAGTCAACCTACCTCTGTGTCAATTCGAGGTTGGTGGTGTTCCCCTAGAAAATCTAAAAAACGAAGCGGGCAAACATATCAAATTCCTCTCTAATCCCTCCTGTTCGCAGTTGGTACTCGAGAAGTTGTTGGTGGGTGGTTATGGCTACGACGAAAAGACCATCAAAAGTTACCAAAGCCGACGCTGTATTTACACCCTGGAAAAGGGGCTTTCGCCGATGATGGAGTACTTAACCCTGCGATATGAAGGCGACTATTTAACCCTGCGCCAAGCGGGCAAAGACTGCCCCTTTTGCGAGGCGCAAGAGAAAAAGCGGCTGACTCGCATCGCTAAGAACCGTGAGGACCTTAAAGACCACTGCGGGGCTAATATGGCCAAAGTGGACCTGTTTTTAGACGAGTTCGCCCGCGAGCTAGACATCGCCTTTCGGGCCAAACAGACCCAGCCCAACCAGTAAAATCTCTCCTCCCCGGTTAACGCAACGCTCGACGCAAAATCTTGCCCACGTTGGTTTTGGGGAGTTCAGCAATAAATTCTATTTGTTTTGGCCGCTTGTAGCCGGTTAGGTTTTTGCGACAGTGCGCCAAAACATCGGCTTCGGTTAGTTTTGGGTCTTTTTTAACCACAAATATTTTAACCAGTTCCCCCGACTTTTCGTCAGGTACGCCAATGGCTGCGGCTTCCAATACCCCTTCGAGCTGGGTGACTACATCCTCGATTTCGTTGGGATATACGTTAAACCCAGAAACCAAAATCATGTCTTTTTTACGGTCCACCACCCGGACGTAACCCGAAGGGTCCATCGTGGCTAGGTCACCCGTTTTAAGCCAACCATCGGTAGTAAACAGGTTGGCCGTTTCCTCTGGTTTTTGCCAATAACCTTGGGTCACTTGTGGGCCCTTGATCCCAATCTCGCCCACTTCGCCTTGGGGTACTGGTTTGCCGGCTTCATCTAAAATGGCAACTAAGGTCGAAGAGATAGGCAGGCCAATGGCCCCGTTATAATCTTGTAAACCAACTGGGTTGATACAAGCAGCCGGGCTGGTTTCGGTGAGGCCGTAAGCCTCAAGAAGGACATGGCCCGTTTGTTGTTTAAACTTGGCCGCCACCGTGCTGGTAACCGCCATACCACCCCCTAGGGCAATCTTGAGTTTTGAAAAATCTAACTTGGCAAAGGACTCGTTATTGGTCAGGGCCAAAAACAGCGTGTTGACCCCGGTAATAAAGGTAAACTGCCAATGGGCCAATTCTTTGACAAAGCCAGGAATATCTCTAGGGTTGGTAATCAGCACACAAAGCCCACCGATTTTGCCCATAAACAGGGCGTTGGCAGTCAAGGAGAATATATGATAGAGCGGTAGAGGGGTGATGGCGACTTCTTCGCCCGCCTCAAAGGTTCCGCCGATCCAAGCCTCGGCCTGGATTACGTTGGCCACCATGTTGCGGTGTGTTAATACCGCTCCTTTTGATACTCCAGTGGTGCCACCAGTGTATTGTAAAAAGGCGATATCTTCCCCAATAATTTTCAGCCCGGGCAAAGTTTGTCCCTTGCCCCGTTCTAGGGCTTCTTTTAGGCTAATCGCTCCTTCTATATGAAAGGGGGGGACCATTTTTTTTATTTTTTTAACCACAAAATTAACAATGAGACCTTTAAGGGGCTTTAAAAAATCGCCCAATTCTGTGGTCACTACTTGGGTCACTTCGGTACGGCCAACCACTTCTGCTAAGATGTGGGCGAAGTTAGAAAGGATCACAATCGCTTTGGTCCCAGAATCTTTCAGCTGGTGTTCTAGTTCACGAGCGGTATAAAGGGGGTTGACATTAACCACGATCAACCCAGCCCGCAAAATCCCGTAAAGAGCAATTGGGTATTGCAAGACGTTGGGCATCATAATCGCCACTCGGTCCCCTTTTTTAAGTCCTAGATTACCTAAAAGGTAACAGGCAAAGGCCCGACTCATCTGGTCGATCTGGTGGTAGGTTAAGTCTTGCCCCATGTTATGGTAGGCGGGTCTGTTGGCAAAGCGGGCAAAACTTTCGTCGATCATCTGCACCAGCGAGGGGTAGCGGTCAGGATTGATTTCTTCGGGGACCCCGTTGCTGTATTCTTTAATCCAAGGTTTTTCCATGGTAGCTCCCTGATTGTTAGCCCTTACTGGTTAATGATAACCTGTTTACCTAGCCTCGGTCCAATATAGACCGAAGCTGCGGAACTCTTTAATACCAAGTAGGGGAACTTATTTCAAGGATTTAGAACAACGAAGTGGCTAGAGGTTTAAAAAAACCTAGCGTTTAGTCTTTGGCCCCGATTGCCCAACCGGGCGTTTCGGGTCGTTTTCCACCTTGATGTAGCGGTGATTGATCTTAACTTTGACGGCCTTCATAAAGAGATTTAGGCTAGCCAAATTTTCTTCAATCGTCAGATTGGCTTCGGCCGCTTGGTAGTAGATCCGGTCCCGGTTGTCTTGAGGTGGATTTTCGTAAAAATGGGCCATATCTTTCGCCAACCGGTCTAGCTCTACAATCTCGAAATGGTTGCCAAACTGGGCGTTAAAGACCAATTGTTTCACCCCTTCTTTTATTTGGTAATATGGCGATTCTTTGGCAGCACCGATCATCGTCAAAAACTCTTCGACCTCAATCACGGGAGCCTCAAAGGTTTCTTGACGCCAAGAGAGTTTGAGCCGGTCGTACTTACCCGGCTGGGGGATAAGCACTACTTCAGTAAAATTAATAGCCAAACCAAAAACATCAGGAACACTACGGTTCTTTTTTTCCTCTTTGAGCCGGTCCAACTGGCAATTGCTGGCCAGCTGCTGGCCCACAGGACAGCCTAAAACCTCGGAGCGAATATGGCGACGAGCAACCTCAGGGTCCCCCTTGAGGTCAACCAAGCCTAAAAAAATGGTCTCAATTATTTGTGGGTGGGCGAGGTAAAAGTTTTTTTCTTGTTCAAAAAAACGGCGGTAGTTAAAGCCCAGGGCAAAAATCGGTCCAGACCAGCTTAAAACTAGCCCAAAAATGGCTATTAGTATCAGGGTTTTAAATACTTGTTTGTGCAAATTTACCTTTTTTTAACAATCTGTTGTTGCCGCAACCAGCTAAAACTGGATAGACTCAAACTAGACCGTAGTTGATTAATCTTCAAGCCTTTAACAACATGAAGCTACTATATAAGGTCCTTTCGGCGCTGGTTTTTGTGGTGTCCTTTGCCGCAGCTCTCTACCTAGGCTATCGTCTTTTTTCTCGCCAACGCGAGGAATCGGACTATTATTTCGGCGATTCGATGTATGATGGGGAACCGGATCAAGACCTCTACGAGGATGAAGTGTTGCCCAAATCCGAAGAACCGGTGCCCGAATCGATCGAAGAGGTCCGGTCGGTTAATGCCATGTATCATTGACTTATTTGCGCAAACTGCGAACAAAGTTATCTACCCCGCTGGCCTTTAAGTCTTTGGAGACTTCGACCGCGTCCTCGCGCTGACGATAAGGGCCTGCGACCACCGCAAAGATCGCTTCTTGACGGTCCACCATAAAGTTCACCTCACCATATTTAGCCGCCAGCTTCGCTTTGAAGCGGTCTGCCACTCCTGCGTCTTTAAAAACCGCCACCTGAACCACTACCTCTTTATAGGGGGTGAGCCCCTTTTTGGCGTCGTAACCCTTTGGGTAGCGCACCACCTCAAGTTTGACCGAGGCCGTACCTTTTTTGTCAAAAGAAAGTCGCTGCGCGGCGGTATGAGTGAGATCGATAATCCGATTCTTTTTGTAAGGCCCTCGGTCGTTAACCCGCACCACAACAGACTTGCCGTTTTCTTGGTTGGTTACCCGCACCCAAGTACCCATCGGTAAAAGCTTGTGGGCAGCGGTCATGCCACTTTGGTTGTAGCGTTCGCCATTGGCGGTTTTTTTGCCATGAAAGCCAGGGCCGTACCAACTTGCGTGCCCTAACATCTGTTCTCCATTGCCTTCAGCCAACGCCTCGTCACTATCACCAAAGTCAGGCGAATATTCATAGGTTTGGTCCGCGTCTAGGTTATCCTCCCCGCGAGTGGTCACCACCGGTGCCCCTTCCCATTGGGGAACAAATCCTTTAGGTGCCTCCATCGGCTTGGTGGACTCGGTGCCCGGATGGGTCCCATAATTTTTGCTTTTTGGGAAAAAGGCTTGGCTTTGAGCGGGTTCCTTAAATTCGCCAGGGGTATAAAAGGCAGTTTTTTCAGGTTTGGCCGTCGAACAGGCGGAAAGACCTGCCAGGGCCAGAGCTAGAAACAGATTATGAGGTTTCATAGTTTTTTTTGCTTTAAAGGGCTTTCGCGTCAAGTCGTTTATGCCCTATCAATGCTAATTCCTTGCCAAACCCAAGGTCCCAAACCTTGCCAAAGGAGTTCGAAACAACTATCAAGGGAGGGCTAGCCTACACTCAAGCAAAAAAAATATGACCCAGTCGGCAACAGTTTGTTTAAGTATTGTGATCCCGGTTTACAACGAGGAGGCCACCCTAGAGACCTGTGTCGAGCGGGTTTTAAAGATCACAAGAGAGGACTTGGCGCTAGAAATTATCCTGGTGGACGACTGCTCTAGGGATCAAAGCTGGCAGATTGCTCAAGGGTTGGCGAAAAAGTATTCACAAATCAAATTACTCCAGCACAAAGTCAACCAAGGCAAAGGCGCGGCGCTACGCACCGGTTTTGCTGGGGCGACCGGGGACTATGTGGCGGTTCAAGACGCGGATTTAGAATATGATCCCCAAGAACTAGTAAAACTGCTGGAACCCCTAAAATCGGGGCAAGCGGATGTGGTCTTAGGCTCCCGCTATCTTTCTGGAGGAACTCACCGAGCCCGTTTTTTCTGGCATACGATGATGAACAAGCTCTTGACCCTCTTGAGCAATATGTTCACCGATCTATACCTGACCGATATGGAAACCTGTTACAAGGTTTTTAAAAGGGAGGTGATCCAGGCCATTACAATCGAAGAAAACCGCTTTGGTTTTGAGCCTGAGATTGTCGCTAAGATTGCTCAAGAAAATTTACGAGTGTACGAAGTCGCCATTAGCTACGAAGGGCGCAGTTTTGAAGAGGGGAAAAAAATTGGTTGGAAAGACGGGGTAGCCGCACTGTACTGCATTTTTCACTACAATGCTCCCTACGCTCCCTTCCCAATGCAGTTGCTGATTTACTTCTTTATTGGCAGTTTAGCAGCCCTGTTTAACCTAGCCTGTTTTGGATATCTGGTGGACCAGATGCCTTTAGCCGTGGCCCTGGGTACTAGTTATTTTTTGGCGGGGATGCTTAATTATTGGCTTTGTATTAAACTGCTTTTTCGCCATAAAGCCCGGTGGAATGGCTCGGTAGAGATTTTACTTTATCTGTTGGTGGTCGCGATCGGCGGACTTGGGGATATCGCCTTAACTAGCGGGGTGATTGGGCTAGGTTTGGGGCCTCTTCTTGCCAAGGCTTCTACCAGTTGGGTCTTGTTTGCGCTTAATTTTGTAATGCGCAAATGGATCATTTTCCCCACTAAAAAACGCCCGGTTTTTTAAGCAAGATGCCTGGGCCAACCTCCATCTTAGTGCGTTGCCCTAATTGGTTGGGCGACTTAATGATGGCCACCACCTTTTTAAGACGACTGTTAAAACTCTACCCTCAAGCTAGAATTGACTTGCTGGTCAAATCAGGCCTGGAAAATCTGCCCCTGCCTCACCGGGGCGAAATCCTTGGCTTTGATAAAAAAAGTCAAAGCATAACCCAAGTGGCTCAACTTTTGAGTGAGCGGGGATACCAACGGATTTATGTCTTGCCACCTAGCCTCTCGGCGGCGGCCCTGGCGTTTATGGCCAGGATCCCCGAACGCTACGGGCTGACCGGGCATTTTGGGCGCGGGTTGTTTTTAAATCGTAAAATCAAAAACCCTTTACCCGAACGCAGCCGTCACCTAGCCGAGGAATATCACCTGCTTTTTGAGGGCCAAGCGGGGGTTAAACCTGGACTGCCTGGATTACTTATCCCGGCGGGGTGGGCCGATGGGCTCTTAAGCGGCCCCCTCAACCTAACCCCTGGATTTATTGCTTTTGCCCCGGGTGCCATATACGGACCAGCCAAGCGTTGGCCCTTGGAATATTGGCAAGAATTGGCCTACCGACTCTCCAAAGCGGGGGAGCGTGTGATTTTTTTGGGGATGGAAGGAGACTTCACCTTAGAGGCCCCACAAGCCCAAAATTTGACGGGCCAGACCAGTCTGTTGGAGTTGGTTGCTTTGCTAAGCCGGGCTAAATTATTGGTCAGTAACGATTCAGGGGCGATGCATATCATGGCCGCCTTAAAAAAACCGCAGGTCGCGATTTTTGGTAGCACTTCCACCTTATGGACCTCCCCGATTAATCCCCAGGCCCGCTTGGTCAGCCTCCACCTTGATTGCGCCCCCTGTTTCAAACGTGAATGTCGCTATGGGCATTATCACTGTCTTAATGGCATTGAGGCCGAGATGGTTTTAGAGGCGGTCAACGATGCCCTTGGAAGGCCCGCAGAGCCTTATACGGCGGATTGACGAAGAGGGCAGCCCAGGGATATACCCAAAGCAAACCAACGACCTGCCAACTCTTTCTGGTTGAGCCATGAAATCATTATTATCTTTAGCTTGGTTAGGGGTCTTTGGAGTCCTGCTTTCACCGGCGTTTGCTGGCGAACCCCTCAAGATTGGAGTGGCGGGCTCCCATTCAGGTGACCTCGCCCCCTATGGCTTGCCGGCGAAACATGCGGTCGAATTGGCTGTGTCCGAACTCAACCAAAAGGGGGGTCTATTAGGCAGAGCAGTGGAATTGATCGCTTTAGACGATGTCTGTAAGCCTGAGACCGCGACCAACGTAGCTTCAAAGATGGTTTCTGAAAAGGTAGTGGCCGTGATTGGCCATATCTGTTCCTCTGCCACCAAGGCGGCGCTCTCGATTTATCGGGAGGCCAATATCCTGGTGATCTCACCCTCAGCCACCAGCCCTGAACTCACGTTAGAACACCAAAACCCCCTCTTCTTCCGCACCATCCCCCACGATGCCCGCCAAGCGATATTGCAGGCCCAATTTGCGGTGGAGGCTTTAAAGGTAAAGACGGCGGCAGTGGTCCACGATAAGGGAGACTATGGCAAAGGCTTGGCGTTATTGGTCGAGCAGGAGTTAAGGGCGCGGGGAGTTGAGGTCTTGTTGGTGGAGGGCGTAACCCCTGGAGCCCAGGATTATTCGGCTTTGATCCGCAAAATTGGCCGGGCTAATCCAGACTTAATCGCTTACGGCGGCTACCACCCCGAAGCCAGCAAGATTGTCGCCCAGGCCCGCAAAAAGGGGATTAAGTCACTCTTTATTTCGGGTGACGGGATTAAAGACCCGAGTTTTTTGAAAATTGGCCGCCAGCATGCCGAGGGTTATTATGCGACCAGTCCGTCTGATCTTTCCTTGCACCCTTTAAATCAAAAGGTAACTGACCAATTAAAAGCCAAGGGCCAAGTCCCTGGAAACTTTGGTTTGCAGGCGCACGCCGCTTTTTCGGCCTTGGCACACGCCATTGAAGAGGCGAAATCGACAGACCCACAAAAAATCAAGGCCGAGCTCCTGCGTTTAACCACACAAACCACTCTAGGCCCCATCAGCTTTGACGCCAACGGGGATTTGACTGGCGCTGGGTTCGCGGTTTATCAGGTGCAAAAGGGTGAGTTTGTGGACCTTCATTTTTCACCAAAGCCCTAAAAGATGATATCCGATTCAGGGCAATACTTCCTAGAAATCGCCTTTTCCGGGCTTACTCGCGGCAGTATTTATGCGCTGATCGCCTTGGGTTACACCATGGTTTACGGAATATTGGGGCTTATAAACTTTGCTCACGGTGAGGTTTACATGATTGGGGCCTTTGTGGGCCTGATCTTCGCTAGTTTGGCCTCCCTACTCGGTTGGGGGCCGGTATCATTATTGTTAGTCGCCCTGGCGAGCGCCCTAATCTGGGCTGGGGCCTATGGGTGGTCTATTGAGCGTATCGCTTACCGCCCCCTACGCCAAGCACCTCGCTTGGCCCCGTTGATATCAGCAATAGGTATGTCGATCTTCCTCCGCGAATATGTGATCCTCGCCCAAACCCCAGATTTTGTGGCCTTCCCCGCCCTGTTCGAGCGACTCCCAGCCCTGCCTGAATCCTTAGACGGTTACTTGCAAGCCGCTGAATTGGTGATTCTAATGGTCACCTTAGTGGTCCTCTCCGGGCTCTTTGGAATGATCAAATTTAGCCGGTTAGGTAAGGCCATGCGGGCGATTGCCCAAGACCGGGAGATGGCCCTTTTATTGGGTGTGGACACGGATAAAGTGATCTCGATGACCTTTGTTCTAGGTTCAGGACTAGCGGCGGTTGGGGCGGTGATGATCTCGGCTCATATAGGCCAGATCAATTATAATATTGGCTTTATTGTGGGGATCAAGGCTTTTACTGCCGCAGTTTTAGGCGGAATTGGTTCGATCAATGGGGCCGCCTTGGGTGGGCTGATTTTAGGGCTGACCGAAGCGTTTGCGACAGGGTATGTGTCCTCCGACTATGAAGATGTCTTCGCTTTTTTGATTTTGGTTTTGATCCTAATACTTAGGCCCGCCGGAATCTTGGGCCAGGACCGGCCAGAGAAGGTATAGATGGGAGAACTCAAAAAAAGTTTGGCCGCTGCCCTCTGGTTTGCGTTTTTGGCTTTTCCCTTGGTTGGGGTGCGGGCGGACTTTATTGAAAAAACGGTTTCCTGGCGCTGGCTTAACCTCTTGTGGGTAGCCCTTGGGGCGGGGATCTTGTCTTACGTTTGGCGGCTTTTGTTGGCTCAAAAAAATAAACCTCAAGCCGAGTGGACCTACACCCAATTTGCGATGCCTAGTATAGGGGCACAGGCCCTGACTCACCCTTGGAGCTTGGCTTTGATGGCCATGGCGCTTTTGGTGATGCCTATGCTCACTAACCAGTATCAAACCTCGATTTTGATCACGGCGATGATGTACATCGTTTTGGGTTTGGGGCTTAATATTGTAGTGGGTATGGCCGGGCTTTTAGATCTAGGCTACGTCGCCTTTT
>MFNE01000042.1:0-1268 GCA_001783695.1 Candidatus Lambdaproteobacteria bacterium RIFOXYD2_FULL_50_16
GGGCTGAGCTACAACACGGTAAACAACCCGATGTTTCCCTCAACGGGATATGAGCTGCGGGCTGAAACAGAACGCTTTGGCGGTCCCTTTGGCGGCAGCATCGACTACCAATCCAACAGCTACAGCTATTCCCATTTTGCCCCCTTTAACGAGGCAGAAACCATCGTGGGAATGTTGAAGCTTCGTATGGGGCAGTTGATTCAAACCAACCCTGATGAATTGATTCCTCTGCACAACCGCTTTCGATTGGGCGGTTCCTACGACATCAGGGGCCACGACCCTCAGCGTATTTTGGGGCCTTCGAGCTATCTCTACGACAACGAATACTTTACAGGGGCAGACCTGTACCCAGTGCAGAGCGATTATCCTGCATGCGATGTCCCTAAAAAACAACGTCCGGCTTCGTGCCCGAACAACTTTGACGATCTGCCAACCGATAAAAGTGAAGATCGGCTTTACTGGGACCGTCATATTGGGGGAAACGAGTACCGCCTTGCTAACCTGGAGATGTTGTTTCCCCTTACCCGCGAAGGCCGCAACATTCGGGGGGTGGTCTTTTATGATATCGGAAACACCTGGGCAGAACAAAAAATGTACGACCTGCGCGGGGTGACAAAAAGTTACAGTAATACCCGCGAAGCGGCTGGGGTGGGTGTTCGTTTGATCACGCCCATGGGTGTGATTCGCTTTGAATACGGTATCAAGCTGGATGCCACTTCTCGAGAAAAGCCAGGCAGGTTTGACTTCAGCATTTCAGGGCTTTTTTGACGGAATTGCGGTCTTTTCTTGCCGATTGCAGTTTGCTGCAAGCAACCTTGGTTTAGGCTCAGCGAGTCACCAGCAAAAAAACCTGTAGTGTCCTTAAACTGCTTGTTTATCGTTTCAATGTGCCAAGTTGATGGGGGCGGGCCTCGCCGCCAACTCCTGCGGAGTCGAAGCTTTGGCGCTCACTGAACAGTCTTATGGTGTGGCGGTGGTCTGGGCTGGTTTGAGCGGAAGCCCAAGTTGTGGAGTGCTTATCCCAATCAGCGTTTGCGTGCAGCTGCGCAAGACTCGCAGCACTGCCCCCTGCTGGCTGTGTTTGCAGACTTCAACTTGAATATCAAAAGCACCCTTCGACAAGGAACCATCATTGGAACCTGTGTTGTTAGTCAAACTCCCAGGTAACTTTTTCCATTTGGTTTCTGTCGCGTAAAACCTCACGCCAATGAAATATAGTTTGCGCTTGTACGTGATTGGTTAGCCAATAGATGGCCTCTTCAAGGTGT
>MFNE01000042.1:1318-2512 GCA_001783695.1 Candidatus Lambdaproteobacteria bacterium RIFOXYD2_FULL_50_16
TAGAAAAAAATAGCAACAACATCCACTGCAGGTTTTTGACTTTGAGAGTAAATTGCGACTGTTGGTTCAACAACTTGGTGAATTGTTGGTCGACTTGCCTTAAAGGGATTTGCCGATTCCAAAGAGCTACTCCGTTTACCTCGCCTGCACGGAGCATTTTTATGTTTTGTGAATCTATTTCGCTAAAGATTTGTAAAGAGACTAGGGGTTCAAAGGTTTGAGATAGCCTATACCGAAAGGTACCTTGCCCATCAATCTGCAATTCCAATGTTTTTTCATCTTGATCATAAACCAGGGAAACTCTAAGGGTTTCTGAGCCTCCTTGCAAGGGGATAGCAGATTCATTGAATTGAAATCCCGATGCAGATTGAATTTCAAAACGTGATTTATTTGGATTTAAGGTTAGAGAAAAGGGCGTTTGTCCATAGATGTCTTGCGCCGCTAGTATTTTTATTGGGTGAGCATCCTGATCTTGCTCAGGAAGAACAACCTGCAGGGCAAGACTAAAGTCGCCCTTCAGGGGTTGTTGGCGGATAAGACGCCATTGACGCATGCCGTATTTTTTTAACCAAAGGGGAGTAATATAATAATTAAAATAAGTGGATTGCGATTCCTTTAAAAAAAACTGATTGTTTTTGCCGGTTGTTTTGGGGTTAATGGACGGAGAATGAAATTCTATTTCTGGAGAATGTTGCGTTGTTGGGCTTAGCCACTTGGTAGCCAGCACTGCTACAAGTGGTTTGCTGGCGGCAAAGAACAGTAAAATGAAAATCGCTGGAATAAAAATAACTTTTGCAGGCGCAAACCTATAAAACAGGGTCCAATACCTCCAAAGAGTAGGAGCTTGTAGCAAAAGAACTAGCACTATCAGCAAACCAACAGTAGCACTTCGAACCTTTTTCGTGATGCCTAATGGATGGTATTTCCATTTAAAATAATTACCAAGGGCAATTGCCTTGATCTCTTTGCCAACCAGGTTTCCCTTAAACAAGGCCAGATTTGATACCGTCATACGAGCGCCGCTAAGGGGGTGATGCCCGCTGGAAATTGCCCAAAAGCTGGCAGGAACCATGCCCTTGGTTTGCAGTGGCGCGTCCCAAATTCTTTTGCCATCCACAAAAAACTGCACCCTTTTTTGCTTGAATGAATAGTTCGCTAAAATATGAGTCGGTTGTAAAAAAGCACCCTTTTTTA
>MFNE01000042.1:2523-5767 GCA_001783695.1 Candidatus Lambdaproteobacteria bacterium RIFOXYD2_FULL_50_16
TACCAAAGCGAGTAACGGGGGTGCCAGGGGTTCCCGTTATCTCCGATCTCAAAAATATTATGAAACTCGTGGAGGGGGGATTGATCTGGGTCCAGGGTGACGGTCATTCCTAGGGTAAAGTCTTGCAGTTGATTCAGTTGATCTCCGGGCGAAAACTCGATATGGGATTCCGTCCCTGCATTAAGGTCGATGCTAGCGCGTTCCCTTGCAATCGCATCCTTGACTTTGATCAAGCTCGAGCGTACCTCAAAGCCTTTTGTGTGGGCCATAAGCAGGTAAGCTTGTTCGGAGCGCTCGGCAAGAATCTGTTGGAGTTCAAATTCATCCCAAGGAAACCAAAATATCGCCACTGCGGCTGAAAGCAGCACGAAGCTGAAAATTTGCTTGAATGTTTTGCCCAAAGAGCGCTGAAGCTTCATGCAACCCTCCCCTGCAATTTTGTATGTCCCAATTGTTGAGCACGTTTGCGGCTTTCCCGTTGCTCCAAAGCCAGTAGTAACCCCATAAGCAAGAAACCAGACATCGCTGCTGCATGGGTCATTTTGAATTTCCAGGCATAGGGTGTTATAAATTCAAAAGAAATATCATGCTTCCCTGCAGGGAGTTGCAAGCCTTGGAAGTTGTATTTCAAACGGTCTAGAATTGCAGGCTGACCATCGATTCGCACCTGCCAATCGGGATGATAGTTTTCCAGCCGCAGCAGGTAAGCAGGTTCCGGCAGGTTGACCTGCAATACTTTGCGGTTGGGGTTTTCTGAAGGCAATGGGACTAAGCGGCCTGCAAGCGGATTGGCTTGAAGCGGGTATGCGATAACCTCAACTCGTTTGACTAGAAAAGGTTTGCGGTTTGTTATGGTTATATCGAGTTTTTTAAAATCTTTTTGGATTTTAAATTGATACAGATGTTGGTTTCTCTTGGTCTTGCGCGGTAGGGCGTGGATCGTCACAATCTCATTGTTCTTATCGTGCAGAAAAAAGGTCAGTCCCTTTTCATCAGCGGTTTGTAACCAAACTGCAACCGATACCACACGCGAGCGCTCTTTGAACCGATGTTGCAGGTGGGTTTGTTGGTCCTGGTGGAGATGGGGAACGTCACCAACCGGCGGCAGTATATTTGCAAGCTGGGGTTGAATTTTGTTGTTTTCACGCAGCAGCAGGGACTGTGTATGCTCCGGCGGCATGTTGTTCCAAGAAGGAAACCAAACCAAATCTAAAAAATCGATTCGGCCAGGCAACAGATATTTGTGAAACAGCCACCCTTGTTTGATGTTTTCCAGCCCTTCAGGCTCTGGGCCTGTGGATTTTAGATACTGAATTTCATCGGCAAATTGAAAAAAATCAAAAAATCCGTCGGGTTTTTGTTCCAATAGATGAAAGGTGCGGCCACGAAGTTGGTTGATTTCTTTGTTGGAAAAAAAATCCTTGGCTAATAAGGCAAAATCTTTTTGTACCAAAAAATTAAAATTCTCATCTCGGTGAAACCAACGAACCTCTTTATTAAAAACGGGCGGAAGGTCAAAGGGAATTTCGCGGTGAAGATTGCTATAAAACTCCCACTGGTCAGGGTAGGTGAAAGAAGCAGTGGTGTAGGGTTCATCAATGCTTACCTTAGGTTTAGGGCCAGTAAAGATGAGAAATAAAACCATTCCCGCAATCAATAGTCCATGAAACTGGGTCCGGTTGGTGATAAAACGTTTCCCAATCGCTACGGCAATGAGTGCCAATGTCGAAACCCAAATATAAAGCAAATCCTGAAAATGGAACAAAAGCATCTCTGGCAAAACAAGTGGCAGCGCAATATTTGCAAACAGAAAGAGTGCTAAGATAAATCGCATTCTTGTAGTTGGCGAAAGCAAAACACCAAGCCCCTCAACAGCGCACAAAAGCAGAACAAAACCCAAACCCCGGCCAAACAAAAAGCTATGGCGCAGCATATTGCCGCCTGGAAAGTAATCCAATAACCATGTCCAAAGGGGGTCGGCCGCATGAGCCAAGAGAAAAACAAATAAACTTCCGGCGGCAAGGCCCAACCCCCGGCGGCCAGCCCCCAAAACTAAAAAAGCCAACAGCACAACGGGCGCACCCAAGTAAAAGCCCGCATGAACGTTTGACAAAGGAGTGCAATCGCTTTGGGGGCTTATCAACGTGGACAAAAAACTGTTGAGGCAGGGAGTTGCCACAAATGCGTTAAATTGCGCGCCTGTGTGGGTTTTAGAGATGGTTCCGCTTTGGCTCCAACCTCGGGTAGGGCTAATGTAATCTGCCATTTGCTGTTTGGATTCCAACATAGGCGCAGCTCCCAGCAGCAAAAACGCCAAAGCTACAACCAAACTTAAAGGCTGTTGCCGAAAAAATGCAAACAGGGGAGCCTTGCTGCCCTTAAACAGCCAGGGAAGGGCGCTGCAGCAAAAGAGTGCAAACAAGACAAATCCAACATAAAGAGGGATGTAATAGTTGACGCTTAACCCCAATAAAAAAGCCAGAATCCATAAAGAAATACGGGTTGGTCGCTTCACCAAAAGCAAAGCCCAAAAGCTAAGCCAAGGCAGGTAAAAGAGGGCATTTAGAAAGGCGAATTGCCCTAATTCGCTGATGTAGATTCCCCCAAAAAGAAACACCGAAAAGCCAAAAAACGCCAAGGTGCGGTTGGAGGTCCAAACAAAGAA
The DNA here is from genome assembly GCA_001783695.1 of Candidatus Lambdaproteobacteria bacterium RIFOXYD2_FULL_50_16. Lineage (GTDB taxonomy): Bacteria > SAR324 > SAR324 > XYD2-FULL-50-16 > XYD2-FULL-50-16 > XYD2-FULL-50-16. The sequence continues at coordinate 5,189 of MFNE01000042.1, forward strand.
AAACAACAGACAACCCAGGGCAGCCCAAGAAAAGGAGAACAAAAACCCCAGCATAAAGACTTGGTAGTGATCCAGTGAGGGGGCAAGCAGCAAAGACAGGACTTTGGTAAAATAAATCGGAGTATGAAAGGAAATGTTGTTAAACAACGCTAGCGGTTGACCGCCGCTGATGTAGGGGTTCCAGCCTAGGTCTAGGTTGTTTTCGATCCATTGAGAAAAAAGCTGGGTGAGATTGGAGATGGATGAATGGGTGTCGTGGTAAAGCCAAAGCTTCTGACCATTTAAAAGAGATTGGTTGAGGGCAAAGAAACTTATAAAACCAGCCAACCCTGGCCAAAATAAAGGTCGTACAGGGCGCCAAACCCAAAGCGGTGCAGACAACAAACCAAGAAATATAAATTCCAACAGAATCATCTCGTAACTGGAAGAATGAGATTAAATAGCAAAATTAATTTCTTCAGCATGTAGTCAGGCGCAAAAGGGGAAAAACCGTTTGTTTGAAAAGGGATAGAAATAGTTCGGTTACAAGAAGCCCTTGGCCTGATCGTTAAGTTCATTTATCCAACTACTAAGTTGGGG
>MFNE01000042.1:5776-6009 GCA_001783695.1 Candidatus Lambdaproteobacteria bacterium RIFOXYD2_FULL_50_16
CCCCATTGGGGTTGTTAACAAATTAACCAAACGGGATACTAGATTTTGAAATTCATGACCTTGCCATTGGCAGAAACAGCCAAGGGGAGTAACAATATATACATCCTCCTGTTGCCTTTGGAGCCAGGGTTGTAAGTTTATCAATATCCTGTTCCCCCGGCATCGTCAAACCTCTTGGCGCAGCAGGCCGAGCCAGCTTGACAAGGGCAGAAGCGCTCAGGCAAAAAAGACCA
>MFNE01000043.1:0-8616 GCA_001783695.1 Candidatus Lambdaproteobacteria bacterium RIFOXYD2_FULL_50_16
TAACGAATCCGCCCTCCGCGCCAGCCTCAAAAACCACCCCCTCCAAAACGAAATCCTCCCCGCCCTAACCGAAGCCCACCACCTCCTAGCTAACCCCGAGAAGATCGCGGGGCCTAGGAATTCGGGGGGGTAGGGGGGGGATCTCTTGGGTATCATCAAATTTTTCCTTCTTCGTTATAAAATCTATCAAGGCTTTTATCACTGAGTCTTGAGAATTTTCTAAAGCTTTCACTAAACACTTTAGGTCATACTTATCAAGCTTCATTTTTCCCATCGCAATACATAAAATAAACTCCCTTAAAGCCTCACCAGGGTGACCATTCGCTGACGAGCTTGCTTGCCGCGTCAAATACAAAAGAAACTCGCGGATTTGAGTACTATATTTCCTTTCGCTATAATCTAGTTCTGCAGGTAAGGCAGCCCTCAAAATACTCGCTTGTAAAACTCCATCGTTGAAACGATCGAAATTAAAAGGCGACAATATCGCCTTCGAATGTTCATGCGTCGAAAGCCATCGATCTTCGAGTTTCTGATCCTTTTGAAATTTCTGCTTTCCTTTTTGTTTTTCAGACCGCAACTGATGAAGAACGGAAGAAACCAGCAAATAAATATCTGCTTGACTAAAATCCTCCACGTCATAGTCTTTTTCCTTCAAAAAAGCGGTGTGTTTTCTAAGTTGTAGTGGAACTCCTGGCGCGCTATCCCAATATAAGTTATCAACCAACCCTTTGTTCGGACTATCAATTAACAATTTCAGTCGGTTTTGAAAGTCTGGTAACGTTTTACAAGAATTTAGGACACAAAAAGGAATTATTTCACTGGTCAAGAATTTTGCTTCCTTTTGCCAACTTGTTTGGAATGCCTCTCGCGAATGCGGAAGTTCAATGTTGTTAACTACAAAATATCCATAATCTTTCGCCTTTTGACCATAGGTCAAATTGGTTCGAAGTTCATTACTTTCGCTTTGGCTTGGAAGCCGATCGATCCCGATTAAATAGGTAATCCCATGGTTTCGTTGCAGATTCCTTAACACTTGACTAACTCCTAACAAATCTCTTCCGCTCGAAATTACTGAAGCGACTACTAGAGTTGCTCCGAGATCATTAGGTCCGGCAAATTCTTTGGAAAAGGATTTATTTTTTTCCTTCAAATTGAAAGGTATTATTTTGATATTACTAGGCAATTTTAATGTGTTTTTGATAAACCCCGCTAATGCTTTTGAACCGGGGTTATTTAGGTGAATTACACGTTTCAGATTACGTGGAACTGCGATATTGAGAAGCTGTGTTAGTCGGAGTTTAAACGCCTCCTCTTCTTTTGAAAGGATTGTATCTAAATTATTCTCCTTAAGTCTTTCAAAAATTTTACTCAAATCAATATAGATATCGTGTAACGAATCTGTTTCAACGGGAGAATGGAGCGCAACTCTATTGTGACTGACTGACACGATTTTTCGTTCCCGTAGGAACATCATAAAGTCGTTTAGCCAATTCGGGGCATCTGCTCCTACAATTGAAATTGCCCTTGTGACGTCCGATGCTTCAGGGTTTAATTGATCTCCGACAATTTTCAATTTAATTGAACCTTGATGACATAAATCACACTCTTCTTCTTTATGGAGAGTTATCTTTTCATCGCTTAAATCTTCGATGTTGCACAATACTTTTCCATTAGGAAATACTTTGAAACTATATAAATAAATCAGTGATGAATCGCATATTTCCGGAAGTTTTTCCTTAAGTCTGTTCGCTAACTCGCCCTTGGCGCTTGCGGATATTAAAAATAGGGAGTTTTTTCCGTTTCCAAAGTGAAAGGCAGAGTCCATATCAACGGCGTGATACCCACAAAAGCTCTCAAAAGTGATAGAAGCTTGAGTTTCGCTTAAATAGCCTACTAAGTGTTTAATAGCAGCTGCTACCGGTAAAATACCCCCAGTATCGCAATATATATATTTGATATCGTTTATATTTTTAGTATTAGCCAGGCAAAATAACGCCATAAATTCAATTTCCACAAAGGAAGTCATCGAACTGGCAACACGAATATACTGGTTACTGTGCTTCCCTGAGGGGAGAACAAAGTGATGGGTAGGTGTAGCTTGTAGAAGCCCCTTGTTCACTGATAATATATGCCAAAATCCTCTTTTTTGAATGTCTTCAAGTAAAGACAGCTGTTGAGCGGGTTCGAAAATGAGAACACCATCTTTGTTGCTATAGCTTAGTACATGTACTTCAGGCGAAAAAGGACCATATTCCTCCCTGTCCTCAATAACTTCCTTAACCTCTTGCAAGCCAATTTTATCTTTTTGAGACCCGATGACATAAATTTGGTCAAAGCTACCATGTTTTTCTAGGTACTCTCTAAAGAGGTTTTCAAAACTAGCTTTTGCAGGAAAACCTGCAGCGCAATATACAACCAACCTTCGAGTATCACGGTATGGCAGTAATTTGAATAAAAAATAGTTTTTCATTTAGTCCTATTTTTTGAAGGCAATAAAATCGTATAGCTGGTTCCAGCGATTGCTTTAAATTCGCTAATTTCTTGGCCATTGGTATGAAAATCAAACAGATCTGTAACTTGAGGTTTGGTGGATTCTTTCCCGTGGTAGTATAGAAAAAGTCTTCCCGTTCTAAGCTGAAAATAACCCTTTCTTCTGTCAATTACGTCTTTTAGCCTCTTAAGACCTTTGCCTGTTCCGTTGTGAAAATTCGCATTAAAACACTCTTTACAGGCTTTAAGTTCTTCATTTAAATTGAGGTCTGAAAGCCTTTGTTTCGTCCGGTGCTGTGCTAACCCTAGTCCAGTATCGAATACAGAAAGTTCGAAATAGGTACCCGGATTTGACTCGATAAATTGCTTTGCAGGGCCATCCGAATGGGTGACATCAGGTTTAGTTTGTTCGTTTAGCTGAATTCCCCTTGCACCCAATTGCCTAATGCCATTGTGGTCTCTACACCCCCATTTCTCGGTGTTTTCGAATAATTCGTACAAAACGGTGGAAGTATCCTCAATCAGTGCCTTCCTATCCTCATTCTTATAATCTTTTTGCTTCGGATGCTGCTTTAGATTATGGAATTCGCTATAAACAGTTTCGATTAATTGTTCAAACTCTATCTTCGATCTAAGTTTTCCATCTACAGTGTGATAAAGCGACGGCAGTTTATAATGCCCTGGATCAATACAAATTAAAGATGCAGAGTGACCTTTGATCACACTTTCTGGTGACCTACTGATTGGGGCTTGAAACTTCTTGAATTGGCGATCAATTTTCTCAAATATTAGATTTAATCCAATCGGTGATCTATTTGCTTTCTCAAATTTACCAGTGCCCCAAAACATCAAAGACGACAAAACGTAACCCCAGTCTGATTCGACAATTTTCTGCAATTGGCTAGTTATCTGATCTGTTTTTGGTTTTGACGCACCCTCAATAGAATTCGTTTTCGGGCTGGGTTCTTGGATATAGGTTCGCCAAGTTGGCGAGTTATTTCTTTTGAACCACTCCGAAAGAATTTGAATTAATATAACTTCTGATCCAAGCGGAAAATCATTACCTTTGTGAGCGATTCGAATAATATCATTCGGCGTTTCATGAACCAACTTCAACCAGTTGCCCAATGTCTTGTATGGATTAGTAACGAGTTCAGCTATTTTTATATCAATCATGTTTTACCTTTCCTCACTTTTTTGAAAGATTTTTTCTCCCCCCTAAACCCTATCCCTTCGCTCGCTTCGGTCTTGAATCTCGGTTTGGAGGGAGTTGATGATTTGCTCCAGGGGGAAGGCGCCTAGGACGTTATTGCCGGCGCGGACGGTGGCGGTTTTGGCGGCGACTTCTTGGTCGCCGACGACCAGGATATAATTCACTTGGTCCAGTTGGGCTTGGCGGACTTTTTTGTTGACCGACTCGGACTCTAGGTCACCGCTGGCGCGGATTCCGGCCTTTTTGAATTGATCGACCAAAGCTTGGGCGTAGGCCTTGTGTTCGTCGCTAATGGCGATCACCCGGACCTGTTCGGGCGAGAGCCAGAGCGGGAACTTGCCGGTGTAATGTTCGACCAAGATTCCAAAAAACCGCTCAATGGAGCCGTAGATCACTCGGTGGATCATCACCGGGCGCTGCTTCTCCCCGGCGGGGTTGATGTAGCTTAGGTCAAAGCGTTCGGGCAGGAACATATCGAGCTGGATGGTCCCACACTGCCAAGTCCGGCCAATGGCGTCTTTAATATGGATGTCGATCTTGGGTCCATAAAAGGCCCCGTCGCCTTCGTTGAGCTTGTAGGGGTGCCCGCCTCGCTCCAAAGCGCCCACCAAGCCCTTAGTCGCCCGGTCCCAGTCCTGGTCGGTGCCAATCGACTTTTCGGGGCGGGTCGAGAGTTCTAAGTGGTAATCGAGCCCGAAGGTGGCGTACATCTGCCGGGCCAGCTCCAAGACGGCCAAGATTTCAGACTCAATGTCTTCGGGCTTCATATAGATATGGGCGTCGTCTTGGTGAAAACTCCGCACCCGGAACAGGCCAGACAAGGCGCCGGACATCTCATGGCGGTGGACGTTGCCAATCTCGCCGATGCGCAGGGGCAACTGTTTATAGCTATACTGCCCCTCGTTGTAAAAAAGCATGGCCCCTGGGCAGTTCATCGGCTTAATGGCGAAGTGTTTCTCCTCAATCACCGAGGTGTACATATTCTCGCGGTAATAATCCCAATGCCCCGAACGCTCCCAAAGCTCTTGGCTTAACATCACCGGGGTTTTGATCTTGTGGTAACCTGCTTTTTTATGGCACTCCTCCCAATAGCTCATCAACTCGTCCCAGACGATCATGCCTTTGGGGTGAAAGAAGGGCATCCCCGCCCCCTCGACATGAAAGCTAAAGAGCCCCAATTTTTTGCCCAGCTTGCGGTGGTCGCGTTTCTCCGCTTCCTCGAGGAAATTTAGATAGGCTTTGAGTTGTTTTTTGTCAGGGTAGCTAATCCCGTAGATCCGGGTTAGCTGACCTCGAGTGGCGTCGGCACGCCAGTAGGCCCCCGAAGTTTTTAGGATCTTAAACCCCTGGATCAAGCCCATATGGGGCAGATGGGGCCCCCGGCAAAGGTCGGTAAAATCACCTTGGCTATAGGCAGAGAGCCCTTCTTCCAGGTTTTCGATCATCTCCACTTTATAGGGATTTTCGCCAAAGACCTTCAGCGCGTCGGCCTTGGCCTGATATTCGATCCGCGTTGGTTCGGGGCGCTCACCGACGATTTTAATCGCCTCTTCTTCAATACGGGCCAAGTCTTCTTCGCAGAGGCTCAAATCGGCAAAGTCGTAGTAGAACCCATGTTCTATGGCCGGACCGATGGTGGGCTTGGCCTCTGGGAACAGGCGCAGCACCGCTTGGGCCAAGAGGTGGGCCGAGCTGTGCCAAAATAATTCCTTGCCGCCTTCATCCTCAAAACCAATAGGCATGGCCTGATCGCCCTCTTTAAGCGGGGTCTTCAGGTCTTTGAGTTCTCCATTTAGCCGCAAACCAATAGCCGGGCCTTGAACCCTGTTTTTGACTTTTTTAGCCAGTTCGACGCCCGTTGCGCCTGCTTCGAGTTCTTCGACCGTTTGGTCTGCAAGGTAAATCTTCATTAATAGCCCTAATGGGGAAAGAGGGGGGATTGCCAAGGCAAATTCAGCCGAAAAACTACCAGCTTTGTCTTCACATCGCAAGGCCCCTTGGTTACAAATGGCCCTGTTTTGGCGGAATGGCGTGGGTATCTTGGTTGCAACACTTTTGAGGCGGCTTTTATGAACAGTTGACATGGGCCAAAATAATCGGTAGATTTGGGAAAATTGCTTCCTGGCTTGTGCCAGCCCAAACCTAGAGGACAAATCCTTAATGACACCGCTGATTATGCGACACTCCCCTTGGAAAGGACTGCTCAGCCTAGTTTTGCTGGTCCTCGGAAATCTGGGTTTGCTTTACGCAGAAGAACCCCAACACCTTCGCTATTCGGTTCGCGCCTTAGGGATGGGTAACGCCTTTGTGGCCGCTGTTAACGACGAATCAAGCCTCTATTACAATCCTGCTGGTCTTTCTTCGGTTCGACGCCAAATAATTGAGATTATCGGGCTTCGCACCACGGTTAACCAAAACATAATTGACCTGTCCGCCGAAACCGACCAAACCGCGTTAATCGGCAAGGTTGTGGGCAACAAATTGGCGGTTGATGCAGGCTTAGTTACCCCTTCGATCACTGCTCCCGGCTGGGGGATTTCTACCTTTGGCGACGTGATGTTCGACGCTCAGGTACATAACCCTACGGTTCCCTATTTTGAACTCCTAAGTTATCTCCAATACGGCCTAGTGGGCGGGGTCTCGAAAAGTTTAGACGACAAAAGCCTCGATGTCGGGGTTAGTTTTAAATTGGTCCAACGTATGGGGATCGGCAAAACCGTCCATATAGTTGACTTCACTGGCGACGATTTCCAACAAGACCTGGAGGACTCCTTTGTTGATAAGCAACAAGTGGCTCCAGATATAGGCGTGATTTATCATGACGACCGTTGGTATAATTGGCAGATGAAATACGGGCTGGTTATAAAAAACGTGGGTGGCCTGGATTTCGGCTCCTCGGGAGCGATTCATTCGACCATCGATGCAGGGGTGGCGTCTGAGTCTGAATTTGCTGGAGTTGACCTGCTTTTGGCAGCCGATTTGGTGGACATCGCTTATCAATCAACCGCTAAACAATCTTTAATGCGCAACCTGAATTTAGGTGCCGAACTGGGTATGTGGATGCGCAGCAATGGGCACCACGCCTTAGCACTGCGGTTGGGCCGCAAGGGACCTTACCTGACCCAAGGGTTGGGCCTAAACATTCCCTATTTTCCTCTGATGATTGACTATGCTGAATGGTCTGAAGAGGTGGGAGCCGTCTCAGGAGCCAAGGAGGACAAACGAAAGTCCTTGCAAATCTCCTTTAACTTCTGACGGATCAGCCGATGAAAACCTTCCAAAAATATGCGAGTCTGGCGCTGATGGTGGTGACGATTGGCGGATGTGCTAGCCAAGGGAGCATTACTCACGACGCCTTTGAAGACGAACAGGCCAATTACAAGGTATTAGACCTGTCTTTGCACGATTTGTATCTCAATGTGGACAACTACTCGGGCACCTTTGGTATCGACCAAAACGCCGAAGCCAAGGCGCTGCGAGCCTTAAGGCATCTTGCCAAATGGTCTGAAGACCCCGGCAAAAGGGCCATGGCCGCCAGAGGATTGGTCTTGTTTTCGGCTTTTGCCGGGGACGGGGACTTGGTTGAAGGTGCAGATGATCGGGCGGCATGGCTTTTGACCAATGGCGAAGTGGCGGTGGCCCTGTCCGTGATAGAGGCCAAGCGAGATATTGTTCTTGGGCGAGCCGGAATCTGGAAAGGTGACCTGTCTATAAACGCGCAAAAACCAGCCAGCTTCGAAATGGCCAGCGACTCTGCTCGCAAGGATGCCCTCAACTTTTTGATTGATAATTTTGTCGAGGTTGACGAATACCTGCAATACCAGATTGCAATGGCCTTTGGGCAAATCAGTTCCCAAGCACCCAATTGCAGTCTAAAGGGTTATAAAATGGTTACCAGAGAGGTTAAAAGGAAAATTGCCAATCCGGCTCTGAAACACCTTGCCCCTGGTCAGCCGGCCCCCGCTGGGGTTCCCTCAGAAATCGAAACCACTAGTATTTTGACCGAAGAAGACCCCACCCAGATGACCTGCCGCAAAGACGATCAGGCTATTCTGGACAAGTTAAAGCTTCGCCTCGTTGATAAAACCGACTGGATGATTGGTTACGGAGACCTACAGCCTCACGTGGCTTCCGCAGTTTTGATGGCCGCAGCGGATGTGGAAATTAAAGACCGTTCAGCCGCCTCCAAATTAATGGCCGATTGGCCAGGGCAAGGGTTGTTTGCCAAAGCTAGGTTACCTATTTTAACCGGGGCGATTAACAAGGGCCGCGACTATTACCCAGACCTTTACAAAGGCACCTTTGAGAAAAAAGAGGCTACCGAAATAAAGGAAGATAAACTGTTAGTGGACGCCAATCAACCGGCGACCGCTATCGCCCAAAGGCTTAAAGACGCTCAAAAAAATCAGAAAGATTCGGTCCAAGAGACGGCGGGCGCTGTTTTTGCGGCCAACACCAACTATGCCAATCTTTCATCGGACTTGGGCCCGGGCTTTTGGCTCAATAACGCGGAGATGATTTTAAAACGGCAACTGCAAACCGGTAGTGATAGATTGGCTTCGGGCCCATTACCTGCTGATACCAAAGGATTTAAGGTGCCCAAAAGTTGGGTACTTAATCCTAGTTACGACGGCAGCAAGCCCATGATGGAGTTGCAGTCGATTTTGTATTACTATTCGATCAAAATGTTGCGCCAAGGGTACGAAATCGATAACCCGCGCGGTCTGCCCGAAGCCTTTAAAGCGCGTCTGGATGCGTTGGCAGGCGCTAAGTCTTGGGAACGTGAGCGACTTTTGAGTCTAATTCGGGTATCCTATCCAAGTATGGCCGGGGCCGATTTAAAGGAAGTGAGAACCGCTTTGTTAGAGGGCTGGGAAAACCAGAGAAACGAGCTTTATTTGCGCCAGTTGTAT
>MFNE01000043.1:8636-41714 GCA_001783695.1 Candidatus Lambdaproteobacteria bacterium RIFOXYD2_FULL_50_16
ACTACAGACCTTTCCCAAAGAGGAAGCAGAAATCTGCAAGTCTTTAGAAAAGGCCGATGTACAAACCCGCTGGGCGGCGGCCGAGCAAGTCAAAGGGTTTAGGCCCAAACCTAAAGTGGTTAAAGATAGTGTATTAGAAGGTCCGAAGCTTTGTGGGATTGATCTGTATGGCGAAGAAACCCCGAAACCTACTTTGGTCCAACCGGTAACGCCCGAGGCTCCGGCTGTGGCCCCAGAACCTAAAGTCACCACTCCTACTGAGCAACCGACTACCGAGATTAAAGAGGAAACCAAAGGTTGATCATGAAAACGACGCGCTGCAAAAATTGGATGATCGGTGCCCTACTGGTGGGCCTGTCAAGCCTCGCCGGCTGCGCTTCGGCGGATAAGGATACCAGCTGCACTCAAAGGTTGGACGAAAAAGACTTTGTTAGTGTTTCCGAAGATACGAGTTGTTCTGACTACCAAAGGGCTTCCGCCTATTTAGGTCGGGCGGGCTTCTTGTTTGAAAACTTCTTAAAATCGGATGCGGCTGATAACTACCGATCCACCTTAGGGGTCGCCAGCAGCGTGACCTCCTGGGACACCTGGGAGGGTAAAACCTACTACCAAAACGCGATGCAACTCTCTGGTGACGAGACCGGCGACCAGTACGAAGGCGTTTCTCGCGCAAATGATTTGATTGAGATCCACCTCTTTTCTAGCTTGGGGGCGATGCTGGCCGAGCTTTATATTGGCATTGATACCGATGCCGATGGAACCTTCGCCCAAACCGAGATCAACACCTTAACAAACATCCGCAGCAGTTCGGACAGTTCCTACGGCAAAAACGATATTTCCACGACCAATTGGTTGCAAATTGTAAATAGTGGTACCGTTTATTTAGTCAACACCTCCACCGGGGCGTGCTACACCGACTCCACCTATGCGGGGATTAGCGGAGTCAACGGGGCGAGCGGCTCCACTACGGTGGGCGCAGGCGATTGCGCGGCTTTAACCGGGACGGTTTCTGGAAGTTGCGCCATTGTGGCTACGGTTACGGACGTGCAAAATATGTTTTTAACCACCGTAAGCGCCAGCAGTAACTCGGTACTGACGCTCACCGAAAGTATTGTCGCCTTTAATAGTAGGTTGAACGCCGACATGGCCGCGCTGGGCTTGGGTTCTGACTCTAGCTTAACCTCGGATTCGACCGGTCAAATCGACTCGATTGACAACGGCGGTACCTGTTCGAACAGCACCACCACCGAGGTCAACCAGCTTCTGACGCTGGTCAACTCCTCTTCCTCGACTTCCAAAACTAGTTATTCTAGTTATAACAAGGTGAAAGCCAGTTCGTTATCTAGTTCATCAGACAACAGCTTAACCATCCCCTCCAGTTTTAGTTACGGCGCGGTCACCTTTAGCTGCACCAATAGCAGCGACATGGACGCCCGCCTGGTCTTCCAGACCAGCACTAGCGGAACCTATGCGGCTTATTATGGCACGGCTTCGGACAGCATTAAAAACACCTTTACTAGTTTGGCCAATTACCAGCTTGACGCCAGCGGCACCACGAAAGCTAGTGTTAAAGGGGACGGAATCATCTCCTTTTCTGAACTTCTTTGCGCGACCAATTAGTAGGCTTGCTCATTTGAACGAAGCCGACTAGGGTAAACACCAGAGGTCAGCCTTCGCCTTTTTCGGGAGGAGGCGAGCTGCACCAAAAGAGTTTAAGAATATGGCAGATCCGCTTCAAATTGCTCCAGAAAAACTGTACGATGTTCTAAGCCCGATTGTTAAGGCCAATTGCCAACGGCTAATGGTCAATTTTTCCAAGGCGTTGGGCGTTGACATCAGCAGTTCTGGCTGGAACTTTATTATCGACAACCGCCAGGCGGTCGATTTCTATAAGCCTTTTACCCTAAGCAACGATTGGGAGTCGTTTGACGCCTTTTTCAAAGGGGAAAAGGACCTGTTTATGTATATGGAACAGCCGGTGATGGGGATTGTTTCCAAACCGGCCAAGTTTTGGGTCTTTTTTGATCCTAAAATTGCAGTGGCCTATTTCTCGCGACAAACCGAGCGTCCCAAAGATTTCGGTCCGGCAGTTATTAAAAAGTATCCACGCCCGGCCATGACTGGCCCCATTATCCGCCAGGTACAAGATATTTTGGCAGATAAGTCCGAGCGGCTAAACAACATGATCAAAAAGGTGGAGATCTATTACGCGGTGGCCGATATGTACCTTCCCGAGGCCGAGGCTAAAGACTTTCAGGGCAGCATGAAACAGTCTTTGTTAGCCATTGCCTTGGCCGAGTCCCAATCTTTGCAAAGGGACATCACCGACTCTGGAGTCACCCCGGCTAACTTGGAAAAACGTTTAAATGGAATGTTTAAGTTGTGTATGCGCTTTTATGGCCGAGGCAACGACCGTGAAAAGGACGGACTCAAGGTTCTTCTTTCTCCAAAGATCGAGCACCGAAAAAAGGCCCTCGAATTAGTCGAACGCCGCCTTGCCTCTGATTTGGGTCATTAGGCCCACGCACTAGCGACCTTCATCTTTGCTTAAAAAAAAAGCCCCATCAGGACAAGGTCCAAATGGGGCTTTTTTTTTGGCTGGGCCTACTTTTTTACCCGTTAAACTCGACCTGTCCTAGGGACTCAACCTGGACCTCTTGGGCGATTTCGTTGTGACTTAAGACAGTCAGGTTGGGCACCGCGCGCTCGGTCAGGCGTTTAACCTGAATCCTGGCTTGCGGGCCGGTCAAAAGAACAGGTTGGTAGTTATAAAGGCTGAAGGACTCAATCCCCTGCTCAATCGCGCCAATAATAGCGCCAGCCTGTTCTGGGCTAAGGCCTAAGAAGGTGCCTTGGCCCGTGTCTTGGATCGAGCCTACAATCATATTTTCCATCTCTTGACTTAAGGTCATCACCGGCACCACACCCTTGTCGTTTTGGTATTGGCGAGTGATGCTGCGGGCTAAACCCTCACGAACATGCTCGACTAACAATTCGGGCACCTTGGTGTATTGGGCGGTGTCGGCGAGAATTTCCATAATGGTATTCATGTCGCGAATCGAGACGTTTTCTTTGAGTAGCGCCTGCAAGACCCGCTGCACCGTGCCTAGACCTAAGAGATCGGGCACCAGTTCCTCGACCAACTTGGGCTCGTGGGCCGCAATCTTGTCTAGTAACTTTTGAACATCTTGGCGGCCTAGGAATTCGCCTGCATGAGACCGGATCACTTCGGTTAAGTGGGTTGAAATAACCGTTGGAATATCGACCACCGTGTAGCCGGCGATCTGAGCGCGCTCTTTGTCAGCCTCGCTGATCCAAATAGCGGGTAAGCCAAAGGCCGGTTCGGTGGTGGCAATCCCGTCCATTTCTTCGTCAACCTCACCGGCCTGCATGGCTAGATAATGGTCGATCATCATCTCCCCTTTGCCCACCTCAATACCTTTTATTACAATCGAGTAGGCCCCAGGCTCAAGCTGCAAATTGTCTTTTATATGGACCGGTGGCACCACAAAACCCAAGTCAAGGGCGACCTGCCGTCTTATGGCCTTAACTCGCTCTAATAACTCTCCATCCTGGTCTGCATCGACCAAGGGGATCATGGCATAACCCAGCTCTAGCCCTAAGGTATCGATCGGCAATAGATCAACAATTGCTTCACCTGCATCCTCAACCTTGGCCATTTCTTCCATTTGAATCGCCGTCTGGCGAGTCATGGCGGCTTGCTCACGAGTTTCTTTGGCTTTCCAAGCCACAAACCCTACCAAGGCACCCAGGATCAAAAAAGTAGGTTTAGGCATACCTGGAACCATAGCAAACAGGACCAAGGTGCCCGCAGCTAGCCCTAAAGCAAAAGGATTGCCAAAAAGTTGCAAGCCAAAATCGACACCTAAGCGGTTTTGGGCCCCGGCTTTGGTGATTACCATACCCGCAGCGATCGAGATAATTAAGGCCGGAATCTGCGATACTAACCCGTCCCCAATGGTCAAGCTGGTAAAGGTTTGGGCTGCGACCCCAATCTCCATGTTATAGGTCAAGACCCCTAACACCAAGCCGCCCACCACGTTGATCCCAGTAATAATCAAACCGGCAATGGCGTCTCCGCGCACGAACTTGGAAGCACCGTCCATGGCTCCAAAAAAGTCGGCTTCCCTTTGGATATCACGGCGTCGGCGAGTCGCTTCGCTTTCATTAATAATCCCGGCGTTGAGGTCGGCATCAATAGCCATCTGTTTACCGGGCATGGCGTCTAAGGTAAACCGAGCGGCCACTTCCGCGATCCGGCCAGAACCTTTGGTGATTACAATAAAGTTAATCAACACCAAGATCAAAAACACGATGATCCCAATTAAATAATTTCCGCCTACCACGTAGGAGCCGAAGGCCTGGATCACATTACCTGCCGCACTAGTTCCCTGTTTGCCGTTTGTTAAAATCGCTCGGGTAGAGGCGACGTTTAGACTTAAACGGAATAAAGTGGTTACTAACAGGATCGAGGGGAATATCGAAAAGTCTAGGGGCTTTAAAGAGTAAAGGGCCACAAACAAGATCAAGACGGCAAAAGTGATGTTCACCGCAAACAAGATGTCTAATAAGATAGCCGGCAGAGGCAGGATCATCACCGCTAAAATCAGGATGATACTGAAGGCCAGAATAATATCTGGACCTAAAAATAATTTTTTTGAACTTTGCGCGGAAGCCGCGCCAGGGATCGAAAGGGCCATGCCGTCCTAAGGTAAAGGGGATCAAACCATGATAAACAGAGATGCAAAGGGCGGGCCCATACCTCCCCCAAATCGGGGAAAAATAAAGGGTTGCCCCCAATCCGTCCTTGGTCCTCCGCCTACCCATCCTTGGGTCGGTTATTCAGGTTGATTATGGAAGATTCGGGCCAAATTTTTTATTTTTTTTGGGCGATATCCCCGGCAAGGACCCATTCTTTGAGAAGGATTTCCTCGCCGAGCTGGGCCCCTTTTTGCAAATTGAGGACACGAGGACCAAAGCTGGAAAAGTTTTCGGGGGTGTATTCGTCTGCAGGGAGGCCACCTTGCTCTTCTATTAAAAGCAGTTCAAGCCGCTGATAGGCTTCGGCGACCAACTCAGAGCAAAACAAAGAAGAAAGGTCAACCTTGTTTTGGGGAACAAAGTGGTCGAATTCGGCCCCTATTAGAGCAAAGAGGTCGCGTTCATAGGGGCGGCCGGCTAGTTCCCCGCGCAGTTTTTCTAGCTTAGGACCAAAGTCGTCGCGGTTCTGTTGACCAGGGTCTAGTTTGCGGTAGGCAACCCGGCCTCGATAACGGCTGATCCTAAGCGAAAGTGGCACCAACATCACCCCCATCGTGTATTCCCCCGTATCCCGGTCTTTTAGGTCAGACCAAGGCATCGATTCCCATAACATTACCGAGTCCTCCCCTAGCTTAATAACCATTCCTACATGGGACCAGTGGCAACCGGTGCCATAGCGCAGACAAAGACTAGCAAGGGTGTTATCAGCCATGAGGATAATATCGCCGGTCTCTAGTTGGTCGCGGTGTTTTTTATAGAGGGTAGGTTCTTTGGTGGTTTTGGTAGCTTCGGTGGCCATTTTTTATCCTGTTAGATGTTAAATCCGTAAGTTCCTTAAGCGGTAGCAAACCTAATTTGACTTCGCAAGGCTTCTTAATTGCTTGCTTCGGACAACTGTGCTATTTTGCGCCAAAATAAAAAGGGAGGAACTGATGGAAAAATTTTTAGGTTCGCTACGATTTTTAATTCCCTTTGTTATCACCCTAAGCATAGCCTACGCGGGCTATCTGCGAGAGGACCAAAAAAGTAGGGTTAACAGAGGGTTGGAATTATTAAAAGAAGCGACTGCTCCTGAATTTCTGGCTAATGCCGAGCTGCTTAAACTCGATATCGAACTGGCTCAAAATGACCCAGAAGCCTTCAAGGCTCGTTTTAACGATCTCAAATTTGCCCAAGGTTTTTGGACCCGCTACCAAGGGCAGTTATACCAATACCGGCAAGTGGCGGCGATATACAAAAACGATCTGGCCGACCATTGTTTGCTTAGAGAAGCTTACACCTATCCCTTTCGGGATTTAATTGCTTCTTCTTTTCTATTTATGGCGGTGTTAGACAATATGCGGATCAATGCAGAGGAGTTTGACAGCATATTTGAGGTTTTAGAAAACATGGATTCCCCGCAGACCGAAAAACTCTGCAAAACTCAATAATCGCTGACCTGCTCGTCTATCGCCAGACGCTCAATTAAGGCTTCCAGCAATTTCCGTTTGAGCGGGGTCATACGCTCTAAGCGAAACCCAATATCCCAAAGGTCTGGATTAATGTCTTGCTGGCAGCGCAGACATTGGGCGTCTAGCTCTAATTCGGTTTTCCCGGCCAGTTCAAAGGGGAAAACTACCTTGACCTCATAAAGCTTTTTAACCTCTAAGGGGCTGCTTCCTAACAGCATAATTCCCTCTTCGTTGAGATCGTTCATCCGTCCTATAAGTAGCCCGGTCTTACGGTCAAAAACCTCGCAATAAAAAACCAAACTTTTCCGTTGTAAATGCCGTTTGCTGCTCATCTTAATAGCCTCCAGGTTGCCTAGCTACTCTACCCGAATATTCCGCGTAGTGCTACTATCTTTTACCTCTATCCTTTAACGCTAACGGCGCTTTTTCTTTTTGGCTTTGTACACAAACGCCAAAATCTCAGCGACTGCTTTGTAAAAAAATTCGGGAATACTGTCGCCAATCTCGACTTGGAAATAGAGACCACGGGCGACTTGAGGGTTTTCGAAAACGGTAACCCCATTTTGTTTAGCCACTTCAATAATCCTCCGGGCCATGTGATCGGCTCCTTTGGCAACCACTTGCGGAGCAGACATATTTTCGCGGTCATATAACATGGCTATCGCGAAATGAGTCGGGTTAGTGACCACTACATCTGCCTTGGGGACCTCCTGCATCATCCGGGCTTGACTCATCTGCTGCTGAATCGAGCGAATCTTGGCCTTGAGTTGCGGGTCTCCTTCGGACTGTTTCATCTCCTCTTTAATGTCTTGGAGGCTCATCTTGAGTTTTTGTTCTAAGTCCCAGCGCTGGAACATAAAATCAAAAACCGCCATGACCGCCATGGCCAAAAACAAGCGAAACGCAAAGGTACCAATAATCTCGCCCACCGAGGTAAACATGGCCATGGGGTCACGGTCCACCAAGTTAGCAATATCGGGCAAAAACTCGATAAACGTATAGTAGCCAATATAGCCGATCACCGCCATTTTAAACAGGGACTTAATCAACTCACTAAAGGCCTGTTTAGAAAAAATCCGAGCCAACCCACTGGCCGGGTTTAATTTTTTTAAGCTGGGCATTATCGGCTTTAAGGAAAGCTTAAGCCCTACCTGCATTACGCTCGAAAAAACCCCAACTAGAATGGCGGTCAAAAAGAAGGGGGCTACCAAAACCGAGGATTGTTTAAAAAACATGCCCACCAAGGTGGTCAATATTCCGTAGTCGAGTTCAGCTAGGTTTAGGTTGGAAAAGGCAAAAAGGAAGGATTCCCGATACGCATCGAGCATCTTGCCCGCGCCAAAATAAAACAGCAGCAAAAACCCGCCCAAACTAGCCGCCGAAGAGACCTCTTTGGAATAAGCGACCTGTCCCTCCTCCCTCGCATCATCGCGCCGTTTCTGCGAGGGGGCTTCGGTTTTTTCGTCTGATCCTGATTCTGCCATTAGTGCGCCATGATTCCAATCAGTTCTAAGACTTGACTGCCTAGAGTAT
This sequence comes from Candidatus Lambdaproteobacteria bacterium RIFOXYD2_FULL_50_16, assembly GCA_001783695.1. Taxonomy (GTDB): domain Bacteria; phylum SAR324; class SAR324; order XYD2-FULL-50-16; family XYD2-FULL-50-16; genus XYD2-FULL-50-16. The sequence goes on from MFNE01000043.1 coordinate 16,403, forward strand.
TAAAGCTCTTGTGGATAGCACCCGTCAAGTAGGGCATACCAAAAGCAATGATAACAAAACCAATCAAAATAGTTACGGGGATGCCCACAATAAAAATGTTCATCTGAGGCATAGCGCGGGCCATAAAACCTAAAATCACGTTGGCCATCAGCAGGGCCACAATCAAGGGGGCTCCCAGTTGCAGGCCTAAGAGGATCATATTGGCCGTTAGGCGAAGTAAAAAGTCGATTTTATTGGCCTCGAAGGTAAATCCGCCTAAGGGAATCTGCTCATAAGAGGTGGCCATCACCTCAAAAAAGATATGGTGCCCATCGATCACCACAAAAAAGAGCGTGGCCACAAGGCTATCAAAACTGGCGATTAAGCTGGTTTGGATACGGGTTTGAGGGTCCACAACGTTGGCCAAAGAAAGGCCCATTTGAAAGCCAATAACCGTACCCGCAAAGTCAATGGCCGCAAACAGTAACCGAGGCACTACCCCCAAAAGCAGGCCAATCATAGTTTCGCGAATGGCGATCAAAAAGAAGGCCGTCGGCGTCCAATCTGCGTAAATCGGCTTTAAAGGGAGAGCCATAAACAAAATAAGCCCTACAAACAAGGCTAAACCGGCGCGTAATTGGCGCGGAACCGTGTCCGAAGAGAGGATAGGGGCGGTGACAAATAAGCCACCTACCCGCAACATAATCAAAAAATAATTGAAATACTGATCCGGCGAAAAGTTGAGGATGCTTTCCATAGCCGGGCCTTGGGGCCGGAGCCCCGGAGATTAAAGGTCTTCTTGCTCAGTATCCATAAAACGACCTTGCATTTGATCCAAAGCAGGACCATCTTTGCCACGAGTGCGTTCGATTTCAGCCTTACAATCAATGCAAAACTCGGTAAAAGGCATGGCCATCAAGCGCTTCTTAGAAATCTTGGTTCCACACTCTTCGCAGGTGCCATAAGAATCATCTTCAATGCGTTCCAAGGCCTGTTCAATGCGGTCCAATTTGAGCCGGTCACGCTCGCCAAGAAGCTGAAACAACTCGCGGTCTCGCTCTTCCGTAGCATGGTCGATGCTATCGCCGATGTCGTTGGTAATCGCGCTGGCCGACTGGACCCGCTCGCGCTCAATCTCGTCGATGATCTTCTGCTGCATTTCCAGCAGCATATCTTTGATCTCTTTCATATCAATCTAATAGCCTAGGTTGTCTCGTGAAGTTCAAAGAGTGTAATAGAAAATCAATTTGGCCGCAATCAAAAAAACGTTAATGAACAAGTGCTCGTTTCAGGCGGCCTAGGTTGGCGACGGCAAAGCTTAGTAGGTGGTCTGCGAGGACTAAATTGACCATGGCGTCCACGTTGGGCACAGCTCTGGGTAACACACAGGGATCATGCCGCCCGCGGGCCTTGAACTGGGTTGTTTCCTGCTTCTTGGTAAGGGTTTCTTGGTCCCTAAGTAGGGTGGCCGTGGGCTTAAAGGTGATCCGGCCCCAAAGGGTTTGCCCGTTACTAATCCCCCCTAAAACCCCGCCTGCCCGGTTGGTCTGGGTCGCAATTCGGCCCTCCTTAAGGACAAACAGGTCGTTATGCTCTGCCCCGGTCAGCAAGGCGGCCTCTTCCCCCAAGCCAAACGAAACCGAGCGGCTGGCGGCTATCGACATAAGTCCTTTAGCCAGATCAGCCGTGAGTTTATCAAACACCGGGTCGCCCAGACCGGCTGGCAATCCTTCCACCTTAAAGCGGATGACCCCGCCCAAACTGTTGCCTTCTGACTTGGCTTGTTGAATTGCAGCGTGCATTTGTTCGGCCATCTTGGGGTCAGGGCAGCGCACCTCGTTGGCCTCGATTTGGGACAAGGTCACCGAATCTGGATCAATTTGTGCTTTTAGCTCATGGACCTGTTCCACCCAACTAAGGCAGCGGGTGCCCAGCAGGCTTTGCAAAAGTTTTCCGGCCACCGCTCCCGCAGCCACTCTGGCAACGGCTTCCCGGTTAGATGCCCGTCCGCCGCCCCGATGGTCTCTAATCCCGTAGCGCGCATCGTAGGTATAATCGGCGTGACCAGGGCGATAGAGATCTTTAAGATTATCGTAATCGCCAGATTTGTGGTCTTCGTTATAGACCACCAATCCAATGGCCGTCCCTAAAGTGTGCCCCTCGTAAATACCCGAAAGCACCTGTATTAGATCCGATTCTTTGCGGGCAGTGGTAATCTTGGATTGCCCCGGTTTGCGCCGGTCTAGTTCTAATTGAATCTCTTCGGTGCTGATTTTTAGGCCTGCCGGGCAGCCATCAATAACCACTCCAAGCCCTTGCCCATGGCTTTCGCCAAAGCTGGTGATTTTGAAAAATCGGCCAAAACTGCTGCTCATAGATTAGGGTCGTTGCTCAATCGGACGACTCCACTCGTCGTCGATTAAAAATTGGTGTGGATAGAATTTTGCTTTGTAACTCATAGCGTTACAGTTATCCACCCAAAAACCAAGGTGCAAATAGGGTTTGCCCAAGGCTTGGCAAAGTTCGATTTCTTTTAATACTCCAAAGGTTCCCAGGCTCCTTCGCGACTGGGCTGGGTCAAAGGCAAAATAAACTGAAGAGACTGATTCATAGAGAATATCGAGCCAACTAACCGCCACCAATTGGTCCCCTTCGTAATATTTGACCATTTGGGTATCTACCGCGGTTTTGACTAAAAATTGCTGAAATTCTTCGGCAGTCGCAGAGCTATTGTAGCGGCCTTTGGTGAAACGCTCGTAAATCTCAAACGCCTCATTATCAAAGTGAGAGGCAGAAGCGACCAACCGTAAATCCTGATTTCGCCGCCAAATCTTTTTTTGCGATTTAGAAGGAACAAAGTTGTTGGCTAAGATACGAATGGGGATACAAGATTCGCAACCTTTGCACTGGTTTTGGTAAAAAATATGTCCGCTGCGCCTAAAGCCGCGATTGATGAGGGCCTCATAGACGTATTCATCGAGGCGATCCGCATGGGTCAGATAGCTGAGCCATTCCTTACCCTTGAGGTAAGGGCAGTTACCATTGCTGGCTTCGAACAGCGGAATTTCCATATCAAATTTCCTTTCATGAAAAAAAGGGGCCCTAGCTGTCATTTATAGCCCCTTTTCTTTAAAGGAGCAAGTAGTTGACTTGCCTCTTTTTAAAATGACTGATATTAATTCTTCTATCAGACCCATACTGAACTCGGATAAAAAACGGTTTTGGCCCAAATGCTTTGTGGGTTGGCGTACTAATAAAGCTGAAAGGGCCTTTCAAAAGGAATGCCAGATGTCGAAATCTATAGCCGAACAAGTCCAAGCTTTTCTTCAAAAAAGCCCTGATGCGTCAAATAAGGAGCTTTATGCTGCCTTTCCTGACGTGCGTGGCAACACCTTGCGCCATTATCGAAGCAAATTTGCCGCAGCTCCAGCGAAGAAGCGAGCCCCTAAAAAGATTGTAGCCCCTAAAACTCCAAAAGTGGCAAAAGAGGAAGTCGCCACGAAGGTGCCCAAGGCAAAAAAGGAACCTAAGGTAAAAAAAGAACCGAAGGCTAACAAAGCAACTAGAGTCCCAAAGGCACCAAAAGCCGCAAAGGCCCCAAAGGTGGCTAAAGTGGCTGTGGCTCCTAGTGAGGCAATCGGGGTGCCTAAGTCCAAACGCGGACGCCCTAAAAAAGTGGCTGACGACACCGAAATGCGCTTGGCCACGTTAGAGCGCAAGGTGGATCAACTCCTTAAAACCTTGGATGTTGAAGTAGGCAAACGAGGTCGCCGGGTCAACCCGATCGACAAGCGCATCAAAGAAATGGAATCTACCATTCTTAAGTTTCTAAAAGAGCGGGGCTCCTCAATGCCTGCTGATTTAGCCAAATTAGACGATTTGCAAAAGGCGCTAACCAGCAAGATTGCCGGGTTTATTTCAAACCTAAAGAATCGCTAATCGCTTTGGTCCTGATTGATCGACTTCAGGCCCAAATCTCGGCCAAAAAAAGCCCCATCTTAGTGGGGCTTGATCCCCTTTTTGACCGCCTCCCGCCTGCTTTAAAACCAGAAAAACCAAGCCGTGAGGCCGCTGCACTGGCTCTGTACAGATTTAACGAGGCCCTTTTGGAGGCCATCGCCGATTTAGTGCCGGCGGTTAAATTGCAAATGGCCTGTTATGAGTTATACGGTCCTGCCGGGTTGGAGGCGTTTGAGCGAAGTGTGGTAAAAGCAAAAGCCTTGGGTTTATTTGTGATTGACGATTCTAAGCGGGGCGATATTGGCAGCACCGCCGCGCTTTATGCCGCAGGCCATTTAGGTGCCGCCCCTCTAGGCCGTCTATCTGGTCCCTTGGCCGCTCAAGATTTTGTCACAATCAATCCCTACCTAGGCAGCGACGGCCTCGACCCTTTTTATAAAGAAGCCTTGGCCCAGGACAAAGGGGTGTATGTATTAGTTCGGACCTCCAATCCCTCTGCCCGCCAATATCAAGAGGCCCAGATCGAAGGGCGAGCTTTGTTCGAGCAAATCGCCCTTGATTTACAAGCTCAAGCGCAGGCCCACCAAGGGTCCTGTGGTTACGCCCCCTTTGGTGCGGTTGTCGGGGCCACTTGGCCTGCTGAGGCAGCCAAGCTCAGGGCCATGATGCCTAATGTGCCTTTTTTGGTTCCTGGATATGGGGCGCAAGGAGGGGCGGGGATCGACGTGATGCCTTGTTTTGACGGGGCTGGGCAAGGGGCCTTGATCAATTCCTCCCGCGGGATCATTTTCGCTTTCGAAACCGAAAAAACCCATGACTTTGCTGGTGCCGCTCGTCGGGCTACCCTGGCGATGCGGCAAGATTTGATTGATGCTTTTAAACAGACCGGGAAGCTCCCTGTTGGCTGGGATTAAAATCCCTTTTGACGGGGATTGGGTAGTTCCCGGTCTGAACCCTCGTTTTGTTCGGATCCATCTTTTTGTTTTTTTTTTGGCTTCCTCGTATTCCACTTCTCCAATCTTGCGATAAAAGGCGTTTACAGAGCTAGGTGAATCATTGAAAATGGGGCTTTTAAAATCGAATCCTATATAAACCAATGACGGGCAGGAAGAAACTTTTTACGCCACTCGAAAAAAAAGGCATCCTCTCTTTGAGTTTGATCTTTTTTTTCCGCATGTTTGGGCTTTTCTTGATCCTGCCGGTTTTTAGTGTACTCGCGTCTGAGGAATTAACGGGCGCCACTCCTGTCCTGGTGGGATTGGCTTTGGGCGGCTACGGACTGACCGCGGCCCTCTTGCAAATCCCCTTTGGTGCCTGGTCGGACCGCATTGGTCGTAAACCGGTATTAACCATTGGCTTGTTATTATACGTCGCCGGATCGATCCTCGCCGCCCTGGTTACTGATATCCATTGGATGATTGTAGCCCGCTTGCTCCAAGGTGCAGGTGCAGTTTCAGCCCCGATCTTCGCCCTTATCGCCGATCTGACCCGCCCCGAAGTCCGCGCCCGAGCCAACGCCTTTTTGGGTGGTAGTGTGGGTATGTCCTTTGGTATCGCTATGTTTCTTGGCCCTCTTTTAGGAGCCTCAATCGGACTTTCTGGTATTTTCTGGGTGATCGCTTCTATGGCTTCGGCAGGTTTAGTGCTTTTGTGGCTGGTGGTGCCTGATTCAGACCATGTCCCAGCCAAAGCTACTCAAAAACTGCCCGTTTTGGTCAAAGAAGTTCTCCAAATCCCTGCACTTAGAACCATTAATCTAGGGGCCTTGGTTTGCAGCATGGGGCTTTCGGCTACTTTTTTTATGCTGCCTCTGATGTTAAAAGCCAACGGGTGGGAAAAGGCAGATTGGTGGAAGATTTATTTGACCATGCTGATCGCTGGAGCCTTGACGATGGTGCCAGCGGCGATTTTTGCGGAGGTTAAAAATAAATTCCGCGAGGTGATGAGTCTAGGCGTTTTAGTCATATTATCAAGCTTCGGATTAATGGCTTGGGCTAGAATAGAAGGTTCGTTCCCCATCTTTATGGTGGCGGTTTACTTGTTTTTTATGGGTTTTAACGTCTTCGAGCCCTTGTTCCCCAGTTTGGTTACCCGCCTTACTACCGAACAAACCAAGGGCACCGCTTCAGGGGTATATAACTTTAGTCAGTTTTTGGGGCAGTTTCTGGGCGGGGTTTTGGCCGGGCTTTTGTATCTCAACCCCCTGCCCTTCTTGCCCCTGGCATTGATCTTTTTGACCCTAATCTTTTTGTGGCGCTGTTTGCAGTTTAAAAACCCCCAGCCTCGAATCAAAGAGGAAGCCAGCCTGGACCAAGAGACCCAGGCTGATCCTGCTTAATTGGAGTGATCCCAACGCTCGATCCGATCAATCGCTTGGGCGGGCAGAATCACCTCTACCTCGCGGCCTCGGTCCCTGGGATTACTGCTGTGATAGGCAAACCGCAGCACCAAACCAAATGCCTCGTGTTTGACAAACTTCAGGGCGGTCTTGGTTAAACTAAAGGTGGGAAATCCAGTCGGATGGGCTTTGGTGTAGATGTCGAAATGATATAACTTGGCCATGGGCTCTCCTTTATAGTTGAGCCCAAAACCTACCTCACCCTCCCACCCCAAGATAAGGGGAAGGGGTTCTCTGTTTTTGATTTTTCCTTCGAACCTTACCTAATCCCACGCGCGTGCCTCCCTCGTGCCGCTAGGTTCCTGCTCCGTCTGTTTTCAGGGTTTCGATCTTTAGCCCCTCACCTCCAGCACTAGCCAATAAAACCACATAGTTATGACCGTACTTTTGGGCGCACCGGGGGCAGAGGGGATAATAATACAACAACCCGTTCATGCGGGCTCCTTGCTGTTGGAGGTAGTCTTTCATTTGCGCCACAAACTGCCCGATTTTACTGTAGGGCCCCTCAAAGGCTTTGCTGACGAAGGAACCTTTGATTAAACTCATCTGGGCATGGGGGATCGGGTGGGTCACTTGGATATAAACATCGGATCCCCAAAGGCTATTTTCATCGACCAAAATTACCTGTTTGGCCCCCTTTGCTTGGCTCGCCTCGATCAACTGCTGAGCCCGTTTCATCACGGATCCAAAGTTTAAGGGGAGGTGCAAAAAACTTCGGACCTTATCCCTTAAAAACAAGGCCCCTTCGAAATCCACCTGGGTTCCGTCCCAGGGAGTGGGATCAAACCGGGGACAGCACTCTGCCTGCTGATTCATAGTCGCTCCTATCCTAGAGGTTCGCTTTAATCCGGCTATATTATACGATATAAAAGGAAGACATGGCAATCTTGGCGAGAATAGACCCCAAACAAGAAGGCTTGGAAGTTTAAAAAAAGGTTGAAAACGAATGGGCAGATAGCCCCTTCGCGCGCTATGGCTGACGAAGGGGGATGTGGTTGGAAACGAGGCCTCAAGGGGTTTTATTGCCCAGAAGGGCAGCTAGGCGCACTTTATATTGATCGGTCACAAAGCGGGCTTGGTTTTTCAACCTGAAACCCTAGTCATCCCCTTCTTTATACTCGTTGAGTTTGTTTCTCAAGGTGCGGATGCTGATACCTAAGATATCTGCGGTTTTGGTTTTGTTTTGTTCTGTATATTCAAGGGTTTGCATGATCACTTGGCGTTCGATCTCGGCCAAGGGGGTGCCCATTTTAATGGTAAACAACTCTGAAGCTGTGCTGGCCACAGGACTGCCCTGGGGAGCTGGCTGCGTCTGAATGGCCTTAGGACTCATTAAGAGGTTGGCCACTTGAATCTCTTGCCCGCCACAAAGCAGCAGCGCCCGCTCCATTACGTTTTCCAACTCGCGCACGTTGCCGCGCCAGTTATAGTGATCAAGCAGCTTGTAAACATCTTCATGCACCCTAGGTGACTCAATCTGGTTGATTTCGGCATGTTTTTCGATAAAGTAGTTTGCCAAAAGCCGGATGTCCCCTTTGCGCTCGCGTAAGGGCGGCAGGGCCAGGGGAATTACGTTTAAGCGGAAATAAAGATCTTCGCGGAAGTGACCTTGGTTAACCGATTCCATCAGATCCCGGTTCGTGGTAGCCACCACCCGCAAATCAATAGGGATCGACTCACTCCCACCCACCCGGTCCACCACCATTTCTTGCAAAACCCTAAGCAACTTGGCCTGCAAAGAAAGCGGCATTTCGCTGATTTCATCTAGGAGGATTGTCCCCCCTTGGGCTTGCTCAAATTTTCCCCGGTGATCAGCAGTGGCCCCGGTAAAGCTGCCTTTGCGGTGCCCGAAGAGTTCCGATTCTAACAGGTTTTCTGGTAACGCTGCGCAGTTGACCGCCACAAAGGGTCCTTCAACCCGGTCCGATTGATTATGAATATACCGGGCCAGTAGTTCTTTACCGGTGCCCGATTCGGCCTGGATCAAAACGGTCGCCTTCGATTTGGCGATCGACTTGGCCACAGACATGAGATTTCGCATCCCCTCGTCTTGGGTGATAATGTCCTTAAAACTAGACTTGAGCCGAAGTTCGCCCTTTTTCCCTTTCTTAGCCAACTTGACCGATTCAGGGGCCGCTTGGGTCAGGGTTGGTGGGGCTTGGTAAGAGAGTGCCCGCTCAATTAAAAAGATAAAGGTGTCAAAGTCGAAGGGCTTTTGGACATAATCAAAGGCCCCGTGTTTCATCGCCGCCAAAGCAGTATCAATAGTGCCATAGGCGGTGATTAAAACCACCGGTATTTCGGACTTGAGGGCCTTAATGTCTTTTAAGAGTTCGATCCCGCTGCGCTTGGGCATGGTCATGTCGGTAATGACCAGACTATAGTCCTTTTTTTTGAACTTATTTAAGCCGTCGATGGCGTTGTGGCTAAGCTCTACGGGAAAACCGCATTTCTTTAGGGCCGCGCTCATGGCGATACGCATTTCCACTTCGTCGTCCACTACCAAGATGGGGTCTTTGATCTCCATATCCTAATCCCTAGAGGGGGGTTGCTGCCGAGGTCCAGGCCTCAGCCAATTGAGTCTTCCATTTACCTATTCTGCCAAAGGAGCCCATGGGCTTACGATGGCTTACCTGATATAACGCGAACTGGTCTTTGTGTTTTAGCAAAAAGTCTTCGGCCGTGCCAATTTCGTCAATCAGCCCTAACTCCAAAGCCTTTTGACCATACCAATATTCACCGGTAGAAAGCTTTTCTATATCCAGCAGGGGCCGATTGGCTTTAATCCAGTCTTTAAAAAGTTCGTGTGCCTCGTTTAATTCTTCTTTAAACTTGAGCCGGCTTTCTTCTTCATTTTTGCCAAAAAGGGTCAAGGTACGTTTGTATTTACCCGCCGTATGCTGTTCAAAATCAATCCCCCGCTCCTTTAAGAAACGGCTGAAGTTTGGCAAACCGGCTACCACCCCGATACTGCCCACAATGCCAAAGGGGGCGGCAAGGATATGGTCGGCCACACAGGCCATCATGTAGCCGCCTGAAGCGGCCACCTTATCTACGGACACAATCAGCTTTAGCCCCTGTGCTTTAATCCGCCCTAATTCAGAGGCCGCCAGCCCATATCCAGGAATTTGTCCGCCAGGACTGGTTAGACGCAACAACACCTGATCCTTAGGCTGAGCCCCGGTTAAAATTGCCGTAATCTCGGCTGAAAGATTCGCCACTCCGCTAGCGCGAATATCTCCCTCAAAGTCGAGCACAAATAGCCGGGCTTGGTCTTTCTGGGCTAGTTCCGCTTTTTTATGGGCCTCTTTAATCCGTTTTACCAGCCCCTTAGGGCCGGTGGTTTGAGCTAAGGCGAGTTCATAATCCCTAAACCGGCGGTTGATCGAAAAAATTAAAATCCCTTCCTTAGAAGGCCGCCTTAGTCCGCGCAGTAAGACCAACATCCCAAATCCGATAAATAAAACGCTGGTCAAGGCCTTGGCGACAAACAGGCCAAAATCAGCGTAAAGGGAAGGATCGTTTACCATTGGCCCCAGGGTAGATGGTTAAAGTTATCCCGTTATAAACCAAACTAATCGCCTTGAAAAGATGTAAAGAGGAAGAATTTGCCGGTTAATGAATCTTTGGAACAGCACTTGAATTGGTTTGAGGAACGGTTATAATGAATTGCAGATGAGGCGAGACTCGAACCCCGAAAACTATAGGTTTGCGGGTTGTTTAAGGAAAACCTTAAGGAGAACATGATGCGCGGTTGGACCAAAATTGCCCTTTTTGCTCTTTTTGCCCTGACTTTTTTGTCACCGCCCTTGAATGCGGAGGAGAAGCCCCAGTTTTCCCCTGAGGAACGGGCCTTTTTGATTGACCAATTTTCAGACCGTTTTAGCAGTTTCTATTTGACCCAAGTCTTTGAAGATCAGAGGTTAAATAAATTAGACGTGATCGCCGAGCGCAACGTCAACAACCAAGAAACCCACCGCGACTATCAAGATTTTCATAGCCCCTACTCCCTATTTTTGGCCCAGCGATTTGAAAAAAAATGGCGCAAAACTTTGGTCCAGGCCTCGAAGAAGTTTGAGGTAGATCCAGAAGCAGTCGTCGCCATTTTGTTGGTCGAGACCGGATTTGGTAACGTTTTGGGACGTTATCCGGTAATCGGCGTGTTCAGCTCTATCCTAGTCGAACGGGAAACCGCAAAAGACCGTTACCCCATTGATCTTTCCTTAAGCGAGAGTGAACAATATTACCTAAATAAATTGGACCGTAAGGCAAAATGGGCTAAAGAAGAGCTGGCTGCACTTTTAGAATTGTCCCAAAAAAATCAAAAGAGCCCCTACCATTACAAGGGATCTTATGCGGGCGCTTTTGGACTGCCCCAATTTTTGCCCTCTAGTTATCTCAAATGGGGTTACGATTCTGACAAAAGTGGCTCGGTTAACCTTTTTAGGTTCCCTGACTCCATCTATTCGACAGCGAACTATCTGAAGTCGCACGGCTGGGTCAAGGGACTGGAAAACCAAGCCAACCACGAAGCGGTCTATCATTACAACCGCTCCCAGCCTTATGTGGAGACCGTTTTAAAGATTGCCCAAAAACTTAGAAACAAAAGGGGCGGGTTATCGGCTTCGGTGGCGTTAGAGATGGACGAATCCGTTGTCAAGCCGCCTGCTTCGGGGATCTAAGTTAAATTTTTACTGACAGACTTTCGACCCTTTGTTAATATTTGGCAGCCGAGGATAAAAACCTCCCTTGCCCACTCATTCAACTATTTCATCACGGTTTTAAACCTATGCCGTCCAAACATGAGCCCGGTTCGTTCGGCCAGAACCAGACCCATGCAGAGTCCAAGGTCGAACTACCCAAGCAGTACCGGGTGTTGTTGCATAACGACGACTACACCCCAATGGAGTTTGTGGTGGATGTATTGATGAATATTTTTTTGTTAGATGAAATTTCGTCAATGCGGATCATGCTGAATGTCCATAAAGAGGGCAGAGGCATCTGCGGGATATTTTCCTTCGAGGTTGCCGAGTCCAAGATTGCTAGAGTGCACGAATTGGCCAGCAAAAACGAATACCCCTTACGCGCTTCAATGGAGGAGGCTTAATCCATGCTTTCAAGAGAACTCGAAATCTCCCTGATCTCGGCAGTTCGCGACGCCAAAAAACGGCGGCACGAATACGTGACCCTGGAGCACGTTTTTTATGCCCTTCTGCATGATCACGTTACCGCTTCGATTGTCGAGGAATGTGGTGGTGATGTGGAGGAACTCAAGCGCTTGGTGGATCAATATTTAGGCACCCAAGTGCCTAGCTTGCCCGAGAATGTGGAGCAAGAGCCCCTGCAAACCCTGGCCTTTCAACGGCTGATGCATAGGGTTATGAAACATGTGCAGTCCTCTGGTAAAAAAGAAGCGGACGGAGGGGACGTACTTGCGGCTTTCTTTAAAGAGGTGGATTCGCATGCTGTTTATTTCCTAAGAAGCCAAGGCATTGAAAGGCTAGATATTTTGCGCAGCATTAGCCACGGCGAAACTCGGCGCGACTTAAGCGAACCAGGCAAAAACCTAGATCCTGACAAAGCCGCTCCAGGCAAGGGGCCGGGCAAAAAATCGAGTTTAGACAGTTACACGGTCAACCTAACTCAAATGGCCAAAGAAGGTCGTCTAGATCCGGTCATAGGCCGGGAGGTGGAGATCGAACGCTGTTTGCAGGTGCTCTGCCGCAGGCGCAAAAATAACCCGATTTTAGTGGGGGAGCCGGGGGTAGGCAAAACCGCTTTGGCCGAGGCATTGGCCATTCGTATCGAAGAAGGACGGGTTCCTAAAAGTTTAGAGCAAGGCGAGGTTTATAGCCTAGACATGGGCTCCTTATTAGCTGGGACCAAGTTCCGTGGGGATTTTGAACAAAGGCTTAAGTCGGTAATTACTGAGGTGGGCGAGAAGGACAAGGCGATTTTGTTTATCGACGAGATCCACACCATCGTGGGGGCAGGCGCTACCTCTGGCAGCAGCATGGACGCCAGCAATATTCTAAAACCCGCCTTGATGACCGGGACTCTACGCTGTGTCGGGGCTACTACCTATGGCGAGTACCGCAACTTTTTTGATAAAGACCGGGCCCTCTCTCGCCGGTTCCAAAAAATTGACATTCCCGAACCCTCGATTGAGGAAACGGTTAAGATCCTCATGGGGCTCAAAGAAAAGTATGAGACCTATTTTGGGATTAAATATTCGGGTAGTGCTATCCGCGCGGCAGCTGAACTTTCGGCTCAATATATTCATGACCGATTCTTACCAGACAAGGCGATCGACGTGATCGACGAAGCTGGCGCGGCCGTGATGCTTTTGCCCGTGCGAAAACGCCGCAAAACGGCAATTAACCTGCTAGATATTGAACAGGTGGTCAGTAAAATCGCTCGGGTGCCGATCAAGGTCAAAAATAAAAATGACATCAGCGCCCTAGCCGAGTTAGAGCCCCAATTAAAACAAAAGGTTTTTGGCCAAGACTCGGCGATTGCGCATATTGTGACCGCGATCAAGCGAAACAAAGCAGGCCTAGGTCACCCCGATAAACCGATTGGCAGCTTTCTTTTTTCAGGTCCTACTGGGGTCGGGAAGACGGAAGTTTCTAAGCAAATCGCTGAAATTATGGGGATCAAGTTTGAGCGTTTTGATATGTCCGAATACATGGAAAAACACTCGGTTGCCCGTTTGATTGGGGCCCCTCCTGGTTATGTGGGTTTTGAACAGGGTGGACTTTTAACCGAGGCTATTCGCAAACACCCTCATACGGTCCTGTTGCTCGACGAGATTGAGAAGGCCCATCCTGATATTTACAATATTTTGTTACAGGTAATGGACCGAGCTACCTTGACCGACAACAACGGCCAAGAAGCCAACTTCCGCAGCGTGATCTTGGTGATGACCTCTAACGTCGGCTCTGAAGAGCGGGGGGCCAAGGCCATCGGCTTTGGCGCTACGAATCAGGCCAAAGAAAGCGAAGCCATCGAACGCCATTTTCCACCGGAATTCCGCAACCGCTTGGACGCGGTGGTTACCTTTAACAGCCTGACCCCAGCAGTGATGGAGTCGGTGGTAACTAAGTTTATCGGCGAACTGGAACTTCAACTCAAAGAGAAAAAGGTTACCATCGCTTTAAGCAAAAAAGCCTTAGCTTGGCTGGCCAACAAGGGCTATGACCCCGAATTTGGGGCTCGTCCTTTGGGCCGGGTGATCCAGTCCGAGATCAAAGACCGGCTTTCAGACGAAATCCTGTTTGGCCAGTTAATCCGCGGGGGTGAGGTCAAGTTGGATGTTAAAAAAGACCAACTGTCTTTCTCTTTCAAACCGGCCTAAACCCAACCCACCCCTGGGCCTTCGGCTCCAGGGGTGGAGGGTTATTTCATGAAAAAAAGTCTGTTTATTCTGCTAGCTCTGGTTCTATTAAGTGCCTGTGTGCCCTTGCCCACCCCTGTACAGGACCAGACCCAGCGGGACTCCTCTGATTTGTTGTCTGAAGTGACTATCACCCAAAAAGGTCCTAAAACCAGGGTGTATATCTCGCCCCGGCAGTATGCTGGTCAAGGGATGATAGACAGTCTAGTTCGCTGTTACCGCAACGACGAAAAAAAAAGTTTTTTCTGCCAGTTATTTATGAAGGTCGAAAGCTTGTCTCCTTTGGGCGAGCGGCAGATCGAATACGAGGTGGACGGTCAAAAGGTGGTTGGTAAAATCCAAGTAGCCAAAACCCAGTTTCAGTGTGGCCCATATTGTGACCGGCTAAACTGCTCCCAACAATGTTACAACCTTTATTTAATATCCCATACGTTGGAACAAAAAACGGTCGAAGAACTTTCAAAACTCGCCCTGCTCCCTCCTGAGAAACGCAAACCCTGGACTTTCACCCTCCCCGGTTCTGGTTACAGCCCGACGGGAGCGATTTTGCCGGTGGCTATGGCCGCGGTATTACTCAAAATGGACCAAGATATTCTGCCATGAGTCAACTGGAGAGTTTAAGACTTTTTTACGAAGAGCTATTGTTACCCCTGGAGGTGCCCCTGGCCCATTGGCCGGAACCGGAGGAGGAGCGGGAGCTTTCACCCTTGTGGCATTTGGGTCACATGGCAGAGGAGGTGGCGCGGGTTTTAGTTAGCCCCTTTGACAAAGAGTCCAATCTCCCCCATCAGTTTTCGGGAAAATTCCAAGGCTCTTTAGCCCAAGACGCTTGGCGCGGGCCTTGGCCTGAATTTGATGAAATAAAAGCTTGGTGGGAGACTCTATTTATGGGGCTGGCCTCCTTAGAAGAGCTGCACCAAACCAACCCTGCGATTGACCCCGCTATTGATCTGGGCGGTCATCCCCTGGCCAGCGCCCAAGAGGCCTGGGACTACGCCCTTTTCCATACGGGCTTTCACCTAGGCCGGGTCCACCAGCTTGTGGGCTGGTAACTAAATGAATAAATCTGCCTTTATTTTTTGGACCAGCTGGCTCAAAATTCTGGCCTATCTGCTAGTTGGAATGGGTCTCTTTTTTGGGTTATTTCACCAAACCGATTGGTTTGGCCGCCTGCTGGTAGAGCCCATGGGGCAACCCTTTTGGGGGGACCAACCCCCAAAGGGGGAGGTACTCCGGTTTATCGGTTTTTTATATGCCGTGTTGGGGGCCACTTTGATCGGTTGGGGTCTGATGATCGTTTTTTTGGTCCGCCATGCCCTAACCCAAAGAAAGGCCTGGGCCTGGAAAGCTCTGTGCTGGGGGGGCTGCTTTTGGTATGCCCTAGATACCGGTTGGTCTTTGTTCTACGGGGTTTGGGCCAATGTGGCTCTCAACAGCTTACTCCTATTGGCGGTTTGGCTGCCACTCCTAAAGCTCCGCCCCCATTGTCAAGATTAGGCGCTAGGCCCAATCCACGGCAAAGAGTTGAAGGGGTTGTTTTTTTCCTTTTACGGCTACCTCCCCCATGGGCCTTGTGCGGATTTCCCCGGCCAGTCCCTCAACCACCGAGGCAGAGCAGAGAAAATCGTGGTCTAGATCTTTGCAGGCCGATTCAATCCGGCTGGCCTGATTGACCGCGTCACCGATGACCGTATATTCGAGCCGTTCGGCAGTGCCGATGTTGCCTACGATCACTTCGCCATAATGAATACCGATCCCTTGGCCAATGATGGGCAGTCCTAGCAAGGCTCGTTCTTGGTTCATCTCACGTAGGGCTTCCTTCATCTCGATCCCCGCCTTCAGCGCCCGCGAGAGATCATCCGCTTGGGTCAAAGGAGTACCAAACGTGGCCAAAATACCGTCTCCCATAAACTTATCGAGGGTGCCGCCATGTTTGAAAATAACCCGCACCATTCGTTCATGGTAATCAGACAAAAAGCGCACCACTGCTTCTGGCGGGAGGGCCTCGCTCATGGAGGTAAACCCTCTGATATCGATAAACATAATGGCCACCGGCTGCCGCTTGCCTCCGGGCTCTAAAAAAGACTGACTGCCGTCGGTTATACTCGCGATTAAATTAGGCGAGAAATAACGACCCAATTGTAAATTCGCCTTTTCAAGGGTGACTGCTTCTAAGGTAGTTTTACGGAAACTATAGGCCATATAACCCATCCCCGCCCCAAAAACCAAGTAGGCGTAGCTAGTCACCCAATAATAAGCGCTATGTAATGCCGAGCCCAACAGGTGTTCCCCATATTGAATGGTCAAAACCGTATTCGGATCAGAAAGCACCCAATAATAATGGAAAGTAGCCACTCCTAAAGCCCCGATAGACATTAAGATTGGGTAGAGCGGGCGGGCGGCAAAGGCGTTAATACAAATAAATCCTGCCGCCACCAAAGGCATGTTGGTCTTTAAAATATAGGTCGAACTATATGCCCCTGAAGCCCCACCCATTTGGTACCAAGCGAAGGGTAACAAGGTGATCAAAAAGAGATCCACCAGCAAACTAGAGAACGCAACGGCCTTAATCCACTGTTTCTTTCGCAGCCAAACTAAAAAAAGCCCTTCTACCAAAATCAAACTCAAATATATGACCCACAAATAAAACTGGCGATTTACGGGCATCAACCAATCGCTGACCAACAGATAGGTCAAAATTGATATCTTAAAATAAACATGAATCCGCATCCCTTGAAGCTCTCGCTCGAACAATAACTCATTGATGGGAGCAGGGCAGCGGAGATTGAATTTGTGGCGCAAGGGATTCTCCTTTGAAGGTATAGGTCAAGATAGCACTAAAGGTTTCAAAGCGAAAAGAGGGCTTGTTGCTTTTGGTCTTCTGGCGAACTCCCTGGGTTTAGGGCGAGAATTAATCAAGTTTTAATAAAGTGTTCATTTTCTTTTCATCTTGACCCAATAGTTTAAGTGGGACTATCAAACTTGACTCAAAAAACACCGATGAACATAACTAAAACTCCAAAAATTTTGTTGATTTTATTGGTATTGTTTTTCTCGTTGGCCTTGGCGGGTTGCAAGGAAATTGAAAACGAGGCTCCCTCTGACCATACGGTTAGCAAAGGTGGTAAAAACCATGCCCCCGGACTTTATGACCCCCGCGCCAACTGTACCGGCTGCCACGGTTCCAACTTAGAAGGCAGCGGCGAAGCCCCTAGCTGCACCTCCTGCCACGGTAACAAGTGGGATTAATCTAGCCCTCGGAGCCCGCTAAGGGGCAGCCGCTTTCCTAACCTTTTGCTTAGTTTTTAGTCGCCTCCTGGCCTCTGATAATTACTCAAAAGTGTTTCTAACTTTTAGAATAGTTTAATTTTGTTTTGGTTCGGTGCAAACTGTGTAAGAGCAAACGAAAAAATTCCCTTGTGGAAAAGGCCCGTAACACCAGGTTAAAGGTCCAGGCTTGGTGGCGGTCGCTTGGCAGGCCGGGAGTAACGATGGCAATACCCGTAATTTCAACATCAAAACCGAAAAATCGGCGACGGGCGCCAAGAGTGGCACCGCCTTTTTTTGGCTTTGCCGAAAACAGCAACACCGCGCCCGTCTTGGCAATAGGCGGGATGATCTGTAACTGGGCTGGGCCTAATAACAAACGGGACAAGGCGACCGGCTGGAAATAGGTGCAACAAACCCGCTCGGTCAATACCGCTGCCCTCTGGGTTCCGGTGACCTCGAACATCACCTTCGCCCCAACCCACAACTGTAACCTTGTGAACAAAGCAGACTCCACCTATGGAACCGCCACTTTCTCGACGGCGACGAACCAAGGGGTGGTGACCCCTAGTTTGGCGCTCTTGGCTACCGACCAAAGCCTCACCCACCCCATCGCCCCCTACCCCCGCTGCCCAAGCTGAGCTTGGGTGGCATTCCTCCCTCTTGCTCATTTAGCGAATAAAGGGTATATTTAGCGATGAGCTTGTTGGGCGAGTGCGCCCTCTCGAACCTTCAGGAGTGAATATGCCTCTGTACGAATACCAGTGCCAAGCCTGCGGGAAGCAGCAAGAGTTGATCCGTAAAATCGCCGAAGCCGACGACAAAACCTGCCCCGCCTGTGGAGCTGAAGGATTGGAGCGCCAGACCAGCCGCACTAGTTTTCAACTAAAAGGTGGCGGTTGGTATTCAGACGGTTACGCGGCCCCGGCTTCGGCTTGCGAAGCGGCCAAGCCCGCCTGCAAAGAAGGTGGCTGCCCTGCGGCCCAGGCCTCTTAGCGATCGGGGCCTTTTTAGAGGCCCCTTTTCCTACCTTTATTAAAATGACCAAACCACTAAACTGGGTCTTGTTCCCTCTGTTTTTGTTGTGTTTAAGCTCCACCGCTTTCTCTTTTAACGAAGGCGAGGCCCTGACCTTGGGTGAGCAAAACAACATTGAGGTCTTCGAGAAGGTCCACCGCTCGGTGGTTTACGTCACCAACAGCCAAGTCCGCCAAGATGTTTTTACCTTAAACGTCCAAGAGATTCCCGCTGGTGCAGGCACCGGGTTTATCTGGGACGACTCCGGTCTGATTGTCACTAATTTCCACGTGATTCAAAACGCGGACAAGGTGCGTATCACCTTGGACAACCGCGCCAGCTACTTTGCCAAACTGGTGGGTGTGGCCCCGGATAAGGATTTGGCGTTATTAAAAATCGACGCCCCCAAAGAAAAACTGGTCCCTATCGAACGCGGCGACTCGGACGATCTCCAGGTAGGCCGCAAGGTTTTGGCCATTGGCAATCCCTTTGGGTTAGACGCCACCTTGACGGTGGGGGTGGTCTCGGCACTAGGCCGCGAGATTCAATCGGTTTCAAATCGCAAAATCGGTGGGGTGATTCAGACCGACGCGGCGATTAATCCAGGTAACAGCGGCGGGCCACTCCTAGATTCCCAAGGCCGCTTGATTGGGGTTAACACCCAAATCGTCAGCCCCTCAGGGGCCAATTCGGGGATCGGTTTTGCCATCCCCGTCAATATCGTCAAAAAGATTGTCCCCCAACTCTTAGAACATGGCCGCTTGATCAGACCCACTTTAGGGGTAAGCCTCCTGCCCGACACCCTTGCTCGACGCAGTGGGATTAAAGGGGTGGTGTTGGTGGAAGTGGCCCCAAATGGGCCAGCGGGGCGGGCCAAGTTACAAGGACTCAAACGCGACCAACGGGGTGAATTGATTTTGGGGGATGTGATCCTCAGGTTCGACGGGGAACCGGTTGACACCCAAGATGATCTCCTCACCCAGCTCGAACGCCACAAGGCCGGGGATAAGGTTAAGCTAACCCTAGCACGGGGCAACCGTCAGATCGAGGTCGAAGCCACTTTAGCCGAGGCGCAATAAGCCCACCAGACTCATGTTTTAATTAGGCTTTGTACAAAAAACGTGGGTACTCCCTGGGAGGGTCTTTCCCACAAGCATTTAAGCTGGCCCATAGTTTAAAAAAAATCCGGTTCTTACCCTTAAAAATTGGGCCAAAAGCTGCATCCATGGCTCCGGTAGTAAACCCAATTGGAAGAACATGGATTTTTTAACCTTAGCCGTTTTAATCTCAGTAGGGGCCATGGCCGGGACTCTGGCCGGGTTAATGGGGATTGGCGGGGGGATCTTGTATGTTCCCGCCCTGATTTATTTATTAGAGCGTGCCCAGTTGGCAGGCGACGAAATCCCCCTGGTCGCGGTCTCCACCAGCCTTTTAGTAATCTTTTTTTCCATCCTTAACGCCGCTTGGCACCATTTTAAAGCAGGCAACTTATCCCTAGGCCCCTTGCCGGGTATGGCTTTAGGCGGACTAGTGGGGGCCTGGCTGGCCGCGTGGGGATTAAGTGGGGTGCATGCAGATCCGTTTAAAATTCTGCTGGGCCTTTTTGAAATCGCCATAGGACTCAAACTAATATTAAGCCGTAGCCCTCAACCTAGGGGCGAGGAAGAGCGCGACTTAGGGCTCCTCCGCTATGGGGCGATTGGATTTTTTGGCGGGTTTCTCTCCGCCTTTTTTGGGGTGGGTGGGGGCTTGGTTGTGATGCCGCTTTTACACTTCTGGGGACATTTTCGTATTGCCAAAGCCATTGGCACGGCTTCGGGGTTTATGATTGTTGCCACCCTGTTTAGTTTAACCGCTTACGCAATCCAGGGCTCTTCAGCGGTGGAGTTAGAGGGCCTGTGGCTGAGTTTTTACCTGCCCGGCTTTTTTGCCTTATTGCCCACCGCCTTTATCTTCAACGGCTTCGGTGCCAAACTCGCCGATCGGCTCGACGGCAAACGCTTGGCCCGGCTCTTCGGCTATTTTGTGCTTCCCCTCGGTCTGCTCAACCTAGCCAATGGTGGCCTTTCTTGGCTGGCTTAGCTGTCGGCTAAAAGCGCGGCGCCGAAGACGCCGGAGGAGTCGCCTAGCTGGTTTTGGACGATAGGGGTGTCTAGTTCGTCGTTGAAGATATGGTGCCGGACCGCTTCGATTCCCTCGGTATATAATAAGGGTAGATTGGAGGCCCCGCCCCCTAAGATAACAATATCTGGGTCATAACAGCTTATCAGATTTGCCATGCCTAGCCCAAAGTGATGGATATAATCTTGGATCGTCGCTTGGGCGTGGGGGTCTTCTCCCGTTAGTGGGTATATTTCAGCGAGTTTTTTAAACTGGCCCGAGCGTTTTTGGTAGTTCGCCTCGGCGGCGGTGCCGGAGATGTAAACCTCCAGGCAGCCCCGGTTGCCACACCAACACTTAGGCCCCTCGAAGTTGATTGTCGAATGGCCAAACTCCCCGGCAATCCCTTGGGCTCCCACCCAAAGATGGCCCTCGTTGATCAGCCCCCCACCCATGCCGGTGCCTAGGATAATCCCCATCACATTTTTATAACCTTTCCCCGCCCCAAAACGCGCTTCCGCAAGCGCAAAGCAGTTGGCATCGTTTTCGACCCGAACCGGCAGGCCAATCGCTTCGGCAAGGTCCTGACCAAAAGGTTGGCCGATTAAACATTGGGTGTTGGCGTTTCTGACCAGCCCGGTTTTGGGGTTAATAGTCCCAGGAATTCCGATCCCGACCACCGGGTCATCGTCTAACCGCGCCCAGAAATCTTGCACTAGACCCGCAATTTGACCCAAAATAAAATGGTAACCCTTCTCCTGGCCCGTGGGCACGCGCACCTTATCAACCACTTCTAAGGGATTTGCACGCGTCAAAATCACTTCGGTTTTAGTCCCCCCTAGATCAATCCCAATTCGGTGTTTCATCGCTTTTTTTTGGTTCAGGTTTAGTCAAAGTTTTCCTTAAAACTAGGGGCTTTGTCGAGAGACGAAGCTTAGTGCCTTTATTATCAATCTGCTAAGTAACCACCTAAAAACCACCCTCCCTAAAACCGCCAAAAGTGACTATGTCAAATTTGTCATTATGGTGAATAAGGGAAAAAATACCGATCCTAAAATATCGGCAACACACTGAAAATATAGTGCCAAAAAAATGGCCCCTCCCCTGCAACGGTTCGTGGGTTATAAAAAGTTTTCACCCCATCGAAAACCTTTTTTTAAACCTCTAAGGAGACCCATGACTACTGCTAGGCAAACGACCAATATCGCCATTACCGAACGCGGCGGCGTTAGTGACTACAAGCCAGAAGGCGCACAAATTACCGACATCTACGGCAAGCACGTATTCAACGACCATGTGATGCGCCAGCGTTTGCCCAAGCAAGTTTATAAAACCATCAAAAAAACCATCGACAACCGCGAGCCTTTAGACGCCACGATTGCCGACACCGTAGCTGCGGCCATGAAGGACTGGGCGGTTGAGTTGGGTGCGACCCACTTTACCCATTGGTTTCAGCCTCTGACTGGGGCTACCGCCGAAAAACACGATGCTTTTTTGGTAGCCGATGAACTAGGCAATGCGATTTTGCAGTTTTCTGGCAAAGAATTGGTTCAAGGTGAACCAGACGCTTCCTCCTTTCCCTCTGGTGGTATTCGCGCCACCTTTGAGGCCCGAGGTTATACTGCTTGGGACCCAACTTCCCCCGCTTTTGTTCGCAAAACCAACACTGGGGCTACCCTTTGTATTCCTACTGCGTTCTGCTCTTATACGGGCGAGGCTTTAGATAAAAAGACCCCACTACTTAGAAGCGAAGCCGCCATGTCTAAGGCTGCCGCCAGACTGCTGAATCTTTTAGGGTCTGAAGAAGTAACCGGGGCCCACTCGAACGCGGGTTTAGAACAAGAATACTTCTTGATCGACGCCGAATATTACCACCAACGCCCAGACCTAGTCGCTGCGGGCCGTACCCTATTTGGGGCCCCTAGCTACAAAGGCCAAAGCCTAGAAGACCATTATTTTGGTGCTATCAAAAGCCGCATTCGTACTTTTATGGAAGATTCGGAGCGCTACTTGTACCGCTTGGGGATTCCGATAAAAACCCGGCACAACGAAGTAGCCCCCGCTCAATATGAAGTAGCGCCGATCTTTGAAGCCGCCAACATCGCCGTGGATCACAACATGTTGATCATGGAAGTGATGAAAGAGGTGGCCGGCAAACACAAGTTGCGGATGATTTTGCATGAAAAGCCGTTTGCTGGCATCAACGGCTCAGGCAAACATTGCAACTGGTCTATAACCGATTCCTTGGGCAACAACCTTTTAGAGCCCGGTCACACCCCCCACGAAAACATGCAGTTTTTGGTGGTTTTAACCGCCATCATCCGCGCCGTGGACAAGTATGCCAAGCTGCTGAGGATTTCAGTCGCTCACGCGGGCAACGACCACCGCTTGGGCGCCAACGAAGCCCCCCCTGCAATTATCTCTATCTTCTTAGGTGAAGAGCTGGAAACGATTGTTAAGCAACTGGTTGCCGGGTCCAAAACCAGCAGCAAAGGGGCCAGCAAGATTCAGTTAGGCTCAAGTGTACTCCCTCATCTGCCTAAAGATACCACTGACCGCAACCGGACCAGCCCTTTTGCCTTTACGGGCAATAAGTTTGAGTTCCGCGCGTTAGGTGCCAGCCAGCATGTATCTGGTCCGGTGTTTTTCCTTAATACCATGGTGGCCGACTCGATGGACTATTTGTCCGAACAGATTCAGGCGGCTATTGATGGTGGTTCTACTTTGGAACAAGCGGCTGACAAGGTAGTCAAAGCTACCTTAACTAAGCACCAACGGGTTATCTTCAACGGCGACGGATACTCGCAAGAATGGCAAGCTGAAGCGGCAAAGCGGGGCTTGTACAACCTCAAGACCACTCCCGACGCCACCGCGCACATGATGGACGAGGACATCATTGAGCTTTTCGAGCACTACAATGTCTTGACTAAAGGCGAGTTGGAGTCGCGCTACAACATTAAGTTGGAGACCTACATTAAAAGTCTCCAGGTTGAAGTGGACGCAGTTAAGGATATAGCCAAAACGATGATCCTGCCTGCCGCGCTCAAGTACAAAGCGCAGATGGACTCCTTAAACCTGGGACCAGCGGTCAAAGCCATTTCGGGCGACCTCGACGGCCAGATTGAAGCCTTGGCAAAAGCCATCGCTAAGCTGGAAAAAGAGGCTGCTCATGAAGGCGGTCATGATCTTGGCGCACATGCAAAACATTTCTGCGACAAGTTAGTGCCTGCTATGCTTGCAGTTCGTGAGCACGCAGACAAGTTAGAAACCTTGGTTGCAGACGAACTTTGGCCTCTGCCTAAGTATCGCGAGATGTTGTTGTTGTCTTAATCAAGAAACCCTACCTCCCCTTAAATGGGGAGGCTTTGTGGGCCAAGCTGCGCCTTGGCCCTAAACCTTAATCTTGTATTGAGATGAAACGCATTGAAGCGATAATTAAACCCTTCAAACTCGACGAAGTTAAAGAAGCCCTGGAAAAACAAGAAATTTTCGGGATGACCGCGATGGAAGTCAAGGGATTTGGCCAGCAAAAAGGCCATACAGAACTATACCGAGGGGCCGAATATCAAGTCGATTTTGTACCCAAAGTGATGTTGATGTTAGTGGTGGACGACGCCAAGGCGGATCAAGCGATTGACGCAATTGTCACGGCCAGCCGTACTGGCAAAATCGGGGACGGCAAAATCTTTGTTTCCAATATTGAAGAGTGTATTCGTGTGCGCACTGGGGAACGAGGAACCGCCGCGCTTTAGTTTCAAACAACCCCTCAAAACAGAACTACTTATGATCCGTCCCCTAGGTTTTTTGCTGGGCCTTTTGTGGGTTCCTTCGCTGGCATTTGCCGGTGAAATCGACAAAGCCGATACGGCTTGGATGTTAATTTCCACCGCCTTAGTAATGTTTATGGTGCCCGGTCTGGCGCTGTTTTATGGCGGCTTGGTGCGTAGCAAAAACGTTTTGTCGGTGGTGATGCATTCGGTTTTCGCGATGGGGATTATCAGCCTTCAGTGGTATTTGCTGGGCTATACCCTCGCTTGGGGCCCGGACACGGGATATGGCTTTATCGGTGGATTGGATCATCTTTTTTTACAAGGGGTGGATCAGGAAGCTAACGGTAGTATCCCTGCTGTGCTGTTTATGATGTTCCAAGGGATGTTTGCTATTATTACCCCGGCCATTATTGGTGGGGCTGTGGTCGAACGGATCAAATTTTCCAGTTTTGCTTGGTTTATGGTGATTTGG
This sequence comes from Candidatus Lambdaproteobacteria bacterium RIFOXYD2_FULL_50_16, assembly GCA_001783695.1. GTDB lineage: Bacteria > SAR324 > SAR324 > XYD2-FULL-50-16 > XYD2-FULL-50-16 > XYD2-FULL-50-16. The sequence continues at coordinate 40,762 of MFNE01000043.1, forward strand.
AGTACCTTGGTTTATGACCCCTTATGTCACATGGTTTGGCACGCCGATGGTTTTTTACTAAAACGTGGTGGGCTGGACTTCGCTGGGGGCACGGTGGTGCATATTTCCTCCGGGATTTCTGCCCTAGTGCTTGCCTACTTAGTAGGCAAACGCAAGGGATACGGACGACTGCCCATGCCGCCTCATAACCTCCTCTTAACCCTGGTTGGAGCGGGCATGTTGTGGTTTGGTTGGTTTGGTTTTAACGCCGGGTCCGCCCTCGCTTCAGGAGGCCTCGCCGCCAACGCCTTGGTTACCACCCACCTATCAGCAGCGGCGGGCTTGTTTTCTTGGTCTATAGCGGAATGGTTTATGCTGAAAAAACCCTCTCTTTTAGGGGCGCTTTCAGGAATGTTGGCTGGGCTGGTAGCCATTACTCCGGGGGCGGGTTTTGTGAGTCCCTCGGCGGCCATTTTGATTGGGCTTTTAGGGGGGTTGGTTTGTTTCGGCGGGGTGCGGATCAAAAGCCGTTTTGGCTTTGACGACTCCTTGGATGCCTTTGGGGTACACGGCGTTGGCGGAATTTTTGGGGCCTTGGCCACCGGGATTTTTGCGAGCACCCTGATTAACCCGGCTGGGGCAGATGGGGTTTTTAGTGGTTTGGCTTCTGGTTGGCATTTGTTAAGCGAACAAGTCATAGCCATTGGGATTACCACTGTTTACGCAGCAGTAATGACCTTTGTGATTGCTAAAGGAATTGATCTGGCCATGGGGCTCAAGGTTACCGAAGATGTGGAAACCCAAGGGCTCGATGCCCAACTCCACGGGGAGACCGCCTACCAAAACTAACCCGTTCGGGCCCGTGACAATTACCTGGGGTCGTCATAAGATCCCGCGGGTATGGGGGGTAAGCGTCACGGGCCTTTCGTTTTCTCTTGATGGGTGCTAGACTAAACCCAAATTCGCAGGAGAAC
>MFNE01000043.1:41725-62391 GCA_001783695.1 Candidatus Lambdaproteobacteria bacterium RIFOXYD2_FULL_50_16
GCTGGCAGCGGGCCTTTGAGGCTCTGGGGCATGAGTTTGTCCATTTGGACCCTGCCAAAGAAGAACCCAATCTCCATATAACCGGAACGGCCCCCTTGATCATGGTCGCCGGGGGTGAAGGGCTCTTAAGTTTAGACAAAGAAAAACTCAATTTACTAGAGGCACGGGTCTTATACAACGGTCTACCCTCGAATCCTGAAGGGGCCAGCTTCGACCCTCACACCCCACTTGCCGATCCCAAAGAGCTCGATTTTTTGGCCGACCTCAAACACAAACTTTGCTTTAGCCAACACGAACCCCCTTATTTAGAAGCCTTTTACTCGGGCTACCAAAACCGGGGAATCCAATGCCTCTACCTTCCTTATGCTGCTGACTTAACCCAAATGGGGCTTTGGGAGTTTAAGGAAAACCCAGATTATGACTTAGTCTTTGTGGGCAATCTGGCCCACCGAAAAAAGGGCAACCTAGAACCACTCAAAGCGATTTTTGCTGGGCTTGATCCCAAACGGGTGGCGATTTATGGGGACCAAGAGTGGGAAAAAGAGTTTGGGATTAAAACTAGCTTACTCTCCGGCGATGTGGACTGGGCGGGGTTATATCAAAATGCGGCCATTGCCTTAAACCTGCACAGCTACCGCCAAAAGAGGCGGATGATCCAGGTCAATGATCGGTGTTTTCACATCCCCCTCTATGGCGGCTTTGAACTCTGCGACCATCCGTTAGCGGGCAAGTTTTTTGGGCCTGACGAAATGGCCATCGCCGCGGCCCCGGGCCACCTGGTAGAACTCTTTTTTTATTTTTTAAAAAATCCCACTGAACGCCAAGAACAAATCGAGCGCGCCCGTGCCCGTGTAGCCAACGATCACTCCTATTTTAGCCGAATCGCCGCCTTGTGGTCTGCCTTAGGATTTAAGGAAAAGGTGATTTGGGAAGGGGTTGAATATACGGAACCGGTGTTTGAAGCTGGTCCGGCTAGGCCAATCGGAGCCAAGGCATTGCTGCTTGCCAAGGCCGAAACTTGGGTTTACCAAAAAGGTAGGGTGGTTCGCTCCCATCTAAAAAAGGGGCAAACTAGACAGCCTAGCTAGGGGTTGCTAGTTTCGGCTCTTTAAAGGAGCAACATGGCGAGTTACAAACCGGGTTTGGTCAGCATCATCATCCCTACGATCCCCAGAAAAAAGCTGGAGTCTTTAAAGACACTGGTTAAAAAGCGTTTCCTACTCGAAGACTGCCTTCGGGAACTGAAAAAAAACGTGACCTTAGAACATGAGATTATTCTATTAGTAAACGGTGAGGAAGACCCTAAGTTTGTTGGGCATTGTCGAGCTTTGGGGGCGGACAAAAGTATTGTTACTAGCACTAATTGCGGGGTGCCTCGCGCCTGGAATATGGGGGCGCAAATGGCCGAAGGGGAGTACCTCTGCTGGGTCAACGACGATGTAGAGGTTGGTCCAGGCGGGCTTGAGGGGCTTTTAGAGGTGCTTAAAGACCCGAGCGTGGGTGAAGTGGGGCCTAGTGGAAACGACTGGTATCGAAAAAAGCCAGGGGTGAGCCGGGGGTTAACCCAAATCGAAGAAGCCGAAGTAATTTCTGGCTTTTTGTTTATGACCAAACGAACGGTGTTCGATCAGGTGGGAGGGTTTGACCCCTGGTACACCCCGGCGTTTATGGAAGAGATTGATTATAGTTTCGCTGTCAGGGGGGCCGGACACCGCTGCCTCGTAGTGCCAGGGCTCGATATTCAGCACCACCATATCTCCGGTGCCTCCAGCACCAATCGCCCCATCCGCTGCCTAGGCCAAGACTACGACCGTTGGGAGATTACCTTTCGTAACCAAGCCCATTTCGAGGAAAAATGGGCTCACTTATGGAACGATCCCCAAAGGGAAACGCCTTAACTAATTCAGCATTGATTGGTCTAGGCGGGGGGCTAATGGCTTTGTGATCAACCAAATTACCTAACCAAACCTCAAAATCTAGGCACCTGATAGGCAAAGAGTTCAACCTTACGGTAGAAACCAAAAAGGGAAGCCAGGGCAAAAGGTGCAACGCTACAACTCTAAAAGCGGGCCGAAGCCGCCCTTCGGACCCAGCGCCTGACCCTAAGGAATTCGAGCAGTTTTAAAATCCTAGCCCAGGTTAGCCAAAGCCTTGGGTTTTTTTTGGGCTCTAGTCCGCTTCGCTTGAAAACTCCATTACAACCTAGCCCGATTTGTGCATTTAGGATTAATAGGGCCTGCCTATAAGCTGGCCCAGTGGGCTAAAGTCTAAAACAACAATAGTTTGCGCCTTTGGCGTGGTTAATTAAATTTAGAATTCATCGACCCAAAAACCCTAGTTTTGGGGAATGAGGGCAAACGGTCTGAGGTGGGTATGAGGTTTTTGGCAATAATTTTGGCGTCCCTACTCTTCGGAGCCTCGGCCCTTCACGCAGAGGAAAAAAAGGCAACCGAAGTGGTCCAATCTGTGATTGGCGACCCCGAAACTGCCCGATCTGGGCTTCTGGTTTTACAGTTCGCCGCTACCGGGATGACCGATTCAGCCGCCCGCGCCTACTCGACCATGATCGCCCAAAACGTGGCCAACACCAACCGCTTTATTGTGACCGATCACGAACAAGCAGAACAGGTGATGGTTAAAGAAGCCCCCAACCTCCTGCCCTGTTTCGAGATTGGTTGTGGTATTCAAATGGCCAAGATTTTAGGGGCTGAGCGGGTCATGTCGGGCCATATTTCGCTGGACCGAGGCTTTATCGAGCTCAAAGTAAAGCTGGTCAACGTGATGGACAACGAGATCGAGTTCGAAGAAAGCACCCGCTTTGACGACAACACCATGGACCGCCGACTTTATAGCATCGCCCAAGCGATTGCTATGAACACCCCCTTGCGTGGTCAAATCATCCGGGCCAATGAGACTTTAGTGGTGATTGGGTTAGGTAGTAACGATGGGGTGCGGGTTGGGGACCGGATGGTGATTTATAAAAATCTCTCGGTCAGTTCGGAACAGATGACCGCTATTGGTCAAGGCAACACTCGGCGGGCTAATTTGGGGATTTTAAGTATAACTAAAGTTGGTGGGCAGTCCTCCGAAGGGACCTATTTCCAGAAAATTGAGGCCCCCCATGCGGGCGAATATGTTCTCACTTACCTAGACAAACGCAAGCAAATTTCCCTGATTTCGTATGTCCGCAAAGAGCTAGACACCCATTTGCGCCATGCTTTTGAGGTCGAAAAAGAGGTGATTATTCAGCCGATTAGCCTACTTGATCAAGACAAAAACACTTGGATCCGTAAGGTGCGGCATATGGAGCAGGAGCGGGATTGGTGGCAGATGTGGATGACCGGGACCAGTATTGCTACGGGATATTACTTGGTAAATTATAAAAACGGCGATGAAATCAGGCTAATGGCATTGATGGGTGGGCTGTCTTATAGTGCTATCGAATATTTCGGGGCTAAAGCGAACCTGAAACAATTGGTCCAAGAGGGAAAATTTAAGGGCTACTTAGAACCCACATTTAATCCGAATATCTCCAAAGGGGCCCTTGGAATCCGTTACCAGCTAAATTTTTAATTGACACGAAAGGCCTCGATTGATATTCATACGGACGTTCCAACGGACACTCCCCGATAACTCAGTTGGTAGAGTAGGCGACTGTTAATCGCCCTGTCGCAAGTTCGAGTCTTGCTCGGGGAGCCAAGGGCTCCGAAGTATTTCCCTCAAATTTCCTTTTTTTCCCTGATTACGCCCGCAGCTCTAGGGTTAGGCCTAAGTTGTTCTGGCGTTTAAAACCTTGCTTTTCAAAAAAGCCCGTCTCTCCTGTTATACCCAAACAGATACGCACACAACCTTGCGCCTGGGCTTGTGCCTGAACCGCCGCCAGCAGCGCTTTCCCCACCCCTTGACCTTGGGCCACTTTTTCTACCCTTATTTCCGCTAAATAGGCCTCTGGCCCTCCAATGTCCAAGCGAGGCACCAAATGCCATAGGGCATAACCCAGAACCCGCCCCGCCTCATTGACGGCGGTCATAGGGTGATGGGCCCCTTGGGCCAGTTGTAGCCCTTTTTTGATCTTGGCCTCCAGGGATAAAAGCTCCTGGTTTTGTGCCTGCTCTAATAAAATCCGAGCGATGGGTCGGTAGTCGGCTAGCAGGGCTTTGCGAACGGTTGTTTTCATGTGGTTACATTTTTTTACAAACAATCACGGTTGGTTGAAGAAAGGATCAAAACAAACAGGCAGACTGGTCCCAGAGTTAATCGGATAATTTGATACCCTAGGCCCAAGCCCGACTGCAACCGGGCTGGCCCACTTCCTGGAGCCTAACATGCGCTGTAAAAAAACAAAATCGATCTTATTTTTAGTGGTACTGGTTGTCCTGGTAGGGGCGGCTGGCTGTGCTTTTGCGGGGTGGTTTAAAAAGAAACCTGAAGAACGGGCCCAACATATGGTCAACCATATTGCCAAAGAATTAAAGTTTGACGATGCCCAAAAGGCCCAGTTAACCAATCTGGCCCAGGATATCTTGAGTCAAACCGAACCCATGCGAAAAGAACGGGGCCAAAAGCTTGACCTTTTGATTGGGCAGGTGAGGAGTGGTCAAATCGATAAAGTGGTGTTAAAAGAGGAACTGGCCCGAAAACAGGCCCAATTCACCCAAGTCGCCGACCTGGGAATTGACCGACTGAGCGACTTATACCAGACCCTAAGCCCAGAACAGCGCCAACTCCTGGTAGAGCACCTTGAAGAGATAAAGGCTAAGGTCGAGTCTGGCAGTTTCCACCATCTAGGGTGGCGGTGATGGCGGCCTCATTAAAAAGTCGGTTTGTCCGCTATGGCGGCAGCCTCCGGGGCCAACCCTCTAAGCCATACCGGGCTTTAAAACTGGCGGTTGACCAGCCAGGCCCTACGCCTGCTTGGATAGAAAAACGAGGGCTTTGCTGGCGCAGTTGTGGGTTAGATTGCCAGCAAAACTGTCCATCCGCCAGTTTGGACAGGCCTAAAAAAACTTATCTAAACTAGGGACATGAGTCACCGCATTTTGATTATTGATGACGACGAAAAGCTGGTCGGGCTACTAAACGAATACCTGACTGGCTTTGGTTATCTGGTTGAATCCTGCATCGACCCCCGCCAGGGGCTCGAAAAACTAGGACAAAACCCACCCGAGTTGGTGATCTTAGATGTGATGATGCCCCACATTGACGGGTTTGAGGTTCTCAAGCGGATAAGAGCTAATTCAGACCTCCCGGTGATCATGCTAACCGCTCGCGGCGATCTGACCGACCGGGTTGTTGGACTAGAGATTGGCGCCGATGATTACCTCTCCAAACCCTTCGAACCCAGAGAATTGGCCGCCCGTATCCAAACGGTGCTGCGCCGCTCAAATCTCGCCCGCTCCCCCATCGACCAACTGGACTTTGGTCCGTTACATTTAAATCTTAAGTCTCACCAAGTAACCCTGGCCGGGCAAAAGCTGGACCTCACCTCGACCGAATTTGAGTTGCTGCGGCTTTTTGCCCAGCACCCTGGCGAGGTTTTAAGTCGGGACCTGATCTTAGAAAAGGTAGCCGGGATCGAGTGGGAGTCTTACAATCGTAGCATCGATGTGTTAGTCAGCCGCCTACGCCACAAACTTGACGATGACCCCAAACACCCTCGGTTCCTCAAAACCGTTTGGGGTTCGGGGTACCTCTTTTTAGGTGGGCAAGATGATTAAGCGTTGGTTCGCGGACCGGTCCATTTTTTTAAAGCTGATCCTAATCCTGCTTTCGGTCACCTTTTTGGTTAATTTTGTGGTGATTGGCTTTTTCCAGCGATTTTCGGTAGGCCCCCGAGCGGCGTTTGGGCAGTTTATAAGGGGTTGCACCCAATATGCGGTGGCCAGTTTGGGCAACCCGCCGGTTTTGGAGCGGGCGCGGCTGATGGGAGAAGACTTGGGTATCTCTTTTCGTTACGAAGCCACCAAAGGTAGTTTTACTACGGACCCTGCGCTCGCCTCTAGTAACGAGATACACCTCTCTGCGGGCCAACCGGTGATGCGTTGGCGCGCGGAAAACAGCCCCTTTGCCAGTGAGATGCGTTTTGGCCACGTTGGCCGCCGCCCTTATATGATACTAAGCCGCCCAGACGGATTGGTTTTAGTGGCCCCTAACTTCACCTTTGAACACGAGGAGGCCTGGGTAAGGTTGCTGTTTTTAGCCTGCTTTTTGTCGGCCATTTTTTTTATTACCTATATTGGGTTGCGGCGAATCTTCCGCCCCTTGCATCTTCTAAGTGCCGGGGTTAAACAGGTTGCATCGGGTAACTTAGACGTACAAATTCAGGTAAATAGCCATGACGAATTAGGACACTTGAGTCAGGCCTTTAATCAGATGACCTCGGAGGTTAAAAAAAATCTCCACTCTAAAGAGCAGCTCCTTTACAACGTCAGTCACGAATTAAGAAGCCCCTTGACTCGGATTAAATTAAGCCTGGAATTTTTGCCACCCAGCAAACGTCGAGACGAGATCGGCGAAGAGGTGGACCAAATGGAGGCGATGATTGACGAGCTTTTAGAATCGGCCCGATTAGAAAGCGCCTATGGAGTTTTGGCCAAACAGCGGGTCGAATTGGGTTTGCTACTAAGTGATCTGGCCCACAAAGAGACACACCCGGTTCAAATCAAACAAACCGAACCGATTTTTATCCAAGCGGACCCGAGGCGATTAGAGCGGCTCTTGTCTAACTTGATTGGCAATGCGGTCAAGCATTCTCCTCAAGAGGTGCCGGTTGAGGTGTCGTTAAGTCAAAGTGGTCTGGAGGTGAAAATCAGCATCGAAGATCAGGGGCCCGGCATCCCTGAAGAGGACCGCCCCTTTCTTTTCGAACCCTTCTACCGGGTCGATAAATCCCGAAACCAACGCACCGGCGGCTATGGCCTAGGTCTATCCTTGGCCCAACAAATCGCCGAGGCCCACGGCGGCCAGATCACCATCGAAGAAAAACCCACCCCTGGCTCCCGTTTTGTCCTTCGGTTACCCGTGTAAATTGGCGGCCATAAGGCCGAGTTGATTTTGCGTTTATACCTTGGCCGGAATTTTCTTAAGAAAATCGCTTGACCCAAATCGGGAACTGGCAGACAGTTCGCTAAAAAGCGAATTGTTATGGAATCCTTGGAAAACATTTTTAAAGCCCTGTCAGACCGCAACCGCCTGCGTATTTTAAAAATGCTAGAGGTGCGGCCTCTGTGCAATTGCGAGGTTCAGGCTATTTTGGGCCTCGCCCCTTCCACCGTTTCCAAACACTTGAGCATTCTCTGCCAAATTGGCCTAATAATTGGCCAAAAACAGGGGAAATGGATGATTTATCATCTCCCCACGGTTGCGCCAGAGTTGCACCCTATCCAACAGGTGTTAGCTAATTGGGGGAAAGAGGACCAAGAGATTGCGGCGGATAAATTAATCGCCAGCCAAACCAACAATCGTCTAAACTGCCAAGGGTAAACCAATGAAGGTTCTTATTTTGTGCACCGGGAATTCCTGCCGTAGTCAAATGGCCCATGGGTTTTTGCAAGCGTTAGCCCCTGGGTATGAGGTCTTTTCGGCAGGAACCCACCCGGCTAAAGAAGTACACCCCTTTGCAGTTCAGGTCATGGCTGAATTACAAATCGACATTTCAAAGCACCAGCCCCGATCCGTAAATCAGTATCTTTTAGAACCTTGGGACTTGGTGTGGACCGTTTGTGGTGACGCTGAAGAAAATTGCCCTCTTTTTACCGGGCAAGTAGGGAAGCAAATACATTTAGGTTTTGCAGACCCTGCCCGTTTTAGCGGCACGCCTGAAGAGGTTCTACAAGGATTCAGGCAGGTTCGGGATGAAATAGGGTCCGTTTGTAACCGTCTGATAAACAAAAAGGAAGCAGGATGCCATCTCGATTGAATTTTTTGGATAAAAACCTATCTTGGTGGATATTCGCCGCCATGGCTCTGGGCCTAAGTCTAGGTAATTTCGCCCCTGGATTGGCTGGAGGTGTAGCCCAATTTAATATAGGGACAACCAATATTCCCCTGGCCATTGGCCTTATTTTAATGATGACTCCTCCCTTGGCGAAGGTTCGTTACGAGGAGTTAGGATCGGTCTTTATGGACCGCAAGGTGTTACTTTTGTCGTTGGTGCAGAATTGGATTATAGGCCCCGTATTGATGTTTGGGTTAGCGGTGCTTTTTTTGAAGGACCAGCCGCATTATATGACCGGCTTGATTATCATGGGCTTGGCACGTTGTATAGCGATGGTGATTGTGTGGAACGATCTGGCCGGTGGCAGTCGCGAATATGCGGCGGGCTTAGTGGCATTTAACGCAATTTTTCAAATTTTGTTTTTTTCGTTTTATGCCTATTTTTTCCTCACTCTGCTACCAGGCTGGTTAGGCCTTACTTCGTTTGCGGCAGCAATCACTTTGTGGGAGGTTGCCCAAAGTGTGCTTATTTACTTAGGGATTCCCTTTGCACTGGGGTTTTTAATCCGCAAGAGTTTGATTCAAGTGCAAGGCGCAAATTGGTACGAAACCCAGTTTGCTCCTCGGATTGGCCCGATTACTTTAGTGGCTTTGTTGTTTACGATTGTGGTTATGTTTTCCTTTAAGGCAGAGGTGGTTTTGGCTTTACCCAGGGATGTGCTCCAGGTGGCGATCCCTTTAGCCCTGTATTTTTTAGTAATGTTTTTGTTGTCTTTTGCCTTGAGCCACGCCTTTGGGGCCAACTATCCCAAGTCGGCCACACTCAGTTTCACCGCCGCCAGCAACAACTTTGAGCTGGCCATAGCCGTGGCTATAGGGGTTTTTGGTATCCACTCGGGCGAGGCCTTTGCCGCCGTTATTGGCCCATTGGTTGAGGTGCCCGTGCTTATTTCCTTGGTTCGGCTCTCGTTATATTTCCAAAAACGATTTTACTAGACTGTATAATCGCCAACTCGACAGGTGCAAGGTTTAACCAGCCAATTCCTCAAAGACCCGCAGCACCTCGGGGAGGAGTTGTTTTTTGCGGCTGAGGACGTTGGGAAGGTCGAAATGGCCGGGGCTTAGGCGTTTATAAGCGACTGCTTTTTCGAAGCCTGGGTGCTCGGTGGTCAGCAGGATGCTGGTTTCTTTGATAATATCGGTGACCAATAACATGGCGATGGTCAGGTTTTTTTCGGCTCGAACCCGGTCTAACTCGGCTTTTAGTGCGCCTTGAACCTCGGCTAAATCCTCTAGGGTGACCACCTCCACCTGTCCAATCCCCACTTCGGCCCCGTATTCGGCAAAACACTTAAAATCGGTTTTTAGCACTTCAGAGGGCTGGCGGGTTTTTAAAGAATCAGTGGCACTAAAAAGGTCAATCCCCAAGCGCTGCCAATCCTCCCCCGCGATTTTGGCCAGGGCCTCAATCGCTTGCCGGTCTTCGTCCGTAGCGGTTGGCGACTTTAGAATCACGGTATCGGTCAAGACGCCACAAAGCAACATCACCGCTGTTTTTGGATCCAGCGGGACGTGATTTATAAGGTATTGCTGGTAAACCAGGGTGCAGGTGCTGCCTACGGGTTTTGCGTAAAAATGGACCGGGTTTTTGGTTTTAATGGTGCCTAAACGGTGGTGATCCACAATCTCAATTATTTCCGCCCCTTCGGCTCCATCCACCGCTTGGGCCAGCTCGTTGTGATCCATTAAGATTAACCGTTGAGGCTCTTTTTTAATTAAATCACTCTTGGAAAAAATTCCGACCAAGGCCCCAGAATCGTCTAAAACGGGTAGGGTTTTATGGCCTCCTTCGGTAATTTTAATGGAGGCTTCATCTACATAATCACTCGGGCTTAAGCTGGGTACCGGGCTCATAATCGCCCCGGCGTGTACTGCTAGCGCCACCCGGCGCAAGGTGTCGGCGGTGTCATCCTCGCTAATAAAAACCCAACCCTTGTAGTCCTTTAGAAGCTCGGCCAAAGGATTTTTATCAGGGTTAATCCCGGTTAAAATCAAAATGGGAATTTGCAGTTTGACCGCTTCGTTAACAATATCCTCCCGGCAGCCAACCGCAAGTAAGCAATTCTCGGGGTCCAACTCGGCGAAACGCTCTAAAAACCGTTCCTTCGACATAGCCCCGGCCATCAATACCGCCTCGCGCTCTTCTGTTTTCCCTTCTTGCAGACAGGCGCCGCGGATAACCCGTTTTAGGTTATGAGGGCGAATGCGGTAGGTAGGGCGTTTAGGGCCGGTGCCTTCTAAAAAGAAGTGGGTCAAGTCCATCATAGTGATCATACCCAAAAGCCGCCGATTGGTGTCCACTACGGGCTGGCTTCGGACTTTTAGGGATTCTGCCGCACCCATGACCTCGATTAAGGGGGTGTCTTCGAGTACTGAATTAACCGCCTCGGTCATCACCCCTTCGACCTTTGGGTAAACGTCTTTTACAAACAAAGGCGCACTTAAACCAAACCGGTCGAAGATGTAGCGAGTTTGTTTGTTGAGGCTACCACAGCGCGCCGCCAAGAAACTCTCCCCGCCGGACAACTGGTTTTTAAGTGCGGCAAAGGCTTTAGCCGAACAAATCGAGTCACTGTCTGGGTTTTTGTGGCCAATAACCAGGGTTCGCTTCATCAAGTACTTTTCAGAGGGGGTTAAGCCGCTATTCTCACTTTTTGAAAGTTCTCTGCCAAGGGGAAGCTAGGAGGAAAAAAAAAGGAGAGACCCAAGTGTCTTGGGTCTCTCCTTCAAGCGAACTGCCAATCCGGGGCTGAGGGGGCGCTGAGACCGGCAATCCGCGTTTGACCAGAAAGGGAGGCCTGTTGGGAGGCTGAGGGGGCGCTATCCAACAACCCCCCTTTCTGTTAGGTAGGAGCCGGAAGATCAAGTCCGTGGCTGAGGGGGGCTAGGACCAAACCTTCCGACTCTTTAAATCGGTTCGCCGTAAGTTACCTAGGGCGTTTACCTTATGCTATACTTCTTTCTAAAACCTTGGCAACCTATTTTTTTTAGTTTTTATTAGGCTACACATTTTGAAATATGTATATTATTACAGATAGTTGCTGTGTTTTTGCCCTCAGGACTGCTAAAAACCGCACTAAGTTAACAAATAAAAATAGGGCGTTCACCCTATTTTAACTTAAGGTATTCTAATATTAACCCTGGCCAGGTAGGCTAGGGAATAACTTGGAGACCTATGAAAAACCGCTCTGCCCTTATTTACAAAAATTTGGCCATCTGGGCCCCAGCGTTGGCTTTGCTGCTGGTCGCCGCCTCGTCTGAATTCCCCGCCCCCGTAGTGGGCACAGAGACCTTGCCCGTATTTATCCACCTGATAACCCTAGGATTTTTGGTCCCCCTGTTTATGCTTTTTGTACACAGGGCCTTAGGGAACCTTTTGGTCTGGCCCAAGATGACCCTGCCCACCGCTTTGGTGTTTGTGACCGGGTTTGGCCTTTTTATGATGGGTTTTAGGTACAACCATATTTGGCTGCTTTATATTGGCGGCCATTATCTAACCCCCATGGCCCTCTACGTTTTTTGCGCCCAAGCCGCCTGGACCCTTTTTAAAAATCGCCAAAACCCAACCTTAACCCCGCTGGCTTGGCCTTTAGGGGGCTTGTTTTTGACCCTAAATATCGGGGGAATGCTGGTGGCCGACCTGTTTTACGGGGGCAAATACGCCTTTTTTATACCCCACTTTATTCTGACCCATGCGCTGTCCGCGACCTTTTTGTTTGTGCTCCCCTGGATCTTAGTAGTCCAAGGCCAAACTGCCAAATTAGGTTGGGGGGTTTTAGGCGGACTCTTGCTCCTATCCAGCTTTTTTTATGGCCACTTTTGGGAAAACCCCCAAGCCTGGGTACTCACCACCATCTTAGGGGCGGGACTCTTTTTTTGGGTAGGCCGGAGCTTTGACTGGGCCGACGAGCGCCAAAAGCCCTTTAAGCTGGGTTGGTATTTAGGGGCGTTGGGTTTGGTGCTTTCAGGGCTGAGTCGAGGGGTGGATTTAAACCAGGGGGCGGGTCTGATGGCCTTCGGACTTTTTGTCCTTTGGGGCCTGATAATGCCGAGTCTGATCGGGCAACTGGCCCCAAAGCAGACTGGTCGGTTAGTGGCCGGACATCTGGGGTTGCTTTTAGGCTGGGGGTTTGCCCTGGCTCTCACCTGGGCCCTACCCCCTTGGGTCCCGGCCCTAGCCTATCTAAGTTATTGGGTCTGGGCCCTGTTGCCCTTAAGTAAAGAGATTTAGCTCCGGCTAAACTGATAATGCTCTTCTCCTTGGGTGTCAAAAAAGTGGAAACTCGCTTGGGTTTGGGTAAAATGGGCCCAAACAAAGCCATGGTCGAGCCGGTAAAAGGCCTTACCTGCCAAGTCGCGTTCTGCCGTTTCGTTTAGGTTGGTGCCCCCGGCGCCCGAGGTGATCTGGTCTAAACCCTCCAGCGCAATGTGTTCAAGCAGGTGGTGGTGCCCACTTAAATAAAATTGCACCCCGCTCTTTTTTACTACCCATCGCTCTAAACTAAGCATCGATCCATGCCGCCCGCTAGAGAGTACCGGATGGTGCCCAAAGGCGACTCGCCAGGGCTGGGCGGTTTTTTTAAAAAGCGACCAAAAACTACAGATCGAGCAGGTGGTATTCACCGCATAAAAGGCGACCGGACCGGCCTCAAACTGATAGGTCGCCGCAGGCATCCGCCAGCGCCGGTTCTTTTCGGAATAATGGATTTGAGCGAGGTAGTTTCCCTTGAAGTCGTGGTTGCCTAAAACCGCGAAAAAAGGCAGGTCGAGCCGGTATATCTCTTCAAATTTCGATTGCCATTGGGGGTCTTCCAGGTCAGCGACCCCTTCTTGAATAAAATTGTCCCCAAGCAACAAAACTAGGTCAGCCCCACGGGCAGAAGCGATTTGTTCTGCTGCCAATGCCACCGCTTTTTGGTATTTATCACCAGAACCTTGGTCTCCAATGATTAAAATTTTAAGTTCATTTAAGGCCCCAAACTGGTTCCAGCCCTCGGGCATCTTGGCTTTTGGATTGTAACAGGCCTTGGTTCGTATCTCCCAAATCAACCGCAAGCCAATTGCCAAAGCGATTAAAGAGCCAAAGTAGAGGGTCCAGCTCATGCGCCTAGGCCCCGATGGCGTTCGGTTTCTTTAAACTGCATCTCATAAAGCCGTTGATACTCGCCCCCCCTTGCTAACAACTCTTTATGGGTCCCAGACTCCACGATTCGCCCCTCTTTAAGCACATGGATCATATGGGCATGCTGAATGGTCGAAAGGCGGTGCGCAATCACTAGGCTGGTGCGTTCTTTCATCAGATTTTCAATCGCTGCTTGGACCTCTTGTTCTGACTCGGTATCTAAGGCGCTAGTGGCTTCATCTAGGATCAAAATGCTGGCGTCTTTGATCAAAGCGCGGCTAATAGAAAGCCGCTGGCGTTGGCCGCCGGAAAAATTGACCCCGTCCTCACCGACTTGTTCCTCGAAGCGTTTGGGTAATCGGTCAATAAACCCATAAGCATGACCGGCTCGCGCGGCGGCTTCGACCTCATCCATACCCGAATTACGCTTGCCATAGGCAATATTAGCTTTGATCATGTCGTTAAATAAAACAATCTCTTGGGTGACGACCGCTACCTGTTGGCGTAAGCTTTTAAGGGTGACCTCGTGTAACTCGACTCCGTCTATAAAGATTTGGCCTTGATCAGGGCTAAGTTCGTAAAACCTTGGAATCAGATTAACCAAGGTCGATTTTCCAGAGCCCGAACTGCCCACCAAAGCGGTAACCGTCCCCTTGGGGAGGGTGATGTTAATGTCACTTAATACCGTTTTTTCACCATAACCAAACTCTTTGATCTGAATACGAATTTCCCGCTGCAACGGCCCCAATAAACCCGCCCCTGGCCGGTCCCGGATCAGTTCAGGCTCGTCTAAAATCGCAAAAATCCGCTCGCCTGCGCTTAGGCCTTCGTGGATTTTCAAAAAAAAGCCGTTTAGTTTTTTAATCGGATCATAAAGCATAAAAAAGGCGATCAAAAAACTGGCGAAGTCGCCGCCTGTAATCTCGTGGTGAATAATTAAATATCCACCATAAGTCAGCATAAAGGCCCCGCAAACACTGCCTAAAAGCTCTAAAACGGGGTAGGAATAAGAATCAATCCGAATTGAATGTAAAAAGGTCTTGTAAAGCCGTTTGTTTTCGCGGTTAAAGCGGTTGACCTCGTAGTCTTCCATATTAAACGCCTTAACCACCCGAATCCCTGAAATCGCTTCGGTCAGCAATTGGGTCAACTCGCTAAATTTTCTTAAGCGTTGGCCGGTGATTTGTTCGTTTTGGCGTCCAAAACGCTGGATTAGCCAGTAGGTTGTAGGGATTAGCATCAAGGTCAGCAAGGACAATTGCCAACTGCGAACATACATCAACCCCAAAAGCATGGCAATTTGAGGCAGGTCCCGCAGGGGACCGGTGATCCCCACAATAATGGCATCGTTAAGACAGTTAAGGTCGGTCGTGAAGCGGCTGATCAAATCGCCCGAGGGGTTGCGGGCGTAGAAGGAAAGGGGCATTCGCAAGATTTTATCAAACATCTTGTCGCGCAATTCCTTAATTAAGCTAAGCCCCAAAGCACTCATCAAATAGTTTTGCCCAAAAAAGGCGACCCCTTTGAGGGCAAACAACAAAATCAAGCCTAACCCTACTTGAAAAAACCGCTCTAATTCGGGGATTTTACCCGTATCGAGGGCGTCCACGATGTTTTTCATGTATTTCGCCGGGGCCACCGAAAACAAAGCGAAACTAAACATCATCACTATCCCAAAGGATAGCTGGACTTTGTGTCTTAAAATCAGCTTGATGATCTTTGTCTGAACCTTCATGCCTAGGTCTCTAAGGTTGGCCGGTTCTATATTGTAGGTGAGTGGTTCACTCTGGGCAAGGGGCCCTTTAGGCCGGGTCAGCTTTAAAAGCGCCGTCCCTTTTTTTAAACATTAAATAAGGAATCCCACCAAAGAGCCCAACCGCCAAGCGGATCACCGTAAACAGGTTAAACGCATCCGCTCCCGCAGGCATACCCATTTGTCCAAATAAAAAGTCAAAGGCTACGTGACCCACCCCAATCCCCGCTGGGCCCAGAGGTACCACCGTCGAAAGTTCACCTAAGGGAACCGCAAACATCAGGTTCCAGGTAGGGGGGACGCAGTTACAAACCAGCGGGGTCAAAAACACAAAAAATATGACCACACTCAACTGCCCAATAACCGACAAAAATAAACCCAAGGCTAACGTCTTCAAATGATGCTGATAATGTTTGAAGGCTAAATAGATACGCGCAAAAATACCGCTGCCTGGGAGTTTATGGGCAATACGCAAAAAGGGGTCACGTTCTTGGTCAAAGGGGAAAATGATGACCGCAAAAAAGAGGGACATGCCCAAGGTCAAACCAAAAACAAACAGGGCCAACAGATGTAACTTCGGGTTGGAAAAGATTAATTCTAGGTTCGAAAGGAGCGCAAAAACAGACACTAAAATCAATCCATAAAACCCTAAAATACGGTCCACCACCAAAACCGTCAGGCATTCGGTTTTACTTAAGCGGCCTTCGGTTTCTTTAATCGCGTAAAAAGCCTTCACCCCGTCGGTGGAGACGGTGCCGGGTAATACAGTAGCAAAAAATTGGCTGATCCAGTGGATCATATAGAGGCGGGCCATAGGCAGGGTTTCGCCCTGGGCCTTAAGCAAAATATTCCAGCGATAACAAACGATTAGATTAGTCGCCCCCAGCACCAATAGGGTCAACCCAAACATCAAGGCTGGGCGCTTCCAAAAGAGGCCCATCGTTTCCAGATTGAGTTTATCGCTATGGACCAAATACCACAAAATCAGGCCAATCAAACCTAATTTAATCGCTAAAATGGTGAGTTTTTTGGCCTGAAGCAAGGTTTTCGCTAGATAAGTAGATTAGGGCTAGAGATTAAAATAATCCCAAAAGCCATAAGAAGCATGAGGCGATTTTGGAGCAAACGCCTCCCGCTGGCAAGGTACAAATAGTTTTTTTTAGAGTCCTAAAAGTCTTTTGTAAAATTCGATCAACAAGGCGGCGTTAAGCAACAGCTTGCCTTGGATTCGGTAACGCCCGTTTTCTTCTTTTATTTGCCCCATATGGCTCAAGCGTTCCAGCCGCTCTGCCACTTGGGCCTCAGGCGTATAACCACTCGAAAGGTCTTTTAGAGCGGCCAATTTTCCTTGTTTAACCAAGATCAACACGCGAATCCGTCTAGCGGTTTCAGACATATTGTAAAAATGAAAATAACCGTACCCGAGCCCGTTGTAAACCACCGCTAGGTAAAGCAGGCAAGGGATTAGGGCCCCTAACTGCATCGGCAATAGCGCCCAAATTGCCAATCCTAAGGCCGGCAGGTTAAATCCAAGCACCGCACCCAAGACTAAGACTTGCCCTGAAATATTTTTGCCCAAAGCAAGGCTCGTCCGCACCAAAATTACATGAAAAACCAAAAGCCCAAACATAAACAAAAAGGGCAGGACTAAAAGGGTTAATTTGATTTCCATTAGCCCTTCCCCACTTCTAATCCCAAAAGGGCACGGTAGGCTAAAAAGGTGCTGGCTATAAGATTGCCCGTGCCCGACAAGCTTAATTGCCCACTTTCATCTTTGACTATCAGGCTGTCTTCAAGCATCAATTCCACTCGCGAACCCACCATTTCTTCAGTTCCAAATTCCTTTAAAATATCTTCTGCCTTTAACCCTTGGGGACCCGCGTGGTGGACCAATTGGAGTACCCGAAAACTGGGGATCACCGTCGAGATTGCCGGGTAGGTTTGAATATAAGCCACTGAGATGGAAAGGTGAACCATGCTCGCCAGGGCGAGATCAATCGGGTCTAAGATCGGGTAAACCTGCCATATAAACAAACCCACCAATCCAGGCAGCCCAAAAAACAGCAAAAATAGAGGTTTAATCTCCCCTTTGGGTTTAAAGATTCGCCAAACTATTACATGTAAAACCCAGATCCCCCCAAAAAAGGCGAGACCTAAACAAAAAAATGAAAAATCCATCCCTTCCTTACGTTGGAACTAATCGGCGGGAGGTTTCGGCGGCCTCCCAACCAAGTGTTTGTAGGGGGATGCTACCCTCCCCAACCGAATCGGGCAATCCCTTCTGGCGGAAGGGCTCTTTTACGGGAGGGGAAAAGGGACGTTTTTCCCAGGAACCGAGGAAGGGGAAAGCTTGGCGGCGCGGGCCAAGCGGGCGGCGAGGCCCACCCAAGGGTTAGGGTAACCACCTATTCCAACCTCCAAAACCCGGTTGACCTCAAAGGGTTCAGGAGGAGGTCAAGGGGAAGTGCTGGGTTTTAGCTTAAACTGGCCCACTTCCTTATCCAGTTCTTGAGCGAGGTTGCGCACCCCCGATAGGGTGGCGCGCTCATCACTTAAGATCAGGGCCAAGCTTTCCATCCGGTCCTGATTTTCGACCGCGCCACGCCCTAACTCGGTGGCGTCTTGGTTGATCCGGCTTAGCTTTTGATCCTGGGCGGATATGGCGTCGGCCACTTTGCGGATCGAGACGGTAACACTGGCCAACTGGCCCTCGACCTCTTTAAAAACAGCCAGACTTTTTTCAATAACCGCTTCCCCTTGGGCTATACTTTTTGCCGAGCTTTCGATCAAAGCCCCTGTTTTTTCGACCGCTCCTTTAGACTGATCGGCCAAGGCGCGGACCTCCCCCGCTACCACCGCAAACCCCCGCCCCTGCTCACCCGCCTTAGCCGCCTCAATGGCTGCGTTTAGGGATAACAGATTGGTGCGGTTGGCAATCCCGGTAATACTCAAGATCACTTTAGACACCTCGCTAGAGGTCTGGCGAATGGTGCCCATTGAGGTTTTTGACTGATTAATCGCGGCGGCCACTTGGATTAAAAGTTGGTCCACTTGGTTGGTTTGAGCTTGTACTTCTTGGGCCCGCTGGGTGGCCTCTTTCGAATCGGTAACCAAAAGGGCTATCTCTTGCTGGATCGAGGCAGAGGAAGATTCGGCGTCAGACAAAGACTCGCTCATCAACATCATGGCTTCGGCCAAATGCTGGCGGCCCTCTTCTAGGGTGCTGGCGCTTTTATTAAGGAGATGGGCTCGATCTATCAAGCTCGAAAGCATCTGGGTCCAGCGTAATTTAAGCCGTTCGATGCTAGCAAAAAGTCTCCCAATTTGGCAGGTGGAAATGACCTGTTTGATCTCCCCGGTTAGGTCACCTTCGGAAATCTGGCGGGTAGATTCAATGCCTTGATTTAAGATGGAAAGCATCATCACCCGCACTAAAAAGATATTGGTCAATCCAATCACCGAGCCCGCCAGGATACAACCTATATCAAACCAAAGTTTTCGCCCCTCTTGCCAGGTGACAAAAAATTGGGCGTAAAATGGGAAAATCACTCCCATAAAAACCCCAAGCCCCAGCATAGCGATATTCATTTTGGCTAAAATGCTCATCTTTTTACCTCTTTTTATGTGGCTGGAGTCAATAGGTTCAAACAAAACGTAAAATACGAATATTCGAATTAATCAGCATATAGCACCAGCGTCAAGAAAAAAATAATTGGGCCCCTTTGGTTATAGGAAGTAGGATTTCCTAAAAATCGGACTGGCCCGGGTTTGGGGGTACCTGGTTTGGTTTTTTAGAATGGGACGGGTGAAGAAAAAGTGAATCCGCCCGCCAAGTGGCAAAAACGGGCGCGGCAATGCTACTCCACAAAAAGCTAATTTTTCTTAACCGTAACCTTTCTGAAACTGGGCTTAAATAGGACCCCGTTAACCCTCAAAGTTATAAACCTTTTGATGGGATTCTTAGGACTTTACCTTCAGGTTTTAAATTAGGTAAAGACACAGATCCCAAGATCGGTCGAAACGGGCGGGGTCTTCAAGTTTCCCAAAACACGCCCAGCTATGGCCCCATGACTGGAGGCCCAGGGGCACTCTTGCGGGCGAACGGCTATAGGTCCCCAAGGGGGGTCAACCTAACCAACCCAGGCTTCTTGGGAACGGGCTTGCGAGTCCCGCCTAATTACGCCTTAACCACCCGGAACCCGCAGACTTCAGAGCCCAGGTCGGTTTGAACATCGGTGGGTCCAGGGGCGAGGGTCAAGGCTAGGGTTTCAGCCATGATGTAGTCCTGGTACTGTGAAACCGCCGCCATCAAGGTTGGGCTGCCCTCTAAATTAACCTGGATACGGTCCGTGACCTCCAGGTCCATCTCTTTGCGGTGTTGCTGGATGCGGTTTATCAGTTCGCGGGCTAATCCTTCTTGCTCCAATTCTGGGGTCAAATGAGCGTCTAAAGCGACGGTTAACTCCCCTTCCGATTGGGTAAAGATCCCTTCTTTCTGCTGTCGTTCTAAAAACAGATCGTCTATTCCTAGATCAAAAGGCTCGCCGCCCAGATCTAGGGTCAACCGTCCACCCTCTTGCAGCTCAACAATCTGGTGGGTGCTTAAACGGGCCACCGCCTCTCTAAAAAGCCCCAATTTTTTGCCTAACTTAGGCCCCAATAATTTTAGATTGGGCTTAGCGATCAACTCCACCAAGGCCTCTTCATTTTGGGCGATTTTAACCTGTTTAACGTTAAGCTCATCGGTGATCAGGTCTTGCATCCGCTCCAACACCCCTAAAACCGCCTGGTTTTTGGTCACCAAGGTGATCGAGGCCAATGGCTGGCGTACCTTGAGCTGGTGTTTGGCCCGCAGCCCCCGGCCTAGGTTAACTGAGCCTAAAACAATCTCCATCTCCTTTTCTAGTTCAGGATCGATGACGGCTGGGTTGGGTTTCGGGTAATCGCAGAGGTGAACCGATTGGGGTTCGTTTTCCTTGCGCAAGACCTGGAAAATCGACTCCGCCAAAAAGGGGACAAACGGGGCGATCACCATCGAGAGTTGGTGCAAAACCGTGTAGAGCGTATCGTAAGCTTGCAGCTTGTCCGCCTCGTTTTCAGACTTCCAAAACCGGCGGCGGCTACGGCGGACGTACCAATTGGTTAAAAGGTCGATAAAACCTACAAAGGGGGCGACACTGCGGTTTAGATCGTAGTCGTCCATCGCTTCACGGACCTCAACGATCAAGTGATTCAACCGCGACCAGATCCAGCGGTCTAGTGGGTTAGACAGGCCTTCGGCGTTGACTAATAACCGGCCCTGATAGCCGTCGGCATTGGCGTAGGTGGTGAAGAAACTGAGCACGTTCCACAGGGGGATCACGTTGTTGCGTAGCGTCTCTTTTAGCCCGGCTTCAGAAAACTTCAGCTCGTCCGCCTTAATGGCCCCGGAGTTCAGCATATAAAGCCGCACCACATCCGCCCCATATTGGTTGAGCATCTCCCAAGGGTCCGGGTAATTTTTCAGGCTTTTCGACATTTTTTTGCCATCTTCGGCGAGTAACATCCCAGAGACGATGCAGTTTTTAAAGGCAGGTTTTTCAAAGAGCGCGGAAGAAAGTACTAGCAAGGTGTAAAACCAGCCGCGGGTCTGGTCGATCCCTTCACTAATAAAATCAGCGGGGAAGGCCCGGTCAAAGGCTTCTTTGTTTTCGAAGGGGTAGTGGGCTTGGCCGTAAGGCATGCTGCCCGATTCAAACCAGCAATCTAAGACCTCTGGGGTGCGGCGCATGGCCTCGCCACATTGGGGGCATTTGA
>MFNE01000043.1:62413-72215 GCA_001783695.1 Candidatus Lambdaproteobacteria bacterium RIFOXYD2_FULL_50_16
GCTATGCAGGTCGGTTACCCTTTGGCCGGTAAGGGCTTCGAGTTCGGCCTGGCTACCGACGCAGTGCCGCGCCCCGCATCCACAAACCCAGACCGGGATGGGGTTGCCCCAATAGCGGTTGCGGCTGATCGCCCAAGCACGGGCACCTTCAAGCCATTTGCCCATCCGCCCCGCCTGGATATGCCCCGGCTTCCAATGAATTTGGTTGTTGTTTTCCAGCATCACGGCCTTGATTTTTTCGACATCTAAAAACCAACTGCCAATGGTGCGGTACATCAAGGGCACCCCCGAACGCCAGCAGAAAGGGTAGCTGTGGGTCAAGGTTTCGTGGCGGAAGATCAGGCCTTGGGCCTTTAGGTCTTTGATAATAGGCTTGTCCGCGTCTTTAAAAAACTGCCCTTCATAGTCGGGAGCTTCGCTCGTAAAAAAGCCGTTGTCGTCAATGGGGAAGACGTGGGGCAGGTTATAGGTCTGCCCAGTGACAAAGTCGTCTTCACCGAAGCTGGGGGCGGTGTGGACGATTCCGGTGCCTGCATCCAGGGTGACGTAATCGCCCAATAACACGCGGAAAGCCCCTTCGGCCTGGGCCGTTTGGAAGTAGGGAAAAAGAGGCTTATATTCTAGGCCGCTTAGCTCGGAGCCTTTTTTAATCCAAAGGGTTTGATATTCGGCTTCTTTAGGCAAAGTGGCCTGGATCAGTGCTTGGGCAAGGATGTAGCGAGTCTCCTCAAATTCGATACAGACATAATCATGGGCCGGATTCACCGTCAGACCCAAGTTCGAAGGCAGGGTCCAGGGGGTGGTGGTCCAGGCTAAGAAGTAGGTATTTTCTTCACCCTTAAGCTTGAACTTAATGGTAATCGCCGGGTCCTGGGTGTCTTGATAACCCAGGTTCACCTCAAAGTTCGACAGCGGGGTGCCCAGCCGGGGCGAATAGGCGACAATCTTTTTTGACTCGTAGATCAG
This sequence comes from Candidatus Lambdaproteobacteria bacterium RIFOXYD2_FULL_50_16, assembly GCA_001783695.1. Lineage (GTDB taxonomy): Bacteria > SAR324 > SAR324 > XYD2-FULL-50-16 > XYD2-FULL-50-16 > XYD2-FULL-50-16. The sequence goes on from MFNE01000043.1 coordinate 63,380, forward strand.
CCCTTTGGTATAAAGCTCTTTAAAAACCCACCAGATCGACTCCATAAAGGGGAGGTCCATGGTTTTATAGTCATTTTCCATGTCCACCCAACGCCCCATCCGGCGGATGGTACGTTTCCACTCACTGGCGTACCGAAGCACAATGCTGCGACATTTTTCGTTAAATTGATCGATACCATAGGCTTCGATATCCTTTTTGCCCTTGAGCCCTAGCTCCTTTTCCACCTCAAATTCCACTGGCAACCCATGGCAATCCCAGCCAAAGCGCCGCTCGACCCTTTTACCCAGCATCGTTTGGTAACGGGGTACTACGTCTTTAATCGTGGAGGCCAGCAAGTGGCCATAGTGGGGCAGGCCCGTAGCAAAGGGGGGACCGTCATAAAAGAAAAAGGTGTTTTTCGGGTCTCGTTGTTCGATGCTTTTTTTAAAGGCATCGAGTTTATCCCACAGATGGAGGGCTTCCTCTTCGAGGGCGGGGTAGTGGACCTTGGACTTGACGGGTTTAAACATGGCTCTCGTAAACAGGAGGGGGCAAAGCGGTTAGTATAAAAAAGGAGTTGTTATAGCGCAAGGGGCAAGATTGGGGTTTGGGCTGGGCTGGACAAGGCCCAAAGGACATGAAAAACTGGCCTCTACTGGCGAATGTTCAACCCACCGCCGAGATTAATTGCAAATATAATCATGCCCCTAATTCGCCCCTTTAAGGCTTTGCGCCCCTTGCCCCAAAAGGCTCAAGAGTTGGCCGCCCCTCCCTACGATGTGCTTAACTCCGACGAAGCAAGGACGATGGCTTCAGGCAAGCCCTTGTCTTTTTTGCATATCTCTAAACCTGAGATCGATCTTGACCCCCAGATAGATCACTACAGCCCAGAGGTTTACCAAAAAGGTGCCCAAAACCTGCAAGCCCTTATTAACCAAGGGATTTTGCGCCAGGACAAGGAAGCAGGTTATTATTTTTATGAGATGGAAGCAGAAGGGCACAAGCAAAGGGGATTGGTCGCAGTAGCTTCGGCTGAGGATTATGACCGCGACTTGATTGTCAAACACGAGCTGACCCGCGAAGACAAGGAACAGGACCGTATCCGCATGATCGACCAAATGAACTGCCAAGCAAGCCCGGTTTTATTAGCTTTTAATGCGGACCAAGAATACCGGGCGATTGCCACCGCCTCTACTAACAATCCTCCAGAATTTGAGGTGTTAGGGCCTGACGGTGTGATTCACCGGCTCTGGTGTGTTTTTGACCCCGAATTAATCGAGCGTCTCAATCTTATTTTTACTGGGCCAAACGCGAAGGTCACCAAACTCTACATCGCCGATGGGCACCACCGAAGCGCTTCGGGGGCCAAGATTGCGGCGAAACGTAAAGCCGCCAATCCAGCGCATACGGGCGAGGAGCCCTATAACTATTTTCTGGCGGTGATTTTTCCGGCTGACCAGATGCGGATCTTGGATTACAACCGGGTGGTCAAGGACCTCAACGGGCTAAGACCAGACGCCTTTTTGGCCGAGATTCGGGGGGCCTTTAACCTTGAAGAAAAGTCCGAAGCCCACCGCCCCACTAGGCCGGGAGAGTTTGGCATGTACTTAGAACGCAAGTGGTATAAGGTGACTATTAAACCGCAAATGATCCCCACTGACCCGGTACAGGCCTTGGATGTAAGCCTACTTTACGATCACCTTTTGGCCCCGATCTTAGGAATCGGCAACCCTAGGACCGACCAAAGAATTGATTTTGTGGGCGGAGCCAGAGGGTTGGGGGAGCTCAAAAGGCGGGTTGATTCGGGGGAGATGGCGGTGGCCTTTTCCCTTTACCCGACCCAGATGAGCCAGATCATGGCCGTCGCCGAAGCGGGGCAAATCATGCCCCCCAAATCGACTTGGTTCGAACCCAAACTCCTAGACGGCCTTATCTGCCATTTGCTCTAAGGCGGCCTAAGAGCCCTCAGAGGCGCGGTTGATCAGGATGGAGATTTCGTAGGTAAACGAAAGCGCGACCACCACAAAGCCAGAGATGGCCCAGATGGCCGAGCTTTTGCCCCGGAGCCCCATGCGGCTACGGTCAAATAAAAACAGCGCGTAAACCGCCCAGGTGGCGATGGGCAGCAGTTGGCGGAGCGAAAGTTGCGCTTGGCCTGCCTTAGCAAAGAGGTTCATCCCCACCCCCGAAAGCAGACCAAAGGTAACCAGCAAAAAACCGATGGCAATTACCTTGTAATTCAACTTGTCCAGATATCCCAAACTAGGGACCTTACCCACACTTAAATGTAACTTTTTCTGCTTTAAAAGACGTTCTTGGTGCAGGTAAAGAATGCTGGTCACGCAAGCAACCGCAAAAAGCAGATAACCTAACATTAGGTTCGAGGCATGAAACACCAAAATCACTTTTCCAAAAACGGGGGAACTGGCCAAAAACCGCTCGATCCCGATCCCTTGTTGCGCAATCACCTCAGACATTAAGAGGAAAAACAAGGTTAAGGGTGGAAAAATCACCTCGAAGATGGGGTTGGTAAAGTAGAAATCGAGTATAAAATAAACGGTCAAAACCAAGAGTGACCCAAACAAAAAGATTCCGGCGAGGTTGGAAAAAGGGTCTAGGTTGAGTTCGATATAACTGGCTACCGCGTAAATCAATTGGGCCACCAACCCCACAAACAATAGCCGTTCGCCTAACCGGTGGGCCATTTCATGGTCCCGGAAAAACGATAGGCAACATAAGACCCAGCCTGTGAGGATCAGACAAAAAAGCAACCAAAACAAAAGAGACAGGGGCACGGCTTTTAGGGCTAAGGTTAGACCAGCATTTTCGGAGATACCGCCAAGGCTGTAAAGGCTTTTTTAGGGGAATCGCCTTTAGGCCTCTTGCCCTTCGGTCAACACACAACAAAATTTATAGTTGCGCCTACAAAGCAAATCCGGCTTTGAGCCTCAAGAAGTCTAAGTTGTGACCAAATTTTCAGGCGAGGGCGCCCCACCAAGTAAACACACCCCCTAATATATCACTGGCTTGGGCAACCATAAAACCCTTTAGAATCCAAACTAATCTCCGCAGGCCCAAGCTGCAAAAAGGGGGGGGCTTAAAAGGTACGGAATAAATGAGAACAGGAACTGTTAAATGGACCTTTCAAAGTGAAGGCCATGCACTAAGGTAGAGTGGAATGGTTTTGCGGCCTTCTAGTTCTTTGACCAAAAACTTGATCGACTCTTGAGCAGAGGCCCCATTCCAATCGGCTTCTGGTAAGAGGTGGAGCAGCAAATAAAGGGATTCAAAGTAAATACCTTCATTAATCCCGGTCAAACTCTCTTCGTTGTATATATCTTGGGTGTCTGGGGTCAGCCTGGACAACACCCGACCAAAGGCTTTGTCCTTGGCTTTTTCGAACAATAACACATAGGGGAAAATGTCCTTTTGCTGTACCTCGGCCAGAGAGACGTTTTTAAGGTGGGTCAGGCCCAAGGCGATTAGGCGATTCCCAAAACGAAAGGCGGCGTAATACTCTTGGAACTTGGTGCCTTCGTAATATTTGATCACTTTAAGGCCAGGGGTTCCCTTTAAAGATCCAAAGAGCCGTTCAAAAGCGGCCCCCAAATGGCGCATAGCCAGCTCGTTACCCCTATACAGCCTCGTGTTGTAGCCATAATCTTTTTGGCTGGCCCCATCATACTCCCCGCGAAAGGCGGTGACATCGGTTTCCACTAATTGATACTTCTGCCGGACCATTGTCATGGCGTCCGCGTTTTTGGCAATCAGGTCTAAAGCCAAAGCAGCTTTGGGTTTAGGCTGGGCAACCTTGGGTGCCGAGGGTTTGTCTTCCTTTTTATTTTCGTTTTCAACAAATCGTTTATAGGTAGCTTTAACCGCTTGGAACAAGACCCGGAAAGGCTCGGTCATAAAGGCAAAGCCCGACTCTCCAAAAGCGATAAACGCGCTCCATACCTTTTTTAAAATTGACCCCGCCGACAATCGACTAACCGGCCCAAACTCTTTAGAAAAATCATGGCTACTTAATTTAGAAAGGCTGTTTCTAAATTCGGAAATAGCCCAATAAACGGTTGAAGGGCTTAGGCGATCGACAAATTCCTGGCGTGATAGCAAGGTGGTTGGGGCATTGAAGTTTTCTGGGTCGGCCATGGCCTCGATTAAGCGGTCACCTGGAGCGATTTGTTTATTTACCAACAAAACTCCAGCCAATATCCGACTAATCTCAAAGGGATTAATCCCTTTAAAGCGACCTGGCGTGGTTAATCTGGCTAAAAAAAGCTTGTAGTAGGCATGGCGTTTTAGTGAATAATTATAAAGCGCCTCGTGGGACTGTATGGTCGAAACAAACTGCAACATGACCCGTCTAATTTCCTTTGGGTCCTCAATCATTTCAATCGGGTCATCCGCTGCCAACCCGGGCTTAAAAATAGGGTTTTCTTGGATCACTCTTAGTAATAGCTCTACATGAGAATCAATCTCAGTGAAGCTATCGAGGTAGTCTTGCTTAAAAAGCGAAATTAATATGCGTGCGATGTCAGTGACAAAGGTATAGAGACTGCCACGGTCGAGGTGGATGGTTTTGGGATTAAATATCTCGTTAGTCGAGGCCAAAATCTCCACGTTTTTGTTAATCGACAAAAAGGTGGGCTTCACAAATTCAGCAATCGCTCGTTTTTGCTCTAAACCACCTAATACCAGCAAAGCCGGGACCAACTTTCCGATGGAAATACGGCTGGAGAAGAGGTCCATCGTCTCCAAGATATAAAACCGCTTCTTTTTAGCAAAGCTGTTGACCTTGGCGCGCATCAAAGCAAACACCTCGGTCACCTCCTCGACCGCTTCGGTAGGAACCAACGCCCGGTGCTCGGCCTCGGCAAAAACCTCTAACGATTCCGCCCCAAGAAGGTTCGAACCTTCAATAAGTTCCTTGATATCCTTATTTACCCGCCGATTTTCTTGATTTAGGGTCTCGGACTTCTCGATCTGCTGCACCAAAAAACTATCGATGTTTTTGGTGAGTTGTGCGAGGTCGAAGCTGGGTTGGGTCGTCGTTTCGTTCATAAGCAATTAGGGGTTGGCCGATGGTAACAGACTATCCCCCCGCTGACAAGCATTGACGTTTATTGACGATCGTCGAATTTGGCTTCAAAACTGTGTTTGTGTTTCGCTTCTTCAGCCGCCAAATAATCAAATAACCCTTTTAGTTCAGGGTGATCGACCACCGAGCGGCTCAATTTTTTGTACAATTCTTGACTAGTTTTTTCTAACTTCATCCCGATGATCAAAGCCTCGTCGTAGCTTAGGTCGTCGCGAGTCAAATCGACTTCGACCACATAATCCGCGATTTTCAGGTCTGGATCAGGGTAAAACTGCTTTTTGGGCAGTTCACCTTTGGCAAGGATCTGTTCGAGTTGTTTTTTGTGCCCTTCCTCCACAGCGGCCATCTCGGCAAAAACCTTTTTTATTTCAGGGGCCGAACTGTGGTTAGCCATTTTTTTATAAAGCTCTGAGGCCTCTCTTTCGAGGCCAATGGCGTGGTGTAAAAACTCTTCAAATAGTTCCATCGTCCTCACTCCTTGGGCCTTGGCCCGTTAAAGTCCCTTAGTTGCGACATAGTGAGTAAAGGCCAATTCGCGCGAGTCAGGGGCTAGGTCCGCAATAAGCGGAGCCAGTCCACTTGGTACCAAACGGGCACCATTTAATTGGGTTAAACCAGCTAACTCCTTAACCTCTTGAGCCAAAGCATGGCGAACCTGATCCAAGCTATTTAAACCCGGAAGCCCGCCGATTTGGGCCAAGATCAAAAAGCCCTGATCTTCGCTTAATAGGCTGTTTAACTGGGCTAAATCTCCAGATTCGGTCAAAAAGGTACCCTTGGATTTTAGGGGATCGGCCAGGGGCAACTGAATTTGAGCGCCTGCCAATACACCTAAGGAAATCACCAGGTTAGCTTTGTGCGCACCTGGGTCTTGACCGACAGCTAAGAGTAAATCAACTGCCTGATTATCCCAAGGCTGGGCCCCTAACTTTTTAAGCAGACTTAAGTTTTGCTTGCCTGCCGATTTGGCGTGGGGCCGGTCCGACTGGGGCCTTGCTACTGCGCTCAGATAATAAAGTTTTCCGCCCTTAGCTTGAGCCAACTTATAGGCGGCAAAAAGGTTTTCGAGCGTGGTCGCAGCGGTGGTTAAAACCGCCACCGATTTAGCCTCGGCAAAAGCCTTTTTAGCCGAGGCAAGTTGGGCCGAATCGAGCCCTTGGGTTTGCCCCAACAGCTGATAACTAAAGCGTCCATCTAAGCAGATCGTGCCCCCGTTAATCGGGTCTTCCACCACCGATTCAACCTTCGTGATCTTTCCATCACGTACATGGACGCGAATCGCACAACCTTTAGCACAGGCGGTACAGGTGGTCACCTTCGAAACCGTAAACCAAGGCCCCACTTCTTTGCCCACGTTGGCTGCCATAGCGCCTGTCGGGCAGACGTCGATACACATCCCGCAAGAATCACAACCCACCGTTTGCAGCGGGTCCCCGAAGTTGGGGGTGATCTTAGTGGAGAAACCTCGATTCACAAAGGTCAGGGCCGAAATCTGGCGGACCTCGTCGCACATACGCACACAAGAACCACAGGTGATACATTTATCCGCCTCGATCTTGATAAAAGGATGCCTTTTGTCTTCGGCGTACTTGCGACGTTCCCCATCCAAGTTGTGGTGATGGGCCCCGTAAATAGTGGCTTGATCGCGCAGGTCGCAGTTAAAACGAGCATTACATCCACACTCGATACAGCGGGAAGCCTCGGCCAAGACCTGCATCTCACTAAAGCCTTGGTTAATCGGGGCGTAGCCGCCGTTAGCTAGGCGTTTCGGCGCCTCAAAGGTGGTTTCTTTGTTGCGCATGGCGTGGACAAACCGGGGGGCGTAATCGGCCATGTTTAGATCTTCTACCCGTCCCCTGGTGATCTCATAAGGCCGGGTCAGCTTGACCGGTGCCCCCGAGAAATAGAGGTCCATCGCTTTGGCCGCCTGTTTCCCCTCGCTTATAGCGCGGATCACGGTGTCTGGCCCAAACGCACAGTCACCAGCGGTAAAAACCCCTTGGGTACTGGTGGACATGTTGCTGGTGTCGTAAACAAAGGTCTTCCATTTGGTCACCTCTGGGCGCATAGAATCGGCGTCCACGCAGGAAACATCTGGGTCCTGGCCAATGGCGGCAATAATATGGGTGTATTCTAGCACCTCTTCACTGCCTGCGACTGGCACCGGGCGGCGGCGGCCAGAGGCATCCGGTTCGCCAAGCTCCATGGTCACACATTTTAGCCCAGTAACCTTTTTGTTTGCATCGGCCACAACCGCCAAAGGAGCTGTCAAGAAGCGGAAGCGAACCCCTTCTTCCATGGTTTCGATCTGCTCATGATGCAGCGCCGGCATCTCTTCTTGGCTGCGGCGATAAAGAAGCTCTACCTTGGCCCCTAACCGGATGGCTACCCGCGCACAGTCCATCGCGGTGTCGCCCCCGCCGATTACGGCTACTTTAGAATCAGGACCTACGCCCGTGTCATTTTTCAACACCACTTCGCGCAAGAAATCAATCCCACCGAGTACCCCGGTTGAATCCTCGTTATCGATCCACATCGCTTTGGACTTGTGCGCTCCAATCGCGAGTAGGACCGCGTCATATCCTGATTTTTTAAGGCCTTCAATACTCAACTGCTTGCCCAACCACTGTCCGTGTACCACCTTTACCCCTAAGTCGGTGATCGCTTTGATCTCGGCGTCCATTAAGTCCCAAGGTAAGCGGAACGAGGGAATACCATAGCGGGTCATGCCACCCAAATGGGGCAGGCCCTCATAAATAGTGGCTGCATGCCCCTTTTGGCGCAGGTAATAAGCTGCCGAAAGTCCCGCTGGCCCCCCGCCAATAATAGCCACCTTCTTGCCCGTTTCTGCACCGACGGGCGGAACATAGGGCCCGTGAGCCAATTCGTACTCTGAAGCAAAACGCTTGATTGGGTTGATCGCGACCGGCTCATCTACCAAAGCTCGGCGACACTGAGATTCACAGGGGTGGGGGCAGATACGCCCGCAAACCACAGGCAGCGGGTTTTGCTCCTTGATCAACTTGGTTGCCGCCGCGAAGTTCCCTTGGGAGACATGGGCAATATAACCCTGAATGTCCACGTTCGAGGGGCAAGTCGCTTCGCAAGGGGCGATACAGTCGCCTGCATGGTCTGATAGAATCAGGTCGAGGCAGGTTTTGCGGGTGTCCAAAACCTTTTGTGATTCGGTTTTGATTTTCATCCCTTCGGTGACCAGGGTCGAGCAGCTTGGGGTCATACCCCGTGCCCCTTCAACCTCGACCACACACAAAAAACAGCTCGAAAAGGGCTTTAGACGGTCATCATAACAAAAGGTGGGGATCTTCAGGCCTGAATCTTCACAGGCTTTGCGGATAGTGGTTCCGGCCCCGACCTGAACTTCTTTGCCGTTAATGGTGACTTTGACGCTATTGCTCATGGCTTATGTCCTTTAGCGGTTAGGGGCGTTATTCGACCAAGATGCAGGCGGGTTTACAAACCTCGACACACATCGAACAGTTAATACATTTGTCCATATTAATTTCATAGGACCCGGCGACCTTGGGCTCACCAGTAATGGCGTCAGTCGGGCAGGACTTTTCGCAAAGGGTGCAACCGGTGCAACCATCCTTGAGTATCTTGTGGGTAATCAAAGATTTGCAGGTAGCACCTGGACAGCGATGTTCTTTAATATGGGCCTCGTATTCGTCACGGAAATATTTCAGCGTCGTGACTACCGGGTTGGGCGCAGTCCCCCCTAACATACAGAGGCTCGA